>JBARWQ010000094.1:0-2404 GCA_049646885.1 Aequorivita sp. | reverse complement strand
ACAATAACTAAGCATTCGTGTGGTCGGTACGACCCAACATGAATGCAGTGTTGACTGAACCGGAGCTTTTCGGTTTGCCTCTATGGGGATTGGTCTAATTTGGAATGGATTTTCAGTAGTTGGTCTTTCGTGATTCGGGGTCGTTGGCTTCTGTTTTTGCCAAGGAATCAAAGCGCACTTTACATGTTGTAGTTTCTCTTCTCTATTTTTTAGTTTTATCTGGTCGTTTTCTTACGTTTTGGCCATAGAAGTCCCATTACGTCGGGATTCACGTTTTTTCATTAGGTCTGTTTAACTGTTTTTTGATTTGTTCTTGCCAGTGTTGCGGTGGCCCACGGGCAGGGAAGGTCGCGATGGTAACGAAGTTTCCTTGCTTGCAGACCGGGCACCTGCGGTGCATTAAAGGCTCCGTTGCTTTAAATTCTGGTTTACCGAGCTCTTCCTGTAATCCTGGGATGATCGTTCTTTTATAATAGCTGCTCAAGATGCCGTAGTGCCTGATACGGGTAAAGCCTTTAGACAGGATATGCAGCGAAAAACGCCTTATAAATTCAGCATCGGGCAGTTCGAGTATCGTTCTTTTACCTCCGTGTCGATAGTCCTTTACCATAAATCGAACGTTTCCACTTTCAAGACTTTTTATCCGATGGTTGCTTATCGCGATCTTATGGGTATAGCGCCCTAGATATTCTATTACCTGCGAGGGTCCAAAGAATGGACGTTTGCAATAGACGACCCACTGGTTTTTGAACAGACTTTCGTAAAAAGAACGGGACTTCGATTTCCCCAACTCCTTGCGTAGGCCAGCTACAAAACGGGCCCTGAACACCTTGCTCATCGCCCTTACAGGAAACAAGTACTTTCCCTTGCCTTTGGTGGGTTTCCATTTGCCAGATTTAGCAATACCGCCCCCTGGAACAATGCAGTGCAGGTGTGGGTGCAACGAGAGGTTCTGCCCCCAGGTGTGCAGGATGGCGATCATTCCCATCTTGGCGCCCAGGAACTTGGGGTTGGCACCAAAATCTCCAATGATACTCCAGGCTGTTTTGAACAAAAGGTTGTACACCAATTTTGGCTCGTATAGACATAACCGGTTCAGCCCACTGGGCAGGGTAAAGACCACGTGGAAGTAAGAGACCTTTAGTAAATCTGCCTCCCTTGCCCGGATCCATTCTTCCTTCTTGTGTCCCTGGCACTTGGGACAATGGCGGTTGCGGCAACTGTTGTAGCTAAGATGAAGCTTATGGCACCTCGCATTGTCGCAACGATCTATATGGCCGCCCAGGGCGGCAGTGCGGCACTTGCGCAAGGCGTGAAGGGTGCGAACCTGCCAACTGTTGGCACAATAATGGGCAAGGTGCTCCCTGTTGCGCTCCAGTACGTGCGCTACTTCATAATCGGGATAGGACATCTCTATCGGCCATAAAGCCTATCCAACGGACTGAACGGCTTTTGCCTACCCGATTGTGCCACATGGAGGTAGATAAGGGTCGTTTGGATATCTGCGTGCCCCAAGAGGTCTTTTATGCTCATGATGTCCAGGCCCATCTCCAAAAGATGGGTAGCATAGCTATGGCGCAGAATATGGGCGGTAATTTCCTTTGGGATTCCGCTGCGCTTGCGAGCCTCTCGGACGATCCATTGTACCCCTTGTGAGGAAATTTTAACTGGATTACCTGTCCTGTCATTGCCAGTAAAGCACCAAGTGACCGGGTTTTCTGCCAAGAAGTACGTCTTTAGGCCACGGATCTGCATCTCGGACAAGGGAACGTAGCGATCCTTGCGACCCTTGCCTTGGCGCACGTGCAGCATCTTCCTGTCGAAATCCAAGTCCTTACGCTGAAGGTTGCGAAGCTCAAAATTGCGGAGCCCACAACCATAGAGCATGGCAAGAACCAATCGATGCTTAAGCAATTTTGGGGTCTTCAGCAGTTGTTTTATCTCCCTTTGGTTCAATACCACGGGGAGTTTCTTGGGGCGTTCAATGGAAGGAAGTATGACCCGCATTTCTTTCATCCCAAAGATGCGGTAGGCATAGCGAAGTCCATAAACGGTGTGCTTGAAAAAACTGTCCGAAGGGGTTTTGTGCTGTGACTTTAAAACGTGCAGATAATCCAGGATCTGCTCCTGATCCAGATCAAGTGGACTACAGTTGAAATGGAATCCGATGTGCGCCAGACAGCGGGCATAGTTGGTAAGGGTGCTCTGGCTCTTGCCGGAGAGTTCTACCGAACGCTTGAGCTTGTGGTAGAGTGCTGCAAACCCAGGAACCGAAATAATAGCCCTTTCAATGAGGGTGTCATTTTTTTTTCATAATATTGAGTATTACATTAAACCTTGATCCTAAAGGTAGTGAATCGTGATGGAAACGTCGCGTGAAGCTACCTTTAGGTTTAGTTCAACA
>JBARWQ010000093.1:0-38998 GCA_049646885.1 Aequorivita sp. | reverse complement strand
GAGTGGACACGGGCGGGACGCCCGCGCAAGCTTCCCTTATTTTTCACATTAAATCAGCCACGCAAGATTCTAAATTCTTTAAACCATCGCCCTAAACTTTCATCGTAATAGTGGCCTGCATAGCCGGAACCGTTGTAATAGCTGGCCACCACTTTAAAGTCTTCTGCCGTTGGGTTTGTTTTGCTCACTACGTTCCGCACACTGGATCTTATAGTTAAGAAGCGGGCGATAGATGTAATCTGTTTTTCCAATGGGGCGGTGTAAAGTTCCTTAGCGGACTGGGCGCCAATGCTGTTATAGTTAAAGCCCATAATCTGCCCAAGACCAAAGCTCATAGAACGGTAGCGCAATTCAGCGAAGTCTGTTTGGGGTTCTTCTTTTGCGAATTTTGATAATTTGTGTTGCTCAAATCTGGGGCGAACTACCCCAGCAGATTCCTGCCGAATAATCGCTAAAATCCATTCTAGTTGTACAATATAGCCTTTTAAATCTTTCATATTTTGCGACGCTTTTTCTGCAGAGGCGCCGTAGCGCTCGTTTATTTTTCTACAATCCAGTGAATTTCTGTTGTAGAGGGCATTTAGCTGAAAGATAGCTTCGTTAAAATCGCCGCAATTTATTTCTTTTTTAGCAATGGCGTCTTTGGCGGCTTCCAACATTTTCACGAGGGTTGGCAAGGTTAAAAGCACATCAGGAATAGCTGCTATATTGGCCCGTGCACTACGCCAGTTACATTCATAGGTCAATGATTTTGCGGAAAAATTTGGTTTGGAAAGTTGGTGTTCATATTCAAACTGAGCCAAAGCTCTGTTGGTGCCGCGACCAAAATCGCCATCGATGGCAAAGGCGCCGGAGGAGGAGGTGGAATACCCTAGAAAGATAAGCAAACGCTGAAAGGCCCGAATGGTGTTTTCACCAGCCGTGTGTCTATCCAGCGACACGTCGCCGTTCTCAAATCTTTTAAGATCACTTTCCCAATATGGAGAAGCATTGGGCGGGTTGATAATCTGCTGGATCTGAGGGTCATGGATCAATGCTATCATGGCGTTAAGATTTAGAAGGTTAAAGAGAAATTGTCAGGAGGAGGAATTGGGAGAATAATTTACGAAAATATTTTAATAAATTGGTGGGATGTGGAAGATTATATAAATATAATCTATTCGAAATTAATGGTATAGACTAGGTTTGAGATATGTTAATGGTTTAATCATAACAGTATGGGGAATGAACAAAATGACCTTTCGGAATGGGGAATATATGAAAATTGGCTTATATATGGGGTATAGTAGCCTTATAGTAGCCTTATCCTAGGCTTATATACGGGTGAACCTAGGCTTTGGGATGGACATGATTTAGGATAAATAAGGATTTTGTTGGAGTGGATTCTTGGAGGTAGGGAGATCAATTTGGATTAGACGAGATTTTAGATAACAGCGATACATTCCATGGCCTTGGGTTTTCTTTGGAGTTTATAGGTGTCTCCTTCCATGTTTCCAAAGGTTATTCCCAGCCAGATCGTAATGGCCATGGGATTGGAAGGGGCTCTGAAGAATGGAATTATTTTAGAGAACTGGAAGGGTCTTTGTTTTATTGGATTCTCTACTACCAAATTTATATTTTGATGCTCGCAATTGCACATTAATGGCTCTGTAATGCACATTGCTCCAAGCGCATTGGCCTTGCGCCATTTAGGTTGGTATTTTTTGCTTCTCCTATGCCATTTGTGAGAAGATACCGTGCTAATTGCTGCAATGAGCCGGAAATGGGTAGCCTTGGCTGGAATTCTTTTTGATCTGATTAGGTTTACTTTAGGAATTGAAATGGTTATGAGTTGATTATTGGCAGTTGTTGTGATTACTGGGGTTACGGGGAAAATTCGATTGAAGATTTGAAATTTTTGAAGCTGGAAACCTTTTAGGGCGTCCGGCATATTGACGAGGTGGGCCTCCCTCTCGCCAGGTTTTCCGCTTCCTTTTTGAATAATGACACGGCAGGCTCCGGTGAGCCGGCTGGAGAAACGGGTGTCCTTAAACAGTTTTTCATTTTCCCCTAGACCTTTGCGGATTGCTTTCGACAATAGGGAAGCCCCGCCAAATTCCTTTGTATTTGCCCTGACGGAGGCAAAGCGTGGATCGTTATAAATCTGGTCTTTGGTTGGTGGGTTGGCCCTGCGTGCCACATATTGACCATTGAGGTAATAATAGGTTATTCCCTTAATGGTGCCCACTATTTGGATGATGGATTTAATCTTGGCCATATCGCTGTGTTCTAATGGGTTAGAAAGCTTACAAGATATGATATTTTGTGGATATGGCAATTTTATTTTGGAATCTCTTTATGGGGGACACGGGCGGGAATTCCGCGTCAGGCTGTACGCTAGGGTTATTTTATATTATATCTATCTTCATCCATCATTTTAGTAGGGTTTTGTCTCACATCAAAAACATCATTTATGAATATAACATCCTTGTTAATTCGATAGATAACTTTATAACTTCCACTCAGAATATAACGATAGTTTTGTTTGAGGCTCTCCAAATTAAACTCGATTTGGCCGGATTCAGGATTACTGTGAAGTTGTTTTGTCGCCTCGAGAATTTGTCGCCGAATTTTATGAGCAACTTTTTCACCGGCTCTAGCTTTGTAGTAATCGAAAATTTGCTTTAAATTCTCAATTGCGAAGTCTGACCAGATTAATTGCATAGCCCCACTTTACCACTTGGACGATAATTTTTCTAACACATCCTGACTCTTAAAGTTTCCCTCTTTAAAATCTTGCTCCGATTTTTCAATTCGACTCCTATACTCTTCAAGAGTGAAAGGTTTTATTGCTGTCTCGCTATCCTTTGACTTTGCTTTTAGGAGATAATTTTCAATTTTGGCTAGAATACTTTCGTCCTGAATCTGGGCGAGATAGGCAATTAGGTTTAATTTTCGGGTTTGAAGATCCATAACAGATGTAATTTTAATCAAATATACAAATTTTGAGAAAGAATAAGGACGGAAGGACCTAGGACATAAAGCGAATAGGATACTACTCTGTGCACTGAGTTTATCGAAATGCCATTTTTAGGAGAGGAGCGTGCCATTCCTGTCGTTTATTATTGGCTGCTCATGGTTGTGGGGGACACGGGCGGGACGCCCGCGCCAGCCGGGGATAAGGTAAATATGGGCTGGATTTCTCTACCACGAATACATGAATTGATTTTTTATTTTTTATAATTGTATGCGGAGTAGGAGTCAGCTGGTTGTTTATTGTAAGAGAGATAGAGGGAAAAGTGGGAGGGATTTTTATCACGAATACACGAATGTCTTTTGGGATGGATTCAGACATAAACGATAAAAGAATAATTCGTGTATTCCTGGTAATCCCAAACAACAACCAACAAATATTGCGGAGGACATGGACGAGACGGCTGCGCCAGCGTATTTTCCTTAAGCTATTTAAGTTTTAACTTAGTAATGTTTTTCAACAGGTAATCTCTATTTTTTGCCTCTTTAACCCACTGCGGAAACCTACTACCCATGCTATTATTTCTAATTGGAATTCCATTTCTGCTTCGTAACTTTTCAGCTATATAACTTTCGATAACTTTGAGATGATCTAAATTGTAAGCCCATAGAATTCCAAATCTAGTATCACTTTGATACCAAACATCGAAACCAAAAAAAGGATCAATAGAAGAATTTAAAAAAATGACATTGGATTTTATAGGTTGCCCTTTGCTATTTTTAAGCTGTGAAATAGTCTGCGTTTTTTCAAACTTTAATGAAAAGCCACAATTTGCGCAAGAAAACTGAACGTCTAATTCGTAGTCTCTAATAGGTTGATAAGGTTTTCCGCCACGAACGATAGCTTTGGAGTGGCATTTGGGACAAACCACATCTATAGTATCGATGAAATCTTCATTCCTTAAAGAGTATGCTGATTGTAGCATATTATTCCTTTTTAAAAGTTTGTTCCAATAAAGGTGGATTTAAGAATTTCAATCTTTTGAAATTTCAGTGTTTTCTATTTTCAATATTTCAATCAAATGTTGCAGCTCTTTTTTTAATTGTTGTGCGTCTTCTTCAGTCTGAATCGCCCAAAGAATGGAATCGAAAATATTAGAGGAATAATGGATGATAAAGCCTGGGCTCATTTTGTTAATGACAATTGACTCTGGCTTTGACAAATCTTTTTTTACCAAATTACCATTGTCAAGCGAAATGTTTAAAATTTCTCCTTCTAGGATAAGGCTTAATATTTTGATGCCCTCATAGGAATAAGAGGATTTAAAGACTCTTTCTATACGATCTAGAGTTTCTTGTTTTTTAAACGAGAAGTTTTGAGCCTTGATTGTATGATAAACAGCTAACAACAAAAAAAGTAAAATGAATTTTTTCATTTTAAGTGTGTTTCGCTTTTAGTTTTTAAGTAGTTAACATTTTTAAACACTGAAATATTTCTAGCGATGAAGTTTGTCGGTTTTTAAAACTTTTATTTGTCAAGTTTGAATTGCTGATTTATTGAACTTGTCATTATGCGACAGTTTTAAACCAGATGGTTCTTAAAAAAAAATGGATTCGTATTTCTGTTAGTCATTCAATTAGATTTATAGGCTTAGTTGTCGCACGGGGCATGATTAGTGCCCCAATCATCGCCGAAACGCAACTGATCAATAAAAGCTCTTACAGAGTTTGCGTCTGCTACCAGAAAATAAGTACCGCTGCCTTCGGAATTTGCCTGTACGGTTACTCTGTGTGTTCCTTTTGCAGAATTCACATTGCTTTCTTTTAATACAAAGCCAAATGAAACTTTCTCATTATACCTGTTTCTAAACTTTATTGACCAATTGTGTTTTTTCGCGTACTGATTATATTCATTTTTCTTTACACAAAAATCCAATCCTTTATAACAGCTACTTGTTTGCCACGGACCCCAATCCGTATTATTTGATGAATTAAAACTTGTAAGAACTATGAATAATAGTCCGATTGCGAATAAAAATGTTGTTTTTTTCATGATAATGTGTTTTATAGGTTTTATTACTTAGAAGGCTAGTTTTTTTAATGTTGATTGTCGTACTACCTTTGCTTATACATCTAAATTTTTCCACTTATCGGTTTAGTTAAATAATAGAAGTAACGACCTTAAAGCAATAGTATGTTAGGCATTGGACAAACCAGACACGATGGAGAGATTCGTTTTAGCCTTTAGATTAGTAAAATGAATTAATTACTTTTATAAAAATCAAACCCATCAAGAATTTATAAGTCCTTTACCCTTTCGCCAAAAATGTATACTCTTTTATTATCCAGGTTTATTGTCACTGGGATTCGTCCAAACTCAACGTCTTTTTTCTTTAAACCGCTGTAATCATACTTTGCGATAAGATAAATCCTATAATTGGGATTGTCAATTCCTCTTTCTATCAGAAGTTTTCCTTTTTCATCGGTCAAAATCCAAAAATCCGTGATGGGATGCTCTTCGTAATTGTGTATCTGAAAAATTCCCGTATTATCATTATTGATTTGCACGAATGGCAAGCCATTATCATTATCAATATTGCGATAATAGCCCACAATATGTTCCATAATATCTGCGGGAAGTTCCTTGGTTCCGTATCTCGAAATCTGGTCTATCTCTGTAATCTTTTCAATTCCCGGTAAGATTACAGCTTCCTGTGCTTTTACTGAGGACACGCAAAGAATCAAGGAAAGAGTAAAGACGCCTCTTAAAATAATGCTCTTTAAATTTTTCATAAGTATAGTTTTAGGTTTGGTTAACCTCTTCTAATATTTTTCCAATGCTTTGCTTTTTCTTTGTCTTTTTCCATGCCGTGTCCCCCGCGGTTATAGATATCGATGAGGTTATCTAGATAGCTTTCGTTTTTCTTTTTATATTCATAATACTCCTCATAATATTTTGCGGCTTTTGCGTAGTCTTTTGTAATCCCACCTCTACCAACATAGTGAAAATTTGCAGTTTCTAGCATTCCATCAAAATAACCTGATTTTGCAGCTATTTCGTAATTTTCTAATGCTTTTTGAGGTTGATTGTTGTCAGGTAAACTATAAAGTCGTCCCAAATAAAGGTTTCCTAATTTACTATTGCTATCAATTGCCTTCTGATACCAATGGGCCGCGGTGTTATAATCTTTTTTAAAATTTCCTTTCCCATTTTGGTAAATCCATCCGATGCTTGCCATTGCATCGATATTTTTTTTCACCGCTGCTTTTAGATACCATTCCATGGCGGCCTGGATGCTTTGGGTAATCACATTGTTTCCAGAAAGATATAACTCCCCAACACCATAAAATCCATCAGCACCGCCTTTCTTTGCCGTTTTTAAATAATATTGTTCGGCTTTTTTATAATCTTTTTCTATAGTTTCAGCATACTGTCCTTGTCCGTAAATCCCCTTGGGATGTCCTAAATTGGCTGCCTTCTCATACCATTGTCTGGCCTCATCTTTTCCACCCTCAATATCCAATTGCGCTAAATCAAGGGCGGCTTGTGCATTACCCTTGACTACTGCTTTTAAATACCATTCTTTCGCTTTGTCGTTTTGGTTCTTTGTTTCGTATATTAAACCTAGGTTACGCATTGCCCAGCTATTCTCTGTTTGCACTAATCTTTCCCATAAATGTATGGCACTATCATAGTTTTTGTCATCATGCTCCTTTTTAGCTTCTAGAAACTCAGGGCTTTGGCGTTCTTCCAGTTTTAAACTTTTTAGCGTTTTTTCGATACCATAAACAACTTGGTATTTTTCCTGTGGAATGTCCTCACTTTTCATCTTGTTCATGTAAGACATGTACTTGGTAATTTCCTCGAACAGCGACATTATATTTGGGTCTGCATAGTTTCCTGTATCGGTAAGCGCAAAAAGGGTTTCTATTTTAAGATAGGAGGAAACAGGTGTCCATTTACCAATCAGTTTTTCTGTTTCATTGAGGTGTTTTAAGGCAGTTTCGTAATCTTCTGCTTCATAAGCTTTCTCGGCTTCTTCAAACTCAATGCGGGCTTTCATGTCGTTTTGGGCCAAGGAAAACATAAAGGAGAAAACGAATGCGATGATAAGAATTGTTTTTTTCATAGTTTATAAATTAATTTGCATCTTCAAAAGGTAGCTCTTCTACTCCTCCTGCGAATTCTACGTCAATAAACATATAATTTATATAGGATTTTTTTCCTTTACGTCTTACCTTATATTCGGAAGTATAAACTTCCGGATTGACTACTATCCTTCGATTATTATTTTCTATAACCCCATAATAATTATTTTTAAATTTTTTGCTTCCCTCTTCACCAAATAGACGTTCGCAAGATTCTCCAAAAAATTCTTCAACAGCTTGGCATTTATCTGTTTGTTTCATTTCAAATACCATACGATATAAATACACTATACCATCTTTTCTACAAAAAGCAGATGTGAAAACTATTTCTGAGTCTTTATCATCATCAAAATAATCAAGAATTTTTCTATTCTCCCTTAAAATATTCCGTCTAGATTTTTCAGAGTTAACAATATATGGATGCTTTAAAAATTCATTTAAATGAATTCCAAGTTTGGGAAAATTTTCAAGAAAATTTGCTATTACCTGATTTTTAAATTCTTCTTTCTCTTTAAAGCTTATGTATTCTTTTTCTCGATTAGAAAATGTTGTCTTAATTCTATAGATATCCATCAGTTTATCATCCCCAAGTGCTTCTTTACCTTTGGTATTATCAAAATCTGAAAGAGCTTTTTCTAAATTATTCAATCCCTCTCCAGCCTTATCCGTTTTTTCGGTAGCATAGGAAATCTGATTTAAAATCATCACTTTTAAAAATGCCATTGGCGGATTGATACTACCATAAGCGGTTTCCGCATTCACTAAAAATTCTAAAGCTTCTTCATATTGTTTGCCGTCGAATTTTTCTTCCGCCATCTGAAAAGCCATCTTTGCTTCTGTAGCATTTTGTGCTGTTACATTAATAAACAGCAGGATAAATGATATTTTGGTCAATAGGTTTTTCATATTATTGTTATTTTATTTTTTTCACTTTGATAGAACATAAATCCAAGCATAATTCAAATTTTTCTTTTTCCGGTTTCTTTTATACAATTCATTCGTTTTGCGTACTGAACTATCTATAAAAAGATAGGATTGTAAGTCTTTAGTCTTTATTTCGTAGCCTTCAAAATAGTTGTCAGAGTGATTTCTTTTTTGTTTTTTCAGGGTGGTTATTGGTCCATTTTGGTCGGAAATATTCAACATGGTATTTATTCTGAGGTTGTTATCCTCTAATTCAACTTGAAGCACGTATTTTCTAACAATTCCATTTTCATCTGTAACAATACTCAAAATATTTTTTTCAGATTCTTTATTGTCCACAAATGAAAGCCCTTCAGGTATTTGGTAGGCACCTCCCCTTGACAATTCATTTTTTATATACAAAGGAGTCATTACTTTAAATTGGGTAGCAGAAGGATGTTCTAAAAATTCATCTAATGGAATATTCAATTTAGGAAACATTGTAAAAAATTTTTCTATCACAGGTTGGTTCTGTAAATCTGCGAGCATTTGTTTTTTCTCATTTTCCTGAAAAGCTTCTATTTCGTCTTTTAAAAAAATCTTCTTTTTAGCAATGGCAATACGCTTTTCCTGAGAAAATTGTTCCTTATCTGCAATATTTTCAAATTCAGTAATTGCACTTCGCTGTTCAAATAAATAATCAGGGTTCGTTTTGCTTAACTCTTCCAGAATCTGTATTTTTAAATACAACATTTTTCCATTGGCTTTGCCCAAAATGCTTTGCGCATCCGACACATATCTCAATGCATCTGTATAGTTTTGATTTTCAAAACTTTCTTCCGCTATTTGAAAAGCAGCAATGGCATCTACTTCTTTATTCTGCGCGTAGGCAAATACAAAAGAGAAAAGGAATGCAGTGATGAGTATTGTTTTCTTCATATTATCATTTAATTTAAAGTGACAGATCTATTATTAAAAATGATTGCCCATAAAGCCACTTACTGTTCAAATATGACATAGTATGAAAGGGCATAAGACGTTTGACTATTTTAGTTTGTACATAAACAATAACCATTAATGCTCTTTTGTCTTACGTCCTACGTCTTCCCGTCCTAAGTCTATTTTAAGATACTTCCCGGATAAGCATATTTAATTACCCCAAAAATCATCCTTTTTCTTTTCGTCTTCTTTTTCAGGTTTTGTTGTTTTATTGGTCGGTTGTCCCCAGAAATCGGTTTCTGTTTCTTTTGTTTCTTTTTTAGGTTTGTCTTTGTTGGCAGCGTTTCCCCAAAAATCTACATTTGATGATGTAACATTGGTATTTGTACTTTGCTCTTTAACTTTTACCTGAATATCCTTTAAAATGAACTTGGCATTCGGCGCTACGTCTATAAGAGAATTTCGATATTTTTCGGCCTCTTTTTTATTGGTGAAATAACCCACAAGTGCTGGATTGGTTATTCCGGCATTCTCAAAAGTGCGTTTCACATTTGAGGTATATGGATAACTGCCGTCGCTATAACGATATACAGGGATTACATTGCTAATAGCCATGGGTATCTCTTGGTTTTTATTCCAATCTGTTTTGTTGTTTTGATAAGCGAAAAGATAGAGTACAGGGGCGTCCACTTTATGCGAACTTAGTGGCATGCCACCTTCTTCAAAAGCTTTCCCTATTTCGGAACGTATGGCAAGCAAAGCTTGTAATTGCCGGGCTTTGATTTCTGCCTCCTGCCTATCACGCTCTCTTTGCAGTTCTTCCCGCGCCTTTTTAGCCTCACTATTGGCAGCTATTGCCGACCCAAGGGCACCCAGCATGGATACTGTCCCTGAATAGTCGTAGCCAGAGGGATTGGCGTTGCTTAATGTTGTGGAGTAGGCCTGTATTGCTTGAGTGGAAGCTTGCTGAAGTTCAGATCCCATCACTCTTATATCCCTTAGTTTTTGAGAAAAAGCCGCATTTAGCTCTTCAATAGTTTCATAATTACCATCTAGCCTTGAAGCATCCCGCAAGCCTTCTTCCGCGTTTGCTTTTGCGTAAAAACTAGTGCTGAAATTGTCCCAATCCTGTTTAAATTGTTCATCTCGCTGTCTGCTCTCCGCCTGTTGCTGTCTAATATTGTCCATTGTTTTGTTGAGTACGTTCTGCTCATAAGTACGTTTATCTATTCTTTCGGCGCCACCGGAAGTTCTTTGGTAATAACCCCTGCACCATCTTCAAAATAGTCGCCTTCTTTTACGTTTCGAAGGTTATTTTTAAAATCAGAGGCACTTACAAGCTTGTCATCTTCTTGTGAAGATTGATTTTTTGAGGAATTTGAACTTTGCTGCGATTTATTGGTGCCGTCTGACCAGAAATCATCATTGCTATTTTGTTCGGTATTGTTTGTGGTAGATTGATCTTCTAAAGCATTTTTCTTCTTCCGTTCTTCATCTTCATTTTCTTTTTTCTTCTTTTCTTCTTCTAATTTTTTGTTTTTGGCTTCAATTTCCTTTTTCTTCTTTTCATCTTCTTTCTTGCGCTCTTCCTCAGATAGGTTAGTGATTTTTATAATATTATAACCCAAGCTATTTATTATACTATACAATTTATTTCCGTTTTTATCGGTTCCCATTTCACGCCAATTGCTTTTAGGACAAGAATCATATATCAGTCTTTGGTAGGTGTTATGGCCATCAGATAGCCACGATCGATCCATTAATTCTCTTGGTTTTAATGTTGCACCATTACTTAAAGGACCGAACTTATGGTCCTTTTGGCCGCAAGTTAGGTTCGCATAATAATCTATTTCGATATGGAGTTTATCATTAGTTAGATTTTGGACAACAATTTTGTAATCTTGGGTAAAAGCACCCAGGAGGGCGTCATTTTGTTTTTGATAAAAAATACTTACACGGATGCGAGGATCTTGTTGATTCACCGGATAGGAGGTCATCGGTGCTTGCGCTAGGCTGTTTGGAGCTATAAACAAGCATAAAACCAAAAAAACACCTGCCAAAGATTTATGATTTTTTTTCATCGTATTTGTATTAAGCCCTATTAATACAAATCAATAACAATTCTATCAAAAAAAACATACCTACTCTTAGGTATATTTAGTGAAAAAGGCTAATAATTATATAAAGAAGCTCCTTTTCCTGAAATAGAAGGAAGTTGAGTTGTTTGTTTCATTTATAATCAATTAATTTACTATTCCTAACCAAATTGAACTAGGTCTATGGATAGTGCATTCGATTCCATAAAATCTAGGTTGAATCAACAATTTCAGGTTCTGCAAAAAAGACTGGAAAATGGGGATTTGATTATAGATGATCTTGGGAGTGTGTTACCCGCTTCTGTTATACTGCATGATATGGTAGGCCTTCAGCCAACGGGCGTAATTTATATGAACAATTGGGGGTGTGAACAACTGGGTACTACTGCGGAAGAAATAAATGCTATGGGAGATGCATATTACACTAAGTATTTTGTAAAAGAAGAGGTAGCTGCTGCCTTTGAGGGAATAGAAAAATACTTACTCGAGGGTGATTTTGATAAACAGTATAATTTTTTCCAACGTGTAAAGTTGTTTAATACAAAGAAATTTAAATGGTTTTATTCAGTGTGTAAGGTAGTCCAAATAAAGACCGATGAAGGCATTAGCAATAAGATGATTATGGTTTCTAGTCCAGTAGATGGCATTGACTCCTTGATATCTAGAGTAAATAAAGTATTGGATGAGGATCACTTTATCAAGAATAATTACAAATTATTTGCCGCCTTAACCAAACGTGAAAAATCCATCATTGTCATGATTTCTAGAGGACGCACCTCTAAAGAAATTGCGGACGAATTGAATATTTCTGTTCATACAGTACATACACATCGCAAAAATATTATTCAAAAAACGAAATGTAATTCAATTTCAGCCTTGCTTAAATTTGCATCGGCATTTGAATTGGTATAATTATATTTTCCATTTCATATCACTTCCAACGAATTAGGCCTCCATTTTGATGTTGGATATTGAAATGAGATCAAGTATCCCATTTCTGCAAGAGATAAAACCGACCCCAGAAAGGTCGGCTCTTAGATGTGTATTAAAATTTGACTTCAAGGTTTCTGTTCCCTATTTGTCGCTAGGATAAATTTTAGTCCAATCGTTTTTCATATCCACAATTGTCCAATTGTTTTTGGAGGCATCGTCTAGGCTCTTATTCAATTGACCGATATGTGAGTCTCTGTCGTAAGCAAATTCCCGTTCAGCGTCTTTATGATGAACAAACATTCCGAAACGGGGTAGCCAGTTGCGGTAGTTGTCCATTCTATCATTTGGTAATCGCCGTCGGAATTTCCGGCTGCGAATACAGGGTGCTTGCCGATAGGGAGGCTTTGGTTTTTCCCTGTACCGCGTCTTTATTGGACGAGTAATTGCACGCGGAAACCATTACGAGTTAGGTGGTGGCATTGGGGCACATACCATTTTAATTTCCCCATTTATTGAAGGGCAAGCTTATATAAACGATAGGGATTTTGAATTTGAACGCCACGAGGTGGATGCCACCCTGACTTTACCAAACATCGGAATTTGGTTTATATATGTTCCTACCCAAAAACTGTCATTGACCACTAAAATAGATTGGTTTGGAGTAAAAATAGACAATGTCTCTGGCAACTTGTGGGATATCTCTCCGACCATAAATTATCAGGTTTTTAGGAATATGGGGATAAGTGCAGGCTATAAATATTTGAATTTTGGAGTTGACATCGATAAGGATAGATGGCAAGGAGGAATTGGCTTGCAATTTCAAGGGCCCTCAATTAGTTTGTTCGGAAACTTTTAGTTTATCCGAAAGTTAACTGCGAATCTACTTTAGTGCAACGGTTTTACCATTCTTCCGTTGAAAGTTAATCGCAACTCAATACTTTCTTTTTCGTCATCATTAGCTTTTCGCACTTCGTTTTAAAAAGAAGACACCATGATTGATGTCTTCTTTATAAGTCGGGATGACAAAACGACCATCTTACTCATATCGCATTGATGGTCAGATGTTTAAAAACAAATTTTTTAGATAGGGGTTCGAATAGGGTACATTTAATTTAATGATCGTTGTACTTAGTTCATATCGATTCTGAGATAAAGACACGAATTATTATAAATCTTTCTATCATAGAATTTGGTAGGTGTTGTTAATCCCTGAGGAATTCCTTTACTGTCTGAAGATGTACTCCTGTATATTCAGCGAACTCATCGGCTGTGATGAATTAATGGGGTTGTTCATCAAGATGCTTTCTGATTTGTTGGAGGAGTAGTCTTCCATAGCGCTTACTTCTCCCAGTGATGCGTTGGACGCCTTTAGGGAATATACACACTGGATCTGACTTCATAATACTTTTGTCGTACATTTTCCTTATACCATCTATACTTTATGTTTGAAAATATTGTACCACAGATTCCGAAAAAGAGACTTATTCGAAAACGTTAAAATAATAATTTAGATGTATTCCATAATACCTGATGAGATAGTATTTTAAATTTTTATACATTAGTATTTTCAAAAGCCTAACTAAAATGTAAAAAACATCTATTTTCACTAACAACTTATGAATATGAAAACAATTTTACTTTCCTTTTTATGCCTTATGCTTTCTTTTTCTGCATTTTCGGAAAAATATGCATTAATTATCGCTTTAGGGACATACAATAAGGAGACCGGATGGTCGAGTATCAGTTCGGCCAATGACGTCGAAATTATGAAGCAAGCCTTGATTGTTCAGGGATTTTCGGAAAAAAACATCATTGTTTATATAGATGGACTTGACAAAGAGGGAATTCTGAGAGCAATAGAAAAAGACTTAATTGGCAGAGTGAAGGAAGGCGATGTTGCCTATTTCCATTTTTCTGGACATGGTCAGCAAATTGCTGATGACAATGGGGATGAACTGGATGGCCTTGACGAAGCCCTTGTGCCTATAGACGCCCCAATGAAAAATAGATTGTTCAACCGTACCACAGGACAGTATGAAGATTATAACGGAGAAAAGCATTTGCGAGATGATGAACTAGGTGAAATACTCGACAGATTACGAATCAAGTTGGGATCATCTGGCAATGTAATGGTCGTTATTGATGCTTGTCATTCTGGAACGGCAACAAGAGGCATAGGCAAAGCAAGAGGGACAGACCAACCTAATGTACCAGATGGCTGGACGCCTCCTAAGTCTTTCAGCAGAGGAGAAACCAATGATGGTGGTTTTGGTCTTATTGATACTGATCCAGGGAAAGCTGGAATGGTTTGTTTTTTTGGCTCCAGCCAAGATGAGTTAAATTATGAATATCAAGACGAGAACGATAGGGGTTACGGTTCTTTGTCTTTCGCGTTAAGTCAAGCTTTCAGTGAAGCAACTCCAAATACAAGCTATAGAGTGCTATTTGAAAATGTAAAAACCAAGATGAGCGCGTTCGCTCCAAAGCAGACGCCACAATCCGAAGGGGTAATAGATCAAGAAATTTTAGGTGGAAAACTTTTAGGCAAGCCTGAGTATTTAACTGCAATCAAATGGGAAGATGATACCCATTTGACCCTGAATGCAGGCAAGCTCCAATCGTTGAATGAAGGTTCAATCGTAGTTTTTTATCCGCCCGATACACGCGATGTTGAGAATGTTCAAGAATTGGCTGTAGGCAAGGTAGTCTCTGCACGGTGGGGCGATGCAAATATCGAATTAACGAATGGCAAATTAGATAAAAAAACAGCTTTGTCAAGTTGGTGCTTTGTGCGTGAAAGGAGTTTTGGAGAACGGATTATTAAAATTCAAGTTAAAGCATCGGATTCTAAAGATGTATTAGCGGTGAAACAAGCTTTAAAAAGTTATCCGCTTTTAAAAGTGACCGAAGAGAGTGGGGTCGATTTATTATTGGAAATTAACGGAAAGGGTGATTCGAGGGGAGCGGAATTAATCGTGACTACAATGCTTGACGATGTGATTTTCAAAAAACCGTTAAACTATCAAGGAGAGGCAATAAATAACAAAGACATCCAAGAGGCATTAATACCTATAATGTCTTATTGCCAAGCTCGATTTTTAAGGGAAACCTCGCTAGACAATCCAGAAATGAAAGCCGAGGTGTTGATTGTTCCTTTAAAAATAAGAGAAGGCGCAAATTCCAACGACTTGAAAAATGAGAATTTTGAAGAACTGGATCCAGAGAGTCTGAAAGATAGAAACGGAAATATTATAGTTCCAGAAGGCACTTACATTCGATTGAAAATAAGGAATCTTTCGACCAGAAAAATGTATTATACTCTAATTGACATTTTTCCGGATAACAATTTAAGCGTACTTTATCCCCACCCACGCCGCTCGCCGGCCGAATATAGTGTGGAAGGTGGTCGGGAGTCTGACAAAACTGCCGTTTTTCAAATAGGACCTCCGTATGGCAATGACGTGTTAAAGCTTATTGTTAGTGAAACACCAATAAACCTATCTTCAGTAGTTTCAACTAGGGGCGAATCACGAGGAGACGGTTCCCACCTTGAGTTATTATTTCAAAATTCATTTAATAGCACCAGAGGACCTAAAAATGTAGAATTAAATATAGAAAACCTTGGAATTTACACCACCTATTATAAGATTGTACCGAAAGATGAGATGCTCGAGTAGGTAACTTGGTAGAAATAACTGAGCAACTATTTTTTCTCGACACATTTTATAAAAATTTTGCTTTATTTCACAACTTTAATCTGTTAATTTGGAATTAATTATTATTTTTATTGCTTGTAACCAAATTATTAACAATTAAATTTCAACTCTTATGAAAAAATTTCTTTTGACATTCGGCCTTACGTTGGTTTTATTCTCAATGTCCGTAACTGTCCAAGCTCAATCAAAGCCACAGGATGTCTTCGGACAAAAGGTTGAGGCCACTCGTGGAGCTCAAAAGCATGAACGCCCAGATGATAATGTTCAAATGCCGAAACCCGATAAATCAAGGGGCGCCTGCTGTTTGAATTTTGACAATTATACAGGGTATTACATAGATGTATGGGTTGATGATGTTTACCGTGGAAGAGTATCCGCTTATGATGAAGGCAATGTTTGTGTATATGATGGATACACAACCTGGTATGCTGAAACTGCCGGTGGGACCTACTATTGGAATGGCAAAGGTGAATGCCAAGGCAGCTTCAATATCAAGCTCAATTAATAAAATTAGTATTACCGATTAATTTTGTGCCCTATAGAAAATAGTTCTATAGGGCACTTTGCTTTTTAAATCTATTATGATGATGAAGTTTACTTGCGCACTCTTGTTTGTTTTGGTTTTTTGGACATCCCTTTATGCCCAAGATATTCGAGGTGTGGATAGCCTGATCCAAGACGCTGAAAGAGCGGAAGGCCAGGGAGAAATAGGAGAGGCTGCCCATTTATTTGGAACAGCCGCTCTTTTGGAACTTGATCAGAAAAATAATGCTCGATTGGATATTCTAACATACTCCCTAATGAAAGCTAGCCTTTATTTTTATGATATTCAGGATTTTGAAAAATCCATAAATAATGCCCAGGCTTTTATAAACATTGCAGCGGAATATTATGGGAAAGAGAATGAAAATTATATTTTGATGTCAGGTTTTTTGACAAGGATATACTTCGAATTGGAAGAATATGATTTGGCTATTACTATTCTAAATGAAATTAAACCTCTTGCTTATGATCACTTCGGAGAAAACCATGAGCAGTATTATATCTTGCTGGATAGGTTATCCGATTCTTATTTAGGCACCCAGCAATTGGAGAAAGCAGAAAATTCTTATAAAGAATTTGTTCAGATTCTAAAAGCCAACAGTGATACTCAAAACATTGAATTGGTATTGCCTCTTATTAATCTTGGAGTTGTCTATACTGATTTGTTAAAGTATGATTTAGCCCATTCAACATTCTTAGAAGCAATTTTACTTGCCCGTTCGGATTTGCCTGACCAATTTGAAAATTATAATTACGCAGTTAAAAGTCTAATGCTTTCTTGTCAAAGAGCCGAAAAATTTAATGAAGGAATTGAATATCTTCTACAAGTAGGGGAATTCTTAAAAACAAATTATCCATCAGAGAAAGTCGCTTATGCGAAAGTGATATATGGTTTGGGAATCATGCACACCAATCTTGAGCAATTCTCCAAGGCTTTGGAATACTATAAAGAGGTCGAGGATGTGTTCGTTAAAGAAAAGGTAGTAGACACAAAGGATTATGGGGAATTTCTTTGCGACATGGCCGAATTATATCATTCTATGGGAGAACTTGATATTGCAGTAAATTACGCCCTCCGAGGTATAGGCATTATTGGCAATATTGTGGGAAAAAATGATATAGATTACGCAATAAGATTATATAATCTATCCATAATTTATTCTAAACTAGGGCAACTGAATAAAGCGATAGAGGGTTACAAAATACTCCTACCCGTAGCGGAGGAGTATTATGGAATCCAACATCCCGAATACAATCTAATGTTACTTGGATTTGGTTTGTCATACCAGAAATTAGGCCAGTTTGATAAAGCCTATATCCTGTTTGCACATGCCGTCAACGAGATTGAAAGATCAATTGGCAAGAATAACCGTTATTATTGGAATGCCTCTAATAATTTGGCACTTTTAGCTTGGGATATCGGTCGTTATGAGGAATCCGAAACTTTATTTATTGAGGCTCTTGAAATCGCTGATCTTATTTTTGAAAAATCCAATTCGTTGAGAGTTAAAACATTAAATAACCTCACGATGGTTTATGTTGAAAAGGAAGATTTTAAAAAAGCATTTCAAATGCAAAATGAAGTATTATCCTTGAGTTTAAGCACCATCGGGAAAAACAATAGTGATTACGCATTGTATTTAAATAATTTGGCTTTGATTCATATAAAATTAGATGAATATGAGAAAGCTCTTCCCCTGCAAATTGAGGCTATTTCAATCCTAAAGGAATATGCTCGGGATCAAGATAATCTGTTGATTAGATACTTGTCCAATTTAAGTTTTATCTACAGGGGCTTAGGGGATTCAGAAAAGTCCCTATCTACCAATTTGGAAATTTTGGAAAACCTCAAGAAATCTATCAGTAAAGCTTTCTATTTACTTTCAGAACAAGAAAAGGAAAAATTCATTCACTCATTTGGCAATAACTTTAATTTGATTCGAGGTGATTTTTGGGATTTTAAAGAAAATGAAGAAGTAGATTTTGGTCCCGTTTACGACATCGAGCTTATTTCCAAGGAATTGATTTTAAGTTCTTCCAGAGAAACGAGAGAAACTATTTTGAATGGTGATCATTTCGGTGCTAAAGACCTTTATAAAACGTGGCTTTCAGGCAAGAAGCAATTAGCTTGGCAGTATTCCTTAACCCAGGAAGAGCAATCGGAAGACCTATACACTATGGAGGTTACTTCAGAGAAAATTGAACAATACTTAATCCGGATTGCGGATTCAATTAAACCTGCAGCTCCTACAGGGCTTACTACTTGGAAAAATATTCAAAGCAAACTAAAGGAAAATGAGGTGGCTATAGAGTTTTCTAACTTTCCGTATTACGATGGTAAGAAATGGACTGGAGCCGTTCAATATGTTGCTCTTTTATTACGAAAAAACGATAAAACTCCATTGTTTATCCCTTTATGTCAGCAAGCTGAATTAGACAATCTGACAAGCGTTGAAGGTAGTAGTCAAGGATTTGTCAACGATTTATATAGAGGGCTCTCCCATGTTAATACCAGAGATCAAGAGAATAAAATCTACGATTTAGTGTGGAAACCTTTGGAGCCCTATTTGGAGAAGGATCAAACTATTTATTTTTCACCTTCTGGTTCGTTGCATCAAATTGCTTTTTCCGCCATTGTAACACCGGAGGGCAATTATCTTTCGGATAACTTTCAACTAAAGCAGTTGAGCACCACCTCAAAATTAGGGCAAGCTTACGAGAAAAAGACCTTTAACGATATCGTCCTTTTTGGTGGAATTGATTATGATGCCGCCGTCGAAAGTCCATGGGAAACCTTAATTTCAAACAATTTTGTCTCGGGAGCATTTCAAACGGAGAGAAGCAATAGGGGAGAGAGTTGGAATTACCTTCAAGGAACTTCCACCGAGGTAAGTAATATTGAAATCATTGCTAAACAGTCGAATATTAAGGCCACAGTTTTTAAAGGAAAGGAAGCACAGGAAGAAAATTTTAAAAATCTTGGAGCGGGCAATTCTCCAAGCATAGTCCACGTAGCTACGCATGGTTTTTTCTTTCCGGAAATAGTTAAGAAGTACGATGACGTCTTGCAAATAAAAGAAAGTCAATCCAATAGCTTTAAACATAGCGACAACTCGATGAATCGCTCTGGATTATTGTTCGCTGGCGCAAATAAGACATGGAAGGGCCAAATCCAACAACCGAATACTGAAGATGGAATCTTGACAGCATACGAGGCTTCTTTTCTATCCTTGGCCAACACGGAGCTTGTGGTTTTATCGGCTTGTGAGACGGGTTTGGGAGATGTAAAAGGAAGCGAAGGAGTGTTTGGCCTCCAACGGGCATTTAAAGCGGCAGGAGTCTCCTATCTGCTCGTCAGCCTTTGGAAGGTGCCAGATACCGAAACTGCCGAGTTTATGGAGTATTTTTATACCAGCCTCTTTTCTGCCGGAAATATTGAAGAAAGCTTCTCGAGTACCCAGAAATACATGAAGGAAAAATATTCTGATGATCCTTATAAGTGGGCGGCATTTGTATTGATTAGATAGGTTCTAGTTTAAACTAGCTATTATGGTTGAAATATTAAAGGGCCGAAAATTCAATTATTTTTACCCTGACCCTAAAGGAAATAATTGAATTTTCTATGTTCGAACCAACTTGAAACCTTCGGAATATCGATTTGAAATAAAATATCAACGCTCAATTAAACTAGAGGCATCAGATAATATCTTTATAGCTAAAAAATGATAATTCTTGCTTTGTTGAGACTTTTTTAATCAATAGGAGAGATAAGATGCTATAAAAAATCGATTGAATTTATTTAATAAACAGCCTGTAATCTAAAACTGATCATAAATGAAAACCTCATTCTACAAAAAGTGCTCGATACTTGGTTTTTTCTTATTAAGTCTATGTAGCGTGCAAGCTCAGACAACGGGTGATTTTAAAATTGGATTTAAGGATTATCACAGTGAAAAAATAACCAATATCATTTATAGCCAAGACAACAAATCTATCTACACTTCTGACGAATATGGAAAGGTATTAAAATTTGATGCCAACACTTATGAGTTTCTTCAAACTATGGCTCCATCGGATGAATGGGTTCAAGACTCGCGATTATTTCAGAAAGACACACTTTTAATTCGCAACTATTCCTATCAATACTCGATGGGCATGATGAATTTGTTGACGGGCGAGCAAAAAAAATCTCCCTTATCCATTGAATTTGCAGATATGATGTGGGAGGATATTGTCGGAGTGATTGGTCCTACCAATGAGATTGATGATTTCACATTTACATTGTATAACAATGACCTTCAGGTAATCGGCAATATGCCGTTAACTCTCCCATATCGTTTTTTGTCAGGCAAGAACTATCAAGTATCGGCAGATTTTAAACAATTTGCATATACGAAAGTGGTATTGGGCGGAGAGTCATCAATTCAACTATTTGATTTTGAAACCAAACAAGAAATTAACGAAATCGCTGTTCCTACAAATCTTTCAGTTGTTTCTTTAATTTTTGAGAAAGAGAAGAATACTCTTTTTGCCATAACTGTTCAAAAAGAACAAGGTAAACTTCAAGTTTATAACTTGTCTAAAAATGCCTTCACAAAACCAGACTTTACAACAGAATATTTAGGAATGGATCCTGTTAGAGTAATTTCACGCCATGATAATGGCAGCTATGTTATTACAGTTATGAGCCAATACTCTCAGCCTCTGGTCATCCTTAAAAATGGGAACGATTATAAACTTCAAGAGGTGGATTTAGGATTTGGTTTAAATCCTTCCAATGGAGCCATTAATACGGAAAGGAAAACCATCCTTTATGCCAATAACACATTCGGTAAAGAAATAGCATCTATCTCGGTTTATGATTATGCCCAGAAAAAGGTCCTCAGCACTTTTCCACAAGCTGTAACTGGATTCTTCGAAGCTGCTTTTTTGTCAAATGGAAGCTGGTTGGCTTATCCATCATCTAACGAAATGGACGGGTTGCAAAACACGGTAAATTTAAGAGGAAAAATGGATTTAAAATATTTTGAGGTAGGCACCTTCAAAAACAGATTTTTCAATTTAAATTTCTCAAACTACTTAGATGTTAATCACAATATAAATTGCTTTGGAATTGACCTATTTCCTAAACAGGGATTTGCAATAATAAATGGTAGTCCATCAGATACAGATTACACTCAGCCGGATAAGGATCAGCCCTTCCTTTTCCATTATGACTTTTTAAGGGATCAAGTGAGCGTTGTAGCCAATAAATCTGCCACTGACTATATTCGAGTACAAGATTATGTCCCCGCTCAAAACTTATTGTTACTAAGTGATGAAATCGTTTATAATGACCCTCCGGATAAAACAATTAAGCTAGGATTGATCAAGGATAAAATAAGTATTGCTTTAGATGGGGATTATAAATTCGGTAAATTATCTAATGATGGGAATTTTATTTTAACCATAGATAAAAATGACATTCTTGAAATCCGAACTATAGAAGGACTGTCAATACTTCATTCCCAACAGCTTATTGAAGGTAGATATTCTGCTGTCAGTATTGAGGAGTCCGGTTTTTTCGTAAACAACAAATATTTTCAAAGAGATGCTAATCAATGTGATGGCATTTCATTTTCAATTGATATAGAAGCCAAACGGGTGACGGTAGGTAAACCGAATTGCGCAACTATTACGGATATGGCAGTGGCCAAAAATAATCTTGCGATGATTATCGGAAATGCTCTTACATTGATACTTGTGGACGATCACGGTGTTTTATTGAAAAACGAGGTTATCCCATTTCCTAATGACGAAACGCCACAATCTGTTTCTTTTAATGAGGATGGAACCAAATTTATTTTAAATAAGAAAGATGGCAAAAATGTAATTTACGATTCAAAAACTGCTATGCCCATAGGATTCATGATTCATCCTGACTTTAAATCGCATGTTTTTTCCGATGCAAATAATCATTTTTTTAGCAACATTAAGGCGGAACAGTTTTTATATGCACAAAAGAATGGTTTGATTGTTCCACTAAAACAGGTAGAGGAAGAATTTTTTAATCCTGAAGCAATTCTCCGCCTTTTCTCAGAACCGAATCCTGAGTATTTAAAGGCACTTAATCAGGCAGATGAAATTCGAAAAAATTACGTCCAGCAAGTAGAAGATATTCTGGACAATGAACCAGTGGTTGCAACGGTTGCAGTTACTGAAACGAAGATGGGAAAAAAACCGAATCTTTATTTTTTGTCTATTGGGATTGCCAATTACCAAGATAAAGACTACCGACTGAGATTTCCTGGTAAGGATGCACTCGAAATGGCACAAATTTACGGTCAGTTAAATCCTGAAAAACTCGCAGATTATGACGATAAGTTTAAAGGGAAAAGGTATACTATCTACAACCAAAATGGGGAGAGAAGCTGGGAGTATCTTAAGTATTTAGGGACTTATTCTCGAGGAATTTATGAAAACAAGGCTATTGCCCAAGATGGGAGTATCTGGCTAGAATGGTTAGAATACGAGAAATTTATAATCTGGGATTTTAAAAACAAAACACAGGACAGCATTCAAATTAAAAATTTTGGAGGAACTGGGTCTTCGGTCGATGATGTTATATCCAGTCTAGATAATTCAGGATTTTTTATAAGGGGGGATAAATTGCAAAAGTATGAACTAAGTTCAAAAAAGATTATAGACATATTGCTACCCTTGGATTTAATATACAAGAATTTTGTTCCTATACGCAACAATGAGTGGCTTCAAATGGAGGCTGACGATACTTCCATAATTATTAAAAAGGGAAAGTCTGCAAATAAAATGTTTACAGAAGAAAGGACAATTCCCATAAAGCTTTCCGAGAATGGTATGTTCATATATCAAGATATAATCCCCGATCACCAATATAAGCTGAGCGCAAGTGAATACTGGTACTTTGGAAGTCTTAAAGGAGCAAGTGCCAATGGCAGGTATGTATTTTTTACCAGCAGTGGTGACAATTTATTTTATTTGGATTTGGATGAAAAGGATCCCATACCCATAAGATTTCCGATAACCATTGAATATGGAGATAGGGTGTCAATTAATTCAGAGGGGACGCAGTTTTATGTTGTACATAAGGATAGAAAATTAAACCAAACAGCGATTAGTTTTTATAATTTCTGGGGTGAATCTATTGGAAATAATGATGTAAGCAAGGATGTTGACATAAGCGTTATAAACGACGGCAAGACCTATTTTTATTTTAAGGAAGAAAAAAATGAATTAGCCGAATGGAACGACGAAAGAAACACATTACTCGATGAAGATGGGGTGCTGAAAAATGGGAGCCCTTTTTCCTTTGATAAAGTATTTGTAGAAACCCTAATTGACGAACAGGCTAGTTCAAAAAATATTAAGGAAAAGCTTCAAACCTTCTTTAACAATGCCGAAGAGCAAGATCAAATTATGGTCTTTTTAGCGGGACATGGGTTATTGAGCAAAACAAATGACTTTTACTTTGCTCCTGTTGATATGGATTTCGATGATGTTACCCAAAAAGGTATTTCTTTTGTAACGCTTATAAATTCGTTGCAAAATTCCAAATCCAAAAATAAATTATTATTGATTGACGCTTGTCAATCCGGTAAGACAATCGATCTTACGGATGAAGCCCACAATGTTGCAAATGCTGTTCAGGATGATAAAAGAGGAGCTAAAGTCATTACCACCACGGCTCCGCAGTTTAAGATATCGGAGATTATCTCAACCCTATTTTCTGACTTTTTATCAAAAAGTGGTGTCTCCGTCTTTTCTGCTGCTTCCGGGTCTGATTTGGCACAGGAGAAATTAAAATGGGGCAATGGAGCTTTTACGCTTTCCTATATCAATGTTTTGAAAAAACACTTGATGTCGTATGGAATATTTCTTGATAAAGAAGACCTAAAAACCCCCGTCCTTTTAAATGATACTTTTATTGATGATTTAAATTTAGAAGTTCTCAAAACCACTAATGGCGAGCAAATACCCGATTTAAGGGAATTAAATAAAAATGCGGTTATTAAATTATGGTAAGAAAGCTTATCTGGATATAATAATGATTCAAGGAAACCCAATCTACAGCAAAGAGGATATTTGTTGAATGTAAATCACTTCATTTTACCAACAACTCAGCTTTAGTAGTAATAGCCTCTGCAAGTTCTGTGAGTTTCTCTTTGCTTCCTGTCATTTCAAACCGGTATTTGGTTTCATTACTTTGGCGGATATTTATTTTTAAGGTGATGGTATTTCCATCTACCTCATACCTTCCACTAAGGGTGTGCGCATCTGGGGTATTGGTATTGGCAACAAAACTTATCGTACCGTTTCCTCTTGTGGAAATATCCAAAAGATTCTGGTCAATCAGTTTACTTAATCCCAGATCATCGGCAAAAATATCTTCATCGCTATTTTGTAGGTTTCAATATGAAAATAAAGGTTTTTGGGTAGGTAGTTCTATACTATTAATAACATCTTGATTTACAATAGCTATTAAAATTGCTAGCGGTCATCTTTTGTGGCTCTTGCTTTAATCCGTTTTCTTTGCCAATTTTCCGCACCTCTATTTCGGCAGCGTTAAACCATTGGCCTACGTTTAGATATTTACCATCCTCTAAAATTCCTGGCTGCTCCCGTATGGTCTTTAACAAGGAATAGGTCAATACTCCTTGTGAAAATCTCCCCATCTCATAAGCACTCTGATTGCTTGCAGAAGCAGATAAGATGAACAATCCGGATTTGCTGTTCAAATTTTCCATAGCTTTCATCTGTTGACCTTTGTCATCATTTCGGGCGGCAACTTAATCTAAAATTCAATTAAAAAATGAGGGGATAGCTAAATATTTATTAAATATAAAGTATTAAGTTTATTGCTTTAGTTGTTATTCTTTAATTTGAGAAAACTCGGGTATTATTTCTGTTATTTAACCATTAAATCATTTCTATGAAAAATATAATTTTTCTGTTTGTTTGCCTTAGCATTTCTGGAAATATTAATTCAAATGCTCAAAGTGTTTCTGATCAAATTGAAAACTCTCTTAGTGCAGTAGTTACTGTAACAGTAGAAAAAACCTTACCGGCAGGGAAAGTTTTGATGGGATTTCGGGGAGTTATAGTTGAAGAGGCATATGCAAAGTCGTTAGTTCTGACAAATGCAGTTAGTTCAGGTTCTGGATTCGTAGTGGAAAAAAACGGAAAGAAATACATTGTAACCAATGCACATGTTGTAGAAAGTGCATCAGATGAATCGGGAAGTCTTTATGTGTATTCATACAACAGAAAAAAGTATGAAGTCAAGGTTGTGGGCGGCGATTCTTTTTATGATGTTGCAGTTCTGGAATTTGTGAACCCACCTGGAAAAGAATTTAGCAGTTTAGTTTTCGCCAACAAACTACCTCAAATTGCTTCAAGAGTTTATGCTATCGGAAATCCTCTGGGCGAATATCCATATACCGTAACTGATGGAATAGTAAGTGCTGTAAACCGTGTTCGTGATGGAGTTACTGGAAAATTCGGTTTTATTCAAAGTACGGCAACCATAATTTGGGGAAATAGTGGTGGCCCGTTAATTAATGAGTCGGGGCAAGTTGTGGGAATTAATTCTCAAATTGCTTTTGCTAATTCACCCGATGGCTCTGTTTTGTTAATGCAACAAATCAATTTTTCATTGGAACCTATTTTAGCTCAAAGAATAGTGAGCGATATTATCGAAAAAGGGAAATTATCACGTGCATACTTTGGCGTTGAGTTTAAACAAAGATCACAGATAGTAAAGACAAGACAAGGCTTGACTACAGGTGCATTAATTGACAACTTCCCTATTCTTTCCAGTCTTTTAAAAGGAACGGATCCTTCTACTAAATTGAGTAACTACATTGGTTGGGGTCTTACTAAGGTTAACGGCAATGAAATTAGAAACATGGAAGAAGCTTTTGGTGAGTTTGAAAAAATTAAACCAAATTCACAAGTAAAGTTAACATTAACCAATGGAACTACAGTTGAGGATGTGAGCATAACAACTACAGAACTGAAACCTGCGAATTTAGAAGAATTAGCTGTTACTGTTTTACAAAAAATTCCTAACCTTTTGGTTGATAGCAATTCTCCTCAAGTTAAAATTTTTACTCAAAATAAAAAGGGGATGTCTAATCAAAGTACAGGTTATTATTTAGTTGGCGGAGGATCTGTTGCTAGCGACGATCTGTGGAGAGTTACCACACTTTCGGACTTGGGTGCTTTACTTCGTATTTATGGTTTACGTGGAGGTGTTGAATACATTATTACATCAGAGTCTGACTTTAAACAGGAATCACAATCCATTAATCATTTTTTTAGCGACAGGAATGATGTTTTCCAAACAATGCTCTGGTATTAAGTCACTATACCGTAAATACTCCATTATTTCAGTGTTCTCCTTCTTAGACAAATTCCACTCCACCTCCAGAATTAATTACCATTGCTTCCGTTCCGTTTGTTAATTCGGCAAATAACATTTGCATAAGTTCAAAGGAATTTTTTAGTCCAACCTTCACTTCCTTGGTTTTCACTACAAGGCTCCTCTTTTACTAACAATGAAATTTTCTGCATTATTAGCATTATATTTTTCCAAATCGTCTTTATCCACCTCTCCTGAATGACAAGCGATACAAATGATTAACGACCTTTTATTTCAGCTAAGAGTGCTCCAGTTTGGGCACTCCATATTTTTACACAATTAAAATCATTTGTCAGAAGCTTACTGCTATCCGAGCTAAATATTGCGGAATTGATACCATAAGAATCATTTGAGATGTGTGTCAAATTAAATAGGAGTTTTCCGGTGTGAGCATCCCATGTTTTTGCAGTTTTGTCTTTTGAAATGGTTACGATTTTATTGCCGTCAGAGCTAAAGTTGGCTTCCCAAACCTTATCATTATGTCCTAGTAAACTCACCAGTAATTTTTGTGTATCGATCTCATATATTCTTGGAGTGTTATCGATTGAAGTGGTTACAATCTTTTTACCATCAGGGCTAAAATTTGCTGTATCTCCATCTAATTCAAACATTAATTTCCCCCTTTTATAATCCCATATTTTCACAATATTATCCTCCGAACAGGTTACAATTTTTTTGCTATCAGGGTTAAAGTTTGCTGCCCACACCTTATCAGAATGTCCAGCTAAATTAGCAAGCAGTTTTCCAGATTTAACATCCCATAGTTTTGCAATGCTATCCCACTGAGCAAGAGTGACGATATTCTCACTGTCGGGGCTAAAAATTGCCGAAGTAACCCAAGAGGAATGTCCCGTTAAATTAGCCAGCAATTTTCCCGATTGGACATCCCATATTTTAGCAGTTTTATCAATTGAAGTGGTGACTATATTTTTTCCATCTGGGCTAAATATTGCGGAAGTAACCCAATCAGAATAGCCTATTAAATCGACTAGCAATTCTCCAGACGAGACATCCCATATTTTCGCAATTTCGTCCCGTGAGGCAGTCACAATTTTTTTTCCATCAGGGCTAAAGGCTGCTGTATAGATGATATCGTAATGTCCTATTAAATCAGCCAACAATCTTCCGCTTTCGACATTCCATATTTTTGCAATACTATCATTTTGAGCAAAAGTTAAAAGCATTTTGCCATCTGGGCTAAATATCGCTGAATAGACATTAGAGGAATGTCCAGCTAAATTAGCCAGAAGAGCTCCAGTTTGCGCATCCCATATTTTTGCGGTTTCGTCACTTGAAGCGGTGATAATTTTTTTTCCATCTGGACTAAAATCTGCTATATGAATTGCATCAGTATGTTCTGAAGGCTCAACAAGCTTAGGCTCGGTTTGCGAAAAAACGGAAAAGATTGAAAAGAAGAAAATGCAAAGCAAGAAGTATGTTTTTTCTCGAAGAATGTTATTTATTATTAGTTTCATATTGAAGCATCATTTAAGATTCTTAATTATCACATAGAGCTATTCTCAATGTAAACTATTACGAAAACCTTCAGAATATATTCGAATACAACATAATGGATCATTTCTATTCTTTCAGGTCGAGTCTTACATTTAAATATTACTTCATTTCACCAATAACTCAGCCTTAGTAGAAATAGCCTCTGCAAGTTCAGTCAGTTTATCCTTGCTTCCTGTCATTTCAAATCGGGATTTGGTTTCATTACTTTGGCGGATATTTATTTTTACAGTGATGGTATTTCCAATTACCTCATATCTTCCGCTAATGGTGTGCGCATCTGGGGTATTAGTGTTGGCAACAAAACTTATTGTCCCGTTCCCTCTTGTGGAAATATTCAAAAGATTTTGGTCAATCAGTTTACTCAATCCCAAATCATCGGCAAAAATATCTTCATCGCTATTTTGTAGATTACAATTTGAAAACAAAGCTTTTTGAGTAGGGAGGACTATGCTATTAATAACATCCTGATCTACAATACCTATATTAAAATTGGTAGTGGTTACCTTTTGTGGCTCCTGCATTAATCCGTTTTCTTCGGCTATTTTTTGCACCTCTTTTTCGGCGGCGTTAAACCATTGACCTACGTTTAGATATTTGCCATCCTCCAAAATACCCGGCTGCTCCCGTATGGTTTTTAACAGGGAATAAGTTAGTACTCCTTGTGAAAATCTTCCCATCTCATAAGCACTCTGATTGGTTGCCGAAGCTGATAAAATAAACAATCCTGATTTGCTGTTCAAATTTTCTATGGCTTTGATCTGCTGTCCTTTGTCATCGTTTCGAGCAGCAAGATAATTCTGTTCTTTTCCGCCAATCTGAACGAGGTCGTTTATGGCCTGACCGCTGTTGCAGGCATCAAATATTAAAATCCTTTTTTGGGCTTTAATGTTCTGTGGCTTTGTCCACTCTGCGAGTTCATCCAGACTAATACCAACATCCCATACTGCATTGTCTACCGTTGCTTTGGAAGCATCGGCAGTAAGAAAGTAAAACAGTTTATTGGTTGGATCCACAACCCCATGGCCTGCGAAAAATATAAGTAGAATATCATCAGGACCTGCTTTTTGACCAATTTCTTCCAAGGTCTTTTTGATGGCTGCTTTTTCGGGTAATAAGTAATGCTCTTTTTCGGTAGTAAGGTTATATACAAAAACGTGCTCCTTACCATCCGTGTTTAATAGTTTACCTGCACTCTTCTTAATAGCTGAAGACAAATCCTGAGCATCCTTGGCGGCATATTTTAAGGTGAGCTCGTCTCCTTTATATTGACTTACGCCCACCATAACAGCAAATAAGTTTGGAGTTTGAGTGTTTGTTTTTGTTTTTCCGAGATTGGTTGCGATTGCTCCACGAGATGGGATAGTATTGTCCGTAGTATATGATTTGATGGCTACAGTATTAATTGTCCCAGTAACAAAAAAAACTTCAACATCTTTTTTAGGTATTACAAGTATATAGTCATTTCCTGATTTATTTAAGACATTCTTTTGGTATCTTTTCACTTCAATTTCATTGACCATTAACACAGTTTTGCCCAAGCCACCACGTCTTTCGGTAATTTTAAAGCGGTATTCCGTTGGCGTTTCTTCTAAAGATTCGGTAAGAGGTAGGAGGTCGCACAGATTCAAATCGGCAAGTGTTTTGGCATTTATTTCTTCTCCCCGGTTAATACGCTCGACTATGCCCGGCACCCATAATTGGTCTTTTACCTGGTCGAGTTCGATAATTTCAGTACCACAGGTAAAATATAAAAGCTTGCGAGCTGCTTCGGTGCCATCATAGTGGTAGTGTTCATCGTACACTAAATAGCCTGTGTTTTCTACTGCTAAAAAGGTGTACAATATTTTTCCGGTTTCCACATCCCATATTTTTGAGGTATTATCCATTGAGGCAGTGACAATTTTTTTGCTGTTAGGACCAAATGATGCGGAATTTACCCAATTGGAATGCCCCACCAAATCAGCCAGAAGTGTTCCGGTTTGGACATCCCATATTTTTGCAGTATTATCCATTGAGGCAGTGACAATTTTTTTGCCGTTAGGACTAAATGATGCCGAATTTACCCAATTGGAATGCCCCACCAAATCAGCCAGAAGTGTTCCGGTTTGGACATCCCATATTTTTGCAGTATTATCACGGGAGGCAGTCACAATTTTTTTGCCATCAGGGCTAAATATTGCTGATTCAAGCAGAGAGGAGTGTCCAATTATATCAACCAAAAGTGTTCCGGAATGGGCATCCCATATTTTTGCAGTACTATCCGCCGAGACAGTCACAATTTTTTTGTCATCAGGGCTAAATACTGCTGAATTAACAAAATCTGAATGTCCGACTAAATCAATTAAAAGTTTTCCAGTTTTGGTATCCCATACTTTTGCAGAGTCATCCATCGAGGCAGTTACAATCATTTTGCCATTAGAGCTAAATTTTGCTGAATTAACCCAACGGGAATGTCCTGCTAAATCAGCCAGAAGTGTTCCAGTTTGCGTATCCCATATTTTTGCAGTCTTATCCCAAGAAGCAGTCACAACTTTTTTGCCATCAGGACTAAACATTGCTGATTCAAGCATAGAGGAGTGTCCAACTATATCAACCAAAAGTGTCCCTGTTTGCGCATCCCATATTTTTGCAGTTTTATCATCTGAAACAGTTATGATCTTTTTACCATCAGGACTAAAGTTGGTTGAAAAGATCCTATCAGAATGTCCTACTAAATTGGACAGAAGTGATCCTGTTTGGGTATCCCATATTTTTGCCGCGTTATCCCCAGAACCAGTCACAATCTTTTTGCCATCAGGACAAAATATTGCTGAATAAACTCTATCGGAATGACCGCTTAAATCAGCCAGAAGTGTTCCGGTTTGAACATCCCATATTTTTGCAGTATTATCCTGAGAAGCAGTAACAATTTTTTTGCCATCAAGGCTAAATATTGCTGAATTAACCACGTCGGAATGTCCTGTTAAATCAGACAGCAGTGTTCCAGTTTTGGCATCCCATATTTTTGCAGTGTGATCCAACGAAGCAGTCACAATTTTTTCACTATCAGGGCTAAAACTCGCTAAATTAACCCAAGAGGAATGTCCTGTTAAATCAGACAGCAGTTTTCCCGTTTTGGCATCCCATATTTTTGCAGTATTCTCCCAGGAAGCGGTCATAATCATTTTGCCATTAGGGCTAAATATTGCAGAATTAACATTATAAGAATGTCCCTCTAAATCAGCCAAAAGTTTTCCCGTTTTGGCATCCCATATTTTTGCAGTATTATCCGATGAAGCAGTCACAATTTTTTTGCCATCAGGGCTAAATATCGCTGAATTGACTGAAGAGATATGTCCCGTTAAATCAGCTAGAATTTTTCCTGTTTGCGCATCCCATATTTTTGCAGTTTTATCCCACGAAGCCGTCGCAATCTTTTTCCCATCAGGGCTAAATATAGCTGAATAAATCCCTTTAGAATGTCCGGTTATATCGGCCAGCAATTTTCCAGTTTTGGCATCCCATATTTTTGCAGTATTATCATCAGAAGCAGTCACAATTTTTTTACCATCAGGACTAAATATTGCAGAACTAACCTCCTTGGAATGCCCGGTTATATCAACGAGCCATTTTCCTGTTTGCGCATCCCATATTTTTGCAGTTTTATCCTTAGAGGCAGTCACAATCATTCTTCCATTAGGGCTAAATATTGCTGAAATGACCGCAGCGGAATGTCCCGTTAAATCCGCCAAAAGTATTCCAGTTTGTGCATCCCATATTTTTGCTGTATGATCTCCCGATGCAGATACAATCCTTTTCCCATCAGGACTAAAATTCGCAGAATCAACCAAGTAAGTATGCCCTATTGGCAACCTCAATATTGGCTCAGTTTGGGCAATAGCCGTAAGGAGTGAAAAGAGGAAAATGAAGAGAAGGAAGGAGGTTTTTCCTCGGAGGGTGTTATTTCTAATTGGTTTCATAGTGACCTAGCATTTAGTATTTTGAAATGTTAGTTAGTGTTGTCCTCTTTATAATCATTTGTTAATGATATAGTAAATATAAATTTTATATCTATTGTTGCAACTTCTCACACAATTTATAATTTTAACTGTTTTGTCCTAGTGAGATAATACACATACTGGGATTTGATTATTAAAAATACATAATGGTTGTTTAGGTTTCTTTGTTGGGTTGCTGTCCTAAATGATGTGATAAAGACTGTTTACAAAAATTGTATAATAGAGGAGGGTCAAATTTCTTCGTTATGACTAGAACTCAAGCCGAATCGAAGGATGCAGGTTATTTTCCAGGCAGGAAATTAAGTATGCTATCTTCGGTAAAAGAAACATAAGTATATTCCAATTTTAGGTAGTCGCTGATTAGCTTAATTTTGTCTTCTTGGAGTATTTCCGTATTATACAAAACGGGAGCCAGACCTTGTTTTAATTGGGACGAATCTATAAATACCGGATAAAAATCACTGGTTATCAGTGTGCTTTGCTCCAAAAGGGCATTGTGATAATAAAACAACACAGGTAAGGAACTGGGTTGAATGTCGCCGATATTTGGTAAATTGAAAATGTAATTAGAAATTAAAACGGCATCGTTTTCAACACTTAGTCTTTTGTTTATCTCTTCCCCATTATAATTGAAACGCAAATAGAAATACGAAGCATCATTAATTGGATATTCTTGGGTATTAATCGGGATTCTTAAAGTGTCAATTATGCCTAATATTGGTGTTGCAAGAAAACTTTTAAAATCGTTTATATCCATTTCCTTAGTAGCTCCTCTGCTTGAACCCAAAGACGAAAGGTATTGCTGATTTTCTTTTAGGGATTTACTTCCAGATTTTTCAACATTAGCGCCATAAAAAATAACAGGCTTGCCTTCGCCGGAACAACAGACCTTAACAATTGCATCGCTATTCTTAAAATCAATTTTATCGGTACTTAGGAAGATATCACCTACTTTCAGTTTGGTATCCTTAATGGTTATAATGCCTTGAATATAGGTGACCTTGTATTCCAATTGAGCATAGGCGGGAATACTCAGAGCGATAAGAATTGCTATGCTTAAACATTTCAAACTACTCTTCATTGATTAGTTGTTTAGATTCTTTAATGTTTTTATGAAATTCAAATATCCAATTCCTAATTTCATTTATCAGAGTAAAGATAAAAACCATTGCCAATAAATCTAAGTAGATTCCATAAACCAAAAATATAAAGATGCTTAATATGCTCAACAAAACAAAATATTTGCCAGCATCTATAAAAAGTCTAAGTACGTCCATTTTTGGTAATAAAAGTAAGTAATCATTTAATCCTTTTCTGTGTTTTATATGTCTTAAGGATAATCTACTTGTGCCGGATAAAATCTTTTTATCCCAGCCAAAAAACATTGCGGTAGAAAAGATTAGATAAACACAAATCAATACTAAGAGCAGACTTAATGGGAAGATATGATCATTATCCCGTAAAGCTAAGAAAGCGTTATAGCTAATTAAAACTCCAGGCATTTCGCCATATATAGTACGATGTTGGTCTCTATCCTCAAAATCTCCAATTAAAATGATCTTATCTTTTACCAATTGTTCAAATTGGCCCTCATCCTGCCCGCCATCCAAAACATCTGCGCCTAACTCTAGAATCTGTAAGTTGTTGGTTTCCTCATTATATTTTTTAACCAGTCTTATTTTATAATTGAGAACTATGGAATTAAGACAGAGTTTGTCATCAGAAAAATACCCGAATCTTCGCTTCACTATATCCTTCTCATAAATATCATTATACATGGTGAGCGGCACGCTTTTTTGAAAATTACTCTCGGAAAAAGTGTATTTCATAAACCTATTTGACTCCAGCGAAGTTTTATAATGGGAGGTGCCAGATTTTACATCAAATAGTGGAGGCGTAGTCGAATCGTTTAATGTTGGAGCAGGAATAATTATTCGCTGTGTTTTATTAAATGCAAGTTGTAGGAGTGAGTCATTGGGGGATTTGTATTTCTCATCAAAAATTATATCACAGAATACGTATTTATGATTGTTTTGCAGTTTCAGTAAGAATTGAGCCAATTTGGCTCGGTCGGTTATGGCTATTTCCCCTTTGGGAAGAAGACGTTCCTTAACCATTACAAGTTCCTTGTCATTAGAAATATTTACTAATAATACGTTTTTAAGCTCGTTTTCTGGGGTTTTATTAGATTCAAACCAATCGTTATAATAAATATTTATTTTAGTGGACAATCGATTAAAAGCATTATCACTTATGGGAGCGTTCATATAGTAATAGGTCAGAAAGGACAAAAGAACCACTAATATTAGCGACATCGTGCTTTTTAAAAAGTATGGGAAATAGGAAGATTTATAGAAAGTGTTTATACCCTTGGTGAACAGGGTCAGATACCTATTCAAGTAAAGTCTCAACCAGTCTATTATAGATAGAATATATTTGACCAACTTTTTGATATCTGCTATTTTTCAATAAATATAGGTAAGAAATTGAATTGAGGGTAAAGTTTTATAGGAAAATCATTGATGAAGTAAACAATTATTGTGGGATTCTATATATATGATACTTGCATATTAGAGCTCTTGTTATGGTGAAATTTGAAGAAATTGAGGCTGAAAAATACTGGATTCCAAGGCTCTCTTTTTAGTGGACTTTTAGATAGTTTTAACTAAATTTATTAAATAATAATAAAGATATGGTAAAGCTAGTCTTGGTTTCTCTTTTGGTTTTTTTGTTTTCAATTTCCCTGAAAGCACAAAGCGCAAATGATTTATACGATCAAGCTGTGGCTCAATATAATGACCAACAATACACGGAAGCGAAAAAAACAATCAAGGCCGGCATTGCATTGGCAAAAGTAGAAAATTGGGATAAAGAAAATTGGATTGAAATTCTGCGGACCAATTGTGTAATTGAAGAACGATTGGATATTAACCAAGCCGTTATAGATTATTTGCAGTTGCTGGAAATTTGTGAAAATTCCTTAGGTATAGAACATTCTGCATACGGAACGATTCTCTATAATTTGGCTGGAGCTTATAGCAGGATGGGGGATTTCGATAAAGCACTGTCTTTTTATAAGAATGCGCTAGAAAATGCCGAAAAGAGCTTGGGTACAGAAGATCCAGAATATGTAAATCGTTTATACAATTTGGCAGTAGCCTACAGTAATAAAAGTGAATTTGGCAAAGCCTTGACCTTGTATCAGAATGCTTTGGAAAAAACGAAAAAAAGTTTGGGAGAAAATAATGATGCATACAGAAATATATTGACAGGTTTAGGTAGATCCTATTTTGGGATGGGAGAATATAGCAAAGCTCTGCCCTTTTTTAATAGAGCTCTTCAAAATGGAGAAAGAAATCTCGGAAAAGACCATTCTTATTACGGTGTTTTATTAAACGATTTGGCACTATCCTATTATTATTTAGGCGATTATAAAACGTCTCTGTCTTTGTTTTTTGAAGCACGTGAAAATACCGAAAAAAGCCTTGGAAAAGATCATTACCAATATGGCGATATTTTAAGCGGCTTATCAGGATTGTATACAAATTTAGCTGATTACGATAATGCGTTGCCTCTAGCTTTGGAGGTGCTGGAAATTACGGAAAAGAGCATAGGCACAAATCATCCTAATTATGGGGTTTCGCTCAACAACTTAGCAGTAATCTATGAAAAAATGGGCGATTATGCTAAGGCATTTCCGTTGTTTCTAAAATCCCTAGAACAGGTGGAGAGAACGCTGGGTAAGGAACATTTGAGCTATGGAGCCCAATTAAGTAATATTGCTGGTCTTTATTTTAGTATGGGAGAAAATGACAAGGCTATAACAATGTGGCAGGAAGCTTTGAAAAATACAGAAATGAGTCTTGGTAAAAATTCGGCCGTTTATGGCGGACGATTAAATGACTTAGGATTAGTGTATCAGAAAATCGGAGAATATGATAAGGCACTACCATTATATAAAGAAGCTCTTGTAAATACAGAAAAAACTCTGGGCAAAAATCATCCTGAGTATATCGCTCTTTTGAATAATGTTGCTATACTTTATCAAGAGACTGGAAAATTTGATCAATCTTTAGCTCTGTATTTAGAAGGTCTTAAAAGTGTAGAAAAAACCTTAGGCAAAAACCATTTGTTTTATGGGAATTATTTGAACAACTTGGCAAATCTTTATAAAGAAATGGGTGAGTATGACAAAGCTTTGCCTTTGCAGCTAGAAGCCTTGCGAATCACCGAGAAAAGTCTGGGAAAAGAAAATTCTGAATATGCAAATCGCTTAAATAATCTGGGAGGATTGTATAAACGACGGAGTGAATATGAAAAATCTTTATCCATTTATTTAAAGGGTATTGAGTCGAACAAAAAAAATTTAGCTAATAATATATTTGGTTTAACGGAGGAATCCAAAGCAAGTTTAATTAAGCAGAATTTTTATAATACCGATATTTTGCAAAGCTTACTCCTTCAACTTCCCGATACGGACCCAAATAATGTAGTTAAAGCTTGGGAACATATTTTATTTTACAAAGGACTTGGGTTAAAAAGTGCCAATCTGCTTAAACAAAAATTGCAGTCATCCAAAGATCCCGAAATATTACTTACGGTTGAACAGTTCGAATTGTACCAGAATTTAGTAAATAAGGAATTAGCTAAACCGATCATAAATCAAAATCCTTTACTTTCAGAGTATCAAGCGAAAGCGAAAGTTGCAGAAACACATTTATTGGAAAAGTCACAGGACTTTAAGGAATTAAAGGAGGGATTATTCGCCAGTTATAAAGACATTGCTAAAAGTTTAAAAGAAGGGGAAGTAGCTATTGATTTTACGCATTTCAATTTTCATAGAGAGAAAGAAACCGATACAGTTTATTACGCTGCTTATATAATTAAACGCGAACTAACCACCCCCAAAATGGTTCTTTTATTTACCGAAAAAGAACTATTGGAAATCGCTGATGTTTCAACCTCCAACCCATCGGCTATAAATACAAATTATCTAAAACGGGGAGCTGAACCTATCAATAATGAATTTTCCAATACCAATCTTTATGATCTGGTTTGGGAAAAGCTTATTCCTCATTTAAAGGATATTAAAACTGTCTATCTTTCACCAACTGGGCATTTAAGCAAAGTATCTTTTGCAGCGATGCAAGATAGAACGGGCCAATACTTAGGCGAAAAGTACCAAATCAATTATATGTTGAGCCTTACTGATTTGTTGTTTGAAAAAACCGACACAACGCCAACTTCTTTTTTATTGGCTGGTGGCATTAATTATGACTACAAAGCAACAAATAAGGAAGCCATTAAAGATACATTTGATTTTAGTGCATCTGCTCGAAGAGGCTTGCGAGGGAATACATGGACTTATCTGGAGGGCACTAAAATTGAATCCCAAAAAATCGAATCTCTTTTGAAGGCTGCCAAAAAAGAAACTTTTTATTTTAGTGAGGAAAAAGCAACTGAAAAGAATATTAAATCGGCTTTAACCAAGAGTCCTTCTGTTTTTCACATAGCAACCCATGGGTTTTATATTCCAATGGAAACAAAACGCGAAGAAATAAACTTTCATACTGAAAATGTATATAAAGCCAATGAAGACCCTATGTATCGTTCTGGGTTACTATTAGCCGGTGGGAATTATGCCTGGGAAAATGGCGGCAATCCTTATGAAGAAGAAGATGGCATTTTATTGGCCAAAGAAATTTCGACTATGAATCTTAGCAAAACGCAACTGGTAGTATTAAGTGCCTGTGAAACAGGTCTTGGTGATGTCAATGGGAGCGAAGGAGTGATGGGCCTACAAAGGGCTTTAAAAATGGCTGGAGTGCAATATCAAATCACTACATTATGGCAGGTTCCCGATACTGAAACCGTTGAGTTTATGATGTTGTTTTATGAAGATTGGATTGTTGGTAGTTCCGTCGAACAGTCCTTTAATAAGGCTCAATTAACCATGAGTAAGAAGTACGCTGCGGATCCTTTTAAATGGGGAGCTTTTGTGTTATATCAATAATTTGAGGAAATATAAATATTTTTATCCAATACAAGTAAAGAAAATTTCCATTTAAAATTTTTATCGATACTTACTTTCGTTTGAAATAATTGTGTTGATCTTTTAAGCGCTGCCAAATAGTAAAAGGTCATAAGCAGAAAAACAAGACCTGCACCCGGGTTTTACACGGAAGAGTTTCAATTAAACATCTGCTTCCTGAACAGAAGATCGAAGCTTCAATAATCATTTGTTTTTCAGTCTTGCAATAATTTTCAGCAAACCCTCCCTGTTCTTAGCTTCATGATAAAATCTCGGCAGTCTTTCTAAAAGCGTAAAATGTGTCCTGTCCGTGTGTTCCCGCAGGGCAGCACTACTGTAGCGCTCCAAATATTCCAAATGTTTATCATTTAACGCCCAGAAAACTTCCTTCTTAAAACTGACTTTCAACCAAAGTTCGGCCTCAAAATAGTGATGAGCTGCCATTTTTATAGTCCCGTTTTTTATTAATGCGGTCGTTGTTTCTTTATTATAACCGCAATGCACACAAAATAGTCTCGCTGTTGTAGTCTCGAGGTCTGCTTTGGCAATTGCCTTTTTCTCACAGGACGGACAACGCACCCAAGCTTCCCGATAGAAATCGTCTAGAGTAAGGTTTTCGTCTTGAAAGTGATTGAATTGGGTCATTTTAAAATACTATTAATGCGAATCAAGGGTTGGTTATCAACAAAATATTGTTGATATAATCTCTTGAAAATCAATGAAATAATGATTAAAAAGTCGGGTTAATAACCTGGGAATCAGTATCTTAAATGATTATAACCACA
>JBARWQ010000092.1:0-5112 GCA_049646885.1 Aequorivita sp. | reverse complement strand
GATGGCAGTCCGACCACAATGGGCGAGTTTGCTTTTAATGACGTGCACACAGGTCCCTGAGTGTCCGCCGTGCCTCCGGCAGGTAAACCTCGGCGGATGTATCGAAGGGCCGGCTGCTATTGAAAGGTATCCTCCTACGGCCAAGCTCCTCCTACGGGCAGGCTCAGCCACCTTGGCTTTCGTCTTGCCCCTGCGCCCCTAAAGGGGAAGCGGCATTGTGACTTAAAAGAATGTTTTGGATGGCAGTCCGACCACAATGGGCGAGTGTGCTTTTAATGACGTGCACACAGGTCCCTGAGTGTCCGCCCCTGAGGAAAGCATCAATAAAAGGGAAAATTCCCCTTGGGCGGATGTATCGAAGGGCCGGCTGCTTTTGAAATTCATCCTCCTACGGCAAAGCTCCTCCTACGGGCAGGCTCCTCCTACGGCAAAGCTCAGCCACCTTGGCTTTCGTCTTGCCCCTGCGCCCCTAAAAGGGGAAGGGGCATTGCGGTTTCGATACAGATTTAGAGCGCTGCCGCTAAACCGGTAGAGGGGCACGGGCGGGACGCCCGCGCCAGCGGAGTTGAAGAGTTGAGAAGTTGAAGAGTTGAGGAGTTGGGGCAGTTTTGTGAGCCGACCGACGTCTTAGGTCAGTTGGCAGTTGCCAGGGGCAGTTGGGAGGTGCTTGGTTATTTGAGGTGGGTGAGGATGATTTCGGGGAGGATGCCGGTGTAGTCGGCGAATTCGTAGATGGTGAGGAATTGATGCTTTTTCTTGTGGAAGTAGGTTCTAATTTCTTGGTTTAGGTTAAGGGCATGGCGGTAGGACTTGCCGGTGAGTTGTTGGATGTCCTTGGGGTATATCACAACTCTGGTAGGGAGAGGTCTTTTTGGGAAATTGTAGGTTTCTTTATTTTCTTCATCGTCGTGCATAAGGATGAATGTTAAAATTTTAACAATCCATTGGCTGTTTGGGGGGCAAAAATAAGGGCGATAGTAGGGCGATACTAGGGTGATACTAGGGGATGAGTAGCTCTCGAGTAGAGTAAACGTAGCACTCGAGTAGCACTAGACCCCCATGAACAATACATTAAGTGCGCATGAACGTAGCACTCTTTGTGGGTGAACATAGCTCTCTCTGTGGTTGAAAGTAGCTCTCTCTGTTTTGAACATAGGGACGTTTGCAAAATAATTCGCCCGATTTAACATTTTACATCCATTTTTAGATAAATGGTTGTACTTATTTACTGACATGGGAAAGTGCCAAGGTTATGTAAATGAAGGGATGGAGGGGATTAAAAAGTCAGTTGGTTGTGTAAATTAAATTCTGTCCAATTCATTTTTGGTTCGCTTCAAAATTGGTCAAATGCAAGATTTGACCAATTTTGAAATGAGACATAGCGTCGGCGCCACCTGATGATTAGTTCCTGTTGATATCCAAATCGATTCGATTCACAAATCAAATATAAAGCTGTTGGATTGTCAAACTCCAATTGGACATTGGAATTGTCCATTTTTTCTGGATGTTTATCGTTACCAGATATATAAGATTTAGTAGGTCAAATCGCAGGAAAAGGCATCCTTGGTCCTGGTGACCTTGCGTACCTGGCGATGATAGCTCTCAAAAGATCAGTTGACGGATTTGTAGGCGATCAGGTTTTTTAACTCCTCCACGGGACTAAAATTTATTTTGCTAAATTTTCGTCTTACCATTCTGATTCTTCCAATATGCCGGAAGTAATCGTCTTCCCCAAGAAACACCTTTAAAAAGGTTTCCATTACGGGCCTAAGCTGGGATTTTGAAAAGCTTTTATTCATATCGACATAAATTGTGAGATGGATCTTATGATAGGTTTTGGAAATATTATGAACGCTAACATATACTTGCTTTACGTAAACATCATCGCCGAAAAACTTGAATTCAGACCACAAGGATGTCGTGGAACCGCGATACGCCGGAAGGCCCGCTTGAAAATCCCAAGCTTCTAAAATCGGGGCTTGAGAAACTATCAAGGCAGCCAGTTCTTTTAAATGCACTTTTCCGCGAGTTATAAAATAAATTCGAGCCTTTTCTTTTTTGTTGCTTACATAGACTATCAAAAAGCCCATTTCCTCTTCTATCTCAGTCATGGCGACGCCTAATTGAGTGTAGGATTCATATCCTAGTTCGTAATTGCCTGTCTTTTTTGCGATGAAGAAATCGAATTGGACGGCGAGGAATGTTTTCCAGAAATTGTTGATTTTTGTTCTCATGGTGGGTTGGTTAAATGGTGAATTTGGGATTGGTTAATTGGTGAATTTGGGATTGGTTAATTGGGGATTGGTTAATTCGGGATTGGGGATTGGTTAATTGGTTAATTGGGGATTGGTTAATTGGGGATTGGTTAATTCGTTAATTGGGGATTGGTTAATTGGTTAATTGGTTAATTGAGGGTTTTTGTTTGGGTTTTGGTATTTGGTGCTTGGTATTTGGTGCTTATTGTTTGGGGATTGGTTAATTCGGGATTGGTTAATTGGTTAATTGGGGATTGGTTAATTGGGGAATGGGGGCTTATTTTTGGGGGTTATCGGAGGGTTTCTAGTCTTTCTAGGGAGTAGTTGTCTTCGGCTTGTAAAAAACCGTACATGGGCACAATGGTAGCTCCTATTTTTTTCTTTTCGAAATTTGCGGAAATGCCAAAATCGATGGATTCAAAATTGTGGGATGTGGCTGCCAATACTGTTTGATATAGGAGTTGCCTGTAGGTTTGAAATTTGTCATTTAAATTATAATCCAAGCCTACTAGAGATGGCACATAAATCTTATTGCGATTTTTATAACAGAACATTACTCCTAAGGGGGAAGGATCAACATCTAGATTTTCTCTTTGTTTGGGATATAAGAGTATAAATTCCCAGTTTTTGTTGATGTTCATTTGAGTAAATACTTTTAAAGGGTAAGTAAAGGTGTTTATAGCTAAGTTTCTGTTCTTTACGTTTTTATAAAGTTCGTAACATTGATCAAGAATTGGTGCTGGCAGCTCTTTTTTTATAACGACTTCAACGGCATCGATAAATGGTTCAATGTCTTTTCTAAAGTGCTTTGCGGACCTAGCGGACAATTGTTGTAGGTATCCGGTTTTATCTTTCCAATTGATTTTTGGGATGAGACAGGCATCTGGCATTTGGATTTTTACGAAACCTTGTTCGTTGAAAAAGGCATTAAGGGCAGCATCGGTTTCTTTGAAGTCTCTTAAAACTGTAATACTGGATTGGATGTTATGGGTTGTTTCCTCGAGGTGGAGCAAAATTTTTCGCCAGGCTTCCTTCCACGACGCATGGTTTAAATTGGTGTAATGATGGGGGCCTTCGGAAAAAAGGGAACCCATGGAGGTTACCAGTTGAGTGGCATGGTATTTATCAGTTTCTCTTTTCCCCTCCATTTTTTCGGAGACTTGGGAGGGAGCCAAAAGATCGTCTTTCCATATGGCAGTGGTAAAGAAGCAGATTGCAACTGGTATATTTTGGACATCGAAGACGATGTAATAATGGAATTGCCAATTGTGTTCTTTTTCAGAATTATTGGAAAAGGAATCCTCTAAGTACTTAATCCCATTCCAATCGCAACAATTATTGGAGCCCACATACGCATTCCAAAAGTCCTTGTCGATTGCCTTTATGGAGGTTTGATAGGACAGGTACAATTCCGAATTATTTTCCTTCGGTTTTGTGTTTGAATCTATATTTATGCGGAAGAGCTTGGCAACTCTTTGTAAGGTGGTATGGCTTTCTTCCAGGGCCAATGGATAATGGTGTTCCATAGCGTCGACAAGCAGCTTTATATCCTCTTTCTGATTGTGTCGGGCAATGGTGATCCTAACCCCGGTATTTTTTACGGGGACGGCGGGAAATAAGCCGAGGTTTACAAAAAAACCTTCATTCATCATGCGTTTTACAAAATTGTAGCCCGTGGCAGGCATGCCGGTGCCTATATAAAATACGGGAGACTCATTTTTGTCGATAAGAGGTAAATCGGTGGCCGCGAGGAGTAGGTTGAAATACGTAATCCTTTCGTGAAGTTGGTTTTGAAGGAGGTATATTTCAGCTGACAGGTGGATATCTGCGGAGGCAATTGCCGCGGCAACTGAGGCGGGTTCTAATTGGGCAGAGAACGTCAGTGGGCCACCGAAATTTTTTATTGTTTGATGTTGTTTTTTATCCGGACAAACTACTACTGCGCCACTGGCGCCGAAGGTTTTGCTTAGGGTTGTGAACAGCAATATGTTTTCTGGCAATTCTGAAAAGTGGGAGGCTATAAAGCCTGTGCCCTTCTCCCCTCTCCAACTCATGCCGTGAACGTCGTCGAAATAAAGATGCAATTGGGGATATTTATTTGAGAGGGCCATAAGAGCTTCCACCGGGGCAAAATCACCGTACATGGAATACACGCCGTCGGCCATATACCAGATTTTATTTGCTTTATTAGTTAGTTCCTTTATTTTAGTTTCCAGCATATCCAAGTTATTATGCCGAATCATTTCAACTGGAACCCCGCGGGTTTTCAATATTTGTGTAGCACTTTGAACTGACCAGTGAACTTGATGGTCGAGAATAACGGCATCTTCATCTCTTACCACGGTCGGGATTACCGCCAAGTGACCCAAGGTGCTATTTTTGGTCACAATAATTGGCTCATTGTACATTTGAAATAACTTCTCCTCAAGACCGGCATAGAGCGGATGGGAGATATAGGTTTTTGAGAGCGGAAACTGGGTGCCATAATCGTAAATGGCTTTTGAGGCAGCATCCTTTAAACGGATATCTTGCTCGAGACCTAGATAACCGGTGGTGCCGAAGTGGAACATTTCTCTATTTTCAATACTTATTTTGCGACCGGTAAGCGAGGGGCCATCTGCATAGAGATGGATTACTCCTTGGTCTTTTGCGCTGCTTATAACTTCGTCGACTGAATCGATAAAGTTGTTGTGTTTGATTTTTGCCATAACTTTTTTGTTAATTGGTTAATTGGTTAATTGGTTAATTGGTTAATTGGGGATTGGTTAATTGGGGATTGGTTAATTGGGGATTGGTTAATTGGGGATTGGTTAATTGGGGATTGGTTAATTGGGGATTGGTTAATTGGTTAATTGGG
>JBARWQ010000091.1:0-9786 GCA_049646885.1 Aequorivita sp. | reverse complement strand
CTCTTATGTTGTTTGATTATTAAGGTAATAAGGTTTTTTGTTAACTCTCTTTAATACTAAGGTAATAAGGTTACTTGTTTGCTCTTATGTTGTTTGATTATTAAGGTAATAAGGTTTTTTGTTAGCTCTTATGTTGTTTGATTTATTAAGGTAATAAGGTTTTTTGTTAACTCTCTTTAATACTAAGGTAATAAGGTTACTTGTTTGCTCTTATGTTGTTTGATTTCTAAGGTAATAAGGTTACTTGTTTGCTCTTATGTTGTTTGATTATTAAGGTAATAAGGTTACTTGTTTGGCTCTTATGTTGTTTGATTTATTAAGGTAATAAGGTTACTTGTTTGCTCTTATGTCTGATTATTAAGGTAATAAGGTTTTTTGTTAAATTAATATTTTCATGAAGTATCCACTCTATTATCCTTAATTTTACTTGGTAAGTCTGTTCAAACGAAATTATTACCGTAAAATCTTGCCACATTCCCCACCTTATCATCTCAGTAAGAAATTGCACAGAACCAAACTTCTCTCACCTTATTAGCTTGATAAGGAATCGTAGATAGCTAAACTCCATCCAACCTTATTACCTTAGTAAGGAATTGCACATAACTAAAATTATTTGACCTTATACCTTGGTGAGAAATTGCAAATTGCTAACCCACTCCACCTTATTATATTGGTGAAAAGTTGATTTTTTAAACTCCCTTAAACCTTATTACCTCAGTAAGAAATTACACAGCGCCGAACTTCTTCCTCCTTATTACCCTAGTAAATTGTAGATAGTTAAACCAATCCAACCTTGTTACCTTAGTTAGAAGTTTCCCATCTAAGTTATTACTTCTCCTTGACCTATAAATTTCAATAAATGAAATACGGACAAAAACATCCTATTATAATAAATTACTTAACTTTAGCATCCATAAATAAAACCAGAAAACTATGAGTGAAAAAATGAGAACATTGACCGAGCCATTTAAGATAAAAATGGTAGAACCTTTAACTGTAACCACAGAAGCCTATCGCAAGGAAGCGTTGAAGAAGGCTGGGTACAATACTTTTTTACTTCGGTCGGATGATGTTTTTATCGATTTATTGACGGACAGCGGAACAGGAGCCATGAGCGATAAGCAATGGAGTGGTATTATGATGGGTGATGAGAGTTATGCTGGAGCGAGGAGCTGGGAGCACTTGGAGGCAGTGGTCAAGAAACTTACAGGAATGGAATATATTCTTCCAACCCATCAGGGCCGGGCAGCGGAACGGATTTTATACAGCATTTTCGGTGGTCCGGGAAAATTGTTTATCTCCAACACCCATTTTGATACTACGCGTGCGAATATTGAATACACAGGCGCAAGGGCAATTGATATTGTTTGTGCAGAGGGGAAGGACAATGAAAGTGATTTGCCTTTTAAAGGGAATATTGATCTGGACAAACTTGAAAAACTACTTGTTGAAAACAATCGAGAAGCAATTGGCGCGGTGATCATGACCGTAACCAACAATTCGTCCGGTGGCCAGCCCGTAAGCATGGAAAATATGAAAGCGGTACGGCGAATCTGCGATAAGCACGGCGTTATGATGGTAATTGACGGCTGTAGGATTGCCGAGAACAGCTATTTCGTCAAACATAGGGAAGCGGCCTATTCGGATAAAACTTATGAGGAAATCGCTAGGGAAATGTTGAATTTGGGCGATGCTTTTGTAATGAGTGGCAAGAAGGACGGATTGGTAAATATTGGGGGATTGCTAACCGTGAAAGACGAAGCATTATCCATAAAGTGTAGAAACCTATTGATCATTTCCGAAGGCTTTACTACCTACGGCGGCTTGGCGGGAAGGGATATGGAGGCCATGGCCATTGGGTTGGTGGAGGTTTTTGACAAGGATTATTTGCATTACCGAATCAAAAGCACAGCCTATCTCGGCGAACGTTTGCGCGCCAGAGGCATTCCTGTGGTTTGGCCTATAGGTGGGCATGCGGTTTATATAGATGCCAAGAAGCTATACAGCAATATTCCAGTGGAAGAGTATCCTGGGCAAGCTCTGGTGCTAGACCTATATCTAAAAGGCGGCATTCGCTGCGTGGAGGTGGGAAGTGTGATGTTCGGAAAATACGACGAAGATGGGAAATTGATCCCGGCTGCAAATGAATTGGTCCGATTGGCCATTCCTAGACGCGTTTACACCCAAAGCCATATAGACTACGTATTGGATATTTTTGATGATATCCTAGAATTGAAGGATAGAAGGAACGGATATAGAATTACTTATGAACCGCCTTTTCTAAGGCATTTTACAGCGCATTTTGAACCTATAAATAAATAAAAACATGGCAAAATTAGAAAAAAGATCTTGGGCAGAACCCTATAGAATGAAGATGGTTGAACTTCTCAAAATGACCACCAGGACCCAGAGGGCAAAAGCACTCAAAGAAGCGGGCTACAACACTTTTTTATTGCATGCAGAAGATGTGTATATCGACCTGTTGACCGATAGCGGCACCAATGCGATGAGCGATAACCAATGGGCAGCTTTTATGACTGGGGATGAGGCGTATGCCGGAAGTAAGAGCTTTTACAATATGGAAAAAGCCATCAAGGAATACTATGGCTACAAATATATAATCCCAACCCACCAAGGTAGGGGCGCGGAGAATATCCTTTCGCAGATATTGATCAAGAAAGGAGATATCGTCCCCGGAAATATGTATTTCACGACAACCCGATTACATCAAGAACTTGCTGGTGGAAAATTTGAGGATATCATCATCGATGAAGCGCACGACCCAACAAATGAATTCCCGTTTAAGGGAAATGTCGATTTGGGTAAATTGGAAGATTTGGTTAAAAAGCATGGAGCATCCAAAATTCCCTATGTGTGTATTGCCACCAATGTGAATATGGCCGGGGGACAGCCAATAAGTATGGAAAATTTGAAGGCCCTAAGAAAATATACCCATAAGCATGGAATCCTGATAATCCACGATATGACACGGGTTGCGGAGAATGCCTATTTCATCCAGCAAAGAGAAAAGGGATATGAAAATGCAAAAATAAAAGACATTGTAAAAGAAATTTGCTCCCTTACCGACGGCGCCACTATGAGTGCCAAAAAAGATGCCTTGGTAAATATTGGCGGCTTTTTGGCAACCAACGATTGGGATGTTTATGAAGAAGCCCGAAATTTAGTGGTCGTCTATGAAGGTTTGCATACGTACGGAGGCCTAGCCGGAAGAGATATGGAAGCTATCGCAGTTGGGATCAAGGAAAGTGTAAACGATTTTCACCAGAGAGCACGAGTGGGACAAGTGGAATATCTAGGCAATAAAATGATTGAATACGGTATTCCAATTGTAAAACCTATTGGGGGCCACGGCGTTTTTATAGATGCGAAGGCCTTTTTGCCCCATTTGAGCCAGGATGAATTTCCGGCCCAAACCTTGGCAGCCGAGATCTATTTGGATTCGGGTGTAAGAACAATGGAAAGAGGAATAGTTTCTGCGGGTAGAAATGCTAAAGGCGAAAATTATTATCCAAAATTGGAGCTCGTCCGATTTACAATTCCACGACGGGTCTATACCCAAGCCCATATGGATGTGGTGGCAGAATCTGCGGCGATGGTTTATGACAAACGGAAGAAGATAAAAGGATTGAAGATGGTTTACGAACCAAAATACCTGCGTTTCTTTCAAGCTAAATTTGAAAGGCTGAAGTAAATAGACCAAATAATCCTAAAGATTGACCGTACTGTTTTTACCTGCGATTTTTATTAAGTCCGCTGGCTAAGAGACGTATGGACAGTTGGGCATAAAACTTCAACGGCAAGACATCGGATATGGAAATTATTACATAAATTTTAAGTAATTTTATTTTATATGATCTCAGTTGAAGAAGCTAAAAAATTAATTATTGGAACCGCAAGATCCCTTTCTCCGGTACAATTGGAAATTTCAGGGGTTTTAAATCAGGTTTTGGCCGAGGCTGTTTTTTCTCCTATTGATTATCCTCCATTCGATCAATCCGCGATGGACGGGTTTGCTGTTTTTCATTCGGATATTCACGGGCAAAAAGCAATTGATATCATCGGGGAAGCTCCGGCTGGAAATCCATTTCAGGGAAAGATTTCCGAGGGACAGACTGTACAGATATTTACAGGAGCAAAAATCCCCGAGGGAGCGGACACGGTGATCATCCAGGAAAGGGTTTCTATAGAAAAGGGAACAATTGTTTCCGATGGTTCGCCTTTGATGAGGGGTGCGAACATAAGAGTAAAAGGTTCCCAAATCAAAATCGGCGATATTGCGCTGCATAAGGGAGCCGTCCTCAATCCCGGAGCCATTGGCTTTCTGGCAGGACTTGGAATTCCTTCAGTTTCAGTCTTCCCAAAACCAAAAGTTTCAATTATTGTTACAGGCAATGAATTGCAAAAGCCCGGAAAAGAACTCGGAAACGGACAGATATATGAATCGAATTCCTTCGCTTTAAAAGCTGCTCTTGCATCAATCGGTATTGTTGCGGCCCGTGTTTCAAACATTGGCGATGATGAAGCTGTTACAAAAAGCTCCCTCGCTTTTGCTATTGAAAACTCAGATGTTGTATTGGTTTCTGGCGGAATTTCCGTTGGAAAATATGATTTTGTCGGGAAGTGCTTGCAGGAGCTTGAAGTGGAAAACATTTTCTACAAAATTGCCCAAAAACCCGGGAAGCCGATGTTCTTCGGAAAAACGGATGACTGTTTGATTTTTGCTTTGCCGGGTAATCCTGCAAGTGCATTGAGTTGTTTTTATGAATACGTTCTGCCGGCACTGAGGATTATGCAGGGGTTTACGGAGGTATTTCCAAATATAAAAACGCTGCCAATTACATCCGATTATGCGAAGAAAGAAGGACTCTCCCTTTTTCTGAAAGGCAAAACATCAGAGGGGAAAGTGAAGGTGCTCGAAGGACAGGAATCGAGTAATATTGGGTCTTTCGCCTTGGCTGATTGTCTTATTTACCTGCCAGCGGACAAAGGGAGGGTGGAAAAAGGGGAAATGGTGGAGGTGCATTTGATTTACAACAGATAATATTGTTCATTTTAATAGGAATGGAAAATGATCTTTTAGAAGCATGTTAGAGATTGTAACAACCTATCCAGTTTTTTTTCTTCTCCTGCTTTTTATGGTGGCTTTTTTATATTCGTCCGTTGGCCATGGGGGAGCGAGCGGCTATTTGGCATTAATGGCTTTGTTTGGAGTAATGGCTCCGGCAATGATGAAATCGTCCGCGCTGATAATGAATATTTTTGTTTCCTCCATTTCCTTCTTTCATTATTACAGAACAGGACATTTTCGATGGAAATTGTTTTCCCCCTTTGCCATAGCATCCATTCCCATGGCTTTTATTGGAGGTTATATAATTTTGGATCCTATGATTTACAAAAAAATTCTAGGGGTAATTTTGATATTTCCTATTCTGAGATTTTTTGGGGTTTTTGGAAAAACGGAGGGCCCTGAAAAGGAAATCAACCTGCCATTGGCATTGCTTACCGGAGGGATAATTGGAGTTCTATCGGGGATGATCGGGATTGGGGGAGGTATCATTCTTTCGCCCGTAATTCTCTTACTGCATTGGGGAAACATGAAACAGACCGCGGCGGTTTCCGCGCTTTTTATTTTGGTGAATTCCATAGCTGGGCTTGCGGGAATGTTCAGTACCGGTATCGGGATTGACCCCTCGGTTTATCTGTGGGTTGCCGTTGCCTTGGCGGGGGGATTTGCCGGTGCCTATCTTGGAAGCAAAAAATTCAATAACTTAGTACTGAAAAGAATACTCGCGGTGGTATTGACATTGGCTTGTATTAAACTTTTGATAACGTGAAGAAGAGCAAGGTGACTGGAGTGATTTTGGCAGGCGGTAAAAATTCGAGAATGGGAACCGATAAGGGGCTGCTCTTGGTCGATGGGAAAAGGATTGTTGAGAGAGCCATTGAAGCCATGAGAGCTGAAGTAGATGATATTATCATAATAAGTAACGGTAGTAATTACGATAACCTGGGATACAAAGTATATAGAGATATTATCGAGAATTGTGGCCCAATGGGTGGGATTTTAACGGCCTTATCATGCAGCAGTACTGACAAGAATTTTGTGGTGAGTTGTGATATGCCTTTCCTCAGCAAGGAACTTGTGGGTTTTATTATTGAAAATTCCGATGATTGTGAAATAGCAATTCCGAAACACGGAGAAAAATTGGAACCACTATGTGCCGTTTATGATAAGTCGTGTAGGAAAGGATTTGAAGAGTTGTTGCAACGCAAAGAGTTGAAATTGTTGGATGCGTTACTGCATTTTAGAGTGAAACAGATTCCAGTGCCGGAAAATTTTTCTGATGGAAACTGTTTTCATAACATCAACACCCTTACCGAATATGAAACACTAAAATTAAAGAAGAATGAGCACACAAATTAAAATTTTTGGACAGCTCGCCGAAATGATCGGGAGCGACCAATTGGTATTGCGAGATGTGAAGGATACGGATTTGCTCAGAAAAAGATTGATTTCCGATTTTCCAAAACTTGCAGACTATCCGTTTGTGGTGGCAGTTGATAAAAAAGTGATCAATAAAAATATAACGTTGAAGGCAGGCGATGAGGTAGCCCTTTTGCCTCCCTTTGCCGGGGGATAATATGTTGACTAAAGAAGAAATACTGCGCTATAACAGGCAACTTCTCCTTCCACAAATGGGTTTAGCGGGACAGGAGAGGCTGAAAAATGCCCGTGTGCTCGTGATTGGAGCGGGTGGCTTAGGTTGTCCCGTACTACAATATCTGTGCGCTGTTGGAGTGGGAAATATTGGGATTGTAGATTATGATGTAGTGGAAGAAACGAATCTGCATCGGCAAGTTTTGTTCCATGCTTCTGATGTTGGAAAACCCAAGGCAACAAACTTAAAAGGGAAACTACAAAAGCAAAACCCTTATGTGGAAATTGAAGTCTTCAGCACAAAACTTTCCACAGAAAACACACTTGAAATATTTTCCGGTTATGAAATAATCCTTGATGGCACTGATAATTTTGCCACGCGCTACTTGGTGAGTGACGCCAGTTTTCTCCTAAAAAAAATACTGATTTCGGGATCCATTTATAAGTTTGAAGGGCAGGTTTCTGTATTTGATTTTACAAAAGACGATTCTCCAACTTACCGCTGCCTGTTTCCTTCTCCACCTGCTGCCGAACACGCCTTGAGTTGTGAGGAGATTGGGGTTATTGGAGTATTGCCCGGGATAGTCGGCACATTGATGGCCAATGAGACAATTAAGATTATTGTGGGGATTGGAGAGAATCTTTCGGGGAAAGTTTTGATGTTGAATGCGCTCAGTACAAATTTTCAAACCGTAGCATTTGAAAGAAATCCTGAGGCTATAAAAGAAATCCCCAAAACAGAAATGGAATTTAAGGCCATGGATTATGAATTTTTCTGTGGAAATAAAACTGGGGAAACTCCAATTAGGGAAATTTCTGTAGGGGAGCTATCCAGTTTAATTTTATCAAAGGCTGAAATCCAAATCATCGATGTGCGGGAAATATGGGAAGAACCTGAAATAGCCGAGTGGGAAAGTTTGAAAATTCCGCTTGGGGAAATTGAAGAACGAGCAGCGGAAATTTCGAGAGATAAAAAAGTAGTCCTTGTTTGCCAAGTAGGAATGAGAAGTCAACGAGCAGTTGAATTATTACAAAATGGCTTTAACTTTAAAAACCTGTTCAACCTTAAGGGCGGTGTGATGGAATGGATGAGAACCACCGAAAAAACACAAAAAGTATGAGCGAAAAAAAGAGACATAAAGTCTTTGTAAATGGAGCGATACGTCCTGATTTTATTGCGGAATCCATTGAAAAACACAGCGGCAAGACGAATATTGGAGCCCACGATATTTTCCTCGGACAGGTAAGGGATGATATTATTGAAGGAAAAACAGTTCAAGCGATAGAATATTCAGCTTATGAAGAAATGGCGGAAGAGAAATTCCACGAGATAAGGGAAAAGGCATTTAGCAGATTCAATTTGGTCTGTATGCACATTTATCACAGCTTGGGAACGGTGAAAACTGGTGAAATCTCGCTTTTTGTTTTTGTCTCCTCCCAACACCGAAATGAGGCATTTAACGCGTGTCGCTTTTTAGTTGAAGAAATAAAAGCAAATGTTCCCATATTCGGGAAAGAATTATTTGAGGACGAAACCCATTCCTGGAAAGTAAATAAAGAATAAATTATGGTAGATGTAACGTTTAAAACTTCCACCCTTCGCGAAGCCATAGCAACTGCAATAGTGAAAGTGGGTAATAGGGAAACTATTGAAGCGGTAAAAAACAGGACCGTTCCCAAAGGCGATGTGCTGGAGTGCGCGCGAACTGCTGGATTGTTTGCTGTAAAACGCACTAGCGATATGATTCCAGATTGCCATCCGATACCGGTGGAGTTTACGCAAATCCGCTATGAGCTTTCCGAAATGGAAATCAAAATTGAAGTAGAGGTGCATACGGTCTATAAAACAGGAGTGGAAGTGGAGGCGATGCATGGGGCGTCGGTAGTGGCATTGACAATTTACGATATGCTGAAGCCCATCGACAAAGAAATCGAAATTTCATCCATTAAACTTCAAGAAAAGAAAGGCGGTAAATCCGATTTTGTGGACAAGTTCAGAAAAGATTTAAAAGCCGCTGTCATAGTCTGTTCAGACAGTATTTCGGCTGGGAGGAAGGAAGATAGGGCGGGGAAGGCAATTATTGCAAAACTGGAATCTTGTGGGGTAGGTATTTCAGAATATTCCATAATTCCGGATGAGATTGATACTATCCGTGAAAAATTGAACAATCTTTTTGCTGAAAACGATTTAATGGTTTTCACTGGAGGAACGGGGCTCTCTCCGAGAGATTCCACACCTGAGGCGATTATTCCATTGCTCGATAGGGAAATCCCGGGCATTATGGAAGCTGCCAGAAGTTATGGGCAGGACAGGACGCCGTATGCTATGCTCTCGCGTGGAATTGCTGGAATGAAAGGCAATTGCTTAGTGCTTGCTCTACCCGGCTCCACCAAGGGCGCGAAAGAAACAATGGATGCACTTTTTCCTTCGGTACTCCATATTTTTAGAATATTGGAAGGGGCTAGACACGGTTCATAGCTTTTGGTGCCACTCTATGAAAAATGAAACGGTAACGGATTAATAGAAAATAACAATAGAAAATAAAAGATGATAGTAACTGATTTTGACGAAAAGTATTTTATGTATGAAAATATGGCAATTTGGGAAATTCGTTCAATGGATGATTTCTTCGACAGCCACAGCATGATGCGTGAAATATTTGAAAATGAATACGGGTTTGCGTATTCAGAGGAGACGGCAAAGGGAATGAATTTCATGGGAGCTGGATTCGCAGTTGTTGAAAAATTATTGGACAGTTTCCGGGATAAGCAATTTTTTGTCTTTTCCTTGGATGATGAAAACCACGCTATTCTCAAGGGCTTGCAGGACAAAAAGACCATCAATTTCGGTATGGATATTTATGTGTTGCACCCAAATAGAATCTATGTTTTGGAAATGGATAAGAGCAAGGATCCTAAGCATTATGATACTTAGGTCAGTTATGAGTTATGAGTTCGGAGTTATGAGTTATGAGTTATGAGTTTGTCCATTCATATATTTGATTGACACTATATCCAGTTTATTGAACTTCTTGTTAATAACATATTTTACTTTATCGATTTCTTATATTTAATTTTAACCTGTAAAGTCAAACGGAGATAGGCTC
>JBARWQ010000090.1:0-6780 GCA_049646885.1 Aequorivita sp. | reverse complement strand
GAGCTACGTCTGGCCCCGGCACCCCTAAAGGGGAAGGGTGCTCTGTCTTACACTGGCGCCCCTAAAGGGGAAGTGACATCGAGGTGGAGGATACATTTCATTCTTATTTTCAGATGTTTATGGAGTTTCGGAGCTCCCTTTTGGCGGGGGGAATGGAAGCTTCGTATGAGGTTGAAGGGGAATATAGGCACCGCATTAGGGGGCGGAATGGAAGTTCCACATTAAGGCAGGAGGAAGAGGACACATTAACAGATTGAAATTTGAATCGCCAACAAATAAACACACAAGCTATATTCCAGCCTCTGGAGTCGTACATCGCTTTAGAAAATTGTATATTCGAAAAAAGGTTTCATTATTAGCTGCGTTACTTTATATTTGTTCCCTAACAACCCTGCTTTTATGAAGTTTAGTTATTTATTGTTGTTTTTGATGGTGGCGCTTATTTCTGTTTCTTGCGTTTCCACAAAACAGCTTACTTATTTGCAGGAAAGCACTTCCACCACCGATACCTTGGCGGTTTTACGAAAGCGGCAGGAACCTTATAGGCTTCAGATCAATGATCTTTTGAGCATTAGGGTTAAGGCTTTGGATCAGGAAACTGTGGGGATTTTTAATCCTATCAGCGATGCCAATCCAAATGCGACGGGGGAGGAACGCCTGTATTATGACGGGTTTGTGGTAAACGACCACGGCAATATCCGCATTCCCAGTCTAGGGGAGGTGAACGTGCTTGGCTATACGGTAGATGAGGTTAGAGAAATGCTGGAAGCACGACTGCTAAAAGATTATTTTAAGGAGGAAGCCAATGTATTCGTCACCGTGAAACTTGCAGGGATCCGATATACCATCAATGGCGAAATAGGAAGTCCGGGCTCCAATATCATTTATCGCGATCAATTGAGTATTATGGAGGCTATTGCCAATAGCGGCGATATCACCATGACGGGAGACCGTAGCGATGTGATCATCATCCGGCAATATCCGGCGGGACAAAAGGTGCATCACATAGATCTTACGAGTATAGATGCTATGAATTCGCCTTATTATTACGTAAAACCCAACGACTTGATCTTGATAAACCCCTTGCCACAGAAATCTTTGGGTACCGGTACTACTGGTTTGCAGTCTTTTACCACCATTCTTTCAATTATTACGGCCTTGGCTACCACTATTTTATTATTCAATAGACTATAGATGCCATGAGTGAGGAATTTGAAATAAATGAATCGCATAACACCTTCGACTTTAAGGGATTTCTGTTTAGAATATGGAGCCATTGGCCTTTATTCCTGATCTCCTTAGCCATTGCATTTTCCATTGCCTATTATATCAACGTACGAAAACAACCTATTTTCCAAATGGAAAACTTGGTGTCAATCAAGGACGACCAAAACCCTTTCTTTACCACCAATACCAGCCTTACCTTTAATTGGGGCGGTACGACGGATAAAGTAAATACCGCCGTTATCACCTTAAAATCCCGTTCGCATAACGAGGAGGTGGTGGAGCGATTGCAGTATTATATGACCTATTTGCGGGATGGGAAGTACCAACAGGTGGACGCCTATAAACAAACGCCTTTCTTTGTGCAGGTGGATACCAATAAAGCGCAAATGCTGAACCACCAGATAAAGGTGGTTTTTCAAGACTCTGTAAATTTTAAGTTGTCGGTAGATTTTAAGGAGGGAAAAAACATCTCCCTTCAAAATTATGCGACCAAAGAAAAGTCCAATAGGTTTGTGGAAGCAGGGGAGTTTGCGGCCGATTTTAAAATAGGGCAACATATTTCAACCCCGTTTTTCAATGGCGTGTTTATGCCCAATCCCGAAATGGTCTCCCATCCGGGAACGCCCTATTATATTGTTTTCCAAGATTACGATTCCGCCGTAAAGACGTATCTAGGCATTCGGGTAGATCCGGAAAGCAAGGGTTCCTCTGTTCTTAAAATGCGGTTGACGGGGAATAACAAGGCCAAAATGGTGGACTATTTAAATAGTTCGGTGCAGGTGTTAAGCGAGTCGATGTTGGAAAGAAAAAACCTGTTCGCCACCAAAACCATCAAGTTTATCGACAGCAGCCTTGCCCAAAAATCGGAGGAGCTTTCTTCGGTAGAGGACGAACTGAACAAGTTTAAAAACAAAAACGCCATCTTCGATCTTGCCAGTGAGGGCACTGAAATCAACGCCAAGCTCAACGAACTCGACATGCAGAAGGAGGCGGTAAATCGGGAGTTGAACTACTTCAACACGCTCCAGGAATACTTGGTAATGCGTTCGGATTATCGCGATGTGCCAGCGCCTTCAGTGGCCGGAATTTCGGAGGCGAGCGTGGTAAGCGGGGTAGGGAAAATTGTGGCATTGGCCGAGGAGCGGAACAAACTTCAGTATTCCTTTAAGGAAGGCGCGCCGATCTTTAACGATATAGACCGACAGATCAATGCCGTAAAAACAGTTCTATTGGAAAATATCCGGTCTTCCAAGAGTTTGAAAAACCAGGAATTGTCCAATATCAACCGCAATATTGGCCAATATGAAGGGCAGATTCGAAAACTTCCAAAGGAACAACAGGATCTGTTGAATATCGAGCGTCGCTACAATCTCAGTCAAGGCACCTACAACCTCTTTTTAGCTAAACGAAGCGAGGCAGGCCTGGTAAAAGCAGCCAACGTTAGTGATGTAATGGTCATCGATTCCGCCAAGGACACCGGGGGTGGCAAGATAGGTCCCAATACCCAACTGAACTATATGATGGCGGGGCTACTCGGTCTTTTTATCCCCTTGGTCATTGTTTTTGGAAGGGTGTTTTTTGACACCAAAGTCAGGAGTGTAAAGGAATTGGAACGCCTTACGCCCATTCCGCTCTTGGGAGTTATAGGCAAAAGCCATTTAGACACCAATCTGGCCGTGCTTACCCAGCCTAAATCCGCCATAGCCGAAGCCTTTCGAAGCCTGCGGGCGAGTCTCCAGTTTCTTTATAAGCAGCAAGGGATAGAGGGCGCGAAAACGGTATTGGTCACTTCCTCTGTCAGTGGGGAGGGAAAAACCTTTTGCTCCATCAACATAGCTTCGGTTTTTGCCCTTAGTGAGAAAAGAACAGTTTTGGTAGGGCTCGATCTTCGGAAGCCTAAAATATTTGGGGATTTCAATATCGACAATACCGTGGGAGTTGTGAATTATCTGATCAATGAAGCGGATGTCGATACCATCATCCAAAAAACCCAATTGGAATTTCTGGATGTGATCCCATCCGGCCCCATTCCCCCAAACCCTTCGGAATTGCTGATAGGGGAGCGGCTGGACAAGCTGATCGACACCTTGAAGGAACGATATGACTATATTATCCTCGATTCCCCACCCTTGGGGCTGGTCTCAGATTCCCTGGAATTGATAAAGCACGTGGATGCTACCCTTTATATGGTGCGGTTCAACTATACCCATAAAAACATGCTCACGTTCGTCAATGAAAAATATAAAACGGGAGAGGTGAAGCATATTAGTCTTGTCTTAAACGAATACGTTGAAAAAAGCGGCAGAGGCTATGGTTATGGTTACGGCTATGGTTATGGCAAATACGGCAGTTATGGCAATGGGTACCACGAACATATAAAGCGGCCTTCTCTTTGGCAGCGGGTTAGGAGGGGGTTTCCTAAGTCCAAATCCCGATAGCTTCGACAGTACCTTTGATTTCGTCTTGCCCCTGGGCCTAAAGGGGTGAAGGACAACCGTTATTTGTTTTTCTGGATATTGTTAATATCGAACAGTAAATTTTGTTCAAACTTAATAATATCGCTTTCTACTTCTGCATTTGAATATCTAATAATTTTCAAGCCATTAAATCTTAGTATTTCTTCCCTTTCTTTATCCTTTAACTGTTGTTCATCTGTATTGTGATACCCACCATCTACTTCAATAATTAATTGTAGCTCATGACAATAGAAATCTGCAATATAAGTGGCGATAGGATGTTGTCTTCTAAATTTATACGATACCCTTGACCTATCTTTTAAGATTTCCCAAACCTTCTTTTCAGCCGAAGTCAAATTACGTCTCAGATTTTTAGCCTTCCCAAAATTGGAGGGACTTGCTCCTTTCCACATGCTTTTGTCGTGATATGGGTTATCTGATTTCATTGTAATTTGTTTGTACCTCCCAGCCTCCTATAAGCCAGTTTGAAACTAGCTTTAAAGATAAGCAGGAACTTTATAGTTTGGTTCGTTTTTTTTTTGGAACTGCAAAAATGTTTCTTTGGTTTGACCCCCCTTCGTTTGACCCCCCGGCCCCCTAAAGGGGGGAGGGTGATTCGTTTTTTTTTGGAACTGCAAAAATGTTCCTTTGGTTTGACCCCCCGGCCCCCTAAAGGGGGAGGAGAGTGATTCGTTATTTTCTTAGAAGCCCCAAAAGCTCCTCCCTTTAGGGTTGGGGGAAAGAGCTTTTGGGGGTTCCGGCCTACCCCCCGGCCCCCTAAAAGGGGAAGTGAAATTGAAATTGAAATTGAAATCGAAATCGAAAACGGAAACGAAGATGAAAGGAAGATCTTGTTTTTGGTTTTGGTTTTTTTCTGTGTTTAGTCTATAATGGGAGGGGTTTTCGTTTTGAACTTCCCCGATGTTTTTTGGACTTAGTCAAATTCTTCCCCATAAAACCCGTAATTTTGGCGTCTATTGGAATTTTGAGATAATTATATCGGAACTAAGGACTTAAAAATGAAGAAGAATCCAACTATAGCGGTCATCGGACTGGGGTATGTGGGCCTCCCGCTTGCCGCTGCTTTTGCTGAAAAATATAAGGTTATTGGTTTTGATATCGATTCGGAACGGATAAAGGAACTTCGACAGGGCGTGGACCATACGCTGGAACTTTCTTCGGAAGCCCTGCAAACTGCGCTAAAGCAGAATGGGAGTAGGGGATTGCGGGTAACGGATATGACAGAGGAAATTGCCAGGGCCACGGTTTATATTGTAACGGTGCCAACACCTACCAATAAATACAACCAACCGGTATTGATTCCCTTGGAAAAGGCGAGCGAGACCGTCGGCAAGCTCTTAAAGCAAGGCGATGTGGTGATTTATGAGTCCACGGTTTACCCGGGCGTGACCGAGGATATCTGTGTGCCGATCCTCGAAAAGCATTCGGGTTTGAGCTTGAATGAGGATTTCCATGTGGGCTATTCCCCTGAGAGAATCAACCCAGGCGACAAGCGGCATACGGTGACCAAAATTCTAAAAGTCACCTCCGGTTCCACCCCCGAGGCTGCCACATATATCGATGAGCTTTACGCCTCTGTCATCACCGCCGGCACCTATATGGCGCCCTCTATCAAAGTGGCGGAAGCGGCCAAGGTGATCGAGAATTCGCAACGGGATATCAATATTGCCTTTGTAAATGAACTGTCAAAGATTTTTCGATTATTGGAAATAGACACCCAAGCCGTATTGGAAGCTGCTGGTACTAAATGGAATTTTATAAAGTTCACTCCCGGCTTGGTCGGAGGGCACTGCATTGGCGTGGATCCATATTACTTGGCGCAAAAGGCGCTGGAGGAAGGCTACAACCCGGAAATCATCCTGGCAGGAAGGCGTATGAACGACGGCATGGGCAATTACGTGGCGCAAGAGGTGGTGAAATTGATGATCCGAAAGGAATGTAAGGTGAAAAACGGGAGGGTTCTGATATTGGGAATCACCTTTAAGGAAAATTGTCCAGACATCAGAAATAGCAAGGTGATAGATGTGATAGACGAACTTCATAAATACAATCTAAACACCGATGTTTATGACCCCTGGGCGCAGGCCGTGGAAGTGGACCGGGAATTTGGATTGCAGTTAATCACAAGGGAAGAGAATTTGAAAAATACATACGACGCCGTAATCCTGACCGTTTCCCACGAGAAGTTTAGGAATTTCGATTTAAAGAAATATTGCAATGGGGCCTCCGTAGTTTTTGATGTGAAATCCTTTTTTCCGAAGGAGATGGTGGATGGGAGCTTGTGAGACGTGAGATTTGAGACGTGAGATTTGAGACGTGAGATTTGAGATTTGAGACCTGCCATTCGGCAGGCAGGCTTGAGATGTGTGAATATTGACAATTTGAACTCCCGATTTTTATTGGGAACGGTTTGAAGGTGGAGTGGGGAGTGGGCAGGTGGGTTGTCAGGGATTTGGTCCTGATCTATCGGGAGGTGCTTGGAATTTGGGGATTGGTTAATTTGTTAATTCGGGATTGGTTAATTGGGGATTGGGGATTCGTTAATTCGGGATTGGAATTTGGTGCTTCGTGGGTTTCACGCAGGGGCGCGGAGGGGACGCGGAGGGCGCGGAAGGGTTGTTGTTTGGGGTTTGGAATTTGGTCCCGATCTATCGGGAGGAATTTGGTGCTTGGAGTTTGGTCGGTGGTCGGTGGTCGGTGGCAGAGAAGCGATTATGATTGAATTGCAACTACATTCATGCTTGGGGGGCCACACGATGCAATCGTGCGGTAGCGGCGACTACATTCATGCTTGGGGACCACACGATACAATCGTGCGGTAGCGTGCAACTACGTTCATGCTTGGGGGCCACACGATACAATCGTGCGGTAGCGGGGCAGTTGCGGTTGGCAGTTGCAGTTGGCAGTTGCAGTGATCAGTGGTCAGTGGTCGGTTGTGGGTTGTGGGTTGTCGGTTGTCGGTTGTGGGTTGTGGGTTGTGGGTTGTGGGTTTGTCCATTCATATATTTGATTGACACTATATCCAGTTTATTGAACTTCTTGTTAATAACATATTTTACTTTATCGATTTCTTATA
>JBARWQ010000089.1:0-89316 GCA_049646885.1 Aequorivita sp. | reverse complement strand
TTCACCCCGTTCTTTTTTGTACTCTAAAGTTATGAACAAATTTGTTAGTTATGAGTCTCCCCCGGACCCCCTCTTTTCAACAACATAATCATAATAGATTTTATTTATAATACAAATCTAAAGGCCGTAGGAGGACGGGCAAGCTTAGTTGTCGGTTCCGAAATCAAATTTCTTAAATTTTGAATATATATAGGTTTTATTATCCCTGTTTTTAACGGATAATAAACTGTCTTGAGCATCAACTACGGTTTCTTTCCATTCGTCAAAAGGGGTTTTGTAATACATCCGCAAGCTGTCGTCCTCAATTTTTAAAACGAATTTCTCTGAAACTTCATTTGTGGTAAAACTGCCATCGAATTTTGGAGAGACCTTGGTGCGCGTACCGCTATCGCCTTTCACCTCTATATAGTCAATAACTGTATTGATGTCGAATTCCTTTTTCTTGCCATTGGGCATTTCTACTGAAGTTATTTCCCAATACCCTTGCAGTTTAGTCTTTTGTTCTTCCGGATTGGGTTTTTCACAGGAAATTAAAATCACGGTAATTAAAAAGATTGCGATTCTGTAGTTCATTGGTATATAATTTTATTTAATTCTCTGCGATCTCCGCGCCACCTCAGCGCTCTCGGCGTGAACCCCCGTCCACAATTATATAATCCCTATGGCGCCAACGGAAACATCTTATACGTTTGATGCACTTTCTTAATTACTTCCTCCGTGCGCGCTGCGTGGGTATCGGTTATAAAGAGTTGCCCGAAATTCTCTTTATCAACCAAATTTATCAAATGCTCCACCCGGGTTTCATCTAATTTATCAAAAATATCGTCCAATAACAATATGGGATTCGTTTTTGAATGATTTTTTATAAAATCGAACTGCGCCAATTTCAAGGCTATAAGATACGATTTTTGTTGTCCTTGCGAACCAAATTTCTTTATGGGATGTCCGTCAATTTCAAAAATCAAATCGTCTTTGTGAATGCCATAGTTGGTGTATTGGCTCATTTTGTCCCGCGTGATATTATTTTGAAGCAAACTCAAAAGATCGTTTTCCTGCAATTGGCTTTCATAAATTAAATCCACTTTCTCAGTTCCGCTGCTGATGGATTTGTACCGCCTTAAAAATATAGGTAAAAATTCCTCCAAAAAAGCAGTTCTTTTCCCAAAAATGGAAGTTCCCAAACTATGTAACTGCTCATTATAAATGTCGATATTGTCCTGATTGAAAGTGTTGTTCGCCGCAAAATACTTCAACAGCGAATTGCGTTGGACCAATACTCTATTGTATTTTATCAAACTCTGTAAATATTGATTGTCGCGCTGTGAGATAACGCCGTCAACAAACTTTCTTCTGGTTTCGCTGCCTTCAATAATCAAATCCCTATCGGCTGGAGAAATGATAACCAATGGCAAAAACCCAATGTGATCACTGAATTTCTCATAAGCCTTCGCATTTCTCTTGATTATCTTTTTCTGGCCCCGTTTTGCGCTGACAACTATTTTTTCTTGGGAATCGTTTTTCACATAAGATCCCTCTATTACAAAAAAATCCTCCCCGTGTCTAATATTTTGAACCGTTATAGGATTAAAGTAACTTTTCCCAAAAGAAAGGTGGTAGATGGAATCGAGGGCATTCGTCTTTCCTACGCCATTGTTTCCTACAAAACAATTTATCTTGGGATCGAATTCGAAAGTTTCAGCCTCAAAGTTTTTGTAGTTAAGAAGAGACAGTTTTTGTAATATCATAGGGATGAATAGATTGTGAAAGGGCATTTTCCTTGGAAAGAGGATTTGCCGCTTTGCAAATTATTAAAAAATAAGAAATTATAATCCTTTTAAATTCCATTTAAAATTTTATTTTTGCGCCACGATAAAACAATACTATGGCAACGTACAGAAAACGCGGTGGCAAACCAAAAACCAAGGCTGATAGAGAAGCCCAACTAGAAGCAGAGAGTACAACTGCTGGTGTTTTTAAATCCTTGGACGAGGGAGCTTCCCGTACCGAGGCGTGGATCGAGAAGAACCAAAAGGCAATTCTTGGAGTCATCGGAGTCGTGGCAGTCGGTGTTTTGGGGTATTTTTTGTACTACCAATACATACAGAAACCGAAAGAGGCCGAGGCGATGAACGAAATGTTTCAAGCGCAGAGTTATTGGGAAGAAGCTTTGACCGCTCCTGCTAAGGATTCTCTTTACAATCTTTCCCTACAAGGTGGCGAAGGAAAATACGGCTTCTTGGACATAATAGACAACTACGGTGGTACCAATGCGGCAAACCTTTCCCGTTATTACGCTGGGATGGCATACTTAAATACCAACCAGTACAAGGACGCTATTGCGCAGTTGGACAAATTTAAAAGCAAGGACGAAATCTTGGCGCCTTTGGCAAAAGGAGGAATTGGCGACGCTTTTGCTCAATTGGGCCAAAATGAGGATGCTTTAAAGTATTACGAAGAAGCAGCCAAAATGCGAACCAACGATTTCACAACGCCACGTTTTCTTTTGAAAGCAGGGATAGCTGCAATGGCCTTAAACCAAAATGACAAGGCATTAGCACATTTCAAAAAGATTTCCGACGACTACAGTAAGTCTCCTGAAGCTGCGAAGGCTATTATTTATTCAGCCCGCGCCGAAGCAATGAAAAAATAAATGGCTACTAAAAATACAAATTTATCGGCCTACGATAAAAGTACAATCCCAAACGCGAAGCAATTTCGGTTTGGGATTGTGGTTTCTGAATGGAACCACAACATAACCGAAGGCATGTTTCAAGGGGCCTTATATGCTCTTAAGGACTGTGGCGCCCTTGCCGAGAATATTGTGCGATGGGATGTGCCAGGTAGTTTTGAACTCATTTATGGCTGTAAGCGAATGACTGAAACTATGGCCACTCTTGATGCCATAATCGCCATAGGAAGCGTGATCCAAGGCGAAACCAGGCATTTCGACTTTGTTTGTGAAGCTGTTTCGCAAGGCATAAAGGATTTGAATATCCAAGGAAATATTCCCGTAATATTCTGTGTGCTTACCGATAATACGATGCAGCAAGCAATTGATCGCAGCGGTGGAAAACACGGCAACAAGGGCACGGAAGCAGCCATTGCAGCTATTAAGATGGCACATTTGAGGAAAACCTCTCATTCATAAAACGATTGAGCAATATTTCATACTCTTTGTCCCTACTTCCTAACAATTGAATCCTGACAACTTTTCTTCGGCATTGTAATTGTTCAATACCTTTTTGAAATACTTTAGAAAACGCAGTATTTTAAGTAACTTTGAGGCTGAAGAATTATGAAACTGATAAGCAGAAAAAAGAATAAGAGATATAGCTATAAACCCCGTCATTTTGATCACGACGGCGATTCTAGCCCTTTTGCCATTGAACATAAGTTTGATAAATTCCGTACTACTGTAGGCGATAATCAAAGCTTAAAGGGAAAATTCAAAACGGCTTGGGGAGAGTTGAGACAGTCTTCCGATAGAAATGCCAATAGAAGATTAATATTGATTATAGCCATATTAGTTCTTCTTTTCCTGTTTATCATTGAATTCGATCTCTCTATTTTCTACCAATAATATTTCATGTCGGATATCATTCAGTTATTACCGGATCACGTTGCAAACCAGATTGCAGCAGGGGAGGTCGTACAACGGCCCGCTTCGGTGGTGAAGGAATTATTGGAAAACGCAATAGATGCCAAAGCCACTTCCATTACGCTCTTGGTTAAGGATGCCGGCAAAACCCTGGTTCAAGTTACCGACAACGGCCTGGGAATGAGCGTCACCGACGCCCGCATGAGCTTTGAACGCCATGCCACTTCCAAAATAAAACTGGCAGAAGATCTATTTAATATACATACCAAAGGCTTTCGAGGGGAAGCGTTGGCATCCATCGCGGCCATTGCCCATGTGGAAATGAAAACCCGCCCCGAAGATTCCGAAATCGGCACCCATCTCACTATTGAAGGCAGTAAAGTGATTTCGCAGGAACCAGCCGTTCTTCCAAAAGGGACAACTATTGCGGTTAAGAATCTTTTTTATAACATTCCGGCCCGCCGAAATTTTTTAAAAAGCAATCCCGTGGAAACCCGCCATATTATTGATGAGTTTCACCGTGTGGCACTGGCACATCCCAATGTGGAATTTCATATGTTACACAATGGTAGCGATGTTTTCAACTTACCTGCCTCCAATTCCCGACAGCGTATTGTCCATATTTTCGGGAGCAAGACCAATGAGAAGTTAGTACCGGTAAACGAGGAAACAGAAATATTAAAAATAAAAGGCTTTGTCCTTAAACCTGAATTTGGAAAAAAGAGTAGGGGAGAGCAGTTTTTCTTTGTTAACGATCGTTTTATAAGAAGTCCATACCTTCACCACGCGGTAGCTTCAGCCTTTGAAGGTTTGATGAAAAGCGATATGCATCCTGGGTATTTCCTTTTTTTGGAAGTGGATCCGCATTCCATAGATATCAACATACACCCCACCAAAACTGAGATAAAATTTGATGACGAACACTCAATCTATGCCATGCTTCGGGCAACGGTGAAACATAGTTTGGGACAATTCAACATTGCCCCTGTCTTGGATTTCAACAGGGATAAAGGTTTCGACACGCCTTATGATTATAGCAAAAAACAACCTACCGCTCCCTCAATAGAGGTGGATCGGGATTTTAATCCATTTCAAGAAAAGCCGAAACAAGGAAATATCCAATTCCCCTATAAAAGAGAGAAATCCGCTCCCTGGGAATCGTTATACACCGGTTTAAAAGGAGAAAGTGGTTCTCCAGAAGGAATTCATTCCAGTCATTTTTCTTCCCTTGGAACTTCTTCTGTTGAAATGGAGTTTGAAAGTGAACAAGTAACGGGCAGCCTTTTTGAAAGTGAGGAAACCGAATCTGGGCAGCAAACTTTTCAACTTCAGAATAAATATATAGTAAGTCCGATGAGAAACGGCTTGATGGTAATTCACCAAAACCTGGCCCATCAGCGAATTCTTTACGAAGAAATCTTAAAGAACATTACCGTTAAGGAAGCTATAAGTCAGCAATTATTATTCCCCTTGCAATTGAATTTTTCAAAACCCGATACGCAAATAATAGCGAAAGTGCGCGAACAATTGGAGCATACCGGTTTCTTGTTTTCGGAACTGAAAGATGAAACGGTTGAGATTAGCGGGATTCCCGTAACGATTATGGAAAGCCATGTTGTAAATTTGCTCCATCAGTTAATTCTGGATATCAAAGAGGAAGTTCCTGGGAACGGGTTTAGCCAAAATGATATATTGGCCAAATCCATGGCCGCTAGTATGGCGATAAGAACCGGGGTTTCCTTGAATAGAGAAGAAAGGGAACATCTGATAAATCAATTGTTTGCCTGTAAGGAGCCATCGGTAAGTCCCATGAATAAATTGGTGTTTACAATAATAGATGTGGCCGATTTAGACAGGAAATTTAATTAACTCAACCCCGGAAAGGGATTAAAGATGCCTCTGCCAAGGGGAAAAATATATGGGAAGAATATCCGAAACCATTAAGCTGTTAATAATAATAAACGTACTGTTTTTTGTTGGTACTCTTGTCATTGGTGATTTGGCCTACAAGCTATTTGCACTTTACTATTTTGAAAATCCCAATTTTCAGTATTGGCAGCCGCTTACCCATATGTTTATGCATGGGGGCTTTATGCATATTCTTTTTAATATGTACGCCCTATGGGCTTTTGGCTCTCCCTTGGAAATGCGGTGGGGAAGAAATAAATTTCTCTTTTTTTATTTTACGGCTGGATTTGGCGCTGCCATAATCCACACCTTGGTCAACTATTATCACGTGCATACTGGTATGGAAGCCTTGATGGCGGCAGGTTTGAACAAAGCCCAAATTTTTGATATCCTCACCACTGGAAAGTATAATACGCAAATCTTGAATTTTGTATCTCCAGAAACTATTCAAGCTACTTACCTTTCCTTCAACACCCCCGCTGTTGGTGCTTCTGGCGCTATATATGGGGTTTTGGTTGCTTTTGGAATGATGTTTCCCAATATTGAACTGATGCTTATTTTCTTGCCTATTCCAATTAAGGCCAAGTACTTCATTCCAGGAATTATTGTTCTGGATTTATTTTTCGGACTTTCCGGATCAGCTACAGGCATTGCCCACTGGGCCCACCTTGGGGGCGCGCTCTTCGGATTTATTATGGCTTATTACTGGAAAAAGAATAGTTTTGATACCCATCGTTGGAATTAAATATGGCAACCACTCTTTCATATAAATATAAAACCGCCAATATTTTGGTCAAGCTCATTGTTATCAACGTGCTGGCCTTTCTTGTGGTGCGTTTGGGGGCCTTCTTTTTTGGGATGGAGGAGGGAGTTTTTTCGCGATGGTTCGTACTTAGCGACAACTTGGATACGATTTTATACCAACCTTGGACCTTGGTTTCTTACGGGTTTCTGCATTTTGACTTCTTTCATATCTTGTTCAACATGCTTTGGCTGTATTGGTTTGGACGCTTTGTATTAAATCTATTTTCAGAAAAAAGACTGCTGACGGTTTATTTACTCGGAGCTCTTTTTGGAGGTTTGCTTTTTGTGCTGGCTTACAATTTCTTTCCGGTTTTTAAGGAAAGCCGAGGAGGGTATTTGATCGGGGCCTCTGGCGCTGTTACCGCAATTATGATTTTTATTGCCACTTATGCCCCCAATACCGAAATCCGAATCTTTACTTTTAATCTGAAACTATGGCATATTGCTCTATTTCTATTTCTTTTAGACCTGGTTCGAATTCCCGGTTCAGATAACGCCGGTGGGTTGATGGCCCACGTTGGTGGCGGGGTTTTCGGCTATATTTATGCCGTACAACTGGTTAAAGGTAATGATATAGGAAAATGGTTCGAAAACATTATGGACTGGGTTGCCAACCTCGTTAAGCCGAAAGCCAAGAAACCATTTAAAAAAGTTCATCGTACAACACATACTAGTCCCCAGCGTTCTAAATCCAAAGAGCAAAAATCCGATTACCAAAAAAAAGTGGATGTAATTTTGGATAAAATAGGCAAAAGCGGTTACGAAAGTCTTTCCAAAGAAGAAAAGGACTTTCTCTTTAAAGCTGGAAAAGAGGACTAATAGGCAATGGGACGGTTTGTTAACAAAATAGTTTACTGGATCAATCTGGTGGTGGCCATCCTACTCATTATTGCGTTTGTTTTGCCTTACCTGCCGCCAAAAACCTTTCCCACTATATCCTTGCTTAGCTTAACAGTGCCGTTGCTGATTATTTTAAATATTATTTTCGCACTTTATTGGGCTATTCAGCTTCGTTGGAGGCTCTTTCTCTCTTTTACCGTGCTTTTTATCTCCTATTTTTATTTTAATGTATTTTATGAGATATCGGCCCATAAAGATCCTGCCGATTACGGTAAAACGCTTTCGATTCTTTCGTATAACGTCCGCTTGTTCAATGCTTACGAAAAAGACCCTAAGAGCCTAGCGACTGCAGTAACAAAAATTGCAGAAATCCTCAAGGAACAAAACCCAGATGTGGTTTGTATCCAAGAATATTACAACCCCCACAAGATAGACTTCTCGGCTTATCCTTATAAATACGTCCATTTTAAGACTAAGAACGTAAAAATGGGCAATGCCATTTATTCCAAATATCCCTTGATCAATACAGGTGCCTTTGATTTTAATGATTCCTACAACAATACTTTATATGCCGATGTGGTTAAGGGAAATGACACCTTGCGCGTCTATAGCCTTCACCTACAGTCTATCGGGATTCTTCCCGAAGTACGCTTCCTGCAGGAAGCAGATAAGGACAAATTGCGAAGAAGGATTTCAAAAGCCTTCGAAAAGCAACAAAACCAAGTAGATGCTATTATCAAACATCGACAAAATACGGATTATCCGGTGCTGTTTTGTGGCGACTTCAACAATACGCCCTTTTCCTATACCTATAGAAGATTAAAAGAGGGGATGCAGGATGCTTTCAGGGAAAGAGGAAATGGTTTGGGCACCACTTTTATGTTCGATCGCTTCCCCATGCGCATCGATTATATCTTTGTTTCAAGAAACCTTGATATCCTATCCTTCGAGACCATGGAAAAAACTTCCTCCGATCATTATGCTATCAAAGCTACAGTAGGCTGGTAAGTTTTATTGATTTTCATCCAAAGGCAATTCAAGATGCGAAAGTGATGCACTTTTCAGATATCCTAGGGCATTGGGGCCTTCATTAAAAAGCAGATCCAGAACCGAAAGATTTGGCAAAAACCCATGGTTGACTTCCAAAACTTGGGTATAAGGTTCTGCCTCGAAACTCGAAACCCTTTTTGCGTTGACCAAGAATCGCAGGTCGCGAATTTCAGGGTGGGTTTTATACGTTTGGGTTTTTGAGATTTCTGCCTCAATCCCAATCAATTCGGAGAGGAGTTCGAATATTTTTAAGTTATGCGCCAACAATCCTGTAACGGCAACTTTAAATAAAGGTTCTAAATCATCTTCGTAATATTCAAAAAATGGCGAAGTACGGTACGCGCTCTGCAAACTTTTCCAGTGTTGTTCCTGCCATGGAAAGTCATTTTCGACCAACACATCTTTTGTCTTTTGGCGTTGGCCCATTTTATTGTGCTTAATGGGAACGTTCAAAAGTAGTTTGCCATTGCTATGGGCAATGTATGCGCGATTTCTGTAAGTTTGTTTTTGGTAGTTGTCCTCTACCTCAAACACTACGTTCTCAGCTTGGGCAATAGCTGCCATTTGTTCGATACAAGGAAAGTAGGTGGGATATAGGAGAATCTTTTTCATATAAAGTTTAATCCCTTCAAAAATAGAAAAGAAGTAGGAAATACGAAATGAAAAACATGTGGAATAGAAACATCAAGGGATTACTTCCCATAAAATACCTGAAACCTTTTCCCTACATTTGTATAAACCTAGAACTATGCTTATAATTGGGATCGCCGGAGGCACCGGCAGCGGAAAAACAACCGTGGTAGATCAGATAGTGGCAGAGTTGCCAGTGGGGGAGGTGTGTGTTATTTCACAGGATTCATATTATCATGATACCAGCCATTTGCCCTTGGAGGAAAGGGTTAAAATAAACTTTGATCATCCCAACTCCATAGATTTTGATCTCTTGGTAAGCCATCTCAAGGAACTTCGGAAGGGAAATTCATTTGAACAACCTGTTTATTCCTTCGTTGAGCACAATCGCACTGGCGAAACCATCACCACCTATCCTAAAAAGGTGATAATAGTTGAAGGGATTTTAATTTTAACGCATCCAGATATTCGGGATATGTTTGATATTAAAATCTTTGTACACGCTGACAGTGACGAACGTTTAATCAGAAGACTAAAACGCGATATCGCCGTCCGTGGCCGTAATCTGGAAGAAGTACTGCACCGCTATCAAACCACTTTAAAGCCGATGCACTTGCAGTTTATTGAACCGACCAAGGAATTTGCCGACATAATAATTCCAACCAATAAGTACAATACCGTGGCGGTTGATCTAATAAGAAGTATTATAAATCAAACAATAAGCTATAGCGAATCATGAAGTTTTCAGACGTAAAAAAGAAAAAATGGTTTAGATTTTTAAGCAATAAATATGTGCTTATACTTCTGCTTTTCCTGGTTTGGATGCTTTTTTTCGATACCAATTCCGTGCTCATCCACAATGAACTCGATGGTGATATTAGAGCGTTGGAAAACAATCGGGAATTTTATCAAAGTGAAATAGACCACGATAAAACCTTTATCCAAAAATTGGAAGATAGCAATGAGATGGAGAAGTTCGCCCGGGAAAAATATTATTTAAAAAAGGAAAACGAAGATATTTATATAATCGAGCACGAGGACAGTATCAAGAAAAATAAGAAAAATGAGTGATTTTTTGTTTGATGGATTTGATGAGGTTTCCGCTAAACAATGGAAACAGAAAATACAGTATGACCTAAAGGGATTGGATTATAACGAAACCTTGGTTTGGCAAAGTGCCGAAGGCATAAACGTTAAGCCTTTTTATCATGCCGATGATTTTCCCCAGCCGTTTCAAACCATTCCCGGACAACCCAAATCCTGGGAAATAGCACAACAAGTTTTTATTGATGACGAAGTTATCGCCAACGGCATAGCAGTAGACAGTTTGAATCGCGGTGCCCAAGCCATTATTTTCTCCGCCGATAAGGAGTTTGACATTGAAACCGTTTTTAAAAATTTTCCATTTAAAACAGCTTCCATCTACTTCAACTTTAGTTTTCTTTCGGAAAAGTTTTATAGGGAACTCATAGGTTTTCTTTCTACTAAAAAAGCAACGGTTTTTTACAATGTGGATATCATAGGAAAACTCTCACGTTCGGGTAATTGGTTTCAAAATGAGAAACAGGATTTTGAAATCCTGAATAATATAATATCCGAGAATTCCTCGCAAAATATACTAGCTGTCGATGCCTTAGGCTATCAAAACGCGGGTGCCAACATGGTACAGCAATTGGCTTATGCCCTTGCTCATGCCAATGAGTATTTAAACCGCTTTGGAAATAATATAGAGAAGTTAAGTTTTAAACTTGCCACGGGCTCAAACTACTTTTTTGAAATAGCAAAAATCCGCGCGCTAAGAAAATTATATGCCGCTCTTGCCAGGGAATACGGATTAAATGAGAATTGCCACATCCTCTCTATTCCTACCAAGCGCAACAAAACCCTTTATGATTATAATGTGAATTTACTCCGAACCACTACAGAAAGTATGAGTGCGGTTTTGGGCGGTGCAGATGCTGTTTGCAATCTGGCTTATGATGTTCTTTACCACAAAAGCAACGAGTTTGGCGAACGCATCGCCCGTAATCAATTGTTGATCTTAAAACACGAAAGTTATTTAGATGCTGTAAGCAATCCATCTGATGGGGCGTATTACATTGAGCGTTTAACGGATGAACTTGCCGAGAAAGCACTACAACTTTTTAAAGAGATAGAAAAGAGCGGTGGTTTTCTACATCAATTAAAGGAAGGGACCATTCAAAAGAAAATTAAGGAAAGCGCCGAACACGAGCAGCATCTTTTTGATAATGGAAAATTGAAATTGTTGGGTACCAATTATCATCCCAACAAAAATGATAGAATGAAAGAGGATTTGGAGCTTTTTCCTTTCGTAAGAACCAATCCAGTCAAAACGTTAATCGCGCCTATAGTGGAGCGAAGATTGTCGGAAAAAACAGAACAGGATCGATTAAAAACTGAATCATGAATATAGGTTTCGAAATTAATTTTTCCACAAGTATTTTCTAAAAGCCTGGGTATGCGATTTACGCCATATATAATTTGTTTGCTTTTGTCAACCTCCTTACTTTCATGTTTAGAGATTGGTAATCAGATTGTCGATTGGACCTTAGCTGAGGAAGGCGATATGGTTTTTGAAGGGGAGTACCATATTTTGGAGGAAGATGGCATCCGCATTTTTCTTCCGGAAGTCTTTGAAAGGTATTCCATGGCCGAATATCAGCAAGTTGTGAAGAAATTACTTTCTGAGGGAGACTATAATAAATATCTTGGGGAATTGGAGCTAAAAAGAAACGCAGGTGGTCAATTATATATTTATTTTGATGACGAATCCCGCTCTACGCTTACGGTCAATACTACCAAGTTTGAGCCAATGTCAAAAAATGACGCCCAACAGTTGCTTGGTTATATACGAATTGGAAACGAAAAAGAGCTGGCAGTTGACGAGGAGTTTACCAAGGTGTCGGCGAAATATTTGGGGATTCCTGAAGATTATGTTTTTAAAAGCGTTCATAAGATCCATTCCCCAAAAACAGATACTGAATACTTTACCTCGGTCTATATTGTTTCACGAAACAATAAAACGGTAATTTACCATCTATTGACAGGATCGGACGTTTATTTTGATCCGTTTGTGGAAAAAATTGAAGTAAGATGAAAAGAAAAGATTTAGAAAATATCACTTTAAATAGCAGCTTCAAGAAAGATTCGGAACGAATCTCTGATAGCCATCCTGAAACTTTTCAAACCTCCGAAGAAATTGAAATTAAAAAACGTTACACTAAAGAGGATATTGAAGGACTTCATCACTTAAACTTTGTTGCAGGGATTGCGCCGTTTCTTCGCGGACCTTATTCCACAATGTACGTTCGCCGCCCGTGGACGATTCGTCAATACGCTGGTTTCTCGACCGCAGAGGACAGTAATGCCTTTTACAGGAGAAACCTTGCGGCTGGTCAGAAAGGTCTTTCTGTGGCGTTTGATTTGGCCACCCATCGCGGTTACGACAGCGACCACGAAAGAGTGATGGGCGATGTTGGAAAAGCTGGCGTTGCAATTGACAGCGTAGAGGATATGAAAATTCTTTTCGACCAAATTCCCTTGGACGAGATGAGCGTTTCCATGACCATGAACGGCGCGGTGCTTCCTATTATGGCATTTTATATCGTGGCTGCTGAGGAACAAGGAGTGCTTCCTATAGATCTAGAAGGAACCATACAAAACGACATTCTAAAGGAATTTATGGTTCGGAACACCTACATCTATCCACCAACTCCTTCCATGAAAATTGTGGGTGATATTTTTGAATTTACTTCCAAGAATATGCCCAAATTCAACAGTATTTCTATTTCTGGCTATCATATGCAGGAAGCTGGAGCTACCGCTGATATTGAGCTTGCTTACACTTTGGCCGATGGTTTGGAATATATCCGCACTGGGATAAAAGCTGGAATGGATATCGATGTTTTTGCGCCTCGTCTTTCTTTTTTCTGGGGAATTGGGATGAACCATTTTATGGAAATCGCCAAACTGCGAGCTGCACGAATGCTATGGGCGAAGATTGTAAAAGAGTTCAACCCAAAGAATGAAAAATCGCTAGCCCTGCGAACCCATTCCCAAACCAGTGGATGGAGTCTTACGGAGCAAGATCCTTTCAATAACGTTGCGAGAACGACTATTGAAGCTGCCGCTGCGGTTTTTGGCGGTACACAGTCATTACATACCAATGCTTTGGATGAAGCTATTGCTCTGCCCACGGATTTCTCTGCCAGAATTGCGAGGAACACTCAGATTTTCCTTCAAACGGAAACCGAAATTACCCGAACTGTGGATCCATGGGCAGGAAGTTATTATGTGGAAAGTCTTACCAATGAAATCGCGAACAAGGCCTGGACCTTAATAGAAGAAGTAGAAGAATTGGGAGGGATGACCAAGGCCATTGAGGCCGGAATACCCAAACTCCGCATAGAGGAAGCTGCAGCCCGCAAACAAGCGCGGATTGACAGTGGACAGGATATAATCGTTGGCGTTAACAAATACCGACTTGCCAAAGAAGATCCCTTGGTTATATTGGATGTGGACAATGAAATGGTGCGAACCTCGCAAATAGAAAGACTTAACAAGTTAAAAGCCGATCGCGATTCCAAGAAAGTGGAACAGAGCTTAGCAGCTTTAACCGAATGTGCCAAAACCGGTAATGGAAATTTATTAGCTTTAGCCGTAGAAGCCGCTCGGCATCGGGCAACTCTGGGGGAGATTTCCACCGCCCTGGAAAAAGTGTTTGGCCGATATAAAGCTGAAATTAGATCGATAAGCGGTGTTTATAGCAAAGAAATGGAAAAAGATAAATCATTTGAAAAAGCGAGACAATTGGCAGACAAGTTTGCGGAACTTGATGGTCGCCGTCCCCGTATTATGATTGCTAAAATGGGACAAGATGGACACGATCGCGGCGCGAAAGTGATTTCCACCGGTTATGCCGATGTAGGTTTTGACGTGGACATTGGGCCCCTCTTCCAAACCCCTCAGGAAGCCGCCAAACAAGCCGTTGAAAACGATGTACATATTTTGGGTGTTTCTTCCCTTGCCGCTGGACATAAAACCTTGGTGCCACAAGTAATTGAAGCCTTAAAAAACTATGGTAGAGAAGATATAATGGTTATCGTGGGCGGTGTAATCCCACACCAAGATTATCAATTTCTCTTTGATGCCGGCGCAGTGGCGGTATATGGACCTGGAACTAGGATTAGTGATGCGGCAATTGAGATCTTGGAGGTTTTGATTGCGGGGGTGGAGTGATAATGAATTTGATATATTTCCATATAAATCTGGAGCTAGAATAAAATAAAGTAGGCCTAACAGGTATATAAAGCCTGTAAGGTCTACTAACTTGGTTGCTAATGAGCTTAAAAGATTAGAACTCCTTATAGAGAGAATCCCATTTCGTTATTGAAAGAGTTTAATGCCATCTTTTCAGAAAACGCACAAACCAAAACATCCTCTACCAATTCCCATCTAGATTATTAATTCTTAATAATCCTTACCATTTCATTTTCCACTCGTAAATAGTAAATTCCGTTTGCAAAGTTGGAAAAATCAATCTGCTTTTCACTTTGATTGATTTCCCCTGTCAACAACAATTGTCCTAGCGCTGAGAACACCTTAAATTGCGCGGTAGCCGAAATGTTTATGTTTACAAAATCTTGTGTTGGATTTGGGTAAATGCTTATATCAAAATTATTGTCAGCTATGGCCAACAGCTCACACTCAAAACTGGATAGGACTTTAGAAGCAGTGGGAGGATCAACCAAGAGCTCATCGGTTAATAACGGACAATAGCAGTCATCTTTATCTACATATAGCTTAAGCCAAGAAAGCGCTATTTTCCCGACAGCGCCATTTCCCCCGTTAGGTGTATTGGCAACGGAATGATTTCCATTTTTAACTTCAAAAAGCAGTTTATCGGTTGTATTTGGCGTAACGTTATAATGAATGTCCGCATGTTGTGCGGGAGGTGCAGTAGGATCATTTTGCCCACTAAAAATTAACACAGGACTGTCGTGATTTAAGGAAGGATTTGTAAGCCAAGGACACAATGCAACAATCCCTTTTATTGTGTTGTCTAATACTGCTGCGCGTTGTGCGCCGCCGCCGCCCATTGACCATCCACTTACGGCAAATTTATCCACGTCAAGTTTGTTTTCTAGGGGAGATGTACTCCGTGTGTTTTCTTGACGCATTGTTTCTAACGTATCTATCAGCGCATAGGCTCTAACTTCTGGAAGATCAAAAAGAGAATTTGTTCCAATAATAATAGTTACTATGCCGTGGGAAGCATAAAAGGGGCCCCATTCTTCAACACTGGAAGGTAAAGCTGTAAATCCAGGAACAATAGCGATACTCGCGAAAGGAGGTTCGGCATTTGTGGGGTAATATATTGTAGCGCCCGAATAATCCGGGCCATTTCGAATGCCATCTGCTTCAGTGAGAGTAGCAACATTATAAGGTCCAGGATTTATTAGACTTTCTATTGTGACATCCTCGCATTGTGCGAACAGAACGTTTGGTGCTAATGAGGTCAGTAAAAAGAAAAAGGCAAGTGCGTAAATTTTTTTCATATATTTTTTTGGACTACTATTTCCAATGTTGAAAATTAGACTTTTAAAAGTTTTAACCAAAATTTAAAGTACGTATCTCCGAAAACCCTGTTCTAAAAGGAGTTTCACGCCTTTGGCCAATTCAAACCCACCTGGGTACCCCACCGTAATAAAATACGCACTATTACGTATTATTTCTAGCTTTATATTGCTTTAACTTTACAGCACCCTAGAATCCTTTAAAAATGCAAATTTGTAAGTTAGATTAAATCTCCCTGCGTTATCATTGAAAGAATCGTATTAACTCCCCCCATTAATAAGAATTGTTTTTTAAATAAATAAGTCTCCCCGTAGGCAAAGTTCAAAAGCTTGAACTGCTTATGATGGGCAATTTGGTTTTCTCACTTCTCCTGATTATTGCATTTGTAGATATTTAAAAAGGCTATTTCACAAAAAGAAATGGTCAATCAAACAAGTTTTGGAATAATTCCAATCAATAAACCTTTAAAAACTAAAAGATGAAAACAGCAAGAACATTGTCCAACCAACTAATTTTAGGAATGCTAGTATTACTTTTATTTTCTTCTTGTGAAAAAGATGGAGACCCAACTGGTGAAGGAAATTACATTTATGCTATTAACAATTTAACCAATGTAGGACACGAGTACAATATTTATTTGGATGGCAAATACATAGGTGAAATAGTAGCGGAATCTGGGAAAATAGTAAACGCTACCAATTTTTGTAGTAATATACCTTTTGCCGAAACGAATGAAAACGTTATTGTAATTAAGAATGTAAGTAGTGGAGAGCATATCCTGAAAATTGTGGATGAAGAATCGCTGGATATTCTCCATGTCGAGAACTTTACCATGACAGACAAGGGATGCTTGTGCCAACCCTTTACCATGATGTGATTTTCATAAAAAACAAGTTTTCATCCCTTTTTAAACAGTTTGCTATTTAGGATACAGTAATGGAATTAATCTCCCATTCGGTTTTCCTTTACTATTTCGGCTATAGAAACCCCATCTATCAAAACGTCTTTTAATACAGCATCTCCGTTTTTGATATTGACTAGGGCATAAGTGGTTTTTGTTGAATCCAATTGCGATTCTATATGGGCTCGTTCCGCATCGTACGCTTTGGATTCTTCCATATAAAATCTGTCGAAGGGATAAGAAATACCAATTGTTTTAGAATGATCACCTGATATGAATTGGACTTTGGCTTTAACAAAATCTGTATTGTCCGAGGGCTTTTCTTTGGAAACATTATAAATCGCTGCAAATCCTTCGGAATCAATTTTAAGGAGAACGTAAATCTTTTCTCCTTCAACCCAAGCGTCCTTGGAATCCACTTGGATGCTGTTTTCCTTATATTGAAGAACAATGTACTTTCCACGAAAAGGATCGGAAGGATCGATGGGCGCGGTCTCAAACTTGAATTCCTTTCCCGTTTCGAGTATCCTTTCCTTGTCCCATATCATTTTGGCGGGGATGGCCAATTGAATGATGGCAACAACGATAAAGGCTGTTAATAAAATCTTCTTGCTATTCATTTGTTTTTCTTTTTTTTAGCATCCAATAATTGGCGGTGAAAAACCCAATACCTATAATCATTAATAGAATACCGCGGATAACAAAGCTTAAATCAGTATTGAGAAAACGGATTATAATCCAAAGTGTAATGATAGAGAGTCCGAAGTTTAAGATGCCAAGATGTTCTTTTTTTGCTCCTTCTATAATTGTCATAATGCTGATGGTCAAAATAACTATGTTGATGAGAACCACAGCAAAACTGGAGAAAAGACCAATGATGAATATTATTATAAATATGGGGAAGATTGGGGATAGAATTGGAATTTCACGTAGCGGTTTGTTCTTTTGCTGTGTATAGAGATAGTAAAGTGCTAAGAGCGACATTCCTATAGCCACCCAAAACTCTGTTGTTGTTAGCCAATTTCCAAAAACATATTGTTCAAGAATTATATCCCTCCAAAATCCCTCGAAGCTGTTTATAAATAGAAGGATCAAGGTGCCGAGAGTTCCTATAACTTTATAAGAGTTGTTTCTTAAACTTTTGTCCTTTAAAAACGCATTATTTCCTATTGTATAAAACAGTCCAAAAAGACTGAAGTAGGCCACATACATTAAAGGACTTGCACCTGAAGCAAGAGTTCCAAGAACAATTGTTATTGATAATGGAATTAGCCAATTCTCTACAGTCAAGAAATTGCTTTTCGGATGGTTCCGGAACAAGAAATAATATTGTGGAAGAACAGCCAATAGCAAACCCCAATATAAGTAAGAATCAGTAGTAGGATAGGAAAAATAACTGGCTTCTACAGCGTAATAGGTAATTCCAACTATATATAGAAGTGCCACGGCGGAGGATTTCATCACATAAATCAATGGCAAACAAAGAAGCATCCAAATGAGGAGAAACGAACTTAAGTTGCCCGGAATATTATAAATCTGGCTTATTAGCGATATGCAGGCTCCTACCGCAAAGAACAGAAAGGTTGTGGCGCTTTCTATCCACGCTTTATTATCGGATTTTTTTAGAAGCACAAAGGCGCAGATCGCTTGGGCCGCGACCAATGGCAAGAATGCAAGAATTGTTTTAGTTGATCTTGATAGCTCGTCCCAGTTATGGGCTATTATCAAGATGATGCCAAGGCCGACCAAGATTGCGCCTAAAATCCCGAATGCTATAAAAAGCCTGTTGGAGGAGGATCCGCTTTTACCTTTATAGTATTGTTGAATTTGTTCTGCGGTCTCGGGAGTAATAATTCCAGCCTTTATTAGTTCAGGAATATCTTTAGTTATACTCATTGAAATTTTGATTTGGTTGAGAACTTAAATCTTCTTTGAAAATTATTGAAGGTAGAAAAATGTATGATAGTTTCTTATCTAAATTCTACAGCCAAACTACAGTTTATTTCCTAGATTAAATCAAAGGTTTTTGTTTAATCTAAATGAACTAACTCGGTGTTTTAAATAAGAAATAAAACTGTTAAAAGAAGTTTCATTCGTGATGAGATTGGTCTAACATTCAAAAATAGGGATGTTTGCAGATTTAGCTCTTAAATCTTCCAGAAATATTTCGTTATCTTTGATACGGCATTCATTCTAGTTCAAAACATATAAACCACGTCCATCAAAACTGAAGATTTATGGAGATAAGATTCCAAACTAAAGAAGAAAGCAACCGACAGCAGGAGGAAGCTTTTTTGAAACTCCCAAAATCAGAACGGGTATGGCGTTTTTTTGAATTGATGCAAAAAAGTAAAAGTCTTCCTTTAAAAGAACGTCCCGAAAAATCCGACAACTTTGTTATTCATATCCAATTATAATGGTCAATGAATGGAATACCGCAATTGAAAACTTCATTTTTCTTGCAGCCAAGTATAAAGTAAAAATGCTTATGGTGGGAGGAGCAGCGGTTAATTTTCACGGGTATCAGCGCCACTCCGCCGATGTCGTTTTTTGGTTGGAGACCTCTCCCGGGAATTTTAAAAACTTATTGTTGGTTTTTCAGGAAATGGGATATGATATTCACGATTTCCCAGATGAGGTGAAGGAGAAAAAACAAAATATTTCCGTGAAATTCTCCCCTTCGGATCTTGACCTGGAACTTATCACAAACTTTTCGGTCAATAAATCCTTTGAAGAAGCCTACGCCCAAAGTGAAAAGGTGGAAATGCAAAGAAATAATAAAGTTCTTATTTGGCGCGTCCTTTCTTTGGAGGACCTAATAATGAGCAAAATTAAATCTGACCGTGCAAAAGATCTGCTTGACGTCCAACAGCTTCAAAAAATAAGGCGGGACCCTTGAACTCCTGCAAAAAAAAGACGGTTCCGAACGGAACCGTCTAATTTAAAAGCTTCTTTTTAACCAAATATTAAGCTTTATGGTCTTTGGAGTGGGTGGGGGCCACTAAATCAATGACCAGGGGCAAAGTAACACTTTTCTTTAATATAACAATACGTTTGTCGATAAAAAAGGGCTTTTAATCGTTTTTTAAAAAAAAGCGGTCCAAAATGGACCGCTTGGGGAAATGAGGAATAATAGAATAGTGCTAATCATCGGAATCCTCCCGCTCCACAGCTATTATGGGTTTGGGAGATTTTATTTGTGGGGATTTCTCATTCAAGTTTAAGGTGGCACCGGAATTGGACAGTAGCTCCTTGGAAAATGCATTGGGATTGGTAAAGTTGTTCTTTGCCACCATTAATTGTTTTAGGTGCACGCCATAAGACAATTGTATGGGCACCTCACCTTCCAGTTGGTTGTCGAATACATTGAAAACCTCGATCTCTGGAAGATATCCCAGACTCAAGGGAATACTGCCTGACAGTTGGTTACTGCTCAAATGCAGTTGTTTTAAGTTTATAAGATTTCCTAATTCCGCTGGAATATTTCCTTGAAGATTCGCACCATTGATGGCCAATACCTCCAATTCTTTAAGGTTGCCCAACCCCGCAGGAATACCTCCGGAAATGGAGTTGAAGGAAAGTTCAAGTTTTCTTAAATATCCTAAATTCCCTAATGATGAAGGAAGGGTTCCGTTTAAATTGTTGAACAATAAACTAATCTCTGTTACTTTGCCATCCTCCACGGTAATGCCGTGCCATTTTTCCACAGGTTCTTGAAGATCCCATTTATTGGTCCAGTTTTGCCCATCGGTGGCGGTATATAAATCTAAAAGGATTTGTTTTTCCTGAAGGCTCACTTGAGCATTTAAGATAAAAACGAGAAAGAAACCCGCGTAGGTTAGTATCGCTTTTTTCATAGTTTGGGGCTATTTGGTTAGTTAAAGCGTAGTAAAAGAAACAAAATAAATGCTGATGCGCAAATTTATTCGATGAAATGCATGGTAAAAAGCATTTTAATCAGAAATGCTTAACAAAATGTCTTCATTCACCTCATGAACCCCATCAAAAACTTCAATTTTTAAACGATTTTCAAAAAGTTCAAAAGCCTTTAAACTTTCTTCTTTTTTTCGTTCTTTGTTTATATATGGATCTTTTTTCCCATAAATGAAAATGATTGAACTGGAAGGCTGTAGAAATTCAAAATCTGATCTCTTAAGTTCCTTTGGAATTCCACCAGAATGTAGAATTAGCTTATTGCATTGAATCTTTCTGCTCGCAACCCAGCGCAAGGCAATAGACACCCCTTGGGAATACCCCATAACAATTAGGTTGGGCACCTTCTTGTTTAGTTCTTTTTCGAAAACAGCATCTATATAATTTAAAATATTCTCGGTTTCCGACAACGTATTTTCACGGGTTAACCAAGAGGCACCAACATGTTTGAAGTCCTTGTCCTGATAATATTTGGAAGGGGCCTGTGGGGCAATTATAAAATTTTCCTCGGCATTCAGCTTTTCAAAATATTTTAAGAAGTACTTGCTCAGATATCCCATTCCATGAAAAACGATCCAAACATTTTTTGTTTTGTCTGTATAGCTATTGAGAAGGGTGTAGGTATTGGTTGCGGTGTATGAAACCTCTTTTTCTGTGATCATTTTGTTGAATTCAATTTTGTATTTTTACAAATGTAAACCAATACTATGAAGTACACCAAAGATCAGATTCTTGCAATGTCAAAGAAAATGTGCGAAAACACTTTAATGGAAACTCTCGAAATAGAGTTTACGGAGGTAGGCGAGGATTTTCTAATTGCCCGTATGCCGGTAACGCCCAAGGTTCATCAGCCCGATGGGATTTTACATGGCGGTGCCTCTGTGGCATTGGCGGAAAGTGTCGGCAGCGCCGGCGCATACTTCTTTTTGGATTCAGAAAATACTGTTATCAGAGGGATAGAAATAGCCGCCAACCACGTAAAAAGTGTTCGGGATGGTTATGTTTATGCGCACGCGAGCATTCTGCATAAAGGAAGAACCACCCAACTATGGCAAATCAAGATATTAAATGAAGATGGCGATCTGGTGTCCCTCGTAAAACTTACAACGCTAAGCCTTCCAAAGAAAAATTAATGGATTTTGAACTATTGATTGATAGAATTGAAAAACACCGTCAAAAGCAATTGCCTTTTGTGATGTTTTCATTGGCCGAAAAAAATACGGTAACCGTATTTCTGCAAAATAATGATAGTTTATACGACGTTGAGGATTTTTCAGAAAACGGTTTTGTTATCGCTCCCTTCGATTATAAAAACAAGTCTTTCTTTATTCCGGAAGAGAATTCAGAGAAATTGAATGCTGAAGTGCCACAAATAAATATTCAATTATCGAAAGTTGAAATATCTCGAGAACTTGAAGAAAGAGATAGATATATTGATCTTATAGAAAACACTATTGCTACTATCAAAAAAAAGAATGCGAGTAAAATCGTTATGTCCCGAAGTAAGGACTTCCCTCTTACAAAGTTTGGTTTGGGAACCTTGATCAAGCGTCTTTTTTCGTCTTATCCTACTGCCTTTCGGTATATTTGGTACCATTCCAAAACCGGATTTTGGTGTGGTGCCACTCCGGAAATCCTTGTTGAAATTGAGAACCATCTGTTCAAAACTATGGCATTGGCCGGTACCCAAGCTTATCGTGGTAATAAAAATCTGCTTTGGGGGGAAAAGGAAAGGGATGAGCAACAACAAGTTACCGACTCCATTACCAACAGCCTGCAACGGGTAACCTCAGTTTTAAAAGTTTCCAATCCCCGTACCCATATTGCCGGCTCTTTGGCGCATTTGCGGACGGATATTACTGGGACTATAAATAACGGGAAAGCCACTTTGGGCACTATTGCAACGGTTCTTCATCCCACACCCGCTGTTTGTGGCACTCCACAGAAATATGCGCGCGAATTTATTCTATCAAACGAAGATTATGATCGGGAATTCTATACCGGATTTCTTGGTCCCATAAGTAACAATGGCACCACCGCCACCTTGATGGTGAACTTGCGCTGTATGAAAATAGAGGACGAAATCGCACGAATTTATGTAGGTGGAGGAATCACTCTGGGCTCCAACCCAGAAGCGGAATGGGAAGAAACACAAAATAAAATGCAAACCATGCTGCAAGTATTGCAACCAATGCTATAATATTTTTAAGGACTTCGTACCTTTGGCGCCGATGAAATTCTCAGATAAAATTCTTTCGCAGACCATGGTCCAACTGTGTTTGGACAAAGGTATAGACCATATAGTTATTTCGCCAGGATCGCGAAATGCTCCACTCACTTTAGGGTTTGGGGAAAATCCCAACTTTAAATGTTTTAGCATAGTCGATGAGCGTAGCGCTGCCTTTTTTGCAATTGGCATGGCACAACAGCTTAAAGCTCCAGTAGCGGTGATATGCACTTCCGGATCAGCTCTACTCAACTATTATCCAGCTATCGCCGAGGCTTTTTACAGCGACATTCCCTTAGTGGTTATTTCTGCCGATAGACCTGCCAAATTCATCGATATTGGTGACGGACAAACAATCCGGCAGGAAAACGTTTTTGAAAACCACGTTCTTTACAGTGCCAATTGTGTGGAGGGAGAAGAGTTTCAAATAAAAAATGAAACGGAAATCAATATCGCCCTCAATACATCCATTGAATTGAAAGGTCCTGTGCACATCAATCTCCCTTTTTCGGAACCTTTGTACCGCACGGTGCAAAACCAGATAATACGCCCTCAAAACGTGCCGGCTCGTTCAGCATCCGAATTTTTGGATGAGGCACTACCTAATTTTATTTCACAATGGAATGGAAGTAAAAGAAAAATGGTGTTGGTAGGCACTTTGCCTCCTAATAGCGTGGAAGAGAATTTCTTGGCACAACTTGCCAAAGATCCGAGTGTTTTAGTATTGACCGAAACCACTTCCAATATTTATAACAATAATTTTATAAGTGCCATAGATCAACTTATTTCTCCTTTGAGCAAAGAGGAATTTGAACAACTTCAACCTGAAATTCTGCTCACTTTTGGAGGCATGGTCATTTCGAAAAAAATAAAATCTTTTTTGCGATCCTTTCCGCCCAATTTGCATTTCCATGTAGATCCAAAAACAGCCTATGACACTTATTTCGTTTTAGATCATCATTTTAAGACGGATATAAATACTTTCTTTGGCCAACTTCTCCCAGAAATAAAGGGCGTTGAAAGTCAATATCAGAAGCATTGGCTAGATGTGAAAGACTATCGCATGGAACGACATCAGCTATATGAAACACAGATTCCGTATTCCGATTTTATGGTTTTTTCCGAAATCTTCCATCACTTGCCAGAAAACATACACTTGCAGTTGAGCAACAGCGCCACGGTTAGATACGCTCAGCTTTTTGATATCCCACCAACGGTAAAGGTTTTCTGCAATCGCGGTACGAGTGGCATTGATGGCAGCACCAGCACGGCGGTAGGGGCCGCGTATATTTCCAAACTTCCCACGATTTTTTTAACGGGCGATCTCAGTTTTTTCTATGATAGTAATGGGCTTTGGAACAACAATATTCCCCGGAATTTTAAAGTAATTGTTATAAACAATGAGGGTGGGGGAATCTTTAGAATTCTTCCGGGAGAAAAGGACACAGAGCTTTTTGACACTTATTTTGAAACCAAACATTCCCTGAATGCAAAAGCGCTTACGGAAATGTATGGGTTTTCGTATTTGTCTATTGAGAAGGAGGAAAATTTAAAAGAAAATATTAAGCGATTCTTCAAGGAAAATGAAGGACCTGCCTTGTTGGAGATTTTCACACCTCGAACCGTGAACGATAATATACTCTTAGAATATTTTAGATTTATATCATAAATAGGTTTTCGCCCAAATCATTGCTTCCTCGAAATCTGTAAAAATCTCGTATGGTTTAGCGCAGAATTTGGATTCCAACCCCCCATTTAGAAGCCCAAGCTCCGAATAGCTGACAACTCCTATTGCTTTTAATGTAGGAATATTGTTTAAGTATTTAAAATCTATTGGCTTGGTTGCGTATGAGTTTTTGCGATCGCTAATATAAACCCACCGTTGATTGCCTAATATGGCCAAGCATCTCAAAAGCACCGAGAACCCACTTTTATACGATAGGGTTATTCCTTCTATCCCCTCAAACACCAAAATATTTCCATAAAAATAAATCTTGCCAATATCTGTATCCAAGACTTTGTCTAATCGAAATTCCGATGGTAATTTATGTGGTGAAAGGTCTTGCATAACAGTTCAATTTACGTCAAAAATTTTAAAACGCATCTACGTGTTCCGCATTATCTTTTGGGCGAAATACAGTACCTTTGCCACTATGATAAAACTTGGGGAATACAATACCTTAGAAATTCTTCGGGAAACCGAGCCGGGTCTTTACCTGGGTGATGAGGAAGACAATGTAGTTTTGTTGCCGCACAAATACAAACCTGATACCTATGAAATAGGAGATAAACTAAAGGTTTTTATTTATCTCGACAATGAAGAACGGCCTATTGCGACCACCTTAGAACCTTTTTTGAATCTCAATTCTTTTGGGTATCTACACTGTAGCGATGTAACTGAATATGGGGCATTTATGGACTGGGGCTTGGAGAAACAGCTTTTTGTGCCCTTTAAGGAGCAAGCTCGACCCATGAAACAAGGCAGTTGGTATATTGTGTATTTATATCTGGATGAAAAAACCAATCGATTGGTCGGGTCCAGTAAAACCAATCAATTTCTCCAAAATGAAAACTTGACTGTGGAACCTTTTCAGGAAGTGGATATTTTAGTGACCCATATCACCGAAAAAGGTGCGAATGCCATTGTTAATGGTTTGCATCATGGGCTAATTTATATAGACGACATTTTTGAAGACATCAGAAGTGGCGACCGTCTGAAAGCTTTTATAAAAAAGATACGCGAGGACAACAAAATAGACTTGGTGTTGCAGGCCCCAGGTTATAGAAGTATAGAGCCGAATGCCAATTTTATAAGAGAAGAATTAGAAGCAGCCGGGGGATTTTTACCACTACACGACAAAAGCGATCCGGAAGTCATAAAAAACCAACTGGGTATGAGCAAGAAAAGCTTCAAAAAAGCGATTGGCACACTCTACAAGGACAAACAAATCGTTATTAAGGATGACGGCATAGAACTGATTTAACCAAAGTAAAAGTTTTCCAATCTTTGGTTTTTAATAACCTCTGCCAATACGAGAATGAGCACAGCGAGGGCAAATTCCATAAGGCGGACAATTGTCGGCAAAAAGAAAACCGCGTCGGGCATCCTCATAAATCATGTTTTTCACCTGAGTGGATCCGTCGGCACTATAGCGGCTGTTGCCACCGTAAATGCCCAGCTCCTTTGGATCGAGTGAGATTTTTATAGATGATTGAACAAAATTTTCGCTGTTCACAACTGCCTCGTACATACTCACCGGCTCACGATAATTTTCTCGGCTTAGCCTAAAAGAAGGAAGTCTTTTGGAAGATATATTTGAAAAATCCGATTTGGATGGTAGGGGATTGGTCATCAAACTTTCCAACTCAGGAAGATTCACGAAATCCAATTTTACTTTATTAGTTTCAAAATCCAATTGGGCCATTCCCAAAAATGGAATTAAAAATAAAAGAAACACCAGTTTTTTCATACGTACAAAGATATCAAAATTTAAGCCAGAAATCCAGATGGCATTATTGATCCTACTGTTAAAAATACCCAAAAGTTCAACAAATCAATATTCAACAAGCGACGGTTCCCAAATCTGAAACCGACGAACGTCAAACAACAAACTATTCATATCTTTGGAAAAAATCAAAAAACCATGAGCACTCCAAATTGGAAAACAGTTAAAGAATACGCTGATATCACCTATAAAAAATCAAATGGAGTGGCGCGTATCGCCTTCAATAGGCCGGAAATTCGAAACGCTTTTAGGCCAAAAACTACATCAGAATTATTGGATGCTTTTCACGATGCCCAAGAAGATACTTCTATAGGAGTAGTTTTACTTTCTGCCGAAGGACCTTCACCTAAAGATGGGGTTTATAGTTTTTGTAGCGGGGGCGACCAAAAAGTACGTGGACATCAAGGCTATGTGGGAGAGGATGGCTACCATCGTTTAAATATACTCGATGTTCAAAGGTTGATCCGATTTATGCCCAAAGCTGTAATCTGTGTAGTGCCCGGCTGGGCAGTTGGCGGTGGCCACAGTCTTCACGTGGTGTGTGACTTGACTCTAGCCAGTAAAGAACACGCTATCTTTAAACAAACCGATGCCGACGTTACCAGTTTCGACGGGGGATATGGAAGTGCCTATCTTGCAAAGATGGTCGGGCAAAAACGGGCGAGGGAAATATTTTTCTTGGGAAGGAACTATTCCGCTCAAGAAGCCTTTGAAATGGGAATGGTAAACGCGGTAGTTCCTCACGATGAATTGGAAGCCACGGCATATCAATGGGCTCAGGAAATACTTGCTAAAAGTCCAACAAGTATAAAAATGCTCAAATTTGCAATGAATTTAACGGATGATGGAATGGTCGGACAGCAAGTTTTTGCTGGAGAAGCCACGCGACTCGCGTATATGACCGAGGAGGCAAAGGAAGGGCGGGATGCTTTTCTCGAAAAACGCGCTCCAAACTTTGATAAAAAATGGCTGCCGTAGTTTAACTTTTTAATGTGAAACAATATCATATGTCAATTCCATAGCCAAAGCTTATGAAAAGCATTTTCAACTTGCGAAAAATCTGGTATTCCCTTTCATCCAACCAACGTTTTCTTATACGGCGACTTTATTATTTTCCAAAAGACACTTTGGATTTATTAAGCGGAAAACGCCATAAATATGTGCCGCCGCGTGGTTATATCTATACAGGTTCCCCAGCCAGTGCCAAAGAATATTTAGAACAGGGTCAAAAACAGGTTCAAATGCTGAGAGAATATGCCCAGTTAAAACCTAATCACCATGTGCTGGATATTGGAAGTGGTATAGGTAGAACTGCCATTGCTTTGACAGAGTTTTTAAGTGAAGATGGAAGCTACGAGGGATTCGATGTGGTTAAAAGAGGCGTTGACTGGTGCAATTCTCGGATTCATAAGGATCATGCAAATTTTAACTTTCAATACGTCCCGCTTTTTAATGATCTATATAATACCGCTACACTAAAGGCAACGGAATTTATTTTTCCCTATGCCGATAACTCCGTCGATCTAGCTTTTTCCTTTTCTGTATTTACGCATATGCAGATCGAGGAGATTCAACATTATTTTAGTCAAATTCACCGCACTCTTAAACCGGATGGCCTGTGCTTTTCCACCTTTTTTCTATACGACGATACTTCTGAAGAATTTATCGCTACCAATCCAACATTCAGTTTCCCTGTAAAAAAAGACGGATTTAGACTGATGAGTGAAAACGTAAAGTCCGGAAATATAGCTATTCATAAAAATAAATTAAGACGGATGCTAGAACGGGAGAATTTTGAAGTAATCGCTATTGTCGATGGATTCTGGAAAGATAATCATCCGGATGGCACCAAAAATGAATACCAAGATATAGTTGTCTTTAAAAAAATGTAATCCTGTAGGTCACAACTCCACATCCTCATAGGGCCAAGAGGGGTGAGTTTCTCTACATTTTTGAAGAGTCAACGAATCTCAAAAATTAAAGTACCGAAAGAATTCCTCCGGTGCTTTATATTTTCAAATAGTCATTTTGTTTATTCCTTATGAATTGGAATAAGCTTCGGCATGCACATTTTTCACAGCTCTACCGCTGGGATCGTTCATGTTTTTGAAACTCTCGTCCCATTCCAATGCTATGGGCGAACTGCACGCAACGGAGGGAACAGATGGTACACACATAGCGGCTGTATCACTGGGGAAGTGTTCCGCAAAAATACTTCGGTAATAAAATTCTTCCTTGGTGGAAGGTGGCTGTAGTGGGAATCTGTAGTGGGAGTTAGCGAGTTGTTCGTCACTCACTTTTTTGCCTACTATTTCTTTCAATGTATCAATCCATGCATATCCTACCCCGTCACTGAATTGCTCTTTTTGACGCCACAATACACTTTCCGGCAACATATCTTCAAATGCTTTTCTGAGCACCCATTTTTCCATCCGTTCTCCATTTATCATCTTATCCTGAGGGTTGATTCTCATTGCCACATCCATAAACTCTTTGTCCAAAAACGGCACTCTTCCCTCGATTCCCCAACTAGCCAATGCCTTGTTGGCCCTTAGACAATCGTACATATGAAGTTTATCCAATTTTCTGACATTTTCTTTGTGGAACTCTTCCGCGTTCGGTGCTTTATGGAAATATAAATATCCCCCAAAAATCTCGTCCGAACCTTCGCCGCTGAGCACCATCTTTATTCCCATAGCTTTTATGGCACGTGCCATTAAATACATTGGTGTGCTAGCGCGAATAGTGGTAATATCATAGGTTTCCAAATGATAGATCACATCTCGGATGGCATCCAGGCCTTCTTGAATTGTGAATTTAATTTCGTGGTGCACCGTGTCCAAATGTTCGGCTACCAATTTTGCCGCTGCAATATCCGGACTACCCTCCAAACCTATAGCGAAACTGTGAAGTTTCGGCCACCAAGCGCCTTGAGTATCATTACTTTCAATCCGTTTTTCTGAATATTTCTTGGCGATGGCTGAAGTAATCGAACTATCCAAACCGCCGCTTAGCAATACGCCATAGGGAACGTCACTCATAAGTTGGCGATGTACGGCCGCTTCCAATTCCGTTCGAAGAAGAGCAATTTCGGTGGCGTTGTCCTTTACATTTTCATAATCCATCCAGTCTCTACTATACCAACGTTGCATGACGCCCTCCCGGCTGTCCAGATAATGTCCGGGAGGGAATAGCTCAATTTTAGTACAAACCCCTTCCAAAGCTTTCAATTCTGAAGCCACATAGAAAGTGCCGTTGGCATCCCAGCCAATATATAGAGGAATGATTCCCATATGATCGCGGGCAATAAAATAGTTATCGTTTTCAATATCATAGAGGGCGAATCCAAAAATCCCATTCATCTCATCCAAAAATGAATTGCCTTTTTCTTTGTATAAAGGAAGTATTACCTCACAATCGCTCTTGGTGCTAAATTCATAACGACCTTCAAACTGTTTTCGAAGTTTTTCGTGATTATATATTTCCCCATTTGCTGCCAACACCAAATTTCCATCGCTACTGAAAAGAGGTTGTTTTCCTGAAATAGGATCCACTATGGCCAAACGTTCGTGGGCCATTATGGTTTTGTCATTACTGAAAACACCGCTCCAATCGGGACCTCTATGCCTAATACATTTTGCCATTAGCAATACTTGGAGCCTTAAGGCATCTGCAGGTTCCTTTAACTTGAATGCACATACAATTCCACACATAATTTCTGATTTTTAATTGGTTAGTTATTATTTTAAAATACTGTGGGGATGTAAAAAAAAAGCCCGTCAGGAAAAAACCTGACGGGCGGTATATCGCGACAAGTTTTTGTTACGGGAGCTCGTTATTATTATTATTATTTAAGCCGAATTGTAACATAATCTTGTTCTTTTCTTTAAAATGAATTACTAAAGTAGTGTATTTATTTTAAACCGTCCAAATTATTTGAAAATTTCTTAAAACGGTCTTCGAGAAATACGTGATTCAGAGTTTGCGTTTTTATCGAAGTTTAGGAAATTCCGTCGGTCTTGATTCGTGCATAATTTCATAAACCTTTTCATAAACGTCCTCGACCGAAGGTTTGCTAAAGTAATCACCATCCGTGCCATAGGCGGGACGGTGCTCTTTAGCGGATAACGTCTGGGGTTTGCTATCCAAAAATTTATATCCTCCTTGATCCTCTACAATACGATTTAGAATATAAGCCGATGCACCTCCTGGGACGTCTTCATCTATAACCAAAAGCCGGTTTGTCTTGGCGACACTTTTGACCAAATCGGCATTGAGGTCCAAAGGAAGCAATGATTGAACATCAATAACTTCTGCATCTATGCCCGCTTGTTGAAGTTCCTTAGCTGCCTTCTCTACTAAACGTAAGGTACTTCCATAGGAAACTAGGGTAATATCCGTTCCTTCCTTAATCGTTTCGACTACACCGATGGGCGTTTTGAACTCCCCAATATTTCTGGGCATGTTCTCTTTTCGGCGATATCCATTTAAGCATTCAATAACCAGTGCGGGTTCGTCAGATTCTAACAATGTATTATAAAAACCTGCGGCTTTTGTCATATTTCTGGGTACAAGGATGTACATCCCTCTCAATAGATGGATCAATCCACCCATTTGGGAGCCGCTATGCCAAATTCCTTCCAGTCTATGGCCGCGGGTACGAACGATTAATGGTGCCTTTTGTTTGCCGTTGCTGCGATAGCGGACAGTGACCAAATCGTCACTCATTATTTGAAGACAATACATGATATAATCCAAATATTGGATTTCAGCAATGGGTCTTAGTCCCCGCATGGCCATTCCTATCCCTTGACCCAGAATAGTTGCTTCCCTGATACCGGAATCGGCAACTTTCAACTTGCCGTATTTTTCCTGCAGTCCTTCCAAGCCTTGATTAACATCTCCAATCTTCCCACTATCTTCTCCAAAAATCAACACTTCTGGATATTTGTTAAGGAGAAAATCAAAGTTGTCACGTAATATTATACGACCATCGACTTCTGCTGAACTTTCGTCATAAGATGGAAGTACTTCCTTTACAGTTTTGGCATTTTCTTTTTCTTCGGAATAGAGATGTGCGCTATACTTGGGTTGAATTAGTTTATAGTAATTTTCAATCCAATCCAGAAGCTGTCTTTTTTCAGGGAAATCTTCTCCTACAACGTATCTAAGTGATTTTCGCGCAGTGGAAAGAATATCTTTTCTTAAAGGTTCTTTTTCTGCCGCTAATTCCTTAGTAATTTTTTCGATGAAATTCTTGTTGGCACTCTTTTCGGCCAAATGGTTCAACAACAAAATAGCTTCTTTCTGTTCATTTTTCTGGGGCGCGAGAAAGGCTTCCCACGCGGCCTTTTTACCGTCTCGAACTTTTTTCTTAATTTCTTTTTCAATTTCCACCAAAGTGTCTTCATCGGCAATTCCGCTGGAAATCATCCATTCACGCATTTTCTTATTGCAGTCGAATTCTGATTCCCATTCCAAACGTTCCGTACTTTTATAACGTTCGTGAGATCCACTAGTACTGTGGCCCTGGGGCTGGGTAACTTCCTGAACGTGGATGAGTACCGGTACGTGTTCTTTCCTTGCAATTTCAGCTGCCGTGTTATAAACGTCTATAAGTTCGGGATAATCCCACCCCTTAACACGAATTATTTCAAAACCATTATCAGTTTCGTTTCGCTGAAAACCTTTTAAGATTTCGGAAATGTTTTCTTTGGTAGTTTGATATTTGGCGTGGACGGAAATTCCATATTCGTCATCCCAGACGCTCATTACCATGGGCACTTGTAATACCCCGGCCGCGTTCATGGTTTCCCAAAATAGACCTTCACTAGTACTGGCATTTCCGATGGTGCCCCAGGCAACTTCATTTCCATTAATGGAAAAATTGCTGCGGTTTTTAAGAGATTTTATGTTTCTAAACATTTTGGAGGCCAATGCCAGCCCTAGTAATCTCGGCATCTGTCCTGCGGTAGGAGAAATGTCCGGACTGGAATTTTTTTCCTCTGTAAGATTTTTCCAACTCCCGTCATCGTTCAAGGTGTGGGTGGAAAAATGTCCGCCCATTTGCCTGCCGCCACTCATAGGATCGGCGTTAATGTCGGTGTGGGCGTATAGCCCTGCAAAGAATTGCTCGATTGTCAATTTCCCGATGGCCATCATAAAGGTTTGGTCGCGATAATAGCCACTGCGCCAATCTCCCTTTTTAAAAGCTTTGGCCCAAGCCAGTTGGGGTACTTCCTTTCCGTCGCCGAAAATTCCGAATTTCGCCTTTCCAGTCAATACCTCACGTCGACCCAACAAACTACACTCGCGGCTTGTAACTGCTAATTTATAGTCGTTCAGCACCTCTTCTTTGAAATCATCAAAGGAAATCTCATCGGTGGTCTTAGGGTCTGTGTGCATTAGTTTAAAGTTTAATGGATTTACAAAAGTAGCAAAATCAGCCGTCTTTCACAATGATAAGTGAAGCGGAGGTCTTCTGAAAAATCCTGATTTGGAAAAATTACTCTGTTTTGGAGGGAAGAAGTCTTACAATCAACAATCTAAGTAGGAGAACGAATGGAAAGCCGTGGAAAAGCACATCAAGCCAATCTTCTGCTTTCATCCCCACCGCACCGCCAGCTATCCACTTTATTTTTCCCCAAAGATGTGGCTCGGGGAAAAACGGAGCAAGACCCAAGGTTAGACATAAAAGAATGATGATTCGCCAGTTATTTAGTAATGCCATTTATTTTTTACCTTTCTAATTAATTAATTTTTTTCAACTTCCTTCAACTTCGATCCTCTTTCGGACAGGCTTGCCTGCCAAAAGAAGGTTTCAGTTTCCCCTAGTACCATCTTCGGGTGAAAAGTCCAAATAAAGTGCGGGGGCTTAAAGTTACGATAAACCGAATCTTCTGATCGTAATGGGGAAGATTGGGTTCGAATCCAAGATTGGAATACAAAGGGAAATACAATTCAAAGTAATCTGCCACCAAACTCAATCGAATGCCACTGTCAAAAACGGCATCTGTTCCACTTGTAGTGTTGTGGACCAACCCAACATCGCCATAGGCATAAATCCATTTCCAAATATTGGTGCTGGCATTTACGGTAGTTATCCAACTGTTGGCAAAGGCAGGTTGCAACTGTGACTTAAACCCACCTTCGGCTATAATTAGTTGTTGGCTGAATAACCCGGAACTCTCACTTCGGCCGTAATAGTTATAATCAAAAAGATAATCGCTCGGCCGGTCAAGAGCGAAACTGAAGAAATCATCAGATTCCCGGGTGTCATTGAATAAAAAGACTCCCGCAAAAAATCGCAAGTTCAATTGACGATTGCTTAAAAAGAGTTTCCTGTATTCCAAATCCATGGATAACTTACTGAACCTTGATGAAATTTGATAGTCCATCACCCCTCTGAAATAATTTATCAAATTTGGGTTGGAATACACATATTGCACATTGAAAACGCTATAGTTGGGATCCTGTTTTACATTGTTGGGATTGTCGTCACGGTAAACATTGACATTCCGGAGATTTATGAATTGCTTCTCGTTATTGCGAAGGTCTGGATTCCTAAAGGCAAAAATCATATAGGGTGAAAACCGTTTATAAAAAAGTCCGAAGTCATAGGAGTAATAATTTCCCGCAAATCCATATCGCATGGAGTAAAGGTTTCCTTCCTCCATCGGTTGCGAATAACTTACGGAGGCACTTCCCACCAGTGTTTTCGACTTCAGCGCATAATGTGGCTCTATGCTATAATTGAAGGATTTGGGAAGAAGTGTAGTGTTATATAGTTGTAAACCCGCAGAAACTCCATCGTACAGGTTATATTTAAAAGTAGGCATAAAAAAGAACTGGGTGTATTTTGGGTCTTCCACATCCTGAAAAAGTCGAAACTGAATAGGTTTATCCAATAAGGTTGTAATGGCTTTAAAGTTGTTCCGACGGTTATACTCGGGTATATTTTCTTCATAATTCAAAGCCAAGCGTCGGATATTCTTGGAAGGAATAACGATAGAATACAGACTGTCCACAGGTTCTGTCCAGGTTTTGTACACTATTTCATCCTTGCTTAGGCCGTATAGAGAAACGGGAAGTTTTGTATTTCTTCTGTTTTGAATGAAGACTTCTAGAGAATCGCCCTTCTTTTTCACCTTTTTTATTTTGAAGTCGATAGTGCTTCGTTTGGAAGCGAAATCGTCAAAAAACCAATTTATAGGAAGCTCGGTTCTCTCCGACAGAAAGTCTTCAAAATCTGAAGATGTAGTAGGTTGTAATTTGAATTTGGAATAAAATGATTTCAAACTATTCTTAAGGATATCGTCTCCCAAATAATCATTTAAATAATGGAGACCACTCCCACCATAATAGGGGTTGGCAATATTCACGTTAAACTTTACCAAGGAATCCTTTGCGGTACTAAGAGGTTGATGAAGGTTGTTGCGCGCCATGTTTTGGTAAAGCAACGGATATTGGTCGTTGAATTCCAGTTTTGCTGCGTGGGCCCACCGTATTACCCACCAATTGCTCAAATTGCCCAATATTTTCATCTTTGGATAATAGGTTTCCACGTATTCCATCATCAAATAAATCTGCAGGGCATCTTGCAGCCAATAATCCTTTCGCGAGTTCAAAATCATCGTGTTGTCGATATAATGACGACTGATGGTTTTGAGTTGCTCCATATCGTATTCAAATCCATCGGGAAATGGACTAATAAAACTCGGGAGCAGGTTAAGGCCATAAACGGGATTGGTTTTGTAATCCGTTTCGCTTATAAGTATTTTATCAAAAGGGTAGGAGCCTAATTGCGTATCCAAAAAATGAACGATGCGGTCTATCATTAAAGCTTGTACTGGCGGGTTCAGCCTTCCTCCTTGAAGATTGGTAACAATGGTGAGCTTGTCGGTTTGAATGTTTTCAAAACTTGGATTTCTCTCGAGATAAATTACCGCTTTGGTTCGATCCTTTCCGGAAAGCTCCACAGTTTTTGTTCTACTTGCCCCTGGAGTTTCCGCGACTAAATCGAAATCAGAAATGACCGTATAACTAATCGGCACCTGAAGCTTAATAGAAAATTCTGATGGGGTTAAGTAAAGATCATCAGTATTTTTGTTGCTGTAAATTTGCCATTCCCCGTCAAAAACCGCTGGAGAAATGTACCAATACCGCAGCTTGTATTCGTTGAATTTATTGACACCATATCGCGTGAATTTATCATTGGGAACTTTTATGGTATATTCTAAATGAAAGCTATACGATTCTCCAGGTTTTATGGGGGAATCAGGAATAATCCTTAGTATATCCACCGCCTCTCCGCGTTGCCATTGTAGGGGATTGTTATCCTTGTTGTAGATTCTTCCTATGTCTGTTCTTCCCCTATTCTTATCCTTTTCAAAATGAAAATTACTTTCATAATTTTCAGCAAATCGCTTGGCAAGAGGAGTGGTTTTTGATGAAAAGCTGTTGGCCCAATCAAATAGATAGATTTCATGCAACACTTGCGACGAGGTGTTTTTATAAACTATCTCCTGTTGAATGGAAAGGGTTTTTTGTGAAGGGTTTAAACTGGCCTCAATGTTAATGGTATGTTGGGCACTTGCTTGCATGGCCAAACAAAGAAAAATGATATATCGAAGGCTCTGGGGTATCAAGAAGTCTTTATGAATTTAAACGTTGGGGAACCTGGCAAATTCGCTCTTAAATAATATACGCCCATGGCAAGATGGCTTATATCTAAGGAAACTGTCATAGAATTTTCTGAAACATGCTCCAGCAGTTTTTGGCCAAGGACATTGTAAACTTCAAATGAAACGGGACTCGAATAATCTGATTTTAAAAGAATATTCAATTTATCAGAAACCAAAGTCGATTCTAAAATGAAAGGCTTTCCTATAGCAAATACTTCGGTTTTCAGAATGATTTCCTTGTTGGTCGCCATTTTCATCACTATGGGAAGATGGTCGCTCATATTGTAAAGATTTTCCCTTAACCCTTGGCTGAAATCACCGGTACAGCTAGGATCGTTGATGCTTTTATCAAAGCAATTCCCGTTGTTGCCAAAGGATTTATAAGTGTCCGGCACATATTTGAGTTTAGGGTCCGTTTGCATATTCTTCGACATAATTATAAAGTCAAATCTGTCGTCCAAGCCTCCTCCTGCGCCGGCGCCAAAGGGTCCGGAGCTAATCCGGGTGCTCTGGGAGTGGATATCCTGAAAAGCGATGTTCTCATGCCACGACCCCGGACGATTTATTGGATCCATCATCACAATTTTATTGGTGGGATCGAGTAGTTTTTGATATGCCGGTTCGGTGGAAGTATAAACATTCAAATCCCCGGCAAATAAAACGAAGGAATTGGGATCCAAGCTCTCAAGTCTATCAACAAATTTCTGGACCATCTGCAATCGTAAAAGCTTGTTGGCAGAGCCCTGACTGGATTTTAAATGCACCACAAATGCTTCTATTAATACTGGATCGCTCTGCTGGTCCCTCGTTTTTAACTTCAATTGATAACGGTTTAAATCGCGTACTGTTGTGGGCAGTACTTCCCAAGATTCCAAAGAAAATTTGTCGTTGCGATAAAACAACAGCTGCTGGTGATCCAGATCGCCAGATTGACTGGGCTCAAAAGGAGCCATGCTGTAGTTGTTGCCGTTGTTGTTAAGAGCGATGTCCAAGATTAGATTACCGCCAGCTTCGGTTTCCAATTCCGAAACCATAAAGATGTCAGGCTTGTATTCATCGAGGATGTTTTTTAAAATATATGCCCGATTGGGTGGTTTGGCAGAAGGGAACTCAAGTAAATTATAAACCATTGCACTTATGGTGTCCTGGGCATTGGCAGACAATCCCAAGGCAACAAAAACCATAAAAATTATCCTTCTTAACATGCCGCTTTCAAATTTTAAAAGTTCGGGCTCAGATTAAATTCATTGTAAAAATCATTCAAAATCTGCAAAACCTCATCTTCTGTATCCACGAGGTGGACCAAGTCCAAATCTTCGGCACATACATTGTTGTTGGCCTCCAATATGGTAGTTTTTATCCATTCAAAAAGACCGCTCCAAAATTCAGTTCCTACTAAAATCAATGGGAATTTATCGATTTTATGGGTCTGAATGAGGGTAAGAGCCTCAAAAAATTCATCTAAGGTGCCGAAGCCTCCTGGCATTACCACAAAACCTTGTGAATATTTTACAAACATGACCTTTCTGACAAAAAAGTAGTCAAAATCAATGCTTTTATCACTGTCGATATACGGATTGTCATGCTGCTCAAATGGGAGGGCAATGTTGAGGCCTACGGAAGTACCTCCCGCCAGATGCGCACCCTTATTCCCTGCCTCCATTATTCCCGGACCTCCGCCGGTTATAACGCCATAACCATTTTCGGTTATTTTTTTAGCGATGCTTTCGGCCAATTTATAATATTTATGATTCGGCTTGGTGCGGGCAGAGCCAAAAATGGACACACAGGGACCTATACGGCTCATTTTTTCGTAGCCGTTTACAAATTCGCCTAAAATTTTAAAAATAGCCCACGAATCGTTCGTCTTTATTTCGTTCCAGTTTTTAGGTACCTGTTCGTTTCTCATTAATTCGGTATTCAGTTGCTGTTTTTCTTTTATTGATTATTGTTCTGCTTAGGAAGAGTTTATAAGGAGGAATTCCCTTTGCCGAAAATACTTTTCTTCCCACATTAAACGCCTAAAGTAATTCTTTTTTAAGAAATTGCGAAGTATAGCTTTTTTTGTTATTTATGATTTCCTCAGGTGTTCCCAGAGCCATTACTTTACCTCCCATCCTTCCGCCTTCTGGTCCAATATCGATTATATAATCTACCGTCTTGATTACATCCATATTGTGTTCTATAATAAGTACGGTATTCCCTTTATCAACCAGTTTGTTTAAAACGAGCATTAAAACCCTTATGTCCTCAAAATGCAATCCTGTTGTTGGCTCATCCAAAATATAAAAGGTGTTCCCGGTATCGCGTTTGGAAAGTTCCGTGGCCAATTTAATGCGCTGTGCCTCGCCTCCGGATAGGGTAGTGGATTGCTGTCCCAAAGTGATATATCCAAGACCTACATCCTGGATGGTTTTTAGTTTTCTATAGATTTTTGGAATGTTCTCAAAAATAGCCGAAGCCTCATTAATGGTCATCGCCAAAACATCGTAAATGGATTTACCTTTATATCGAATTTCCAAGGTTTCGCGATTGAATCTTTTGCCTTGGCAAGTTTCACACTCCACATACACATCGGGAAGAAAATTCATTTCGATTACCCTAACGCCGGCACCCTTGCAAGTTTCGCAACGACCTCCGGAGACATTAAAACTGAAACGCCCCGGCTTATATCCTCGGATCAGGGCTTCAGGCGTTTTGGCGAAGAGATTTCTTATTTCAGAAAATACTCCCGTATATGTTGCTGGATTGCTGCGCGGAGTGCGACCAATAGGTGATTGGTTGATGTCGATTACCTTATCAATATTTTCCAATCCCTCAATTTTTTTATAGGGCAATGGCCTTTTTACGCCGTTGAAGAAATGGGCGTTCAAGATAGGGTAGAGGGTTTCATTTATTAACGTAGATTTCCCACTACCCGAAACTCCCGTTACACCAATCATTTTTCCCAAAGGAAACGTAACGGTTATGTTCTTTAAATTATTTCCGGTAGCCCCTTTTAGGGTTAAGGTTTTTCCATTGCCTTCCCTCCTAGTTTTTGGGATTTCAATTTTCTTTGTTCCATTTAGATAATCCGCGGTCAAGGTGTTGTGATTTTCGATTTCCTCTGGAGTGCCTTGGGAAACTATTTCACCTCCATGTTTACCGGCGGCAGGCCCTATGTCTATCACGTAATCGGCACTTTGTATCATTTCCTTGTCGTGCTCCACCACAATCACCGAATTGCCGAGTTCGCGCAATTGCTTTAGGGAATATATCAAATGATGATTGTCCCTCTGATGCAGCCCGATGCTCGGCTCATCCAAAATATACAAGACTCCTACCAGCTGCGATCCAATTTGGGTTGCGAGTCGGATACGCTGTGCCTCACCGCCGGAAAGTGACTTGGAACTCCTGTCCAATGCCAGATAGGTAAGGCCTACATCTACCAGAAATTGAAGTCGAGTACGAACTTCCTTTATTATTTCAGAAGCGATTTTTTGCTGGGTATCGGAAAGATTCTTTTCAAGCTTTCCAAACCAATCCGCCAATTCCACCACGTCCATATTGGAAAGTTCGGCAATATTTTTTCCGTGAACCTTAAAAAACAATGATTCTTTCCTAAGTCGTGTCCCGTTGCACTCTGGGCATGGGATTTTATCCATATAATCTTTTGCCCATCGTTTTAGGGAAGTGGATTCATTGGCGTCAAAAGTGTTCTGGATAAAGGTAGCCACGCCCTCAAAATCTATTTTATAGCTTCGGGTGATGCCCAAAGTTTTGGAAGTAATGTCGAATTTCTCATTTCCGCCGAAAAAAATCACGTCTTTGGCCTCTTGGGGAATTGTTTCAAAAGGGTCACTGAGTTTAAAATTGAATCGCTCCGAAATAAGTTCCAACTGCTTAAAGATCCAATTGTTTTTCTGAAGACCATGAGGTGCCAAAGCACCTTGCTTTATTGAGAGTTTTGGATTTGGAACAAGTTTAGCAAGGTTCACTTTATACAATTTTCCTAAACCTTTGCAGTTTGGACACATGCCTTTGGGCGAATTAAAGGAAAAATTATTGGGTTCCGGATTTGGATAGGAAATCCCTGAAGTAGGGCACATTAACGACCGACTAAAATATCGGGTAGTTCCGGTGTCATTGTCCAAAACCATCAGCACATCGTCGCCGTGGTACATGGCGGTGTTTATGGTTTCTGAAATTCTTTTGTCGTTGTCGCTGCCTTCGGAAATCTTTAAGCGGTCGATCACTATTTCAATATCGTGGGTTTTATAGCGGTCTATCTTCATACCCGCCATAATATCCCTTACGTCTCCGTCAACTCTTACTTTTATAAATCCCTGTTTCCCGATTTGTTCAAAGAGTTCTCGATAGTGGCCTTTTCTGGAACGCACTACTGGGGCAAGAATGCTTATTTTTTTGTCTTTAAATTCCTCCAGGATCAGCTGTTTGATTTGTTCATCGCTATAGCTCACCATTTTCTCCCCCGTATTGTAGCTGTAGGCATCGCTTGCTCGGGCATAAAGAAGACGAAGGAAATCGTAAATCTCGGTTATGGTGCCCACCGTGGAACGGGGACTTTTGCTGGTGGTTTTCTGCTCAATGGCAATTACGGGCGAAAGTCCATCTATTTTATCGACATCGGGCCGCTCCAAACTTCCAAGAAATTGTCTGGCATAAGCCGAAAAAGTTTCAATATAGCGCCGTTGTCCTTCGGCATAAATAGTATCGAAGGCCAAGGAAGATTTTCCACTGCCCGAAAGGCCGGTGATTACTACTAACTTTTCCCTGGGAATTCGTACATCAATATTCTTTAAATTGTGAACCCGAGCTCCTAAAACTTCAATAAAATCCTCATTTTTTGACATAGGTTGCAAAGGTACTCAATTGAACCGAAAATACAGTCGGCATGTACTTCTGGTGCTGTTAATTTTTACTTCTGAAATGTGTTCAAAAAATTAGTTTAACGGTTCACTTCCCCGGAAAGAAAAAGATAGAAAGTGAGCAGCACGTATAAGAGAGAGAAGATTACTACGGAAAAGGAAACAATCAAAGCCAAGGGGCCAAGGGACAACATTAAATACAAGGCGGGTAGAAGAATGCCAAAGAATACAAATACAAAAAAACAGGCGTAGAGATATTGCATAAAAGTGGTCATCCCTTGTTCTAGAAAACCTTTATTGTGTGCAAGACTTGGAATTATCTCCTTTGTTAAATGCTCCCAAATTTTTGATAGGAAAAGATCGTTGAACGAATAGCCTTCAAATTTATCGGGGTCAATGCTGTGGGCAAGACTTAAAATCTTTTCTTGGTGTCTTTCAAAAACTGAGTCTAAATGTAAAAAATCTTTATATGCCCCATATTTGTAGCCAAATACATAATAAAGCCCGGAACCTATTTTGTGCTCTATCCATTTTTTCACTATTTCGGGAGAGTAGCATACAGGATAGGTAATTATCTCCGGGATATATTTCTCTTTGGGATGGATCAGCAATAAAGACTTTAGCTCCAAAAACAAGTTTTCAGTTTCCCCAAAATAATGTGGTTCTTGAAGAAAATCGATAGCGGTCTTTGATTTCCCTTTATAGAATTCCTTTATTTCAAAATAACTTAAATTGGGATATTCCTTGTCAATGTATTCCCGCAATCCCTTGGGCCAAATGTTTGATCTGTACAGCAAGTCGGCAATCGTACGGAAATGGTGCATTTTTTGGGTGGTCTTTTCCAAAGATTTCGCCGCCTCCAATTTATTTTTCTTTAGGTTTATTCCCAGACTGATCAAAACAACCAAAAACAATATAGCCAAAACTCCACTTAGACCTATAAAATGAGGAGAATAATTCCACAACATCGTATCATATCCCTCGGAGCTGTCCAATTTTCCCCAAAGGTGATAAATCATTACGGCACAGAGCAAAATGCACATCAAAAATGAGGAATAGACGAAAATTTTTATTTTATCGGCCCTGGGTTTCATAAGGGGGAAACTTGTTTTTTAGTGGGGGACAGGTTAGAAAATAATTTGAGATAGGTAGGTTTGGAAGGATGTGTGCCAGCAAAGCCTTTAATAAGATGTGAGGAGATTTAGAGTTCATAATATTTTTGAAAAACAAGAGATATATAACAGGGTTTTCAATAATGTGATTTACTACATTAAGGGGTCTGTCTCTTAGATTTTCTCAAATCTAGACTATTTTTTTGCGGCCATTGAAAGCTTTCGATGTAATGCAGAAGATTTCGTTTATAGGTGCAAAATTCGCCTAATAGCCGATGGCAGTGTCGTCGCCTCGAGGATCTGCTCCTCCCTCCAGTTTCCCATTGGGAAGAATCAATACCGCATCCACCATTCCTATTTCCGGCAATATTTCGTGGGAGCATTCGTAGCCGAGATTTTGAAGATTTTGCTCTGTTTCAGGGGGGAAGGCCTGGTGTTCATACATAATAATGTCAGGCATCCATTGATGGTGAAACCGGGGGGCTGTCACCGCTTCCTGCATATTCATTTTAAATTCATACACGTTCAAGAAAGTTTGCAACACTGAAGTGATAATCGTGGAACCCCCGGGAGTCCCAAGTACCATCCAAAGTTTTCCGTCTTTTTCAACTATGGTGGGCGCCATAGAACTGAGCATACGCTTTTGTGGGGCAATGGAATTTGCCTCCCCGCCCACAAGGCCAAACATATTTGGAGTGCCGGGCTTGGCGCTAAAATCGTCCATTTCATTGTTTAAAAAGAAGCCGAGTTCGGGAATATAAAGCTTTGAGCCGTAGGACGCATTAAGTGTGGTGGTTACAGAAACCGCGTTCCCAAATTTATCAACTATTGAAAAGTGCGTAGTTTCCATTCCTTCCTGGCCCACGATTTTCCCAGCTTTTATTTCGAGGGAAGGGGTGGCGTGTTCAAACGAAAAATTCTTCATCCGTGAGTTGAGGTAAGCTTTGGAAAGCAACGAATCTATAGGAATACTTACAAAATCCGGATCGCCCAAATAAACACTTCTATCCGCATAGGCCCTCTTTTCTGCCTCCGCCAATACTTGAATATATTGCAACGAATTATGGCCATAGTCCGCAAGCGGGAAATCTTCGACCATCTTCAATATCTGTCCCAAACAAATACCCCCACTTGAGGGAGGTGCCATGGATATAATCTTGACGTTTTTGTAATTAAATACTACCGGCTCCCGCCAAATCGCTTCATAGGCATCTAAATCTTTTTGGGTAATAATACCGCCTTTCTTCTTTAAAAATTCGAGCATTTTTGTACCGGTTTGGCCATCATAAAATTCAGCTCTTCCATTTTGTGTTATTCTCGAAAGAGTATTGGCCAAGGCAGTGTTTTTGAAGGTATCACCTTCAGTATAAACTTCCGTAAAAATAAAGGCTTCATCATTTATTCGTTCAAATTGATCTTTAAATTCATCAAATCGCGCCTTCTGCTTGGGGGTAATAACAAAACCCTTGTTGGCGAGTTCGATAACTGGTTTGAGGATAATTTCCATCGGAAGGGTTCCAAATTTTTCGTGCACGGCAAAAATTCCCGCTATGGTTCCAGGAACACCAACAGCCAAAGCTCCTTCGGTACTTTTTCCGGGAATTATGTTCCCTTCTTTGTCAAGATACATATCCTTTGTTGCCGCTAGGGGTGCTTTTTCCCGAAAATCCAAACTTCCTATTTCCCCATATTCGGTGCGGTAAACCATAAATCCTCCGCCGGCAATATTTCCGGCATTTGGATAAACGAGGGCCAGAGCCATTTGTGTGGCAATCATGGCATCAAAGGCGGTGCCACCTTGTTGTAGAATTTCATTGCCTATCCTGGAGGCTTCAACACGGGCAGAAACCACCATGGCACTGTCCACAACTAGGGGTTTTATTTCGGTTTTAGGGGTTTGGTCCGCGATTTGGGCATCGGGTTTTTCCTTACAGGAAATTATCGCCAAACTGAGCAAGATAAAAAGGGAAGTGATTTTCATAAAGAAATGAGTTTTTGTTTGGAAAATTCTCTTAACTCTTCAAAATAGGAAGTAAAGTCGGCTTCAAATTCGTCATAAAACTCAACGAGTTCTTTTACGGCTTCATCCATTTTTGAAACGCCCTGGGTACGGATGTTCATCTGGGCCAGGATTTTGCCTATCCCTTCCACAGTAGCATAGCTCAACAACCAATTATTGGCAATCATAATGGGCATCATTTTTTGAATACGCACCGGGAGTTGGGTGAAGTTTTTTCTGAGCAAAGCATAAAAATTCTGCGCAAATTCCGCTAAGGGAGTAGTGCAGTATTGACTCCAATTCTTTGCCAGAAAATGATCGTAAAGTATATCCACAATGACACCACTGTAATGCCCGTAGTTTTTGTGAAGCCTCGCCGTACTTCTGCGAACGGTTGGGTGGGCATCGGTAAAAGTGTCGATGGCCCGATGTAGTAATATGCCTTTGGCAATGCCAGGTGGATACTTTAGATACCGATTTCCCTTAATGCCGTCGGCAATAAAGTTACCGATAATGACTTCTTCCTCGTCGCCGGAAAGATAGATGTGGGCCAAAAAATTCATTCAATAAATATATGTATTTTTGAACTGTAAAAATTAAAAATTGAACAGATTACCGAATTTGGACCCCTTGCGATTTTTTCTGGCTTCCACGGTCTTACTGTTTCACCTACCACAACTTTCCCGTAACCAAGGCTTGCCTTTTTTTGATGGCCTTCCCATCTATCATCGAGGGTTGGAGGCAGTATATGTGTTTTTTGTGCTAAGCGGATTTTTGATTATTCGGATTATTTACCGCGCCAAACTCCGGAATGCATTTTCCATAAAAGATTTTTATATCCGAAGAATACTGCGCATCTTCCCTCTTTATTACCTCGTATTGGGGTTTGGATTGTTTTTTTATAATGTGATTTTGCCATATTTGGACATTCCCTTCCCAATAAATTACACTTGGAAGGAAGCATTCTTTTATACCGTTTTCTTTCTTCCCAACGTCTTTGCGAAGATATTTGATCCCGGAGGCATCATCGCCGTTTTGTGGTCTATTGGAATAGAGGAACAATTTTATTTGATGATAGCCCCAATGCTGTTTTTTATCAACATTAAATGGGTGTTGAGGTTTTTGTCGGTGTTGCTGGTGTTGTATTTCATTTTTTATTGGTCCGATATTTTTGTGATCCTGCGAAAATTCACCTTCGTGTATTTCTATCTTTTCTTTGGTGGGGTGGTCGCTGTTTTGGAAGAAAAAAACATGCTTGGTTTTTTAAAGCGTTCCCCGATCATCCCACTTCTGGTGTGTACTTTGACCCTCTTGTATTTTATAACCGATTGGTTTATGATTGAGCCGTTGTGGTTACGGGATTTGTTTACCTGTGTTTTGTTTGGTCTTTTTATCCACTCGCTTGCATTCAACAATCATGGAGTTGAATTGAGAAGCAGGTTGCTGGACCATTTGGGACACATTTCCTATGGCATTTATATGTACCACGCCATAGTGCTGAATGCGGTGGTTTTTATGTTCTTGAAATTGGAAATACTCCAAAACCTTAATTGGACCTTAACAGTTGTTCTTTTGCATCTGCTTACCTTTGCGGGGACACTTTTGATAGCACATTTGTCCTATACTTACTTTGAGCTATACTTTTTAAAATTGAAAAATAAATTTAGAAAATGACTTTGATAAAATCCATTTCAGGCATCCGCGGCACTATTGGTGGCGTACAGGGTGAAAACTTAACTCCTATTGACGCTGTAAAATATGCGGCAGCTTATGGTAGCTGGGTAAAACAACAGCGCAATAAGAAGAACTACAGAGTGGTGGTAGGCCGCGATGCTAGAATTTCCGGTGAAATGATCCAACAATTGGTAATGAACACCTTGGTTGGGATGGGCATCACGGTAATAGATTTAAATCTTTCTACCACGCCCACCGTTGAAATGGCCGTGATCATGGAGCATGCCGATGGAGGTATAATTCTAACGGCAAGCCATAACCCCAAGCAATGGAATGCCCTCAAATTATTGAACAATAAAGGAGAATTCCTAAACGCCCAAGCTGGGCAGAAAATCCTGGATATCGCTGAAAAAGGGATTATTGAATTTGCCGAGGTAGATGATTTGGGAGAAATCCATAAAAATGATGCCTATATCGATCTTCATATTGATGAGATTCTTAAGTTGGATTTAGTAAATGCCGACGCCATTAAAAGTCGCGGTTTTAAGGTGGTGGTGGATGCGGTGAATTCCACTGGCGGCATTGCTGTCCCATTGCTTTTGGAGGCTCTGGGCGTGGAGCCAGTAAAAATCCATTGCACACCAAACGGGGAATTTCCTCACAATCCCGAACCCCTAAAAGAACATTTGGGCGATTTGATGAAAAAAGTGGTAAAAGAAAACGCTGATTTTGGTATAGCCGTTGATCCCGATGTGGACCGGTTGGCTTTTGTGGATGAAAAAGGAGAAATGTTCGGAGAGGAATATACGCTTGTGGCAGTAGCAGATTACGTGCTTCGCCATACTCCCGGCAATACGGTAAGCAATATGTCGTCTTCCCGTGCCCTTCGCGATATTACCGAAAAACACGGTGGTACCTATACTGCCAGTGCGGTGGGAGAGGTTAATGTAGTGGAAGAGATGAAGAAAACCAAAGCCGTGATAGGAGGAGAGGGCAATGGGGGCATTATCTATCCCGAACTTCATTACGGAAGGGACAGCTTGGTAGGCATTGCATTGTTTCTGAGTTTTTTGGCAGAAGAAAAAGTTCTGGTAAGCGAATTGCGAAAATCCTATACAGCTTATTTTATGAGCAAGAAAAAGATTGAATTGACCCCTGAATTGGATGTAGATGCAATTTTGAAAGCAATGGAGACAAAATATGCTTTGGAGAAAATAAATACGATTGATGGAGTAAAAATCGATTTTGTGGACAATTGGGTCCATCTTCGGAAATCGAATACGGAGCCTATAATTCGGATTTATACCGAAGCAAAATCGCAGGAAGAAGCGGATGCTTTAGCCGATAAAATCATTGCTGAAATCGAAGCGCTCGCGAAATTATAAACTCAAACCTTGTCCGGTGTTTCCACCGTTTGTGTGACCATAAATAGTATTCAGGTTTTTCGCGGATTTGTTCTTCCAAAGCATCAAAAAACATTCGGGTTATCTGAAAATCCGGGTGTTCTTTTGGATTCTCTGCCAAAGGGACAAATGTCGCCGTATAGTAGCCACGTTTTATTTTTTCAACTTTAAGATAAAGTACAGAAAAGTCTATTTTTTTTGCTAATTCCTCTGTTCCAGTAAACATTGGGACATCTATCCCCATAAAAGTATCACGGTGCTTAAAAGCACCTATTTTTGGGGTTTGATCTGAAAGTATATAGGTTAACGTTTTAATTCCTTCTTTCCATTTTCTGAAAAGAACGGGCACAATTTTTTTATTGCTTACAATGATGCCGCCAAAGTGTTCCCGCGCCTTTTTTACCAAGGCATCAAATTGTTTGCTACCCAAAGGTTTGTACACGGCATGTGCTTGATGCTGCATCAATTTATTCAAAATTCCGCTCCATTCCCAATTGCCGTAATGTCCCGCCATTAAGAGAATGCTGCGGTTGTTTTTGTAATATGGATCTAGGATATGGGCATTGGTAACCACAAAACGTTTGCGGATTTCCCTTTCAGAAATGGTAAAGGATTTTATGGTCTCCACAATCAAATCCGAAAGGTGTTTAAAAAAGTTTTTGGCGATTAGGTCTCTCTCTTTTTGGGTCTTCTCTGGAAAGACCAGTGCCAAGTTTTCCTTGACCACCTTTTTGCGATAGCCTATTACATAGTAGTTTAGATAAAACAAGGCGGTGGATTTAATATACAAAATCCGCATTGGCAGTTTCGAAAGTAGCCAAAGGATAGGGTACACCAGTATATATAGCAATCTTTGCATAGGAATGTCCCCGCAAAATTAGGTATAAAATACGAGGTATGAAATATGAAGTGCGAAATGGGATGTATGTACAGAGAACAGAGACAAAAGACACGACAGGGAGTGGTGGTATGCAGTGGCAGTTGGCAGTGGCAGTAGCAGTAGTGTTCAGTGTTCAGTGTTCAGTATTCAGTTATTCAGTATTCAGTGCTCAGTGCTCAGTGCTCAGTGAGTAAAAGGATTAATGACTGTTTTTTGACAATGAAAATTAATTAAAAATCGGTCAACTCTAATCAGGGATGTTCAGTACGAAGTTAGAAGTACGAATTTTTGGGACTATCTCATAAAGTGTGTTGATTTCTAATTTCTAATATTTAACTTCGTATTTCTAAATCCTATCCTTATAATTTCGAATGAGTGTTTCCATTTCGTACTTATAACTTCAAACTTCGTATTTCTGATTTTCTATGAACATTGACCTCGCCACCATCATCATTATCGCAGCCAACGTAATCATCTCTATGAAAGGATTTAACGATTTGGTCTTTTTTGAAAGGTATAAGTTCAATATAGCGGGAATACGGCGGGGCGAACATATTCGCATGTTCAGTTCGGCTTTTCTGCACGGCGACTTTTCGCATTTGTTGTTCAATATGCTAACCCTATATTTCTTTTCGGGAGTAGTAATAGGACAGGTGGGAGTAGCTTTCTTTGTTGTAATATATGTAGTGAGCTTGCTGGCAGGAAACCTGCTCTCATACTATTTCCACAAAGATGAATATCATTACAGTGCCGTAGGAGCGAGTGGTGCGGTGATGGGAGTATTATATTCAGCTATCCTCTTTTTCCCTGATATGCCACTTTATCTGTTTTTCATACCCATCCCTATTCCGGCTTGGCTCTTCGGGATGGCATATTTGTTGTATTCCATCTACGGCATGAAAAGTAGATTGGGAAACATAGGCCACGACGCCCATATAGGAGGAGCCATTGGGGGCTATGTTTTAACGCTCATGTTTGCACCATATCTTTTTAATACCAGTCTTTGGATTGTTGTTTTACTTGCAATTCCGCTTATCATTTTGTTCCTAATGCATAAATTGGGGAAAATTTGATGAAAACATTATAGAGTAAGATAAATAGAATAAGGACAAATGCAGAACGCTAATGTAGGTTGACTGCAAATCATAAACCATAAACAAAAAAATATGAAAACTCTAAAAACACTTTTAATCCTAGCAATAAGCACAGCATCGCTTATGGCGCAAAACACAGCAACTCCAACCATAGAGGTAGTAGGCGAAGGCATTGTTCGAGTAATTCCAGATGAGGTAACTATCAACATCCGGGTGGAAAACACCGGAAAAACCACCCAGGGCCTGAAACAACAAAATGATGCCACTATTAATGAGGTATTGAAGTATCTGAAACAAATGGGCATCGCCGACAAGGACGTTCGTACAGAGTATATGAACCTCAGTAAGAACTATGACTACAACAGTAAGACTTACACTTATGCAGCTAATCAATCTCTTTCGGTAAAGTTGCGCGACTTAAAAAAATATGAATCTCTTATGAATGGGTTATTGGATACCGGCATCAATCGAATAGATGGGGTGGCTTTCTCCACCTCACAAAAAGAAACTCTTGAAAGCCAAGCCCGCAAAAAAGCAATCGAAAACGCCCAAATGAAGGCCAAGGAATACGCTTCTGCCTTGAACCAATCTATTGGAAAAGCTGTTTTGGTAAGCGAATTCCGAAATGTTTCCGATCCCCGCCCCATGTACAAAATGGCAATGATGGACTCCACTTCCTCTGAGGGTGGACAATCAATCGCCCTTGGAGAGATGGAAATCCGGACCACGGTAAACGTCAGTTTTCTATTGAATTAAACAAAATATAAAGGAGGCCATTTGAAATGGCCTCCTTTATATTTTTTAAATTTTCTCAAGTCTCAAGTCTCAAGTCTCAAGTCTCAAGTCTCAAGTCTCCGAGCTTCCAAAGCTTCCCAGTACTCGAATGCCCGCCTTAAATGGGGAATGACTATGGTTCCGCCAATCAAAAGTGAAATGCTCATGCCTTCAACCACTTCTTCCTTGGTCAGGCCGAGTTTATGGCATTCTTCCAAGTGATATCGAACACAATCGTCGCATCTCAATACTAGGGAATTTCCTAAACCGAGCAACTCCTTGGTTTTTTTGGAAAGTGCACCCTCCATATAGGCATTGGTATCCAGATTAAAAATACGCTTGATGATCTTGTTGTTGTCCTCAAGCATTTTTCCGTTCATTTTTTCGCGATAGGCGTTAAATTCTTCTACTATATTATTTTGCATGTGCTTTCTCTTTTCGATTTTGGTTTCGGACTACCACTTTTGAAATATAAATGCTCACTTCATATAAAAGGAGAATAGGGATAGCCACAATAATTTGGCTGACAATATCCGGGGGAGTGATTATCGCAGAAAGGATGAGGACTAAAACCAGGGAAATTTTTCTGTATTTCTTCAGGCCCTCGGGGGTCACCAGGCCAATTTTGGTCAAGATATAAATTAGGATAGGCAGTTCAAAAATAATGCCCGAGGCGAGGACCGATGTCCGTACCAAGGAAATATAGCTTTCTAGGTCGAAGTCATTAAAAATCTCCTCGCTTACTTTATAGCTCCCCAAGAAGTTGATGGATAGGGGGGTGATCAGATAATATCCAAACAGGACTCCCAAAAAGAAAAGGGCCGACGCGATCAAGATAAATCCGCGGCTGGTCTTGCGTTCATTCTCCTTTAGCCCGGGGCTGATAAATTTCCAAAACTCGTAAAGAATATAGGGAAAAGCCACGATAATACCCGCGGTGATGGACGTCCACAAATGCGCTGAAAACTGCCCCGCCATGATGCGGCTTTGTATCCGGAAAGGCATTTCCTCAAAACAGAAGCTGTCCATTCCCATGGATTGCGAAATATTGCAGAATACTCTATAAGTAAAAAAATCGGGTTGTTTGGGTCCGAAAATCAGAGTGTCGAAAATAAACCCCTTAAACATAAAAGCTACCACCGCCAAGATAACCACGGCAAGTGTGGAGCGTATAAGATGCCAGCGCAACTCTTCCAAATGATCCAAAAAGGACATTTCTTTTTCTGGAGCGGCCTTCTTTTGTCGTTTCATTATATAATACCCTCTTTGGTAAGATTATGGATATGTACAACTCCTGAGTATTTTCCCTTGTCCTCGGCTAGAATTTGGGTTATGCCGTAGGTGTCCATCATTTCCATAGCCTCCACCGCCATAGCGGTATTGGAAATAATTTTTGGGTTGTGGGTCATAATATCCTTGGCGGTAAGACCGGCAAAATTGTCGGTTCGGGCGAGCATCCGCCTTAAATCGCCATCGGTGATAATGCCTACAATCTCCCCGTTTTCGACCACAGCGGTTACTCCGAGCATTTTTTCTGAAATCTCGACAATTACCTTTTTCAAATCCGTATCGGGGGTTACCTCCGGCTTTTCGTTAAGGGAGGTAAGATTACTCACCCGCAGATACAGTTTTTTACCCAAGGATCCACCCGGATGGAATCTAGCAAAATCCTTGCTGGAAAAGCCGCGAAGATCCAATAGGCACATCGCCAAGGCATCGCCGATCACCAACTGGGCGGTAGTGCTGGCAGTGGGGGCAAGATTGTTTGGACAAGCTTCTTTTTCTACATAAGCGTTCAAGACATAATCGGCTTCCTTTCCCAGGAATGAATCCCTGTTTCCAGTAATGGCGACCACTTTATTGCCTATGGCTTTTATTAAGGGCACCAATACCTTTATTTCAGGGGTGTTGCCGCTTTTGGAAATACAGATTACAGTGTCGTTTTGCTGGATAGTCCCCAAATCGCCGTGAATGGCATCCGCCGCATGCATAAAAATGGCGGGGGTACCGGTGGAATTGAGGGTAGCAACAATTTTAGTGGCGATATTGGCGCTTTTACCTATTCCAGTAATAATTACCCTGCCTCTGGAATGATATATATAGTTTACGGCTCCTGCAAATTCCCCGTCCACCAAATGGGCGAGATTGGCAATGGCTTTGCTTTCGGTTTCTATGGTGTTTATGGCTATGGAAATAATCCTTTCTTCGTTCATCAAAACTTTAACATTATTTAATGTTTGCACCTAATGTAGAAATTAGTATATTTAGATTAATATATTTAAAAATTGAATTAATCTTAATTTAGTGTCCCCAGTTTCCACTCGTTTTCTAGATGCATGGAATATAAAACGGTTGCAAAATTACAATTGTTAATCTTTAAAACAATGTAATGGGGGGCTTAATACTGAATTGTTAAATAAATGAATGTTGAAAGTGGCCGAAATTAATCTTTACGCAGCACTAAAAAAATATTTTGGATTTAGCCGATTTAAAGGTCTTCAGGAAGAAGTAATCAAAAGTATCCTCGATCGAAAAAACACCTTTGTTGTTATGCCTACCGGCGGTGGCAAATCACTTTGCTACCAGCTTCCCGCTCTTATGCAGGATGGCACTGCCATCGTGGTCTCTCCTTTGATCGCTCTTATGAAAAACCAAGTGGATGCCCTTCGTGCGCTTTCCTCTGAGGAGGGAATCGCGCACGTATTGAACTCTTCTCTCAATAAAACTGAGGTAAAAAGGGTAAAGGACGATATCTCCAAAGGAGTAACAAAGTTGTTGTATGTAGCGCCCGAATCGCTTACCAAGGAAGAATATGTGAATTTTCTCCAACAAGAGAAAATCTCATTTTTGGCCATAGACGAAGCACATTGCATCAGCGAATGGGGCCACGATTTTAGACCTGAATACCGCAATATAAAAAGTATAATCGAGCGCATAGGTGATGATATCCCTATCATAGGTCTTACGGCTACCGCCACGCCAAAGGTGCAGGAAGATATTCTCAAAAACCTTGGAATGCCCGATGCCAGAACCTTTAAGGCCTCCTTTAATCGACCTAATTTATATTATGAAGTAAGGCCGAAAACCAAGAATATAGATGCCGACATCATTCGTTTTGTAAAGCAAAATGAAGGGAAAAGTGGGATTATCTATTGCCTCAGCCGAAAAAGAGTGGAAGAACTGGCGCAGGCGCTACAGGTAAACGGGATCAAGGCTGTGCCATATCACGCTGGTTTGGACAGTAAGACTAGGATAAAACACCAGGATATGTTCCTGATGGAAGATGTGGATGTGGTAGTGGCCACCATTGCTTTTGGAATGGGGATCGACAAACCGGATGTGCGTTTTGTGATCCATAACGACATCCCGAAATCCATTGAGAGTTATTATCAGGAAACAGGTCGCGCCGGCCGCGATGGCGGTGAAGGCCACTGCCTTGCTTTCTATAGTTATAAGGATATTGAAAAGCTCGAAAAGTTTATGAGCGGAAAACCTGTGGCCGAACAGGAAATTGGCCATGCTCTCTTACAGGAAGTAGTAGCTTATGCTGAAACTTCCATTTCAAGACGGAAGTTTATCCTGCATTATTTCGGAGAAGATTTTGATAATGAAACAGGAGAAGGTGGCATGTTGGACGATAATATGCGTTTCCCAAAGAAAAAACACGAGGCACAGGAACAAGCAAAACAATTGCTGCAAGTGGTGGACAAAACCAACCAACAATACAAGGCCAAAGAAGTGGTAAACGTATTAGTAGGAAAGGCAAATGCTCTGATAAAATCGCATCGCACCGATGCCCAACCGTTTTTTGGATCGGGATCTGCACATGATGCGGCCTATTGGATGGCACTATTGCGACAACTATTGGTTGCAGGGTATTTAAAGAAAGACATCGAAACCTACGGGGTGATACATTTAACCGATGAAGGCAAGAAGTTTATGAAATCCCCGACCTCATTTATGATGACCGAGGACCATTCTTTTAAAGATGCCAACGACGACCTAATTATATCTACTTCCAATGGAGGCGAGGTCGTGGATGAAAACCTGTTTAAGTTGCTAAAAGCCGAGCTGAAGAAAGTGGCACATAAAATGGATTTACCGCCCTTTGTGATTTTTCAGGAACCATCCCTTGAGGATATGGCTCTAAAATATCCTATCACTATGGAAGAACTCTCCAACGTACATGGAGTGGGGGAGGGCAAGGCCAAGAAATATGGAAAACCTTTCCTTACACTTATCCAAGACTATGTGGAGGAAAACGATATTATCCGACCCGAAGACTTTGTGGTGAGGTCCACCGGGAGCAATAGCTCCTTAAAACTATATATCATCCAAAATGTGGATCGCAAACTCTCCCTACCAGATATTGCCGACGCCAAAGGCTTGGAAATGCCGGAGTTTATTAAGGAGATGGAAGCAATTGTCTATAGTGGAACCCGACTCAACATAGACTATTGGATAGATGAAATCCTGGATGAAGAACAACAAGAAGAAATCCACGAGTATTTTCTGGAAGCCAAGACCGATAAAATAGAAAAAGCCCTTGACGAATTTGAAGGAGATTACGAAGAAGATGAAATCAGACTTTATCGAATTAAGTTTATTAGCGAGGTTGGGAATTAGTTATTGTTAATTGCAATTAAATAGAACGATTTTGATTCGTTAATTAAAATTCATGATCCCCATAAGACCTTCTTCACAACTTGCAACCCGCAACCACTAACCTCCAATCGTCACAGATCAACCAATCTTTTTGTGTGTCTTTTCGTAAGTTGTACAGTAAACACATCCAGAGCGATCTGTTATAAGCCGTACCCCTCGCTTATAGGTAAAGTAATTCCAAATCCATTCCACAAACACTCGGATTCTATTGCGGAACCCTATCAATGAAAGTACGTGGATAAACGACCAGAGCGACCAGGCAAAAAAGCCGCTGAATTCGAGCCCTTTGATATCGGCAACTGCCTTTGCACGGCCTATCGTTGCCATTGTTCCCTTATCCGTGTAAGTAAACTTGGCCTTAATATTTCTTTTTCCGTCCTTGGCGAGGAGTTTTCCAACAAATTTTCCCTGTTGGGTGGCAACGGGTGCTAAGGCAGGCAAAGGGACTCCATCCTTATCCTTGCTATGGGCCGAGTCGCCTATAATAAAGATGTCGGGATACTGAGGGATGCTTAAATCGGACCCCACAAGTACGCGACCGGATCGATCTTGTTCCACTTTCAATGAATCCAATAAAGAAGACGCCTTGATGCCTGCGGCCCAGATAATATTTGGAGTTTCTATGGAACCCACTTTAAGGTGGACCCTGTTTTTTTCAATATTGGTTACAGGGGTGTTCAATAATACTTTTACCCCCATTTTCTCCAACATTTCTTCGGCTTTTTTTCCCAAGGATTCGGGAAAAGCATTTAAGATTCGAGGACCTGCTTCAATTAAATAAATACGGGCATCCTCCTGTTTAATAGTGCGGTATCCATGTTTTGCGCCATTGCCCGCGATTTCTGCGATAGCGCCGGCCATTTCAACACCTGTGGGCCCTCCGCCTATGATAAAATAGGTGAGAAGAGATTTTCTTTTATTGGAGTCATTGAGTTGTTCGGCCTCTTCCATGGACATTAGAAGCTGTTCCCGAACTTTTAGGGCGTCGCTGATTGACTTCATCCCAGGGGCGTATTCCGCCCATTCCTCACGCCCGAAATAATTGTATTGTGCCCCCGTTGCAATTACCAATTGGTCGAAGAAAATGGATTGACCATTCCTCGTTTTCAAGGATTTTTTTTCGGAATCTATTTTCTCTACCTCGCCCAAAAGCACCTTTATTCTCGGGTTTTTATTTACAATAGCACGGATAGGCGCGGCAATATCTCCTGGAGACAGTTCGGCCGTAGCCACTTGATAGAGGAGAGGCTGAAACAAATGATGGTTCAGTCTGTCGATTATGGTAATATCCGCATCGGTGCTTTTTAGTGCCTTTGCTGTGGCAATTCCACCAAAACCACCTCCTATTATTACGATATGCCTGCGTTTGTGAGTTGTTTGCTTATTTTTCATTTCCTCAGTATTTTATTTGGACATCAAATAAGATGTTCCTATGGTATCATCTTGTGGCACAAAGATACGAATAATTGCATAGAAGACAAAACTATCCGCTATAGAAATATGAAGTTTGGATGAAAAATATTTAATCGATTTGTTATTCCGGATTTTTAAGGAAAGCGACGCCGGTACTAAGATCGTCAGCTAAGCTGCGAATAGTGGTATTTTTGAAGGAAGCATACATTTGGTTGCGAGTTTTTACATATTCAAAGTGCATTGGGCAGGGGTGGTCATCGGAACATTGGTGAAGGCCAAAGACACAGTCGGTAAAGACGCCCAGACCGTCAATGGCCTTGACAACTTCAAGAATTGGTAAATCCAGTTGATCCTCATCTGAATAAAATCCGCCATAAGGTCCTTTTAGTGAAGTAACAATATTATTCTTGTTTAATGTTTGAAGAATCTTTCCTGTAAAAGCTTCTGGTGCTTCAATTTCCGCAGCTATTTCCTTAACGCCTACCTTTATGTTTTCCTTTGCTTTGGAAGCGATAAAAACAGTAGCACGAATAGCGTATTTGCAGGATTTGGATATCATTTGTATAGAGTTTGAAAAAAGAAACAGGGCCTCTGACTTTACAAAGATACTTAAAAGATAGATTTGTCTTTTGTAAAACTCTTAAAAATCGGTTATTTAAATGAGAGGATCGCAAGAACTCTTTAACCAGAACCTTCCGGTCCCGACTTACCGAGCATTTAAATTTAAAACCTTGAATGTGATTTGATACTCATGATATAATTTTGAGGCTTTTGAATTTAGTTTTCAATTATTAATCGCTCTTATTCTTTATAAAGCAAGATGATAATTTAAGTCTGTTCTCTCGATCTAGTTCAAGAGTGCTCGATGGAAATATCCAAAGGCCCCAGGTGAAGGGCTTATGCCCAATGTCTCACCCCCTAACACATTCAAGACACACCTCACCTCTTGAAAAAGCTCCTTCCTTCTTTTGCTTAGTAAAGCGGTCGAATATGGAGGTTGGTTTAAATCGGACCAAACGGATGGCATTTAGAATTACCAAAAGCACACTCAGTTCGTGGATCAACATTCCAGAGGCCAAGTTCACGTTTTTAGTAAGGACTCCGGCCAATAACATTGCAACCGTTCCTACTGCAATAAACATGTTTTGTTTCATATTGCGCACCGTGGCTTTGGAAAGCTTTAAGGCGTGGACCAATTTATCGAGATTATCGGCCATCAGAACAACATCTGCCGTTTCCATCGCAACATCGGTGCCTGCAACTCCCATCGCAATTCCAATATCGGCAGTAGCGATTGCAGGGGCGTCATTTACTCCATCCCCAACCATTGCCAGTTTTCTGCCTTTCCCCATACAGGCTTTTACTTTCAGAGCTTTATCTTCGGGAAGCAGTTCTGCAAATATGCGATCCATGCCCAATTGCTCACCCACAATATTAGCAGTGTGTTTATTGTCGCCGGTAAGCATTACTAGATGTTCAATACCGTCCGCCCTAAGTTGTTGAATGGTTTCTCTGGCCTTGTCTCTTATAGTATCAGCGATCGAAATAATTCCCATCACCATTTTATCATCAGCAATAAAGACACCGGTATTTCCGGCTTTTTCCTGTTCCGTAGCATAGGATTCCACTTCAATTTCTATAGGAATTCCATTCTGGAAAAGTCCTTTTCGATTCCCGATATAGAGTGGTTTTCCATCTAAATCCACTTCAATTCCGCGGCCTTTAAGAACGTTTACTTCAGTAGGTTTATTCAGAAGTTTTAATCCTTTTCTTTCCGCTTCTTTTACAATGGCCCTTCCTAAATGATGCTCGGAGATCACTTCAGCTTCTGCCGCCATCAACAGCAATTCTTTTTCGTCTATACCAAAACCTTTAACCGCTGTAACTTCGGGTTTGCCTTTTGTCAGTGTTCCCGTCTTGTCGAATACCATAGCGTTAATTTTCGCTAGGTTTTCCATCACTTCTCCTCCTTTGATCAAAATTCCGTTTCTGGCACCATTTCCAATACCGGCAACGATAGAAACTGGTGCTGAAATAACCAATGCTCCAGGACAGGCAATAACCAGAAAGGTAAGGGCTAGATGCACATCTCTTGTAAACACCCAAACCAGCGCGGAAAGGACCATAATTCCCGGCGTATAGATAGTAGCAAACTTCTCTAAAAACCGTTGGGTCTTTGCCTTTCCTTCCTGGGCTTCTTCCACCAATTCAATGATTTTTGAAAAGGTGGTATCCTCGCCAACATTCTCTGCAATTACCTCCAAATATCCGCTGTCCAAAATACTCCCGCTGAATACTTGATCATCCGTGTCTTTGCTTACGGGAACGGACTCGCCGGTAATCGCCGCTTCATTCACAGAGGCATTTCCGGAGACAACTCGGCCATCAATTGGAATTTTCTCTCCCGTTTGAATGACGACCAAATCGTTTTTAATAACCTCCTCCGCCATAATTATGGAGCGGATGCCATCTCGGATTACGGTAGCCTCCAGCGGTGCCATTTCCATTAAGGATTTAAGGGAGGCACGGGCTTTTTCCAAAGAACGTCCTTCCAAAAATGCCCCAAAAAGGAACAGGAAAGTTACGGCCGCCGATTCTACATACTCTCCAATAATCAGAGCTCCAACAACGGCTATGGTAACCAAAAGTTCAATGCTGAACATTTTGAGTCGGGATGCTTGCCAAGCTTTTATAAATGTTGGAATACCGGCGACTATGGAAGCTGTAATTAAAAGCGCATCCAATAGCAGGCTGTTCCAATTGAACAAATAGGTTGCTAATGCAGCAAGAATCAAAATTCCTGCTGCATACATTATTCTATTTACTTGTTTAGCTTTCATAATCTTATTTGCTATTTATTAAGATGATACTATCGGGAAGCCTACTTTTTCTATCACTTCGGCCAATCGATCGGAAGAAACTTTTTCTTCGTCATATTCTATTTTTACCTTGCTGGAGTTAAAAAGCACCTTTGCCTTTTCTACTCCTGGTTCTTTGTTGAGAACGCCTTCAATCCTTGTAATACAACTTGGACAGGTTAGAGTTTCCAACTGAAACCTTGCGGTTTTGATTTCTTTTATATTTTTCATTTCTTTAAATGTTTATTGTTTATGGTTTGTAGTCTGTAGGGCCCGTTAAGGGGTCACTCAATCGTCACCCCTCATCCAACGTGCTTACCTCCTTAGTGCGAAATATCTCCGTGCAATATGTGCTCTAGGGCTTCTAAAGTATGTGTGTATTGTACATAAGCGTGTACATACTCACGGCCTTGCGCAACCGAATTGTCTTTTGTTTTGCTGAGTTTTGCTACGGTAGCATAACGCTCTCTTAACACTTGCTCCAAATGATTGGTTACGGTTTTAACCACATCCTCCACATTTTTATTTGCAATTGAATTATCCGCCATTTCTACCAAAGGTGTCATCGATCCTGCTGGTTTTAAGCCTGTAAAAGGAGCACCTTCCATTTCTCGGTGCAATCTGACGAGAGTTTCCAAGAAATGCTTTTCAACAATAGCATATACTTCTTTGTCTTTGTTTTTTAAGCTGTAGGTTTTATGGAACAAGGGAATGATTTCCTTTTCCTGCTGTGGTTCGATCCACTTTAAAACCAACTGCACGTTGTTTTGATCCAATGCTGTTAAGGCATCCTTAATCACGGGGCCGTCATAGGAGTCGCAATGTGCGAATCCAGAAATACTGGCCAGCATAAATGTGAATACCATAAGAATGGATCGCATTTTGAATTTTAAACCTCTTTCTGTTCTTAAAGAGCTTGTTGCTTTTTTTACTTGAGTTTTCATAATTTCTGTTTTTAAATTAATAATCTGTTTTTATTTTCTGTGAACAAAAGTATGGACTAAGTTAGGGCTGTGCGACCTAGCTTGTAAAATGGCACCTATTCGTTGATAGTAATGAGTCCCAGTTTATAAATTGAGACTTGGGACAGGTAAAACAATATCTAAAATTAGATGGGGACTGGGAATCCCGGCATCGGCTGGGAGTAGTGCTGATTAAGTTCTTGAACACCCTATTAAAGGCAGATTTGGAATTAAAACAGCTTTCATCAGCAATTCCAAACAAAGAATATTTTTGATATATTGGGCCTTGAGTTTTTCTTTTAACTTCTGCAACGCGATTCTTATTGAAGAAAATTTTCTTTATATAATTCTTGATACCCGACAAAAGATGGTTAATAGATATGTTTAAATCTTTGCCTCAAGGAGGTCAAAATGGCACAAGGCTATATAAACTTCAAGTAGAACTTTCGATACAAGAATAATCAATTATAGATTGGCAGATATGGCTCTCTACTAGAAGGATAGTAATTCCTTATTATTCTCGTATTATTTGCGCAGGATGTTCATATTCCTGTTCAACAATAATTCAAAATCACTTAAAGTGAAATGCTTAAAACAGTATGGATGAGCCACACATCACGTCCTTGATACGTGTAGTCTAAATAACGATATTGTGTTTGGAGTTTAAAAGTAGTTTCAGCTGAAATTGGCTTTTCCAAAATCAGGGAAAATCGCTGATCAAAAGTTGGGCGTTTTTCCGGGAAAATATTCCATAAAAACTCTGTATCCATAGTGAGAAACCAATTCTTTAGGTTATCGATATTTCTATTGAGGGCGAGTGTAGCACCCAGCTTATATCGATTTCGCAGATTAAAGTTTTTTCTAAAGCGCTGCTCCACTCGTAACCGACCTTTAAAGTTAAGATTATTGGGGTTGTAATTATGATTATATTGTTGGATCAACCGTTTTTCATCAGTGAGTTGGTTGTCAAAAAGTTTTTTTATACGGTAGCGAAATTCCCATGACACGGCCTGATTTGAATTGATTGTAAAAGAAGGAACAGCATTGAATTGTAAAAAACTAGTATTGTAACCAGGTTTTTCTGAATCATAAAAATCGCCTCGATATGCTGAACCAAGTGTATAGGACCATCGGTCTTCCTTACTGGGGTTGAATTTCCATTTTGCACCGATCTCGGAATAAAAGATATCTTGAGCTGCTAATGGAATTGAGAGGAATATAAAACTGATTAAGATATATAAATGTGAAAGTTTCATTCTATTTAAGCACTAGAATTGATAGCTAATGAATAAATAGGTGCCAAAAAAGAGGTTGTCAAAAACAGAACAACGGTATTAATTGAATAGTCCAATAAATTTAGGCCTTTTTGTTTTAGCCATGTTTTTCTTACTCTAGTTTTCATAGTATCAATTTTGAATTAATAATCTATTTCTATTTTCTGTAGAATCAAACTATGGAAAAACATAGAGCTGTGCGACCTAGCTTGTAAGCTGGCACTGGTTTTTGAAAAGTAACACGTCCCAGTTTATAAATCGGGTCTTAGGATGTGTGAAACCTAGATAAATTAGGAGGAAGGGAGGGAATCGCGGTATCTGCTGGGAGTAGTGCCAGTTATGTTCTTGAACACCCTGTTAAAGGCAGATTTGGAATTGAAACCACTTTCATAAGCAATTCCGAGCAAAGAATAATTTTGAAATTTTGGATCCTGAATTTTCCTTTTCACTTCATCTATCCGGTACTGATTGATAAAATTGAAGAAATTTTTTCCGTGCATTTCATTGATGACCTGCGAAAGGTGGTGAGTGGATACGTTTAAATCCTCAGCCAATTTGGGCAAAGTGAGATCGGAATCTAAATAGGGTCTATTGGTTTTCATAAATTGGCCGACTTTATTGCAGCATTGTTGCAATTCGTCACCTTCCATTTTTGTAGCAGCATATTTAATTTCAGGATCATTCGGAATTTCCTTCTCTATTTCTGGGGAATAGCTGATAAACACATCTTTTTGTTTAAAGCCGAAATATCCGATCAAGATAATAAAAGCCGAAAGAGAAAGGAAGAGTCCGTTCGTACAAAAAGCCATGGAAAATAGATGGAAAATATGATGGATTACGGCAATTATAATTAATATGGTCCATACGATTCCAAAAATCGGAATCAGTTTCCCCATCCAGTCCAGATTTACTTCCTTAGAAGAAAAATCCAATGTGGATTTCTTGCTCCGATGAAACTTTTTATAAGCCAAGAAAAAATATACAGGTCCGGACAGTGCTGTAACAATAAGAAAGAAGAGAAATAGCAGCGGAGGTTCTGCTACATTTTCAGATACGTGATCTACCCTAATTCCCTCTGAATAGGAAGGAAAACGGAAGGCGATAAGCAGGTAAAGAACAAAGGCCAAAAAGGGTAGGAAATGCAATAGATTTTTAGCCTTAATATGACTTTTGTTTAAGGTGAGTGCAGAGACATATAGATACAGAAAGGGACCATGCAAGAGAAATAGAGCGATAATCGCACTGGATAACAGAGGAGCCTCAAGTGAAAAATCAATCGTAAAGGCATAAGTAGCGGTAGCAAGCCCCAGATATAGAAGCCAGAAAATCAAGATTCGATCATGAAGCTGTTTTGGCCTTTTCTGAAGCAGTAGCGCAATAAAGAAAAATGCATTAAAAGAAGCAATAAAAAATAGATATGTCATCGTTCTATTATTTTTGTTCTGCGAGTTGTAAATAGTGTGAAAAAACCTCAACCATCGTAATGATCTCGGGATTGATGGATCCCGATAACAGGAAGTGGAATCACCTTATTCTCTTGTCGCGAAATGGCATACGCTTTCTAAGATTTTATCAATAATTTTAAGGGTATTATCATCGGTTAATCGATGTCGCTCCTTTAGCCAATCCACCGTATTATAGGCCACCATTACCTGTCCGTCTTTATCTTCCCAAACCAGGGCCTTTATCGGCAAATCTATAGCCACTGACTGTTGATCCTGCATCAATAAAGTGCCTATTTTTGGATTGCCAAACAGGATGACCTGAGTGGGACGAAGTTCAAGACCTTTGTTCCGGGCTTCTTTTGCGTGGTCGATATGCGCAAAGATATGCCATTCTTTTTCCTCAATCTTTTGGATTAAACGATTTACGGTTTCCTTTACAGGAAAATCGCTTTGTATTGTTTTTAAGCTCTCTATGTTCATAGGTGGATGTTAGGTTTTTTCATATAAACTATATTGATGGTTTTCATTTATATGATTGACGTATTTTCCATTTGTAAAAGTAGCTTTCTTTATTGATCATGCTGTTCTTAATTTTCAATTTTTCAGATTTGAATAGAATAAGATTTACGCACGTGCAGGGCGATGGCTGTTGAATGTTGTACTTATGGCTAGCCTTGCAAAAAATTCTGAATCTTCCGCTTCGGGACTTTTCCCATGGAGATATTTGGTATAGGTTGGTCCCTCTTCCTCTCTTTTTCTGTCATTGGTTTGTTGTTCTAAGCTCTAATCGTTAAATTAGTGGGGCATCTAAAATTTACAGTTATGGATATTGTTAATAAAATAGTCGAGTTTTTTAAGAAACCCGAACAGGAAACGGTCAACCAATCTCCTGAAGGGCTCTGTTCCCTGTGCTGGGGATATCAAGAATACGACGGTAAAATACGGGAGCTATACAAGGATAAACAAGTGGACGTAAACAACCACAAGGATTCATATATGCTTATCCAAGGTTTCGTGAAGAAACATGTGGACGGGTATCAACTTAAGGACGGCGTTGTCCATGTATGTCCGGATTGCAGTGAATTGGAAGAAGGAAAGGATAGGATTAAAAAATTTTATCTATCCGAAAAAGAGGAGTAGGAATCTCATTTTTAAAAGAGAAAATTTAAAATCCGGTTTTTGAAATAACTAATATCATTTCATAAAACCTATAAATCGTTTCCATCGGCTTTCATCCCTTTCTTTCGATTGACGCTATCACTAAAATAGATTAGATTTTTCCTTGAAAGGTCCAGTAACTTCTTTTTAATTCCTCTTTGAGGAACGGTAATCGTAAGTGCTAGGTCGGGATATTCGATATGAAATGGAACTATCAGTTCCTTCGCTTTACTTTTTGTCTTTTTTTGAAGACAAACGATTGCCGAAGCAAGCATTTCTTCTTGGGATGTTCCCAGCTCTCGTTCGGAAACCACTGTATTGGTTTGTACAATATCGCCTTTTCTCACCCGAAGATAATTGACATAGACCTCAGTATCTTTTACACGTATCGTAAAAACATCCAAATCCTTTACTTTCATATTAGCTATCACATTACTGGCATCGTATTCCTGGATAAATTTGAGTTTTTGACCTAGGATGGCGGCTTTCTCAAACTCTAATTTCGTCACATATTTTTTTATCCGATCCTGCAAAATTGTCTTTATGGGATTCAATTTCCCGTTAAGGATATCCCGCACTTTCTGCAATCCCTTTTCGTAATCTTCTTCCGTCAGGATTTCTTCTTCCTGTCCGGTAACTCCCTTTAAATAGTATTCGGGACTTACTCTTAGATTTCCTTCGTCAGTAGTACGTATAAAGAGATTGTGGTTGTTTGTGCGAATGGGGATGAGGGTGCGGATCAGCTCCAATAATCCACGTATTTTGCCAACATTCGTAAACGGTCCATAATATTCGGAACCATCCTTAATGACGTTCCGGGTTAGGAATATCCTTGGGAATGGCTCTTTTTTGATGACGATATAAGGGTAGCTTTTGTCATCCTTTAAGTTGATGTTGTAGCGAGGCTGGTAATGCTTGATCAAAGAATTTTCCAATAGTAATGCATCCCGTTCCGTATCGACAATTGTGAACTCGAGATGATGGATGCTTTCCACTAGATGACGGGCCTTGCGGCTTTCAGGTTTCTTTGTAAAATAAGAAGCTACACGTTTCCGCAGGTTCTTGGCTTTCCCGACGTAAATAAGTTCTCCATCTTTATTGAAATACCGATATACTCCAGGGAAGTGGGGAAGAGGATCTAGGAGTTTTTTTATTTCGTCGGGCGTCATTATCTATCTGGGTAATCAAATTATTCATATCATTGGAAACAAGAGCCAAGAAACAGGACTAAATCTTCTCGATCAAAAATGATTTGATTTTGGTACAAAGATAAGAAATAAAAAAAGCATAAAGGATGAAATTATCCTTTATGCTTTTCTCAAAAAACCTTTTATAGTCTTATGTCCTACGTCTTAAAGCGCATCGGTCTTACGTCTTATTTGTAAGTCACGATCCTTCCCCAAACATCATTGGTTCCCCAAATTCCTTGTCGGGTGGCTTCCAATTGAACTATCTGGCTGTGATCGACAAACAAGTTTACCTCAGGCCCATAGTTTTTGATATACCATTTGAACACTTGTGGATCTGAAGCTTCAAACATAACGTTCTCCAAACCGAGTTCGTTGATGAATTTTGCAGGTACGCCCACTCTCCAAGGATTGGCGTTTTCTGTAACTCCTTCGGATTCCATCATAATGATATACGCTCCGGCATCCAGAAAGCGTTTGGCTTGTTTAACGGCATAATCCACATCCTGGATACCTTCAGATTGAAGTTCCTTTGTAGTAGTGTCTCCACCGGCGCCAAATTGGATTCCCACTTCAGGTTTGGCTTTCAAACCAGCTTTTTGCACTTCCTCGATTACTCTTAACCAGTCATCTGTTGGGATTGAAATAAATCCAGTGGAGATTTCAATTATGTCGAAACCGAGTTCCTTGCATTCATTGATGTACTTTTTCACCGCATCCTTTCCTTTGGTAAGCACGTATTCCATAAACCCACCAGTGGATGATAGCACTCCGTATTCGTGTGCCAATTTGTTGGTGGCTTTTATTTTTTCAGGGTTCATAAAGGTAAAGGAACCACCCGCAAACTTGATACTGTCCACATAATTACCTGTGGTTTCCAAAATGTCCTTGAAGTAGCTCAACCCAAAATTGGAGTAATATGCCGCCCTGATTTCTGTCATTCCCACTTTGCGGGGTTTTTCCGGACGGTCGTTACGTTGCAACCATTCAAATCCTATTGGGTTTACAATAAAATCTTTTGCTTTTCCATTTAAATCTTTTGGATTTTTTATAATTTCTTTTGTGTGTAACATGATTTTTATATTTAAGTGAAACGATTGTTTTTAATGGACTTAGGACTATTTGACGTAAGACATAGGACTAAATGTTTTAGGTTTGATTTCGTTTAAGAAATTTTGTCCTATGTCCTACGTCCCTTTGTCTTATGTCTTTCTTAAAACAATCATTAAAAATTATTAATTCAGTTTTTGATGCATTCCTGGGAATTTATCCTCCTTAGAAGTCAAGACGGTAAGACTTTTTAAACTGCTGTCCTACGTCCTAAGTCTTACCGTCTTACGTCCCATTAGATCTCTGCCATTTGAGGTTTTCCAGCTTTTTCAAGAAGATGCATCAGCTCCTTGATGCTGTGTTTTTCCAAATCTTTTACTGTGGAAATGATATCGTTTCTAAGTTCTTCGGAAATAAATTCTTCAGTAAGATTATTGAATTTTGAGATGATAAATTCCCAAGAAGCTGGACGGGATGTGAAACCTTCGTAATCGGTTTTTTCAACCCTCAATTCTCTTCCATCTTTTAATTTTATGGTGATATCATTTGCCATTTCAAACGGGAAACGGTCTGAATATTCCTTTTTCTCATTTACTTGTACTTTTTGGAGTAACTCTTGTATATCCGCTCTTTCAATTCGCTTGGGAAGGTATTGGGCGGGCAGTACATTGCCATCCAGTAAAACGGCTGCCATCATATAAGGCAAACTGTGGTCGGCCTCCTCTTTGGTACGGATGTTTTTCTTGCCGCCTTCTTCCCCGCCTCCGATGATATTGTAAGCAACGTCGAAAGTGTTTAGGACGATACTTTCAATGTCTGAAGGGAAGAAGTCTTCTGTTCGAATCAAATCCTGTAATCCTTCCAAAGTTGCTTGGGAATGGATTTCGGCATTGAATTTTTTGATGATGGTTTTGGTCACACGTTCTAAATCTTCTTTTTCCCAATCCAAGATGAAATCTCCGGAAATAGTTTCTTTAAAACCTTTGTTTCCTTCAAAAACTTCCTCTGGACCGGTAATTCCCCGCATCGCCAAGAACGCTGAGTGGGTAGAGGTCCATCCGGTTGAAGGGAAGGCCAATCCTTTCCAGTGCGAAAGATTTCCTGTTCGTGAAACCCTTAGGGCATTGTATGCGGTGGCGGCTATGGCTATTGCGTTGGCAGTTTTGGCAACGTCCAAGCCTAGCGCGTAGGCTGCTCCGGCTGCTGCTCCATAAGCACCTTGCACTGTGTGGTCAAAACCTTTGTCCCTTACTGGAGCTACATCACTTAAGCGGCATTGCACCTGATAGGCGATTGCCAAAGCAGTTAGAAAATCCTTTCCGCTCTTATCGGCATATTCGGCTGCGGCCAAAACGCTTCCTATATTATCCGATGGGTGGCAAGTTTCATTTTTTGCCAAATAGCTATCGTTAAAATCCAAATAGCGCACTAGGGTTGAATTATAAAACGCGGCTCGGTCCGGTGCGTTTTTTCCACCGCCTATTAAGGTAGAAAGGGGTTTTCCGCCAAAGTCGTCCAGTTGTTCTTTCACCATTTTAACCGGTTCCCCATTAAGAGCGCCAATGGCGCAACCCAAGGAATCCAATAATCGGATTTTTAATTCTCTAACAGCGGTTTTAGATAGGTCTGAATATTTTCGTGAGTTTACGAAGCTTGCTAATTTTTGTACTTCTGTCATAATATTATGTTTTTGGAATTATCTTTCTTTTGATGACATAAAAGTACTGTGAAAGAAGGGTCAAGTCAATGATACAAAGGCGATAAGGATTATAGCCAAAAGCGATGGCTTCGGTACAGATTTCAATCGCAGCGCTCTTGAAATTCACTCAGCCACCTTGGATTTAGCGTTTGATTTAACTTGAGGGTTTTGTTTTGCCAGCAAAACAGTTCTTCTCAGGGACATTTAATTCAATTGGGTTATTTTGATTGGGGCTGCCCTTAAAAGGTGCCTGAGTATTTCGACAGGCTCAATAACCATGTTTTGAAAGTTAGACGAATATTTCGGGAAAGAAAAACATATTCCTTCGCTTTCAAAATGTATCGAAGGCTCACTCATTTTCCAGATCAGCGATCATTTTAATCTCACTATCTTTTGGGATGCTTGCAATGATTTCCCTGAGTATAGCTTTTGAAAGCCGGGTTTTTTGAAATCCCCGTGGGGCGACAAAATTGATGGTCCTGTTCAAAACTGGATTTTTAATGGGGCGGACCATTTCCAATCGGCGATCTCCCATATAAAGACATGCCAATTGAGGGATTAGGGTAAGGCCTCCGTTACGGTCAATGATTTTACGAATAGTTTCCAGGGAAGCATTCTGATAGCTGATAGTTTTATCCGACACTTCTGGATGGAGTAGGCTTGGGTTTTGTCCGAGGAAATAATACTTCATACCTTCGGGAAGAATTAGTTCGTTTAAAGGAATATCGGCCCACATTACGCTGGACGATCTGGAAAGCTTGTGGTTGCGACCCACGTAAAGAACAAATTCTTCTTCAAAAAGAGGAGTTTCATAAAAACCTTCCTTTCGAAAAGGAGCAATGGAAATAGCGCCATCGAGCGTGTCCCTTTCAAAATTTTCCAACATTTCCACAGTCCCCATTTCAAAGAGTTCCAAGTTCAACTCGGGATATTTCTTATTGATGCGGTCTATAAACAAAGGTATTAGGTAGGGCGCTAAACTAGTGAGAATACCGAGTTTAAAATTTCCACTGGGACGATTTTCCTTCTTTTCGGCGATAGAAATAAATAGTTCCTCTTCCTTAAGTATTCTTTTGGCTTGGTCAATTAAATCAATCCCTTTCATTGTAGGTGCCACGGGACGCCGAGTACGGTCGAAGATCATAATATCGAATTCCTGTTCCAAACGCTGTATTTCCCTGCTCAAGGTGGATTGTGCTATCTGGCACTCTTCGGCGGCACGCGAAAAATTTCGGTGTTTATCTACCGAAACAATATATTTCAACTGATGGAAATTCATTTGGAACTAAAATTAAAGCCTTTCTTGGGATAAAAGGTTTATTTCTTCTAGAAATCAGGAATAATATGATTTTTCAAATTTAGATATTCTTTTCTTTTTATTTAACAAATATCCTTATGAGGGGGAAGAAAAATAAGAGGAATGGGATTTTTTCAATTATTAAAATCCTTCTTAATTCTGTCGAGCTGTTTTTTGACATCCCGTGTTTTAATGGCTTCGCGTTTGTCGTATTCCTTTTTTCCTCGACAAAGGGCGATATCCATTTTGGCCCGACCTTTATTGTTGGTGAAAAGCACCAAGGGGATAATGGTAAGCCCCGAATTCTTTACTTCCTTTTCCAGCCTCTTAAGCTCACTGCGGTTTAATAGGAGTTTTCGCTCGCTTTTTGGGTTATGGCCGAAGTTCCGGGCGTGGCTGTATTCTTGAATCGTCATATTGATAACGAACAACTCCCCATTGCTAAACTCACAAAAACTTTCCGCAATGGAGGCCTTTCCCTCGCGGATGGCCTTGATCTCGGTCCCGCGCAGTACTATACCCGCTGTATAGGTGTCGAGAATTTCATACTCAAACTTTGCCCTTCTATTTTTAATCCTAACGTTCCTCTGAATCGCCATAAGTGCAAAAATAAGATAATTATTCTCCGAAGGGGTTTAATATTTGGGGTTTCAAGTTTTATTCATACAACCTTCGACCTAAACAACAAATTCCAAATTCCAAGCACCAAGCACCAAACACCAAGCACCAAGCACCAAATTCCAAGCACCAAATTCCAAGTGCGAAGTACGAAATACGAAGTACGAAGTTCAGAATCAGGAATCAGGACTCAGGACCGACTAAATTCCAAGTACCAAGCACCAAGCACCAAATTCCACCATCCAACCCACTGCCAACTACCAACTACCGACCAAATTCCAAGTACCAAAACCCAAACAACAACCCCTCCGCGACCTCCGCGCCCCCTCCGTGCTCTCCGCGTGAAACCACTCCAATCACTAAAGCACTCTCATCAAATTAAGAAGTTTCCATTTTAGAACCCACAACCGATAACCGACTACCGACCCCAAACCCCAAATTCCAAGTGCGAAGTACGAAAAACGAAGTACGAAGTTGGCTCAGAATCAGGACCGACTGAATTCCAAGTACCAAGCACCAAATTCCAAAACCCAAACAATAACAATAAACAACAAATTCCAAGCACCAAATTCCAAGTACGAAGTACGAAATACGAAGTTCAGAATCAGGAATCAGGACTCAAGACCGACTAAATTCCAAATACCAAGTACCAAGTACCAAATTCCAAGTACCAAATTCCAAGTACCAAATTCCAAGTACCAAATTCCAAATTCCAAGCACCAAATTCCACCATCCAACCAACTACCAACTACGGACTACCGTCCAAATTCCAAACAACAACCCTCCTCCGTGAACTCCGTGCCTCCTCCGTGGCCCTGTGGTTACCCCCAACCCCAAAACAACCTGCAACCTGCAACCCACGACCTACAATTCCCTTCTATTCCCCCAACAAGCTCGCAATCTTGGCTCCCAAAGCGGCGCCTCGAAGGTCTTTGTCTATAATCATCCCGTTTTCATCCAAGAGGAAGGTAGCGGGAATGGAACGCACATTGTATTGGGCTGCAATAGGGTCGCTCCAAAATTGAAGGTGTGATATGTGGTACCAATCCATTTTATCATCCTTTATGGCTTGTATCCATTTGTCCTTTTGATCTGCCTTGTCCAAAGAAACACTTATAATATTTAAGCCTTTGGAGTGATACTGATTGTAAACCTTGACCACATTCGGATTTTCAACACGGCAAGGACGGCACCAAGATGCCCAAAAGTCGATGATGGTGTATTTTCCCAAAGCATCTTTCAATGACATTGTTTCCCCGGTAGGGGTCGGACCACTAAAATCAGGGGCCATACTGCCTATATCTGCTTTTTTCAAGGACTCCAAATTGATTTTCAAATCCTGTGTGATTTCATTGGAAGCTAATTTTGGACCTAAACCTGCAATATATTCCGACGCTTCAGTAGGAGTAATTTCCTTTCGACTAACCATTTCAGAAAGGAGCATGATGGAAAAAAGTGAATTGTCATTTTCCTTTAAATATTGCTTTTTAAACTCTGTTTCCTCATTTACCAAGTTCAAATTCTGGCTCTGAATGGCTGCCAACCCAGCTTCGTCGTTATTTTGTTGGGCAATGCGGAAGCTTTCCATACTGGCCTGTTTTTTCTTGTTGAAGTACTTCAATTTATCAGCAAACTTATCGTAGGCTTCATTTTGTTTTCCTCCCATAACACGTGAATCCTGGATACTGTCTGCATAGATAACTGCTTTCAAATCCTCGTTTTCAGGAAAAAACAGAATTGAAGCATTGATGTCTTTTACACGAAGGAAATTCAGACTTAAATCATCGGTCTTTGCATAAGTGCCAGAAAACTTCCCATCCTGTACAATTAAGGTGTCTATAACTTTTGGTTGTCTATCCTCAAAAGCATAAACATATATCTCGGTGCCATCAGAAAATCCGAGGGCTTCCCCTTTCAAGCTATACTCGCTGGAATTCTTTTGACAAGAGAATAACGCGAGTGTAAGGAATAGGGCTAAAAGTTGTCTCATAACTAGGTGTTTTAAATTTTGGGCAAAAATAGGGGTTTATTCCGGATTGTATGAAGAGGTCTCGTTATTTTGATATTTATTAACATATTTTGATTCCAGAACACTTAATTTTAGACTTTTGAAAGCTATGAAAAATCTGAAAACACAAAATAGAGAGTTTCCCTTGCGGATAAAGTTTGGTTTTCAAAAGATTTTTGATTTCTATAGGGCGCAATTATCCACTGCTGCGGGCAATAATAAATGGGTAAAGGATATTCTTTCGATAGCTGAAGAATATCCCGAACTCTCAACTGGAGTTTCATCCTTGGCAGAGCTTAAAAAGTATAAACCACAAATAACCACAGTACTGCAGTTTTTGTTTCCTCAAGCCTTGGAAAACAGCGAAGCAAAATTTTTGACCGTTCCATTCCAAAATTTTAATTTTAAATGCACTAAACATTATAGGGAAATTATTTCCACCGCTGGCAAGGATTTCCAGCTCGACATTATAAATCTCAACGAAGAGGAGTTTTATATTATGGGCTGCATTCTCATTTTAAACCAGTACTACGGTCGAAAAGTAAATTTCCGGCGCTCCTTTCAATACGATATTCCCGACGAAAGGGGAATGATTAAGAACTATCGGGTTGTTTACAATTACGACTTCATCGAAGTAGAACGGACAAAAAAAGCTAAGACAATTACTGAGGAAGACTTCCTTGAGCTCTTGGAAAGCTATGACGACATTTCAGTTTGGAAGGAGAAATTTCCTCCTGAAAGCTATATTTTTAAAGGCTTTGTAATTGCCAATCTAATCGACGTTACTACCGATGTTACCATTTCGGAGTTTAAGACTGACCTCCTGCGTCTCGAGTGGACTGGGGGTTTTGAAAATACCAATTTCACACAAATATTCAGGTCGCTTTTTGACCTAGGTGAAGTGGAAGTAGGGTTTACGGAATACAATGAGGAATCGGAGTTGTTCGATAGGATTCTGTTCAAGGAAATTTCCAGCTTTATCCTCAATGGTGAAAAAACCAAAATGAGCCGGGAAGCTCTTTGCAGTACTTCGTATTATACTCTTTTTAAACAAAAAGAGTTTTACGTGATTATAGATTCGGAATACTACCATAATTTATACCCTGACAACATCCTTTATAAAAAGCTATTGGATCAAGGCTTGCGGAGCGCTATTTTCGCCTCTGTTATATCCAATAACAAGGTTTTGGGTATTTTGGAAGTTGTTTCCCCAAACCCCAATGAACTGAATACCATCAATGCCAATAAATTGAAGCTTCTTATGCCTTTTATTGTCGATTCTGTGGTACGGGCCAAGGAGAATCTCGAAAATGAACTGGAACTGATAATCCAAGAAGAATGTACTTCGCTCCATTCCAGTGTACATTGGAAATTTAGAAAAGAAGCCTTGCGCTATTTTACTTCGCTAACAGATGGCAATCCCTCCATTTTTCGGGAAGTTGTATTTCCGGATGTATTTCCATTATACGGACAAACAGATATTAAAGGCTCCTCAGAAGCGCGCAATGAAGCCACAAAACAGGATCTGTTGGAACAATTGAATTATGTTTCCAAGGTATTGGAGGAAATGAAGGTTACAGAATCCTTGCCAATTTTAGAGCAAATGTTATTCACCATAGAAGGATTTTTACAAGAAATAACCGAAAATCTACAAGTGGATACAGAACAGAAAATCATCGGTTTTCTTTCGGCCGATATAATTCCCTTGTTCGAATATTTGAGCAAAACCAATAAGGGCCACCAAAAACATATTGAGGAATACAATTCCCTAATTGATATCAATACCGGTTTGGTATATAAACACCGAAGGGATTATGACGAAACAGTGATGCTCATCAATAAAAAGCTGGTTTCCATCATCGACAATAAACAGCAGGAAGCCCAAAAAATGTTTCCACATTATTTTGAACGCTTCAAAACCGATGGGGTAGAGCACAACCTCTATATTGGAGCTTCTATTACCAAAACGAAAGTATTTCATACCATCTATTTAAAAAACTTAAAACTTTGGCAGCTACAGGTAATCTGTGAGATGGAAAACACTTATTACAGAGTCAAAGATCAATTGCCTATCACCCTTGATGTGGCATCTATGATTTTGGCTTTTAGCGGCTCTCTTTCCCTGCGATTTCGTATGGACGAAAAACGTTTTGACGTGGACGGCACCTACAATGCCCGCTACGAAGTGGTGAAAAAACGGGTGGACAAAGCCCTCATAAAAGGCACCCAGGAACGGATTACCCAACCAGGGAAAATAACTATTGTCTATTCCCAAAGAGAAGAAGAGGAGGAATACCTTTCCTATATCAAATTTCTACAGCATAAAAAGCTACTGGGGGAGGAAGTTGAGATGGTTGAATTAGAAGATTTACAAGGGGTTACAGGTCTTAAAGCCATACGTGTGAATATCCTCTATTCCAAAAATGCAGATAATTCAAAACAATACTACACTTACAACGACCTCATTTCTGAGTTGCATGATTAACGAATGTCAACGCCTCTAGGATGTCTATTTCCTATACTTTCATATAGAAAAATGCCGCAAAAGCAATAAGTGAAATGACGGTGCCCGCAACAAAGATGGTATAGGTAAGACGCAATATCCTGTATTTGCGATCCAATACCTTTCCCAAAAAGTACAGGTCCTTGGTAAGCGATTTATACACATAATTCTTATCCTTTAAAAGCTCTTCCACGGCCCACTCAAATTCTTCCAGTTCCATCTTATGAAAGTTGCCGAAAAAGGTCAAGTTTACTTTTCTCTGCTTCACATCCTCTATTGTAAATTCTCCACGGGTAACGTTAGGGCGAGTAGCAACAACAGCAAGGATCATTGTAATAGCGCTAAATAGGATAAAAATAGCGGTAGGAATAATTAGATAATTGTTGTTATCCAGTTTTGAAATCAGGTTGGAAAGCACCAACGAAATAATAATGGCATTTACCGACAGCATAATATTGGCCTTGGTATCAGCTATATCGCTCAGTTTCATATGGTTCCTCAAGGCGGTGCGGTAGAAGGTTTGTATGCCCCGTTCTGGACTCTCGTCCTTGTATTTTGCCCTCATCTTTGCTTTGGAGCGCTCCTTGGTCATTTTGTCGCTGTGCTTTTGTTTTTTGTTCAGCAATTTGGCGAGATTTTCCTCCTTTACGGGCTGCCAATTCTCCAAAGCATACTCTGTATAATACTGATGGTGTTCAACCAGAACCTTAATGTTTTCATCCAGCCACTCCTTAGGTGAGTAATCGCGAATATTTTGGGATTTATACTCCTGCCGTAAAAAATCGCTGGCCTCTTCAAAATAATCCTTCCCAAAATGTGAGGAATCTGCATCGCGAATTATCTTTTCCAGTTCGGATTGGGGAGGGTCGTCATTAAATTTTGTGGCGAGAATACACTTTTCAACCCCTTTGATTATATCTTCCCCTATATCTTTGGATTCTAAAAATTCGCGGGCAATTCTCACACTTTCTTCCTCGTGGTTTTTCCGTGATACCGTATATCCAGTGTCGTGCAACAAAGCTGCTAACCGTAGTATAGTGGCATCTTTAACATCAATTTGTGAATGTTCAATTATTTCATTTATACTTTTATAAACCCGTTTTGAATGGGTATAATTGTGGTAAACATAAGTATTGGGAAGCCCATCCTTAAAAAGTTCGAAGATGAAATTGTCGGCGGCTTGTACAATATCGCTCATAGGGTTGCTTTAGGGAATCCAAATTACTAAAAATTCAAGGTCCAATTTTATATATGAATAGAATTAACATCTTTATAACTATTGCGATTGCGACCCTTCTTTCTGCTTGTGCTTCCTATAAAGCCCAGTATCGACTTGCTGACGATGCTTCTTCTACAATCCTTTCCTCAAATGACATCGACAGAAGCTTTTACCTAATAGGAAATACGGGGAATTCTGGCCCTGAAGCTTCCGATGCGGTGAAATCCCTTCAAAATTATTTATCCGAAAACAATTCCAAGGATGCTTATGTGCTATTTCTGGGGAATAGCTTTAATTTCCGCGGCCTTAATCCAAAAGACAAAGCCGGAAGAAAGAAAGCTGAAGCCTCTATGCAACTTCAAATAGATGCCCTAAAAGATTTCAAGGGAAAAGTAATTGTACTTCCCGGCAATCGCGATTGGATGGGTGGAGTGGATGGTTTGGAGCATCAAGAGGATTTCCTAAAAGCCCATTTTGACGATGCCGATGTGCTGCAGCCAAATAATGGTTGCCCCTTGGAAGGGATTGATATCAATGACGAAATTTATCTGCTGGCATTAGATACCCAATGGTTTCTGGAAGATTGGGATCGTCATCCAAAAATGAACACCAAATGCGAAATAAAGACCAGAGATAGATTCTTTGATGAAGTGGAAAGCGAAATCAAAAAAAACGCCAATAAAACCATCATTATGGCAATGTACCATCCCATGATTACATACGGAGAACACGGCGGGAAATACCCTCTTATCCATAGAGATTTTTTTAGCACTTTTATAAAACAAGTAAAAATACAGGGCGCGATCTCCAAGCAGGATCGATATAATGAGCGATACAATCAACTCATGGATCGCCTGAAAGTCTTGACTAAGGATTTGGACCGGCTCGTCTTTGTTTCAGGTTTGGATGAGTCGCTTCAGTACAGTGAAAATGGAACTGTTCGGCAAATTGTTTCTGGTTCCGGTTCCAGTGCCACCGCAGCGGCCTTGGGACAATATGGCGAGTTTGCCTTTGGCGGACAAGGTTTTGGCCGCTTGGATGTGAGTAAGGATGGCGCTTCTTATTTGCGTTTCTTTAAAACTTTGGATAACGGCACTTCAGACGAATTTTTTCAAAAGGAAATAATTCCCCGCCCTGTTCATATCGATTTCTCAACCCTTCACGAAAATTTCCCTCCCACAGTAAAGGCACAAATCTACGATGATAGCTTAGTTGAAAAAACAGGCTTTTATAAAACCGTTTGGGGAAAACATTATCGAAATGTTTATGGAACCAAAGTAACTGCCAAAACAGTTCTACTGGACACCCTTTACGGCGGTCTAAAAGTGATACGTGCCGGAGGCGGGCATCAAACCCGCTCCTTGCGTTTGGAAGACAAGGAGGGACGGACTTATAATATGAGGGCGATGAAAAAGAGTGCCTTGCAATTCCTTCAAAATGTAATTATTAAGGATAAGGAAATAGAAGACGACTTTAAAGATACTCTCCCAGAAGACCTCATTCTCGATTTCTATACTGCCGCCCATCCTTACGGTGCCTTCACTATCCCTACATTGGCAGCTGCCGCGGGGGTTTTGCACACCAATCCAAAACTGTTTTATGTGCCAAAACAAAAAGCATTAGGTGAGTTTAATTTGGATTATGGCAATGAACTTTATATGATAGTTGAAAGGCCTGACAAACGCTTTGATGGCGAACTCTTCAATTATCCGGACAATGTGGAAAGCACGGACGATTTATTTGAAAAACTACAGAGGAACGAGAAATACAAGCTCAATGAAGAAAGCTATATCCGCGCCAGAGTGTTTGACATGCTTATAGGCGACTGGGACCGCCATCACGACCAATGGCGTTTTGCCCAGCACGACAATGACAACGGCACGGTGACTTTTGAACCCATTCCTCGGGATAGGGATCAGGTTTACTCCAACTTTGACGGAAGTTTGCTCGATGTGGTACGCACTCTCTTCAATACATCGCGACAGTTTCAGGTTTATGGCGAAGAGCTAAAGCACACCAAATGGTTCAATGCCGCCGGAATAAAACTCGATAGGGCGTTGATACAGAACTATGGAAAAGAAGCTTGGATACAACAAGCCACAGCTATCCAGAAAGCTATAACCGATCAAGTTGTAGAGAACGCCTTCAAAGAACTTCCTCCTGAAGTCCAAGATGAAACTGCCTCCCAAATCAAAACAAAATTGAAAGGAAGGCGAGATAATATTGTGAAGATCGCCGGGGAATATTACGACTATCTGGCCAGACTTCAAGTGGTGACCGGCACCAACAAAGATGATTATTTTGAAATTACCCGTATGCCGAAAGGAAAAACCAATATCAGGACTTATAGGATAAAGAAAGGTGAAAAAGCCGATCTTATGGTAGATCGCACCTTTTATGCCAAAGAAACACGTGAAATATGGATTTACGGCCTGGACGACAAAGATGTCTTTGAAGTGAAGGGAAAAGGCGATAACCCCATTTTTATAAGAATCATCGGCGGACAGAACAACGATATCTATAAAATAGCAAACGGGCGCAAAGTGAAAGTTTATGATCAAAAAAACAAGAAAAATACCATCGAGCAAAAAGGAGGGGCCGGCTTTCGAATCACTGACAATTATGACTTCAATACCTACGATAATAAAAAACAGATTCAAAGTACAAACCTTCTCCTACCTGCTTTAGCATACAACCCTGACGATGGGCTTAAAATTGGCCTTTCAAATGTTTTTACCCTTAATGGCTTTCAGCGCAATCCCTTTAAACAACAACACAAGATTGCCGCAGGCTATTTCTTTGCCACCCAAAGTTTTGGGGTGGATTATGAAGGCGAATTCGCCAATCTATTTGGAAAATGGAATTTTATCTTTGGCGGCTATTTTAAAAACCCCAATTTCTCCGAAAACTTTTTCGGTTTTGGCAATGAAACCCTCAATCCCGACTATGAATTTGATTACGGCAAGGACTATAACCGCGTTCGTATCGGCGGTTATGGAGCATCCATCGGGATTCGAAAAGATTCTCCCTATGGAAGTATCTTTGAATTTAAAGCGATTTTCGAAGGAAAAAAAGTCCAGGGAACCCCGGATAGATTTATCACCCTCCTCGAACCGACCGAATTGGATGCAACAAGTTATTTTGCAACCCTGCAAGCCAACTATCGTTATGAAAGCTACGATAATAAAGTAAACCCCACCCGTGGGATGGATTTTAATCTTCTACTGGGCGGCACCCAAAATGTAAAGGAAAGCGATGCGATATATGGATTTGTAAAGCCCCAAGTAATTTTTTATAATGCTATTTCCCGCGATAGAAAATTGGTTCTAAAAACAGATGTCCGTGGCCAATTGAATATCGGCAACAACTTTGAGTTTTACCAAGCCGCAAAATTAGGCAGCAATACCGGTCTGCGGGGCTATAGAACAGAACGATTTAGCGGCCGCTCTTCCGCTGTAGGGAGTGCGGATGTCCGCTATAGCTTCAATAAGTTCAGAACGTCCTTGACACCCGTACAAATAGGGGTGTTTGGCGGATACGATCTTGGCAGGGTTTGGGTACCTAATGATACCTCCAATGTTTGGCACGCTTCTTACGGGGGAGGACTATGGATAAACACAGCCGATTTAATGGGCGCCACTTTCAACCTATTTACTGGGGAAGAGGGGCTGCGTTTCTCGTTTGGCCTTGCGTTTTCAATGTAACTGAATATGATTTCTCGCTATATCTATTTCTTATTTATCAGTGTTTTCCTCATCTCGTCCTGCGCCACCTACAGACCACAGTTTCGCGATAAGGGCGCTATGGGAATCTATCCTTTGGATAAAAAAATAGAGAAAACATTTTACTTGGTGGGTGATGCTGGACTTTCGCCCATGGGTGGAATGAGCGATGCCTTGGCCACTTTTAAAAATTATCTTCAAACTGAAACAACTTCAGGCAACTATACAATCTTTTTGGGCGATAATATTTATCCCGCCGGAATGTATCCCGAAGATCATCCAAAACGAAAGCAGTCCGAAAATATGATCGACGCCCAACATAAAGCTGTTAGCGATTATGACGGGCAAACCATTTTTATTCCCGGAAATCACGAATGGTACAATGGGGGAGTGGTAGGTGTGGCGAGGCAGGAAGCTTATGTGGCAAAAAAAATTCCGGACCAGGATGCCTTCAAACCGAGCAATGGATGCCCCTTAGAGAGTATTTCGGTTTCCAGTACCATCCAATTGATTGTTATCGATACCCAATGGTTTTTGGAAGATTGGAACAAAAGCCCCACCATAAATGAAAAATGCGATATCAAGACCCGAGAAAAATTCTTTATAGACCTGGGACAGGAACTGAAAAAAAACCAAAATAAAACCATACTTCTCGCATTGCACCATCCCATGTTTTCCAATGGGAATCACGGTGGCTATTTTGCCCTTGAAAAACATTTATATCCATTTCAAGAAAAAATACCCTTGCCAATTTTGTCTTCCTTGGTAGTGCAAATCCGTTCGCAGGGAGGGATTTCGGTGCAGGATAGATACAACGAACTTTACAACAATCTGATGGTCCGCTTGCAGCAACTCGCTAAAGGCAACAAGCGGTTGATTTTAGCTTCCGGCCACGATCACAATCTTCAGTATATAGAAAGGGATGGCTTTAAGCAGATAGTCTCGGGTGCCGGCTCTAAAGAGTCCTTTGCATCGATTGGGGAAGATGGTTTCTTTAGCACCGGCGAACAAGGTTTTGCCGTGCTCGATGTTTTTGAGGACGGTTCCTCTTGGGTGCGGTATTTTGTGGTGGGAGAAAATTGGCAGCCGGAGCTCATCTTTCAAAAAGAAGTAATTCCAACTCCAGAAACTTTGGATGTTTCTATTTATCCAGAAAACTTTCCCGTAGAATACACGGTTCCCATTTACAAACAAGATAGCATCAACGAAGCTTTGTTCTTTAAAACTATCTGGGGCGCAAAATATAAAAATGCATATTCCCAGCCCGTAACTGTTCCTACGGCTACTTTCGACACTCTATTTGGCGGAATTGTAGTGGTCCGTGAAGACAGCGGCTCCGATTTCAATTCCTTGTTGTTAAAGGATGTGAAAGGCAATAGGTACCGTATGAGAGCCATGGGTAAAAATGCACTTCAAATTTCCAGAAAATTGGTTTTTGAAAAGAATAAGAATCAACCTTCGGTGGTGGAAGAGCTGGGGGGGCGGAGCATTAAAGGACAAAGTGGAGATTTTTATACGGCTTCGCATCCTTATGCAGTTATGGCTGTGCCGGATATGGCAAGGGCTATCGACGTGTTTTATACTACCCGCGAACTATTCTATGTGCCCAAACAACGGCGATTGGGCAATTATAACGAAAACTTTGGGGATGCACTTTACCTTATTTCAAAAGAACCCTCCGAGAGCGATGAGAGGGAAGGCTTTTTCAAATATCCCGATGACGTGGAGACGACGGATGATATTTTAATAAAACTCCAGAAAACAGGTGATGTTTTTATCGATGAGGAAAACTATATCAAAACCCGTCTTTTCGATATGCTCATTGGTAATTGGCAGCGCGATCCTGATAGCTGGCGATGGGCCGAACATTACAATCGCTTCAAAAAAAACGTATATGTGCCCGTCCCAAAGAACAGGGACAATGCGTTCTCAAGTTTTGAAGGAAACATTTTGGATATTACCCAATCTCTTTTTGGTGGAACCCTACATACCCATATTTATGGCGAAAAGTTGAACGATTTACAGTGGTTTAACAAGGAAGGGATAATTTTGGATAGAGCCCTGCTGAAAAATTCTGGAAGAAACCAATGGAAATTTCTAGCCGAAGAAATTCAAAAAACAATCACGGATGAACTTATTGAAACAGCCTTCAACCGAGTGCCGGAGGAAGTGAGGGATGAATCTTTGGCTGATATAAAGTTGAAGCTGAAAGCCCGACAGAATAATCTTGTTGACATTGCAGATAGTTACTATACCTATCTCGCTTCTCTACAGACTGTAGTTGGAACCGATTTCGATGATTTATTCGAAATAACCCGAATGGCGAATGGGCAGACCAATATTCGAAGTTTTACAACGCTTAACGGGAGAAAATCCGATACTTTGGTCGATCGTACCTATTCGCATAAAGACACCAAGGAAATTTGGATATATGGCCTGGCGGGAAAAGACAACTTCGTGGTAAACGGCGATGGAGATAATATGATTTTTATCCGATTGATTGGAGGGCAGGACGAGGACGTCTATAATCTTTATAATGGAAAGCGGGTCAAGGTTTATGACCATCAGAGCCAACCCAATATCGTGGAAGAGAAAAAAGGAGGGACCATCCGTTTTACCGACGTTTACACTTTGAACACCTACGACTATCGAAAGCAAATAGACCGCTCCCAAGATGTGGTTTCTGCCATTGGCTATAATCCTGACGATGGCTTTAGGGCCGCCTTGCAATATGTTTATAGAGTGGATAATTTTCAAAGAAACCCTTTTTCCCAAAAGCACATAATTAACGCTGCCTACTTTACCAATATAAATAGTTTTGATATTTCTTATTCAGGGGAGTTTGCGAATATCCGAAACGACCTTAATTTAAGTTTTGGAGCGCGCTATACAAGTCCAGGTTCCCAAATGAATTTTTTCGGATTTGGAAATGAAACCCAAAACCCTCAGCATACGGAGGGATATGGTTACAATAGGGTAGAAGTACAGCAGATTTCTGCCAATATAGGCTTGCTCCGCAATAGTAATTTCGGTAGCTTTTTCAAGCTGCAAACCAGTTTTGATGCCTATGAAGTGCAAGATTCTCCCAACAGATTTATCTCCGACGTAGAAGTTTTAAATAAAAATGAAACTACTTTCTTTGGAACGATAGAAGGCATATATAGTTACCGTAGTTTTGACAACCCTATAAATCCCAACATAGGGATGTTGTTCGATTTAAACGTGGGGGCTACGGACAACCTCGAGGATATGGGCCAAGTGTTTGGTTATCTTAAATCGCGGATAGGTTTTTATAACCGTTTAGGGAAGAACACTGGTTTAGTCTTAAAAACCAATGTGAATTATCAAGTCAATATTGGTCGGAACTATCAGTTTTATCAAGCCGCCAATCTTGGGGGCGATAATGGCTTAAGAGGATTTAGGGAGCAACGGTTTAGTGGGAAGTCATTTTTGGTGGGAAATGCCGATGTGCGCTACGGTTTGCCAACTTTTAAAATTGGTCTTATCCCCATTCAAACAGGTATATATGGCGGGGCGGATCTGGGAAGGGTTTGGTATTGGGATGAAGATTCGGAAAAATGGCACAATTCCTTCGGAGGTGGTTTATGGATCAATGGCTCCGGAGGCTTAAACGGTAACTTTAGCGCCTTCAATTCCAAGGAAGGAACTAGAATAGTTTTTGGTCTCGGATTTGATTTTTAAAAAAATATAGATTAGAAAGAAAAGAGAATGAAAAAACCGGAGAAGAATGAAATTCATTTCAAGTTTCTCCGGTTTTTACTAACGCTCAACTACAAAAGTCTCACGTCTATTGTCTCATATCTCATGTCTAACATCTCACGTCTATCAAGCTCCCGGATGATTATCCGTCGCCTTCATAGTCCAGGCATCTAGCATCCAGCTTACTTTTTCGATATAGCCTATATAGCCGCCCATCAAATCGATAGTACCTTCATCCCCAGCTTTATCTGCGGTTTCTACTACCTTTCTCATTTGCTTTAAAAGCAGTCCGTGGTCGTCCAGTAGATTCTTGACCATCTGAAGATCTTTGATGTCCTCGGAATCTTCCTTGATGCTGCTCATTTTGATGTAATCGGAGAAATTGCTGGTGGGTTGAAAGCGAAGGGTCAAAATCCGTTCGGCGATTTCATCTATTTTAGTTTTGGCATCCTCATACATTTCCTCAAACTTGTTGTGGAGATCAAAGAAATTATATCCTACCACATTCCAATGGAAATTACGAAGTTTTTGATAGTATAAATGGTAATCCGCCAAAAGAATATTCAACTCTTTTGCCGTGGCCGTGGTTTTCTTCTTGTCGAGATCTAAATAACTCATATTGTTTTGTTTTTAAGGTTTCACTCAAAGATAATGAATAGAGGATATAAAGACGAAGTAATGTAAGGGTTTAGCCTTTTTTTAACTATGCCCGCTTTGGGGACATTAGAGCGTGCTAACCCATTCTAAGATAAAAGAAATAACAAAGCCGAAATTAATTTCGGCTTTGTTATATGGGAAGTATTTGGGTGCTAAGTATTCAATTTTGTTAGCCCAAGAGAGAGTGTAAACTGAACTCCAACCTCCAGTTTTTCTGATCCTCGGTCTCATACTGTTCGCCTAAACTTCTACAGCAACCAAGGGTCTTCCTCAGGCGCTATATAATCGTGGGTATTGGTATCTATTTCTCCTCCGGGATCTACTGGCGTAGTGGGTATATTTAATTCCGGATGCATATTGTTGGCTTTGAGTTGCTTTTCACGGGAATCTCTTTTTGGTAAATCTAGATCCACATCGTCAATTGAAATATTCATTGCCGCTGCTACCCCCTTTCCATATTCCGGATCAGCTTGGTAGCAATGGTAAATATGCCGGTGTTTTATTTGAAGCGTAGAGTCGCCCATATTTCTAGCGGTATTGGCAAACAATACTTTTTGCTGGTCTGGGGTCATGGCTCTAAATAGAAGCCCGGGCTGGGTGAAATAATCAGAATCATCTTCCCTAAAGTCATATCTATACACATCCCCGCCTTTTTCCAGTGGCAGATTGTCCTTCGGACTGTCTTTCCAGTTGCCATAGCTATTGGGCTCATAATGCAATTCGCTTCCCAGATTTCCATCCACCCGCATATGCCCATCACGATGGAAGCTATGCGGACATCCCACTGCTTTAGGTGAATTGACAGGTATTTGATGGTGGTTTACCCCGAGACGATACCGCTGCGCATCCCCATAAGAGAATAAACGCCCTTGGAGCATTCTATCAGGAGAGAAGCTAATTCCTGGGACAACGTTGGCAGGGGTAAAGGCCACTTGTTCGATATCAGCAAAATAATTATCCGGATTCCTGTTTAATTCAAATTCCCCTACCGGCATCAGCGGATAATCCTTTTTCAACCACATTTTAGTCAAGTCGAAGGGATTGGTTTCCATAGCATCCGCCTGCTCTTCTGTCATAAGCTGTACATAGACTTTCCACTTTGGGAACTTCTTTTTTTCAATGGCTTCATACAGGTCTCTTTGATGCGATTCCCTATCCATTCCCACTACCTTTGCGGCTTCTTGATCGGTTAGGTTTTTTATGCCCTGTTGCGATCTAAAATGGAACTTGACCCAAGTGCGTTTATTTTTAGCATTAATAAAGCTAAAGGCGTGGGAACTAAATCCGTGCATATACCTATAGGAAGACGGCATTCCTCTGTCTCCCATAATAATGGTAACTTGCAAAAGAGCCTCAGGTAGCGACGACCAGAAATCCCAGTTGGTATTTGGGCTTCTCATATTGGTACGCGGATCTCTTTTAATCGCGTGATTTAAATCGATAAACTTCAGGGGATCCCTAAAGAAAAAAACGGGGGTATTATTGCCAACCAAATCCCAGTTCCCTTCCTCGGTATAGAATTTTAATGCAAACCCACGGATATCCCTTTCCGCATCCGCCGCGCCTCTTTCCCCGGCAACTATTGAGAAACGGGCTACCATTTCAGTCTTTTTGCCGACCTTGGAAAATATATTGGCATTTGTGTATTTAGTGATGTCATGAGTTACCGTAAAGGTTCCAAATGCGCCCGAACCTTTGGCGTGCATTCTGCGCTCCGGGATCACCTCGCGATCAAAATGCGCCATTTTTTCCAGAAACCAAGTGTCTTGTAGTGATACAGGGCCTCGTTTTCCTGAGGTCATAGTATCTTGATTGTCGGTAACCGGCGCGCCTGCCGCGGTTTTCAGCTCAGGAGTTTTTCCTTTGTTCTGATTTCTACTAGGAATAGGATCTCCTAAGTTATTTTTGTCCATAGGGTTTTTCATACCCATGCCCTCTTTTTTATTGTCCATATCGTTCTCTTTTTAACTCTTGAAACTTATGTGAAATGCTTTACTATTTATCGGGATGAATAAAGCGAAAAGCTTTTATCCCAAATATATTAAAAATATTCAGGGATTTTGACGGTTGTGGGAGAATTATTAATGGAGGTTTCGGGGTTCGGGTTTCTTGTTTAAAGTTTCAGGTTTCAGGTTTCTTGATTTTGGAATTTGGTGCTTGGTGCTTGGAATTTGGTCTTTAGTCGGTGGTCGGTGGCAGAGAAGCGATTATGATTGAATTGCAGCTACGTTCATGCTTGGGAGGCCACACGATGCAATCGTGCGGTAGCGGGGGAATTTGGTGCTTTGTGGGTTTCTGGTTTCTTGATTAAAGTTTCTGGTTTCTTGATTTTGGATTTTGGAATTTGTTGCTTGGAATTTGTTGTTTGTAGTCTGTAGTCTGTAGTCGGTAGTCGGTAGTCGGTTGGTTGGTGGAATTTGGTGCTTGGTGCTTGGAATTTGGGGATTTGTTAATTCGTTAATTTGGGATTCGTTAATTGGATTTTGGAATTTGGGTTTTGGAATTTGGTGCTTGGTGCTTGGTGCTTGGAATTTAATGCTTGGAATTCGATGTTCCCTAGCGTTATTTGTCAATTTTGGAAGTAAATATCTTTTTAAACCCAGGGGGGAAATCGGCTTTAAAATAGACTTGTTTATTTGTGAATGGATGTATAAAGAGCAGCGAATAGGCGTGTAAATACAAGCCTTTTCCATTTAGGATTAAATTGTCAATGCCATATTCCTTATCTCCCAATATCGGATTGCCAATACCGGACAGATGTTTCCGCAATTGGTGCCTTCTGCCGGTCTGCGGTTTCAATTGCACCAAGTTTAGTTTGCCGAATCTATTGGAGACAACGGATTCGATTAATTTATAATTGGATTGTGATGGCTTAGCGTCTATTTCTGAAGTGATGGTACCTCCATCTTTCATTTTTCCAATGGTAATTGCATAATATATTTTTTCTATCTTTTGGTCCTCAAACAGGCTATTTAGGGCACGAATACTGCTACTTGTTTTTCCAACCAATAAAACCCCGATGGTGGCATAATCCAATCGATGAACAGGCTGGGGTTTTGTAGCATCGGGAAGATTACTTCGTTGAACGTTTTGGGTCAAAGCATTGGCAATGGTTTTAAAGCTATTGCCGCTCACCAAAATACCGGCGGGTTTATGGATCACCGCCAAATGTTCATCTTCAAATAAAACCTTTAGGGGAAAGATCAGTTTCTTACTCGCCTTGGTCTCTTCTGGAATGGATAGGCGTATGCACTCACCCCCGCGTATTATGTTGGCCGTAGTAGCAATAACACCGTTAACGGTAATATATCTTTTTTTCAGGGCTTTTTTCAGGGCTGATTTCGTTAAGGCTGCCTGAAAAATCCCAACCCCATATTCCTGTAGGCGAAGGGGCATGACTATATTGGGAACAATATGTATTTCCGTTGTGTTGATACTGTTTTTAATTTTTGCTGCCTCCACGGCTTGGGCAGGTGGCTGGTTTTAGCGTTAGAGTTTATTAAAATTCCTGATATTGGCTACAGGCACTCTACCCGGTGTATTGCCAAAGCGATGGTATAGATTGGTTTTTTATTTGATTATTGTCCATTCGCTCTAGAAGCTCTCTTAGGGAACGAAGCTCGCGACTCAATTATTGCAAGGTTACTCCTCAAATCTGCGTGCCATCTGGCTTGAAATATTTTTCGCCACCATATCTATCTTCTCCATTCCATATCATTTTTCCATTAGCCCACGTATGCTTTTTATATATGTTTTTAGGTAAGCTGTGCGGACCCCAATTTCTGTCCCAGATTTTAAATTCCCCATCAAATTTGCCGTCAACTAATTGTCCTTCCACCTTCCACCATCGACCCCCATTTCCAGTGGAATTAATCATGCCCCCTGAAAGTCTTCGGCCATAGGTGTAATTTATTAGATGGGCTAGATCATATTTGTCGGATATATTTAGATACATTATATTATACCATTCAAACTTACCGTGCATTTTGCCGTTTTTATATTCTACTTTTTGGCATATTTTATTCCCTGCCATATTATTCTCTTTATAGGATAATTGCCATATTCCCTCTTTTCTATCATTAATGAAGTCGCCTTCCAACTTAATGTTTCCATTGTCATAATACCAAAGGTGTTTGCCTTCCCTAATGTCAGGGTCAATTGAGGAAAAATAACCCTCTGATTTAAGTCTGCCATTTTTATAATAGAATTTAACAGACTCACTGGGGCTGCCCTTACTGTCAAATTTAATTATACTATAATCATTATTGGACTCTTTAGTAGGCGAATCGTTAATCCAATATTTTTTCCACGTTCCCTTATTTATTTTGCTGGTATCTGAATATAGGTGGTGGGTGCGCACGGTACTATCAAAATTATATTCGATATAATCCCCGCTATATTTGCCATTATGTATGCTGTATTCCAATTCTTTATTTCCATTCTCAAAATATGAACTGTAATCCAATACCACTTTATTGTTCTGGTATGTAGTAATTATTTTGGGATTTCCATTTGCGTAATTTTCTTTAAACTCCCCATGTAGCTCATCGTTTAAATAAGTAGCCTTTTTTATTAAAGTTCCATTATCTGAGAAATATTCACATGCACCGTTAAGGGAATTGTCTTTATAAGTTTCGTGGCTTTTCATTATGCCATTCTCCATAAAATTCTCTACTATGCCATCATAATGACCATCCTTAAACTCCTCCTTAAGTTTGATTTGGCCATTTTGGTAAAATTCCGACCATTTGCCGTCTTTTTTGCCATTTGAATAAGCCCCAGAAATTAAAACTTGCCCGTTTTCTAATTTGTGAATTACTTTTCCAGTAAAAGGATTGTCTTTGTTTACTTGATAGGCCAATCCATTTCGCATTGAAATTTGATCTATACCCAATTCTTTTTGTCCACAGGAGACATAAAAAAAGATGGTCGCAACAATTAGTAATCTTTTATTAATCATATTATTTCTATTTTGGATTATTTTATTTAGATATGCAAGAGACTTTTTGATTTTCATAAAAATTGGTAGAACATATTTTATCATAGAATTCAAATTTTCTTTATTCGATTAACACAATGGGAGTAGGATCTTTAATTTAAAATAGATAGGGGTGGCCATAAATCAAACTAACTTAGCGACATCAAGTATCATAAATATAAATTTATTGGGAAAATTTAAATGGAAATCCGCCCTTTTTGGATGGGAATTTGTTTTCCATATTATAGATTTTCAACTTTCCCCGGAGCTTCGGGGCGGTTTCGATCTCCTTGGGATATACGAAGTGTGATGTACGATGTACGATGTACGAAGTATGTACGTCCAGTAGCAGTTGGCAGTGGCAGTGTTCAGTGTTCAGTGTTCAGTGGTCAGTTGGCAGTGTTCAGTGGCAGTTGGCAGTTGGCAGTGGCAGTATCCAGTAGCAGTTGGCAATAGTGTTAGGTGTTCGGTGAGTAAGAGGATTAATGATTATTTTTCGATAATGTAAATTAATTAAAAACCGGTCAACTCTAATCAGGGATATTCAATACGATATACGAAGTACGAAGGATGTGCCAACCCCGCGCTTGAGCCGTTAGGTACAAAATATGAAGCTTCTCAACAGTTTTTCTGGAGCCTACGGAGCGATTTCGATTTCCTCAGGGCACTTTCAACGCACATTTGACTATTGGAGAAAACTTTCTTCCGATTGCGGAATACCGTAGTAGTGGGATTAATTATTGTTTTATATTTAAAGTCGAAATCCAACTTAAAATATGTCGCCGACCCATTTTAATTGAGCATGGAGCCCGGACTTGCCAAAAAAGGGCGGGCACGGATATATTATACCACCTATCCCGGGATAGATTTAAGAGGTTTAAAAAATGGAAAACACTACAGAAATAGAAATCCTGGACGATTTAATAAAAAAGTACCCTTCCTACGTCAATCCCAATTTGATATACTTGAGCATTTCAATAGTCAACGATGGGGTTTGTTTAAACAAGACATTTAAGGACAGTCCCGATAAAAAAGAAACGGAAGCCTTGGACTTTATAGCCGACGACCATTTAATAGAGCTGGACCCAATTATAAATCCCAGTTTATTCAATCCCCTTCTGTCACTTCAAGAAAACGCCGGCCGCTTTATCCACGAACTCGGTGCCTATACCATTGCCACGTGTTTTGATGGCATCTTTACCAAGGCTGCGGAAAGGCGGATATTGGGAGGAGGGAGATAAACTCTACTATTCACTTTATTGCTTATTGTTTATGGTCGGTTGTCGGTTGTGGGTTGTGGGTTGTGGGTTGTGGGTTTGTCCATTCATATATTTGATTGACACTATATCCAGTTTATTGAACTTCTTGTTAATAACATATTTTACTTTATCGATTTCTTATA
>JBARWQ010000088.1:0-9159 GCA_049646885.1 Aequorivita sp. | reverse complement strand
CCATAACCTTTACACACATTTCATCTTAATCACAAAAGACAGATATCCGTTTATAAAGGATAACAAGGATGGATATACCATTAATGCAATGAAAATTTCAGTTTAACAAAAAACCTTATTACCTTAGTAATCAAACAACATAAGAGCAAACAAGTAACCTTATTACCTTAGTATTAAACATAAGAGTTAACAAAAACCTTATTACCTTAATAATCAAACAACATAAGAGCAAACAAGTAACCTTATTACCTTAGTAATCAAACAACATAAGAGCAAACAAGTAACCTTATTCATAATGCAAATTGATTACCATAACCTTTACACACATTTCATCCTAATTACAAAAGACAGATATCCGTTTATAAAAGAAGAAAGTAGAATCAGGATTGAGAAATACATTACGGGCATAGTAGCAAACACCGGCAGTAAACTCTATGCTATCTATGCCAACCCGGAACATATTCATTTTTTGGTTTCAAAAAACCCCAAAATTTCCGAAGAAGAACTGATCAGATTAGTGGCTGAGAGCACAAAGCGATTTATCGTTGGAAATAAGCTCTCTTCTGGGAATTTTATATGGCAAGAGTCGGCGTCGGCATTTTCAGTTTCTAAAGGAAATGTAGATAAGGTCTGCAAATATATTCTGAATCAGCCTGAACATCACAAAAAGACTACGTTTAAAGAAGAGTATGAAAAGTTTATCAAGTTTTATCAGCAGACTTTGAAATGGGAAATTAAATGATGAAATTGAATTCAAGACTATTCCTTATCCTTTAAAACAGGAAACTTTGCGGGAGTGAAAAGTAAAATTGTCAAAGTTATTAGGCCGGCTACCACCATACCCGCATAGACGTTATGGGTAGCTGCAAAAAATGCTTCCCTTAAGTACAGGCTCACCTCCGAAACCGATTTATGCGATTGGAGCACTTCGACTACCTTATTCACACTAGGTAATTCGGATTGCAGATTAACAGGAGCATTGGAAATTTTATCCGTAAGCACCGAATTGAAAATCGCTGCAAAAACTGCTGCTCCGATACTTTGTCCAAAATATCTGGAGAACATACTCGTACCAGTAACCACCCCTCTTTGCCCCCATTCTACTGTAGATTGAATCCCAACGAGCAAAGGAGTTGTTATCAATCCAAAACCTGCACCTAAGGTCATTTGTATAGCTACCAAAACCCAAACCGGGCCTGGAAATGGCAAAAACAAAAAGCTTGCTGCTCCTATAATTACAATGATGATTCCACACAAGGCCGTATTCCGAAAGCCTATACGCAGATAGAGGTTCCCCGATAAAGCAGAAGAAAGCGGCCAAGTAATACTCATACTAGCTAAAATAAACCCAGCAGCCATTGCTCCTACGCCAGTTACAGATTGTGCAAAAACGGGCAAATACATATTTGGCCCCATGGTGGCGATTCCCATCCCAATCGTTGCCAGATTAGATCCCAATATCACTCGTTTTTTCCAGACCCAACTCGGTAAAATAGGTTCTTCCGCTCGGCGCTCGATTAGAACGGTAACATACCCCATCATACAGGCGATAAGAATTATCACCAAGGTATTCATAGAAAGCCATGGCCAGGATTGTCCACCTTGTAATAATCCAAACATGATAACACTTCCCGTAACCAGCATGGCGCCGGCGCCGGCCCAATCAATTTTATGGCGCTTATGTGATTTGTTCTCGTGAAGAAAATAGGCTATCAAAGCTATCGAACCAGCCCCCATCGGAATATTTATCAGAAATATCCATCTCCAGGAAGCATAATCCGCCAAGGCACCACCAATTGCAGGTCCCAAAATTGCGGAAACTCCCCATACACTGGAAAGCCAACCTTGGATTTTGGCGCGTTGCTTTATGGTATAAATATCGCCGGCAATGGTATTTACCGTTGCCATTATTGCCCCCGCTCCCACTGCCTGGACTCCCCGGAAGGCAATTAAGGAATACATATTCCAAGCGGCGGCACAAGTGGCGGAACCTATTACGAAAATGACGATTCCTGTTATCAATATCGGTTTACGACCGTATATATCGGCCAATTTTCCATAAACCGGAATGGTGATGGTTTGGATAAGTAGATAAATGGAAAACAGCCAACTAAACATGGAAAAACCGCCGAGGTCACCAACAATTTGTGGAATGGCCGTGGCAACAATGGTACTGTCCATAGCGGCCAGACTCATAGTAAGCATAAGAGCAATCAGGATCCAATCCCGACGCATTTTCTTTACGGGTATTTCCGGCATTTTTTCTCTTCCGAATTTTTGTGCAAAGGTAGGGTTTTGTGGAAAAAGCGTTTGCTATAATCTTTATCTTTGGATAAATATATTTAGCAATGACCACAATATATTGAAGAAGAATTGATACTCGACAAAACCCGCTTCAAAACACTGGAAGAGTTTCAGGTGTATTTGATGACGTGGAACAAATATCTATATCTTTTTTTCTGCCTTCTATTATTTCGCGTTATCCACGCTCCTTAAGAAATCCAATATTTTCTTGTTAACAGTTTTTGCCTGATCAACCGACAGGAAATGGCCTGCGTTTGAAATTATCTCCCCCTGTCCCCTAGGTATGTGTTTTTCCGCAAGGCGAATGGCCCTTTTGGTATTTATCATATCATCATCCCCAATCAAAACGAGAACTGGCATTTTTAAAGTTTGGAGATCGCGGTTGGAAAAAGGCGTCATCTCCATCATAAATTTGGTGAGAGTATCATTTTTTTTGGAAAGATGATACTGTTCTACATAATCTCTATCAATATTACCCGGCCGGCTCGACATGGTTTCCAAGGTGCCTTCAACTTGTTTTTCGTCAGAAGAAAAAACGTTGACAATGGTTTTTAATAAACCCGTACTTGGAGGAATCCAAACAAAGGTTTGCGCTGGACTCAACAGCACAAGGCTCTTTATATCCCTTTTGCTCTTCAATGCAAAGTTAACCGCCAACCACCCCCCTCTTGAAGCGCCGATAATATGAAAGGAATCTAACTTTAAGGCCCATAACACCTCTTGGTACCAATCCGTTAAATCATCTATATTTTTAAAATCGGCAGTCTTCAAGGATTTTCCTGGCTCGACTATCAAATCGATAGCATAAATTCGATATTCCTCCGTCAAAGCTTTGGCATTCGGATACCACATGGTAGAACTTGCGTTTATCCCATGGAGCAATACCAAGGGAACAGCCTTTTTTGGGCCACTTACTATCACGTGGGCTATACCATGTGAAGTGGAGATATACAACTCCTCATATTTTACATCCCATTTCTGAAGCACCTTGTCATAAGCTTCAAAATAAGCCTCTTGTTGCATTGTGGGGTTGGCTATATAACTAGGCGTTTCCTTAAATTCTTTATATTCGTCCTTACAGGCGGCAAAAAGAAAAAAAATGAATAGAAATGGAAGTATTTTGAAGCCCTGCATTTATGAAAATCTCAAGTTCAAATTTAAGAGTATAAACATCCACAACTTATCTCTATTGCAATCTTTTTTTTGGATGTTTTTAACAAAGATGAATGAAAATCAATCATCATTATCCACACTTCGTAGAAAATCGAGCATTTTCTGGTTCACCTCTTCCGTTTGGTCCACTGAAAGAAAATGCCCAGAATTGGAAATAATTTCTCCTTGCCCCTCTGGAATATATTTTTCGACTAAACGGATCGATCTGGGGGTATTAAACAAATCATTATCGCCAATCAGAAGTAGTACTGGCATTTCCAAGGAACGAAGCTTTCTATTGGAGAATGGGCTCATCTGAACCATAAACTTGTTCAAGGAATCGTTTTTTAAGGCAATGCGATACTGTTCAATATAATCCTTACTAATCTTGCTCGGATCGTTGGACAAGGTTTCCATTGTGCGCAGCGGTCTTTTTTCCTTGGGATAAAATATATTTAGCATATTCTTCAACAAACCCTTACTCACTGGAGTCCATACAAAAGTTTGCACTGGACTCAATAGAATTACACTTTTTGTATTTTTATTTTTTAGTGCTATATCTGTAGCTAGCCAACCGCCACGGGAAGTTCCTATCAAATGGAATGAATCCAATTGCAACTGCTCAAAAACCTCTTGGTACCAAGAGCTGATTTCCTTAATATTTTTGATGTCGGAAGTTTTATACGATTTCCCCGGCTCAATAATTAAATCGATTGCAAACAACCGATGTTCACTCGCCAGAGCCTTGGCATTAAAATACCACATGGTGGAACTCGCACTCATCCCGTGCAACAAAACCACAGGGCTGCCATGCTCAGGCCCACTCATTATTACATGCGCTATCCCCTTTGATGTATTTACATAAAGATCCTCATAGGCCACGCCCCAATGTTCCATGACCTTATCATAAGCCTCAAAATAGTCTTCACGATCTCCATTGGCATTGGTGATATAATTCGGTTCTACTTTGAATTCAGCATATTCTTCCTCGTAATATACATCGTGGTCCCAATCACTAGTAGTGGAAAAAAATAAAAGAAGCAGGAAAGGTAATATTTGATAATTCTCCATCTTGGAAAATATAAAATTCAGTTTAAATTAGGATACAAAATTCCTCAAATCATTTATATTCCACCTCCTTTTGGTAGGGTTTTAACAAAACTTAGTATCTTAATTGCCTAACCCGTTTTGAAATGACTTGGACTAATCGATAACAGAAATACAGGAAGAATCCCAAAAACAGCAAAATTCAAAAATCCCACAATTCCATTTAATAGGAAATGTGGGATTTTAGATTTATAAAAAAACGTTCTTGTGCTAAGCAATTTACTTCGCCAAGGTCAACTCATCAATAATGTGGGTAGCCCCGGCATATTTGTCAATTAAGAACAAAACATAGCGGATATCGACGTTGATACATCGCTGCAACTCATCGTCAAAAATAACGTCTCCTGCCATGGCTTCAATATTACCATCGAAAGCTATTCCTATCAACTCCCCTTTTCCATTTAGAACAGGTGATCCGGAATTTCCTCCAGTAATGTCGTTGTCTGTTAAAAAGTTTACTGGCAAATACCCATCCTTATCGGCGTACTGCCCAAAATCTTTTTTCTCATAAAGATCGATAAGCTTTTTCGGCATGTCAAACTCATCATCCCCAGGCTGGTATTTTGCAACCGTACCTTTTAGGGTAGTATAATAGTTTACTTTGGCATCGTTTCGCTTATCTGCCGGTAGGGAAACTACTTTGCCATAGGTCAGCCTCAAAGTGCTGTTGGCATCAGGATAGTATTTTTCATTCGGATTTTGCAGTCGCATTCCCTGTACCATCAATCGGTAGGCTTTTTCAAAATCGTTGTCCCACTGTTTTTCTTCTTCCGATTTATATCGATATCGAGCCAACAGGTCAGTGGAAATTAAATACATAGGATCTTTCTGCAAGACCTCCAGATCCGGCTTGGCCATAAAGGCATTTAGCTTTTCCTTCGACTCAAATATGCTGTTTTTTACAGCATTATCAACATACGCATTCCAATCTGCCGCAGTTTTGTTTTTGGCCGCGGCCTCTTTCACAACCGGCGCAATATTCTTCGCTTTTTCTGAATAAAGCTTTAGTTGGGCAGCTAGCACTTCCTTTTCCAAGGGAAGGTAAAGTCCATCGTACAATGTGTTGATAGCACTCTCCAATTTAGGCTGCAACTCGGCCTGTTTGGCTTCATTTTGTTCAAAATAGTAAGCTATTTCATTCCCAAGCCTATAGGGCAAAGAAGCCAAGCGAGTTCGCAGAATCATACTCAAGTAATTGTTATGACGGCTATTCTCATTGGTGTTTTTATAATATTCATTGATTACGGGCATAACATTGGCGTACTTTTCATTGCCTTTTTTGTTCGCCCATTTTTGAAATCCCTTTTCAGCATTGCGCTTACTATCTGCAGTTTTGTGCTGTTTTAAAGCATCGATCATCCCCTGACGGTTTTTCCAGTAGTTAGCGATAGAAGCATAGCTTGAAGCGTAGTCCAAATTGACCTGGGAGTTCTGATCCATATACTTCTGCAACACATCCATAGATGTTTTGGAAGCCTCAACCCACGCAGGATAGGCGTAGTCCACATTCTGCTCAATTCCAGCTCCAGGCATCCAACGGTTGGTTCTTCCCGGATATCCCAAAATCATGGCGAAATCATTTTCCTCAAAACCTTTAAGACTGGTTGTCAAATGATATTTTGGCTTCAATGGCACATTGCTTTCAGAATATTCGGCCGGATTGCCATCCTTATCGGCATAAACCCTGAAAAGTGAGAAATCCCCAGTATGTCGCGGCCATTCCCAGTTATCGGTATCGCCACCAAACTTTCCGATGCTATTTGGAGGAGTCCCCACCAAACGTACATCTTCGTAATCTTGATACACGAAGTAATAAAATTCGTTTCCTTGGTAAAAAGACTTTACTGAAACAGTATATTTTCCTCCTTCGTTGTTTTCCTGCTCAATTTTGGCAATCTCACGGTTGATGGCAGCTTCGCGCTCCAACTCGCTCATATTATCATTGACCAAGACCAAAATACGCTTGGAAACGTCGTCCATTCTAACAAAAAATCGAACTGAAAGCTTTTTCGGTTTCAACTCCTCACTGTGGTTGGCTGCCCAAAACCCGTTGGTGAGATAGTCGTTTTCAGCAGTGGACAATCCGGCAATAGCTCCATATCCACAGTGGTGGTTGGTCAAGACCAAGCCGCTGTCGGAAATGATTTCCGCAGTACACCCACCTCCAAATTGCACTATGGCATCCTTTAGGCTGGCATTATTTACACTGTAAATTTCTTCGGGGGTAAGTTGTAGCCCCATTTTCTGCATATCGCGATAATTCAATCGCTCTATATGCATAAGAAACCACATTCCCTCATTGGCGCTTGCCGGAAGAGCAAAGGCGGCGAGGATAAAACAAATAATAAACTTTTTCATAAGTAAAAGGGAGTATTTAATTAAATATAAATCACTTAAATCACGCTGAATAACGGATAGAAATTTCCAAAGGGCAAAGATACCTTATTCTTGCAAAAACCCATAAGAAAAATAAAGTTCTAAGAAAATCTGTATCCCGAAAGTAGAATGCCTAGAAACAAATCGCTAGATGAATGTCGAAGAAAAGGATGAAGTAAAAAACAACCTGAGAATTTAATTCTGGTTCCCCTACTTTGGCAGGAAAATTATCTTTTCACAACCCTTAAAACCTTATTGCCATCCCCAACAACAACCTTCACAAAATAATTCCCAGCATTAAGCCCAGAAATATCAAGTTGCTCTCGGTTACTTTTTCCTTTGGAAGTGAGCAAAGTCTGCCCAAGCACGTTCATTATTTCAATAGAAGATATAGAACTCTCGGCTTGAATATTCAGAATGTCATTAGCAGGGTTAGGATACGCTACAATTGCATTTTCCTTTAAAGAATACTCTTTTATACCCACCCGCTCTAAAAGGTCATATACCCGCACATGACCTGCATTATAACCTCCATCATCGTTTCCATTAGCACCAATTGCCACTATAGAACCTCTATTGTTTAAACTTAAACCAGTTCCCGAGGCATCACCCTCATGTTCCCCGTAAATATCCCTCCCAATTTTATCCCAATCATTTCCAATAAACTTATATGTTGCTATCTTCCCAACATCTGCCCCACCTGTATTAAAATTAAAGGACGGCATTCCAACAGCCAAAAAATCCCCCACACTATTTAGAGAGATATAATTTCCAAACCCACTATTTTCGTGTTGAGTCATTATCGTACTGCCTTTTAAGAGCCATGAATTGTTTATATATTCAAAAACACTTAAATATTCGCGGTGCGCGCCTATAGCTACAATGTTTCCAGCACTATTTAACCTACCAAAAGCATCGTATTTATTCATTCCAAATATATAATCACCTATCTGTTCCCATTCGTTATTAATTAATTGGAAAATTTGAGTATAACCAGATTCTGTTTCATTCAAGCTACTTTTAGGCGCACCCACAACAAGAATAGTTCCCGATACGTTTAAACTGACAGAGGCACCAAAATGATCCTTTCTGTGCACACCATCAAGTCTACTGCCTAAAGGTTGCCAACTACCATTTTCATATCGATAAACCTGTACAGAGCCGGTTTTATTTTGCACGTAAAAACTTGGCATGCCAACGGCCAAAATAGTTCCCAAGTAATCTAAACTCATGCTAACCCCAAACCGCTCACCATTTTCAGCACCAGACAACGTCTGCCCAAGTTGTACCCAATCGTTCCCATCAAATTTATAAACCTCAACATTTCCGGGGTGCTTCACTACATCATCAACACTTTCCGATATAGCAACAATTGTTCCTGCGGCATTAATTTCTACCTCTATACCAAATCCTCCATAGCGCACTTTTCCATTAATTTCATTCCCCCGGAGCTGCCATTCATTTCCATCTAATTGATAAACGCGTACACGGCCAATAGATTTACTCCGCACACTATGTGGGGAATCCCAACCGCCATAATATTACCCGTTTCGTTAAGAGCCAACCCTAGCCCCAAATGATCATAGGGAAACTCCCCATCTATGTCTGAACCTATTTGCGGTTGACCAAAAACCTGTATTGGAAACCAAACTAGAAATACCGACAAAAATGCTAGCTTCAATAGGGTGCTAGTGGGATGCCAAACTGTGTACATAGGTTTTAATTGTAAATAGTATCGTCCGTTGTTAAAAATAGTAAAGTTTTTGGAATGCCAAGGATAAAGAGAGCCAACCATTTTTAAAATCCCATAGCTTAAAGAATAGCTGCCTATTTATAATTGGAGCATTTCTACCATAAAACTTAGGGAAGCGCAAGAGAAGGACATTTTTATTAAAAACAGTATTCACTTAGATACTTCATAAAACAGGACAGTTTTAGTGCGGGGCAAAAACGCAATCATTTTCGAATTCGCACTGAGCCAAAACTTTTGTTCTATAATTTCTTATTATTCAAATCGCCAAAAAGTTTTGGCGACCTCGTAAATATACAACTGCTTTCGGGTTTCGCACTTATACCGCATTGCTTATAGCCTCGTGTTGAACTAAACCTAAAGGTAGCTTCACGGGACAGTTATGTCACGATTCACTACCTTTAGGAATTAAGGTTTAATCTAATACTCAATATTATGAAAAAAAAATGACACCCTTATCCAAAGGGCAA
>JBARWQ010000087.1:0-48886 GCA_049646885.1 Aequorivita sp. | reverse complement strand
TTTGGCTTTAACGCTCTTTTATGTTTTAGGGGGGTCAGCATCCGCCGGAATGACAGATTTAAATGCTTAGGGGAACACCTGTGATTTTAGTGTTCCCAGGGAGGGTCAGCTTGCTCCGGAATATCCAGCTTAAAAAGAAGTTCCGCCTGGGTTATTTCCCTGCGTTTGCTTATGGCACTAAAGGTGTCATCAGCGCCATTGCCAAACAGATCATTCAGGTTGTTTAAAGGAAGATAACTATCCTTGTTTTGAACAAGGAATACCAATAAATCGTGTTGCTGTTTGTTTAATTTAACTTCCCGCTTATTGTGATAAAAAACATTTTCCTTTTCATTAAAAACAATTAGGTTCTTCTTTTGAGTATGTTTCCTAAAGCGTGTAATGACAAACCAGAACATAATTATAAAAGATACGCCTGTAAGTGTATAAGCGAATAAATAACTTTTCTTCTGAACAAATTCCTTCTCATATTCCAGCTTTCCCAAAAAGGAAACCAACGGTTCGCTCAAAACTTTGTATTTCCCACTATTTGTAAGTCTATAGGTATAGTCAACCTTTTTATTTATGGAATCATAAACGATTTTACTTATACCCTTCCACTCATGGAATGCATATCTTTTCAGGGTGTTCTTCTTTAGGTCGATTTCGTAGATTTTTTCATATAGTAGATACAGTTTGTCCTCGGCTTTAAACGAAATATAGGTTTCAGTACCCAAAAAGGAAGGATCGTATTTCCCATATCGGCTCCATTGCATTGTAGGCAAATGCAACTGCCATACCGTTTGGTCTTGCACCTTGATGTGGTCTTGCACTTTATATGGGTTTTTCATCAACCCGTCAAAAACATAGAAATTATCGCCGATCGCTATTGAAAAACTTTTAAATCGCGGAGTAGGTTTTGGTTCTAGAAAAACTTGTTCCTCGGTCCATTCGCCAATTTTAAAATTGTATTTGGTAATAATATCCTTATGTGTGAATAACCCATAACCTCCAAACAGATAAAAATTCTTGTCAAAAACAAAAGGAGCGGCAAAATATTGGTTTCGCTGTGGAAAGGAATTATCCAATCGGTAAAAACCATCATCCCTATATTCCAGTACAGGCCCCCCACCATCTGAGACTAAATAAGTCTCGTGGTCAATTTGAAATCTATAAGGATTAGCTAAATCCAAACTCTTAAAATCAATGGAAGGTTTTATGGGCAGTTTTTCAAACCCATATCCCTTATAAAGAACCGAATCATTGATTACCAATACAGGTTCATTTGTTTTGGCATCCAAAAAAAGAAAATGATTCTCGTTAAAAATTGGACTCTCCTGTGCCGACACCGAAGTTCTTATGATCGCAAAAAGAAAAATATAGTATAAAAACTTGAGCACGGAATGTTTGGTTAGCTGTATAGGGAAACTAAAGTACTAAAAAATACCGAAGCATCCTTTTTACGCAAATCATTGTCCCTGAATGTTATACTTCCGCTAATAATGTCCGAAGATATGGTTTCGGATGATTTTTTGTGGAAGGTGGGATTGTATTTCTACTTTTCGGATACAATACCTAAATTTTGAAAAATTCATGAAAAGAGAAATATTATTTTTTTTAATCATAACTCTACTCTTTTTGATTGGATGCAATAATCAAATTAAAGAAAGGAAAACAGATAAAGTAATTACCACCAATATAGAAAATATGGAATGGACTACTACTAATCTGAAAACACTGACATATAGGAATGGAGATTCAATTTCAGATTTTGATATGTTTATACTTAGAGAAGATAATTCTTTAGAAATTTTAGAAGTATTTTATAATTGGACAGCGGTTTCTGATGTAAGAGGACTTGCTCCGCATGGCTTTCACATTCCAGAAATTAGAGAGTGGCAATTATTAGAAAAAAAAATAGGAGAGGGGGCAAAACAAAAACTTAAATCAAGACAAGGCTGGAATGATTCAGAATTTGGGGGAAATGGCACTGATGATTATGGAATGAACATTTACTCGCTGGGATGGGCAAGTAGGTCAAATAGCAAATACGAGGATAAAAATCATTATAATGATCTGGCATATAAATTCATTGATTTAAGGGGTGAAATTGCATATTTCTGGACTTCTCCTCCCATTTATAGTGTTACAACGAAAGCCACGGTCATAACCTTCAGAAATGATGAAAATGGGTTTAGATATGATTTTGTAGAGCCCTCGCACTATTTTTCAATAAGATTAGTCAAAGATTATTAAAAGCATGGACATAATACACAAATTTAACAGCCACCAAGTTTCTGAGGAAACATCTATCCTAATATTAGGCACTTTCCATCCTGACATTATTGAAAGTGGGGAGTTTTTTTACACAAGACCACGTAACTTTTTATGGACTATTCTTCCTGCCTGTTTTGGTCATAAGAATTTGAAAGAATCCAACTTCAAAGAGAAACAAAGTTTTATGCGGGAAAAATCAATTGATTTTCATGATATTATCAAAAGTATCCAAAACCCAAATTCAAAAGAAAATATTATCAGTGACAAAGTAATAGAAAAATATATCTTGAAGTTTAGCGAAACCATTGATCTATTTAAATCACTTAAAAGATTGGAAGCAGTCTATTTTACTAGAAAGACTTTAGACGGTATTCCTAAGATCGCCAATAGAATAGCAGAAATCCGCAATCATTGTGTAAAAAACAATATTCGGTTTTCTTTATTGGAGACCCCTTCTCGATACTCGAATGATAAAAAAATCAAAAGTTGGAAAGAGTGCATAGTTGAAAAGACTAAGTGCTATTAGTAGGTAATTTCAATAATAAAAGTTTAAGAGCTTATTCATTTATGCTAATATTCAAGACTAATTCATTTCAATTTTTTTGTCGGGAGAATTTTAGTTCCTTCATTTGACTCTCAGCAACGAAAGTGGTACTGAATACTCAGTAAAATTGATTGATGGCTATTTACAATTTTAAAATAGAACTTATGAAATCATTTTTTAAATTATTCCTAATAAGCATATTTCTCTTAAGCTGTAAAGACCCGAAAGTTAATACAATCAACCCAAGGGTTGATGACACAATAAAAAATATCCACGACAGTTTATTGGGAAAATACGAAGGTGAACAGAAATCTTATAGCTTAAAAAATAGAACTGGAAAAGAAGTAATTGTAAAAGGCAATAAAGTTGTGATACCATCCTCACAGTTTTATTATATACTTAGAGCTAACAATAAAATTGATTTATATCAAAGAAATAATGACAATTATTCTATTTACAACTATCCAACAGTAGATTATAGAGTAATTGAGGAAAATGATGAATACCTTACTATTGAATTTGTTTCTTTTGGAAAAGAATATTCAAACATGACGGATGTTATAAAAATAAATAAAAATAATAAAACAGCAATTTGTCTTCATAAGCACCAAATGGAACCCGACTTTCCTCTTATAAAAACTGATGATTTAGAAAATAATATAGATTCTGTCGTACCCCAAGAAATTGAATATTATGGTAAACCAGGTTTAGAATACTCCATTGATGGAAAAAGAGCAGTTTTAGGCGTTTATATTTCTGAGGGATATTTTATTAATCGCCCTGAAAATCACTCTATTCGAATGAAGTTTAGTAATATAGAAATGCTTCTTAAGAATATAAGAAGAGAGACAACAAGAGACAAGAGGGTCTATAGGGGTAACGGATATCAGGTCGTTTTTAAATTTAAAAAGATAGAATGTCAAGGATGTCATTTGCAAACGGTAAAGGGAGATGTTTTTATACAGACTGGTGAAAAACACTATTCAACACAATTTGAAGGATATGACAACCTCTTTTTAAGTAAGGAGTGTTTGGAGAGAGATGATCAAGAATGTTAAAAATGTAGTAGATTTTAAAGATTTCCAAGTAAGAAAAGAATTTGGTAAGACCCTCAAGTCTTGTTGGATCGCTGATGTAAAGAGAGAATGGGATTAACTAAAAGAATTACACTTATAGAATAAACCCAAAAAATGTTTCATATCCTTGTCCTGAAAGTGCGAATAACGCTTGGCTTATAAATAAGTTTTTCCACAAGTTCCCAGCAACTGTTAATTTCTAAAGCTTATTTGACTTTGACAAAATTTGGAATTTTGTCAAAGTTCCTTGATTTCCCCACTTGGAATTTGGAATTTGATTTTTGGAATTTCTTCCTTTCCCTTCCACAATAATAATGTACCTTTGCATCCCGTATAGTCATTTCACCACAGGCATTTATGAGCACAACAAAGTACATCTTCGTTACGGGCGGGGTTTCATCATCATTAGGAAAGGGAATTATAGCAGCATCGCTGGCCAAACTGCTTCAAGCTAGAGGATATCGCGTTACCATTCAAAAACTCGATCCTTATATCAATGTGGATCCTGGAACACTAAATCCTTATGAACACGGAGAGTGCTATGTAACGGAGGATGGTGCTGAAACTGACTTAGATTTAGGTCATTACGAACGCTTCCTAAATCAAAACACTTCCCAGGCAAACAACGTAACCACAGGTAGAATTTACCAAAGCGTAATAGAAAAAGAACGCCGTGGCGAATTCCTGGGAAAAACAGTACAGGTAGTTCCCCATATTACAAATGAAATAAAGGAACGCATTCAAATACTCGGAAAAACCGGGGATTACGATATTGTTATCACTGAAATTGGTGGTACCGTGGGCGATATTGAGTCCTTACCTTATATTGAAGCTGTGCGCCAGATGAAATGGGAAATGGGCGATGACAACGCCTTGGTAATCCACCTAACCCTTATCCCCTATCTTTCTGCCGCGGCCGAATTAAAGACAAAACCCACCCAACATTCGGTAAAAACCCTGATGGAAAGTGGAGTCCGTGCGGATATTTTGGTCTGCAGAACTGAGCACGAACTTTCTCAAGAATTGCGAAAAAAGCTTGCTCTTTTCTGTAATGTGAAGGAAGAAGCTGTTATTCAATCAATCGATGCCTCTACCATTTACGATGTGCCAAATATGATGCTGGAAGAAGGTCTGGACACGGTGACACTTAAGAAACTGAAACTAAAAAACAACAAAGAACCGGATTTAAGACACTGGAATAAGTTTCTGAAACGCCACAAAAATCCCCAAGGTGAAGTGCATATTGGCCTCATCGGGAAATATGTTGAACTACAGGATAGTTATAAATCCATACTCGAATCCTTTATTCACGCAGGCGCGGAAAATGAGGTAAGAGTAAAATTGGAATACATACACTCCGAGCATATTAACGCAAAAACTATCGGCAAAAAACTTTCAAAATTGGATGGTATTTTGGTCGCCCCCGGTTTTGGGGAACGCGGCGTGGAAGGAAAAGTAGCTGCGGTTAGATATGCCCGCGAAAACAATCTGCCCTTTTTGGGAATTTGTTTAGGGATGCAAATGGCCGTGATAGAATTTGCCCGAAATGTGCTAAACCTAAAAAATGCAAACAGTACCGAAATGGACAGCCAAACCGAAGATCCTGTAATAAGTATTATGGAAGATCAAAAAGACATTACAGATATGGGCGGCACCATGCGTTTGGGCTCTTGGAAATGTGAAATTAAAAAAGGAAGTCTGGCCAGTAAAATATATAAAACCAAAATTATAGAAGAACGTCATAGACACCGCTACGAATTCAACAATGAATATCTTGAACAGTTTGAAGCGGCTGGGTTAATGGCCACAGGAACTAATCCAGATACGGGATTGGTGGAAATCATTGAGATTCCAAGTCACCCATGGTTTGTCGGGGTACAATACCACCCTGAATACAAAAGTACCGTTGCCAGCCCTCACCCTCTTTTTGTCGCTTTTGTAAAGGCGGTGCACGAGCACGCAACAAAAAAGAAATAAGACAATTTGGCGCAATGACATAAAAGGCGAGATTGTTGCTGAGCACAGTCCTCCTGTATGTCTATTTGCTGACAGTCTAGGTCTCCAAGACCTTCTGTATATTTAATAGTGAAAAAAAAAATCAACCTCCCGATCATAGAGTTCGGAAATTTTAAAAACGATTGCGAAAAAATTCGCGACTGAATATGGAACAAAAGAAATTCGACTTTAACTCGCTTTTAGGTTTTTTATTAATTGGTGGAATCCTTATTTGGATGTTGTACATGAACAAACCCACCGAGGAAGAACTTGAAATCGAAAGAGCAAAAACCGAAGCTGCTGCACAACAAGAGGCAACTCCTAGCCCAGACTCCAAAACAGACTTACCATTGGCAAATGCCATATCTGATTCTATGAATACAGGTAAATCTGGAGATTCTTTAGCTTTTGAACAACTTAAAAATAGACTGGGATCTTTTGCATATTCTGGCACTCTTCCATCTGCTTCCGATGAAAACACCGTTTTTGAAAACGACGTACTTTATCTAAAAGTCAGCAACAAGGGTGGATATATAACCGAGGCTCGGCTAAAGAAATTTCACAAATACGACAATAACATTCCTATCTATCTAATCAAGGACGGGAATTCTACATTAAATCTGCAATTTTCGGCGGAGAATAGAACTCTAAATACTCAAGACCTCTATTTTGAACCTACCTTAAGCAAAAACGGAGAGGACAACATTCTTTCGATGAAACTTAAGACCGAGAAGGGATTTATTGAGTATCGCTATGTACTCCATCCGGGAGAATATATGATGGATTTCAGCATCAACAGTCAAGGCTTGGATGGGGTTTTAAATACTGATCAGCCCATGTATCTGGACTGGCAACTGAAAGGGTATCGCCACGCAAAAAGTATTTCCTACGAAAACCGCTATACTCGTTTAACATATGAATATGCCAACGGGAAGCACTCAAAATTATCACCTTCAGGAGATGATACTGAATTGGAGAAGGATGTAACTTGGATGAACTTCCGTCAGCATTTCTTTAGCTCCATGCTTCTTACCGATACTGCATTTAAGGAAGTTGCGCTCTCTTCCCAAAACTTGGTAAAAGATGAGGAAGTAGACACCGTTTTCACCAAACAATATGGCGCAAAAATGCTTCTTGAACCAAAGAGCGGAGCTTTGTCATACAATATGAATATGTATTACGGGCCTTCAGACTACCAGATCTTTAAAAAATACGGTAGAAATTTAGACGAGGCTATGCCTCTAGGCTGGGGAATCTTTGGTGTAATCAACAAATACATAATCATCCCGTTGTTCGGATTCTTGACCGACTTTTTGCCTGCGGGAATCGCCATTATTGTTCTTACAATTCTTATAAAATTGATGCTTTCACCAGTTCAGTACAAACAGTATCTGGCACAAGCAAAAATGAAAGTACTTAAACCAGAACTCGACGAGATTAGGGAAAAGTACAAGGATAATAAAATGAAGATTCAGCAGGAAACTATGAAACTGCAGACTTCCGCTGGCGCCAGTCCATTAAAAGGATGCTTGCCCGCCTTGCTTCAAATTCCAGTGTTTTATGCGCTCTTTACCTTTTTCCCTTCGGCATTCGATTTAAGGCAAAAAAGCTTCTTGTGGGCAGAGGACCTTTCAAGTTATGATACAATTTATGATTTGCCTTTCCATATCCCTTTTTATGGAGACCACATAAGTTTGTTTCCGATTCTAGCTTCGCTCGCCATCTTCGTTTATATGACAATGACCATGAGCCAGAGTATGCAACAGCAACAACAGCCGGGAATGCCAAACATGAAATTCCTGATGTATCTTTCGCCGATCTTTATGTTGGTGTTTTTCAACAACTACGCCAGTGGACTTTCGTTGTACTACTTTGTTTCAAATTTGATTACCATCGGAATTATGCTCGTGATCAAGAATTTCATCATCGATGAAAACAAAATTCACGCAAAAATCCAAGTAAAGAAAGCGCAGCCTAGAAAACAAAATAAGTTTCAGCGAAAAATGTCTGAAATAATGGAACAGGCCGAGCAACAAAAATCAGAACAGAAAAAAGGAAAGCGATAGAGCTCAATGCTTTAAAACATTGGCAGTATAAAAATAGTTTTATAATTCTTGCGTTTACTATTTTGAGCCTAATGAATGTGGACTATGGATAGAATCGTTTTAACTTTTTTCTTCGGAATAATTTCCGTCTCTTCTTTTTCCCAAAGTGAAATCAATCAAACCGATGTCAATGGAAAAAGACACGGACTTTGGAAAAAGTTCTATGATGGCAGTCAACAATTGCGCTATGAAGGAAACTTTGAACACGGAAAAGAGATAGGGGAATTTAAATTCTATTGCGAAGACTGCAAGGACAAGCCAAGTGTAATTAAAAAGTTTATCGGCAAGGATGATTTAGCCGAGGTAAAATACCTAACCAAAAAAGGCAAAACCATCAGTGAAGGCAAAATGAAAGGCCACGACCGTATTGGGGAATGGATTATCTACCACGAAAAATCGCAATTGCCAATGAGCCTTGAAAACTATTCCAATGGGAAATTGGAGGGCAAAAAAATAACTTACTACCCAAATGGTAAAATCACTGAGGAAATAGAATATAAAAACGGCCTAAAAGAAGGAGAAAACAATTACTATTCCCCCTCCGGCATTCTTATCAAAAAACTACAATACAAAGCCGACGAACTTCAGGGACCAGCTATGTATTATGACGGCCACGGAAATGTAACCATAGAAGGTTTCTACAAAAACGATAAAAAGCATGGGCTGTGGAAATACTACCAAGATGGAAACGTAGTTTTGGAGGAAACCTATCCCAGAAAGTACGATAAATAGAAATCCTTCCTTTTTAGGATCCAGACTCCACTTTTCTTATTTCTTTAGAACTAAGGAATTTGTAGTTTGCAATTTTATACTTCTAAGCCGTATCTTTGCATCCCTGCAAACCAAACCAATTACGGCTCAAGATTTGCAGAATTAAATTATCATGAAAAAAAGAGTTGTTATAGGATTAAGTGGAGGCGTTGACTCCAGCGTTGCAGCCCATCTTTTAAAGGAGCAGGGTTACGAGGTTGTGGGCCTTTTTATGAAAAACTGGCACGACGATTCCGTAACTATCTCAAACGAATGCCCTTGGCTGGAAGACAGTAACGACGCGATGCTCGTAGCTGAAAAACTAGGGATTCCCTTCCAAACTGTAGATTTAAGTGAAGAATACAGGGAGCGTATTGTAGATTATATGTTCCGCGAATACCAAATGGGCCGCACTCCAAATCCGGATGTTTTGTGTAATCGTGAAATAAAATTTGATGTCTTCATGAAAATTGCTCTAAGTTTAGGAGCCGATTTTGTAGCCACCGGACATTATTGCCGCAAAGGAATTATCGAAAAAGACGGCAAAGAAATATATCAATTACTTTCAGGAAAAGATCCAAATAAAGATCAATCCTATTTCCTGTGTCAACTTTCGCAGGAGCAACTTTCAAAAACACTTTTTCCGATAGGAGAATTAATGAAATCGAAAGTTCGAAAAATAGCATCTGAGCAAGACTTGGTTACCGCAGAAAAACGGGATTCACAAGGACTTTGCTTTATCGGAAAAGTACGGCTTCCAGAATTTCTACAGCAAAAATTAATGCCGAAGGATGGTGCCATTGTAGAAGTACCTGCCGATTTTCAAGACTATTCCCACGAAACCCCAGAATTCTCATCTCTTGATGAAGAACTGGAATACCTATCGTCAAAATACAAATATTCACAAACCGATGGCAAGAAAGTGGGCATACATCACGGAGCACATTATTTCACCAAAGGGCAAAGGAAAGGTTTGGCCGTGGGTGGAATGAAGGAACCGCTGTTTGTAATCGATACTGATGTGGAAGAAAACGTAATCTACACAGGACAAGGCAAAAGTCATCCAGGACTTTACCGACGTGGACTTTTCGTTAAAAACGAAGAGATTCACTGGGTTCGCACGGACTTGGCTATTAAGGAAAATGAGGAAATGGAAGTGATGGCACGTATCCGATATAGACAGCCTTTAGAAAAAGCCGTTCTACACCGTACATTTTCCGGACTTTACATTATCTTTGAAAAAGCACAAACCGCTATAACTGAAGGTCAATTTGTCGCTTGGTATATTGCTGATGAATTGATTGGGAGTGGCGTAATTTCCTAAACTAAAACCCAGATGAAAAAATTATTACTACTTTCCCTTATTTTAAGTATTTCTACCAGCTTTGCCCAACAAGATGCCCTAGTGTTTTTTGCTGACAAAGAAGATGTTGCAACCTCGATTGCCAATCCTATTACTATTATGACCCAGGCGGCGATAGACCGCAAAATGGCCCAAGGAATTATAATCGACGAGCGCGACGTACCCTTGAACGAAAGCTATAAAGCTACGATTTCGAGTCAGCCAGGGATTACGGTCTATGCCAAATCCAAATGGCTCAATGCAGTATATGTTCGTGGAAGCGAAAATAATATCAACAACCTGCTGAATCTCAATTTTGTTACCGATGTTGAGTTTATGGACAAGACTTTAAATAGACCTTTTCAGGCGAGGAAGCTTCAGGATAAATTCGAAATCGAGCATCAACAGCGAATTACCTATAACTACGGCGCGGCTAAGAACCAAACCGAAATGATAAATGCAGATTACCTTCACGAACAGGATTATACTGGAGTGGGCATTACGGTTGCTTTTATGGACAATGGCTATCCAAATGTTCTGAATAATCCAGCCTATACAGTATTGCGAAATGAAGGTAGGCTTCTTGGATATTACGATTTTGTGGACCGGGTAGAAAATCCAAATGGCACAGGAAGCCACGGATCTTCAACTTTTAGCGATGCGGCGGCCTATCTCAATTATCAATTCGTGGGCACGGCTCCAGATGCATCTTATTATTTATTTATTACTGAAGATGGACGACAGGAATCCCCCGTAGAGGAAGCCTATTGGGTAGAAGCTTTGGAGCGAGCGGACAGCCTTGGCGTTTATGTTACAAACACATCTCTTGGGTACCAAGCCTTTGACAATCCGGCTTACGATCACCAATATTCGGATCTTGATGGACAGACTACTATTGGTTCCCGCGGCGCCAATCACGGATACGACAAAGGAATGATCAATGTAACTTCTGCAGGGAATGAAGGTTCTGGTTTTGGTTATGTTGGATCCCCTGCTGACGCACCAGGGGCATTTACTATTGGTGCTGTGGACGCAGGAGGAGATTACGTATATTTTAGCTCCTATGGTCCAACTTATGACGGTCGCGTTAAACCTGATGTTATGGCCCAAGGGCGGGATGCAGCGATCGTGAATCAATATGGTACGGTCTCAACTGCCAGTGGAACTTCTTTCAGTTCACCTATCACCGCTGGGGCGGTAGCGTCTTTATGGCAAGCGGCACCTCATCTTAAAAATAGTGTTATTATGCAGGCCATTCGCGAATCGGCTAGTTTATATGCCAATCCAACAGACAAAATGGGATATGGAATTCCAAATTTTGGAGATGCCTTAAACAGTATTTTGCTAATTGGGGTGGAAGAACAAATGCGGGAGAAACTCTTTGCTCTTTATCCGAATCCTGTTAGTAATGAAATTAACATTTCGTTTCCAAAACAAGCGCAGCAAGCTGAATTTGCACTTTATAATGTCTTGGGCAAAAAAGTGCTTCAGACCAGAATCACGCCACTTAAAAACAGGATAGATGTTTCTGGACTTACCTCGGGGATGTACATTGCCTCGATAACCTCCGATAACAAAACTACCAGTTATAAAATTATTAAAGAGTAGTGCCAAACAGAGTTACCGAGCTTTTCAATATTCAATATCCCATAATCCAGGCAGGAATGATATGGAACAGCGGTTGGCGTCTGGCCAGTGCTGTTTCCAATGTCGGGGGATTGGGACTTATAGGGTCCGGTTCCATGTATCCAGAAGTGCTTCGCGAGCATATTCTCAAATGCCAAAAAGCCACTGATAAGCCTTTCGGTGTCAATGTGCCGATGCTCTATCCCGATCTTGATAAAATTATAGATATCATTATTGAGGAAGGTGTGAAAATCGTTTTTACTTCAGCGGGAAATCCAAAAACTTACACTTCCAAATTAAAAGAAAATGGGATCACCGTTGTTCATGTGGTAAGCAGTGTAAAATTTGCGCTAAAAGCGCAAGAAGCAGGAGTAGATGCCGTAGTTGCCGAAGGTTTTGAAGCCGGAGGGCATAACGGTCGAGAAGAAACTACAACTTTCACCCTAATCCCTATGGTGAAAGAGCAAATAAAAATTCCTTTGATAGCTGCGGGAGGAATCGCAACCGGCCGAGGAATGTTGGCCGCCATGGTTTTGGGTGCCGATGCTGTTCAGGTGGGCAGCCGGTTTGTGGCTTCCAATGAGTCTTCATCACACCCTGCGTTCAAACAGATGGTTGTAGATGCCAAGGAAGGCGATACGCAACTTACTTTAAAAGAATTGGCCCCAGTCCGCATGTTGAAAAATAAGTTTTTTGAAAGTATTGTGGAGCTCTACGCTACCAATCCTTCCAAAGAAGATCTTATAAATCATTTAGGGCGTGCCCGTGCAAAGCGAGGTATGTTTGAAGGAGATTTGGAAGAAGGCGAATTGGAAATTGGTCAAATAGCAGGATTGATACACGACATTAAACCAGCTGCCCAAATTGTAAAAGAAATTGTTGAGGAATTCGAATTCGCGAAAAAAGAAGTTTCTCTATTTTAATTTTCCCTTTCCTTTCCTATAAAGCATTAAAAATAAAAATAGCCGACTCAGTTTTGAGACGGCTACTTAATCCTTTGATGTCATTGACATCTACCCTACCTATAAAGAAGCGACGTGCTTAGCCATATTGGATTTCAAGTTCGACGCTTTATTGCTGTGGATGATGTTTTTCTTGGCCAATTTATCGATCATAGATGCAACCGTTGGCAACATGGTCTCAGCCTCGTTCTTGTCTGTTATCTCTTGGAACTTCCTCATAGCGTTACGGGCAGTTCTGTGTTGATATCGATTGCGCAACCGTTTTGACTCGTTGCTTCTTATCCTCTTTAATGCTGACTTATGATTTGCCATTTGTGTTTTTAATTAAATTCTAAAAATATGTAGTCCGTAGGGGATTCGAACCCCTGTTACCAGGATGAAAACCTGACGTCCTAACCCCTAGACGAACGGACCATTCTGATTGCTGAAACGCGGATGCAAAAATACAACTATTTTTGAATCGTACAAATCTTGTTCTGCTTTTTTCAATAATAATTAATAAGCCCTTGCGAAGATCACTTTTCTTGGAGACGGTTTTCCAGTAACCATGCAAGTTCCAGCCTCTATTGGACCATCCAAAGGAATGCATCTTATGGTTGCTTTTGTTTCATTTTTGATCTTCTCCTCAGTTTCGGCTGTGCCATCCCAGTGCGCTAACACAAAACCTCCTTTCTCTTCCAAGACTTCCTTAAATTCAATGTAACTGCTCACTTGGGTTGTATGCTCACTGCGATAGCGAAGCGCTTTGTCAAATAAATTTTTCTGGATTTCCTCCATAAGCAACATCACTTTTTCCACAACGAGCTCGCTGGCGACGAATTCTTTTTCAAAGGTATCTCTCCTTGCCAACTCAACCGTTCCTTTTTCAACGTCCTTTGGGCCTATTGCAATACGTACTGGAACCCCTTTTAGCTCGTATTCATTAAACTTCCATCCAGGTTTTTGGGTATCTCTATTATCATATTTTACACGGAGACCCTGTGCCTTTAATTTCGCCATCAAATCCCTAGCTACTTTGTCCACAGCTTCAAATTCCTCTTCTTTTCTATAGATAGGGACAATCACCACTTGATCCGGTGCTAAGGTAGGAGGCAGCACTAGGCCGCGGTCATCGCTGTGGGTCATTATCAATGCCCCGATCAACCGCGTAGAAACTCCCCAAGAGGTAGCCCAAACATAATCAAGGGTTCCGTCTTTAGCGGTAAATTTTACATCAAAAGCTTTCGCGAAATTTTGGCCGAGAAAATGGGAAGTTCCGGCCTGAAGTGCTTTTCCATCTTGCATCAAGGCTTCAATACAATAGGTTTCGAGAGCTCCCGCGAACCGCTCACTTTCCGTCTTAGTTCCTTTTATAACCGGAATCGCCAAATAGTTTTCGGCGAATTCGGAATAAACATTCATCATTTGTTCAGCTTCCGCGATGGCTTCCTCTTTAGTGGCGTGTGCGGTATGGCCCTCTTGCCACAAAAATTCCGAAGTGCGCAAAAACAACCGTGTTCTCATTTCCCAACGCACCACATTTGCCCATTGATTGATCAACAATGGCAAGTCGCGATAAGATTGGATCCACCGCCGGTACGTATCCCAAATAATGGTTTCGGAGGTAGGTCTAACAATCAGCTCCTCTTCCAGTTTTGCATCCGGATCTACAATAATGCCACTTCCATCTTCCGCATTTTTGAGTCTGTAGTGTGTCACTACGGCACATTCCTTGGCAAAACCGTCAACATGGCTCGCTTCTTTACTAAAATAAGATTTAGGGATAAATAGCGGAAAGTAGGCGTTTTGATGTCCTGTTTCCTTAAACATCCTATCGAGCTCGGCCTGCATCCGCTCCCAAATGGCATATCCATAGGGCTTAATGACCATAAAACCCCGTACCCCGGAGTTTTCGGCCATATCTGACTTGATTACCAGCTCATTATACCATTTCGAGTAATCTTCGTTACGGGAGGTTAAGTTCTTTGCCATAGTTTGTTTTGTGGCACAAATGTTGCGACCTTGTTAAATGATTAGTTATTGTCCGCAAAACTACTTATTTTTATGAAGTCAAACAATTTTTAAAACCAATGATATGTCAACCCGAAAATTTCCTATAAAACTCTTAATCCCCTCCAGTGTGATGTTCCTAATCGCTTTGGTACTGGTTTCTTGCGGTACCTCCAAGCAAGGGTACAATCACAACGATGGCATTTATGCCTCGAGCGGAACGAACGCCAGAGCAGAAGGCGTTATAAATGACGATGGAAACGATGGCGACAGATCGAACTACTATAAACAATATTTTCAATCCAAGGCCATTATATACGATAACTTGCCCGAGGAAGACATAATCTTTACGGATATTGATGCCTACTCTACCACCGAAAGTCTTGATGAGGATGGAAACATCGTAATCGAAGAGGCTTACGATGAAGGTTATGGTCCTTGGGGAAGCAACGCCACTGATGTTACCGTAAACATATACAATTCTGGGGGTTATTATGGCTATTATGGCTACGGCTTCTGGCATAGGCCTTATTGGTACAGGAGCTATTGGGGTTATCCCTATTATGGTTTTTATGGTCCTTCCTGGGGAATTAGCTGGGGCTTTCCTTACTATGGATATGGATATGGATACCCAGGTTATTATGGATATGGTTACGGATATAATTATGGTTATGGATATCCCTATTATAACTATGGTTCCAATTATCCTTATGTATCCCCGAACCGAGGCCGACGCAATACCGATTACAACAGAAGCCAACCAAGTGGAAGATCCAATGAAGCTACCTCCCGTGGTTCTTACAACCGTACTGAAGCGGCCCGCAGGATAAACCAAAATAATGTGCGCGCAAATCAGAATACGCGCTCCTATCAGGAAGGCACACGTACAACAAGACCCAGTAGTAATCGTACGATTAGGCAAACTCCTTCGAGTACTCCGCGCACTAACACTCCTACGCCGCGCAATAACAGCTCCATTAGGAATACCAGTCCTATTCGGAGCAACAATAGCGGAAGCAACATTCGAAGCAATAGTCCAGGCACGCGCAGTAGCAACTACTCCGCCCCAACCCGTAGCAGTGGCAGTTCCGGATCCATCCGAAGTTCAGGGGGCAGTGGTCGTTCAAGTGGGGGTAGCGTGAGAAGTGGTGGCCGTGGTGGCCGTGGTTAGGATTAAAACAGTTTTTGATTTTAAAATGCAATATAAAAGTGCCATATCAACTTTGGAATTACAACCAAAATGCTATGGCACTAAAATTTTAATAAATTATTAAATCTCTTATATCAAATGAGACTCCTCTATCTTTTAATTCTTTTCATTTTCTCCCTAAATATGGCTCAAGCCCAACAAATAATAGATGGTTTGCGCTACAGTACCGAACAGAACTTGGGAACTGCACGATTCACAGCTTTGAGCGGAGCTATGGGCGCACTGGGTGGCGATATGTCTGCCACCCGAATTAATCCCGCTGGGGGGGCAGTTTTTTTAAGCTCATCTTTGTCTGTTTCAGCTTCGCTTTTAGATGTGGACAATAAGGCTACTTATTTTAACCGAACTGAAAGGAGCATTTCCGATGATGTGAATATGAACCAAATTGGCGCGATTTACGTTTTCAACAATGCAACCGAGAATTCCCAGTTTAAAAAATTCACCATTGGAATAAATTATGATGTTTCCCATAATTTTGACAACGAACTGTTCATTGCGGGTCGTGGGAATACTTCCATAGGTCAATTTTTCTTGGCTCAAGCACAAGGCCTTCCTTTAAGTCTATTGGAATTGCAATCGGGCGAATCCATTTCAAGTCTTTATAGCTATCTGGGAACACATTACGGCTCCGCTGCACAAAATGCATTTTTGGGCTATCAAGGATATTTATTTGATCCGCTAGACCCAAACGATCCTTCAAACAGCTCCTATCTTTCCAATATGGCAGGAAATGAGTTTAATCAGGAATACAGTTATATTTCCCGTGGATACAATAGCAAATTCACTATAAATCTTGCGGCACAAATTACGGACAATTATTATTTCGGTGTTAACATAAATACCCACAGTATCGATTTCCGAAGAAGCAACTATCTCTTGGAGACAAATAATCATCCTGCTTCTACTATAACCGGGGTAGGTTTTGAAAACAACCTTAGCGTTTGGGGCGCTGGAGTTTCGGCACAATTAGGCGTAATTGCCAAAGTAGCAGATAATTTTCGTCTAGGTTTAAGTTGGGACAGCCCTACGTGGTATCGAATTTCAGAAGAAACTACCCAATATTTGGAAAGCAAGGGCATTGTAGATGGCCAAACCAGAAGAACTGTCGTGGATCCGAGGGTCATCAATGTATTTGCCGATTACAATTTGCGAACACCCGGTAAAATAGCAGCGAGCGCGGCTTACGTATTCCAGCAAAAGGGATTTATAAGCCTGGATTATTCGTTTAAGGATTATTCAAATATCCAATTCCAACCCACAAACGATTCGTACTTCCGCAGTTTGAACCAAAACATTAGAAATTCTCTTTCAGGCGCTTCTTCTTTTCGGGCTGGGGGTGAATACCGTATTGACGAATTGAGCCTGAGGGCTGGTTTTCACTATGAGGAAAGCCCTTATAAGGATGATAGCACACTCGGCGATTTGATAGGATTTTCATTGGGAACAGGATATAATTTTGGAAATATAACCTTTGATCTCGCCTATTCCCGTTCCGAACAGAAGCGCGAGATGCAACTGTATTCCGTAGGACTTACCGATGTGGCAAATGTGAATACCATTTACAACAACTTCATTTTATCGCTCGGCTTCATTTTTTGATTCCATTCCAACTTTTAAACTTCAGAAAATATAAATCGGCTATCTCCTTTAACAATCTGCGATTTCGTATCTTTGCAGACATTTTAAAATAGAATTTATTTAAATATTCATGGATATAGATAAGCACCTTAAGGCAATCGAAGCAATGGGAAACGATCATATTGGAACCTCCACAGAAACTCCTTTACGTCCTGATGCCTTTGAACTTAGTGACATAGAAAAAATCGCCCTAATAAAAATTGACGTGGAGCATATTTTGCAAACGTTGGGGTTGGATCTTAAAGACGACAGCCTGAAGGGAACGCCTAACAGGGTAGCAAAAATGTTTGTCAATGAAATTTTTAGTGGTTTGCACCCAGAAAGAAAGCCCAAGGCCTCTACTTTCAGCAATAAGTACAAGTATAATGAAATGTTGGTGGAGAAGAACATCACCCTCTACTCTACCTGCGAGCACCACTTGCTACCAATTGTGGGGAAAGCCCATATAGCCTATATCTCAAATGGTACCGTGGTAGGTTTGTCCAAAATGAACCGCATTGTGGATTATTACGCCAAACGTCCACAGGTACAGGAGCGCTTAACGATCCAAGTTGTAAAAGAACTACAGCGGGTGTTAAAGACAGAGGATGTGGCTTGTGTTATTGACGCCAAGCATTTGTGCGTCAATTCCCGAGGTATTCGCGATGTTGACAGCAGTACGGTGACCAGCGAATTTGGCGGGGCATTCAAAAATCCAGAAACACGACGAGAATTTTTGGATTATATTAAATTGGACACCGACTTTTAAGTCGTAATCAGCTCTGAAAATTTTGAAAATACAAACAGTAGCTGCTTGTTTTAACTCCCGAAACAAATCCCAAAATTTAAAAACCTTTTATCTTGAAACACGACGACCTCTATATTTATAATTCACTTTCAAAATCTAAAGAGAAATTCGTTCCCATACACGAAGGCGCAGTGGGCATGTACGTTTGTGGCCCAACGGTATATAGCAACGTCCACTTGGGAAATTGCCGCACCTTTCTTTCTTTCGACTTGGTTTTTAGATATTTGAAACATTTGGGATATAAAGTCCGTTACGTCCGCAATATCACCGACGCCGGCCACTTGGAGAACGATGGGGAGAGCGGGGAGGATCCAATTTTGAAAAAAGCCCGTTTGGAGCAATTGGAACCTATGGAGATAGTACAAAAATATACCGTGGACTTTCATACCACAATGGCCAAATTTAACGCCCTGCCACCGAGTATCGAACCTACAGCCACGGGTCATATCATAGAGCAAATCACGATCGTTGAGAAAATAATAGAAGAAGGATTTGCTTACCAAAGAAACGGCTCAGTATATTTTGACGTCTTCAAATTCAATGAAACGTACCACTACGGAAAGCTCAGTGGACGGCACATTGAGGACATGATTGCCAATACCCGCGAACTTTCGGCACAAACCGACAAAAAAAACCCACAGGATTTCGCGCTTTGGAAAAAAGCCGAACCCCAGCATATTATGCGATGGCCTTCCCCCTGGAGCGATGGTTTTCCTGGCTGGCATTTGGAGTGCACGGCTATGAGCACCAAATATTTGGGCAACCGGTTCGATATCCACGGAGGAGGGATGGACCTCAAGTTTCCCCATCACGAATGCGAGATTGCACAAGCCGAAGCTTGCAATGATATTACGCCTGTTAATTATTGGATGCACGCCAATATGCTTACGCTCAACGGAAAGAAAATGGCGAAATCCACTGGCAATTTCATTCTTCCCAATGAAATGTTTACTGGAGAAAACGATATCTTAGCCAAGCCCTTTTCGCCTACCGTCACCAAATTTTTTATGTACCAAGCCCACTACAGGAGTATATTGGACTTCAGCAGTGAGGCTTTGGAAGCATCTGAAAAAGGTTTTAATCGCTTGATGGATGCTTACCGTATGCTGGATAATATTTCGCTTTCAGAAAAATCTTCCATCGACATTCAGACCTGGAGAAAAGAATGCTATAACGCGATGAACGACGATTTCAACAGTCCGATTCTAATTGCACATCTTTTTGAGGGGGTGCGGTATATCAATTCGCTGAAAGAAGGAAAGGATTCCATTTCGGAAGATGATCTAAGGCTGTTTAAGAAGACGATGCACGACTTTATTTTTGAAGTGATGGGATTGGAAGACAATGCTGCTGAATCATCAAGAGATGGCGAAAAACTTTCCGCCGCAGTAGAGCTTCTTATCGAACTTAGAAACCAAGCTCGTGCCAACAAGGATTTTGCTACCAGTGACAGAATTCGTGATGAGCTTTCCAGTAAAGGAATACATTTAAAAGACGGGAAGGAAGGCACTACTTTTTCCATAAATTAGAAATTTCCTTGGGAATCATTCTTAAGATTGACTTATGAAAAAGATTTTAATATATCCATTTGTGCTATTGATAAATGGATACCAAAAATTCATTTCGCCTCTCACGCCCTCCTCTTGCCGCTATAGCCCCACCTGCTCACAGTATTCTAAAGAAGCACTTCAAACCCATGGTTTATTAAAAGGAGGATGGCTTGCCCTAAAAAGAATCGGCAGTTGCAATCCTTGGGGCGGATCTGGCTATGATCCTGTACCGCCAAAAAAGAAATGAAACATTTGGTCTGCATTACTTTTTCGCTTTTGTTATCTTTACCCAGCTCAATAAAACCTCCTTTATGCACTATTTAACTTTTACGTGGAATCCTTCCGAAGGAATTGACCTTGGTTTTTTTATGATACGGTACTACAGCTTGATGTTTGTGGTGGCTTTTACACTGGGGTGGATTTTGACCAAAAGAATTTTTGAAAGGGAAGGACAGCCGCAGGAAAAACTGGATAAGCTGTTTATTTATATGGTAGTTGCCATTTTGTTGGGGGCTCGCTTGGGCCACGTTATTTTTTATCAACCTGAACTTTTTGTGGAAGATCCGCTTTCCGTTTTTTTACCCATCAGCACCGTTCCAGAATTTGAATTCACCGGCTTTCAGGGGTTGGCCAGTCACGGAGCCGCCATTGCTATATTGATTGCCATGTATTACTACAGCAAAAAAGTAATTCAAAAACCATTCTTTTGGATAATGGATCGTATCGTTATTGCAGTAGCTTGTGGTGGAATCTTTGTCAGGATTGGAAATTTCATGAATTCAGAGATCATTGGGAAAATCTCAGGGAATTTTCCGCTGGGCGTGCGTTTTGTCCACGAGGATATCCGGCCATATCAAGCGGAACAAGCTACGGGAATCCAAAATCCCGTCAAGGCCTATGACGCCATTGTCCACAATCCGCAATTTTCTGAACTCCTGAATACCGTTCCCTTTAGACACCCAGCACAACTTTATGAAGCCGCTGGATATGTAATAGTTTTTTTGGTTTGCTGGTATCTCTACTGGAAAACCGAACGACGGAAACAACACGGTTATATTTTTGGAATATTTTTGATACTCCTATTTATGGTCCGCTTTCTGGTAGAATATGTAAAAGAAAGTCAAGGTGGCTTCGAAGACGCACTCGGCTTGTTTTCAACAGGCCAATGGTTGAGTATTCCATTTATAATTGCCGGAATCTATATTATGTGGAAGGCTTCAAAACAACCGATTACAGATTAAAAAGTAGAACCTCATCAACCGGAATTCGCATTAGGCTTAAATAGCCGTGGATAAATGGTTTGGTAAATTATATAATTCCTCAAATGAAAAAATTATTTGTCAGCGCAGCAATCGCATTATCTATGCTATCATTTTACAATTGCAAGGATACAGCAAATTCTGAAAGCAAAAGTCTCACCAAGGAAATAACCTTTGCCAAGGACGGGGAATTAAAACTGCTTAAAGCTGAATCCGACTCGATTATCGCCAAACTGGATATTGAAATAGCCGATAATGATTATAAGGTCCAAACCGGTTTAATGTATCGTCGATCTATGGCACCGGATCAAGCCATGCTTTTTGTCTTTATGGATTCCCAACCTCGATCCTTTTATATGAAAAACACTGAATTTCCTTTGGACATCATTTATTTCAACTCTCAAAAGGAATTGGTTTCCATTCAGAAAAACGCTAGGCCAAACGATTTAACCTCTCTCCCTTCCGAAGCACCTGCACAATACGTTCTGGAAGTAAATGCCGGTCTATCCGAAACTTGGAAGCTAGAGAAAGGCGACAAATTTGAGTTTACCAAGAACCAATAAACTCAACTGCTTAATTAGAAACATAAATCACCTTCAATCGAATAGAAATGTTTTTCTATGTTGATATAATTCCTCTTTTAAATGATATAAATTGAAGCTATTGATAAATGGAGATTGTTCTTTAGGCGAATTATAGAACTCTTAAATAATCAAACGCCACTTAGAATTCAATATAAAAAAAGACCTTTCCAAGTTTATTGGAAAGGTCCCTTTATTATTAAAGCAGAAAAATCTAAGCTTCTAACGCAACTTCTTCTTCCTTTTTGCCAATCAGTTCGTCCACGCTCTTTTTCTTGGCGGTATCGTACATAAGTGGAGTCGCGATAAATAGAGATGAATAAGTACCCACCACAATACCCACAATAATTGCAAACAATAAGCCTCGAATAGACTCAGCTCCAAATAGGAACATAGATATAAGCACAATCAGGGTTGTAAATGAAGTGTTCATTGTTCTACCCAAAGTGCTGTTTAAAGCGGCGTTAATAGTACGGTTCATTTTCCATCTTGGATGTTCCCCAAAAAACTCACGGATACGGTCAAAAATAATTACAGTATCGTTTAGTGAATAACCTACCACAGTAAGTATAGCCGCGATAAAGGATTGGTCTATCTCCATACTAAAGGGCATGAATCTATAGGTCAGGGAGAACACTCCCAGAACTATAAGCACGTCATGGAAAATTGCCGCAACGGCACCCAATCCAAATTGCCATTTCCTAAAACGCAGAAGGATATAGAGGAAGACCACAATCAGCGATCCAAAAACGGCATAGAAAGAGTCTCTTTTAATGTCGTCCGCCACGGTTGGGCTCACCTTGTAATATTCCATTCTTCCTATTTGTTTGCCATCTTGATCACCAACAAATAGTTCGTAGGTCATATCGGCAGGAAGATCGGATTTAAGAGTTTGGTAAAGCATATGCTCTATTTCCTCATCAACCTCGGTATCTGTTTCTTCCACTTTGTATTTAGTGGTTATTTTCAACTGATTATTTCCACCATAGGTTTTGGCTTCGGCACTTCCAAAAGTTTCGATTAATTTATTTTGGATCTCGAGAGAGTTCACATCTTTCGCAAAACGAACGGTGTAAGTCCTTCCCCCCACGAAATCAACCCCTTGGTTCAATCCCAGCGTAAATAAGGAAGTGATACTAATCAAAAGCATTATAGCGGAGAAAATGTAAGCCATTTTTCTTTTTGCCAAAAATTGGATATTCACATTGGCAAAAAGATTCTTGGTCCAAGGAGTGGAGGCAGACAATGGTCTTCCGTTTTTGGTATAGGCGTCAATCAACAATCGAGTGATAAAGATTGCGGTAAACAGTGAAGTTGCAATACCGATCAATAAGGTAGTTGCGAAACCTTGAATAGGTCCTGTCCCGAACACCAAAAGAATCAAACCAGTAAGACCGGTTGTGATGTTGGCATCAAGAATGGAAGAAAGCGCGTTGCTGAAACCATCCTTAATAGCATCCTTTTGAGCCTTGCCCTTTCTGAGCTCTTCTTTAATCCTTTCAAAAATAAGTACGTTGGCATCCACCGACATCCCAATGGTCAATACAATACCCGCAATACCGGGAAGGGTAAGCACTGCACCCAGACCCGCCAATACTCCGAAAATAAATAGAATGTTCACCAATAAGGCGATATTTGCGAAGATACCGGCCCTTCCATAATATCCAATCATCCACATGAGAACAACGAACAAAGCAATAAAGAAAGACATTACCCCACTGTTGATAGCCTCATGTCCAAGAGTTGGTCCTACAACCTCTCCTTGAACAATCTCAGCCGAAGCTGGCAGTTTTCCTGCGCGAAGAACGTTGGCCAAATCCTGACCTTGGTTTATCGTAAAATTCCCGGAGATTTGACTACGGCCCCCTGAAATGGCACCGGAGGTTACCCCTGGAGCGGAATAAACAATATTATCAAGTACAATAGCAATCTGACTCTGGTTCTGGTAGGCCTGGCCAGTCATTTGTTCCCAAATTTTTGCACCTTGACCGTTCATTTGCATAGATACTACCACACGACTCATTTGGTCGTATTCCTGTCTGGCATCCACTACTACACTTCCACCTAGTGGCGGCACATTATCCCGATTGCCTCTTAAAGCATAAAGATCTGTGGTTTCTTCGCCATTTAATTGACGGTTCGATTCCGGAAGTCCCCAGACAAATCTTGCATAACGCATTTCATTTGGCAAAAGAGACCTTATTTGTGGATTGCGCAGATATGAGTTGATGGTCGATGTATCTTTCAATCGAAAAGTTGCAATTACCGGTCCGCCCTGAGTGCCCAATGCAACCATCTTGGAAAGAATCGGATTTTTTCGGCTTTCATCTGCAAGAGTGTCTTTTACATCTTGTCCTCCTAAAAGTTTGCTGATGTCGTCCTCTTCCACTTCAGTGGTATCGGCAACGGCTTGGGTAGTGTCAACAGCTACTGTCTTTTCCTCTTTGGCCATTTCTATTTCACCAGCCTTGTTGTCTGCTGCCTGAAGAAAACTGGCCATTTCATCAAATTTATAGACGTCCCAAAACTCAAGTTGGGCAGTGGATTGAAGTAGTTTCTTAATTCTGTCCACATCTTTTGCACCGGGCAACTCTACGAGAATTCTACCCGATTTGCCCAAACGCTGGATATTAGGCTGGGTAACACCAAACTTGTCTATACGTTTTCTGAGGACCTCAAACGCCGACGTAATAGATTCGTCAACCTTCCTTTCCAATATGGGCTTCACCTGGGCATTGGTCATGCCTGGGTTTATTTCGTCCTCTAGGTTTTTATTGAAGAAAATATCCGGAGATGCCAGTAGATTTTCTCCGGGAAGTTCGTCAAAAGCTTTTAAAAACGCCTCCAGAAAAGTACTCTGACTGTTTTTGCGAATCTCTGTAGCTCTTTCTATCGCCTGGTTAAATGCAGGATCCTTGGTGTGATTGGCGAGACCTTTAAGTATATCTTTTACAGAAACCTCAAGAATAACGTTGATCCCCCCTTTAAGGTCGAGACCTCTATTGAGCTCCTTTTCTTTGGCGGTCTTGTAGTCAATTCCCAAAAATACTGGCTCCCCGGCTACAGAGTCAAGATATCTGGCTTCAGCCGTTTCTCTTTCGTGGGGTTGATCTTCAGAAAATTTGCTTTGGGCAAATTCCTTTGCCTTACTTTCTACGTTGCTTGCAACAAATGTAAAAGAAAGCTGATAGATACTTACTAAACCAAATAATATCGCAAATACCGTAATGGGTCCTTTATTTTGCATTCTAATGTATTTAAATGAATTTTTTAAAACGTGCAAATATAGGTTTTCAAAAAGGAAAAGACAATTATTTTTTTTGAATTACTTAACAATTTCACACGACAATTTTTCTTAAATGAATTAGCCAATGTACTTAAAAAAGAAATGCCGACTTTCATCGGCAACTTTCTTTCCAAAACTCTTATCAATTATTCCCTCTAAAATTCTATCTCAAAGTACAGAGTACTCATTGGATTGGCCTCTGTAACCTCTTCTCCTTTCAGGGTTTCACCGCTTTGGTTTACCAACCTTAAATTGATCACCCAATACCCTGTCATCGTCAGGGATAATTTTCCATCGTAGGTTTTTAAGGCAGAATTATAAATCATGTCCTGATTATTTGGCGAACTGTGGTTGTTCATCCCGGGCATCCGGGGATCGACAGTGATTTTATAATCCTTAACAACAGGAAAATTCATCATATCCTCCATTTCATACAACACGGCCCTCAGATCGTTCACAGCCACTTCGGGTTTCTTTGGGTTTACGTAGGCAAGGATATACCTTTTGTCATCGCTTCCCATAAACACTTGTGTTTTTTTCAAGCCATCGGTGGGTTGTATCACATCAATCCTATAGGATTCCGACACAGACTGTCCGGCCAAATTAAAGTTTAAGGTCAGTTCCCAGAACTCTGTTTCATTTCCTGCCATCTGGAACACAATATGCCCCTTATAGACCGAAGCATTTTCTGAATTGCTCAGCCCACTATGGGGAGCTGAATGCTCCTTGGTCTCCATGTACATCATGGGCATCCAAGACATTTCAGCAGTGCTGACGTATTGATTTTTCGCCAAATCCATTATTCGAATAGCAATTTCATTATAACCCACTTCGAGATTCTGTTTTTCGGAATAAATCTCAACGCTGTGATCCGAAGCGGGAAATTCGTAAATCTTAAACAAGCCTTCTACAGGATTAATATCTGGGGTATCGTCATCCTTGTCGTCCGAACAGCCAATAAAAGCCAACGGAAATATTAATACTGCGAATATATATTTTAGTGTTTTCATCTTTTTTATATTTTAATTAATTGAATAAGAAATAGTTAAATAAATGTTTCTTCCCATCCTCGGGATGTTGTTCCAATCGGAATAGGAAGAGTAATAGGTATCGAGAATATTTTCAATTCCCGTCTTTACATAAAAATCATTGTCGTTTATGAAGAAACGCTTTCCAAAACTGGCGGAAAGAATAGCGTATGCCGCTGTTTTTGTTTCGCCGTAATCAGGATTGAAGTTGTTCTGCACTCCGGCACCATCCATAGAAAGAGAGGCGGAATATTGATTTTTAAAAAAATCAAGTGTTGCCCTATATGAAAGGGGACTAATCAACGGCAGGTTTTCTCCCACATCATCCACTCCCCTATGATATGCAATCCTTCCCGCCAACTTGAAAGCGTTCGAAATAGCGAATCGCCCAGAAAGTGACAGATTGTAAAGCCGCGCATAATCCAAATTGGTATAAACTTTCACGCCATCAGCTCCAATAGTCATTGGGCTTAAAGTATTATCCACCTTTCCTATTATATAATTGAAAACGTGGAAATAACGCCCATCCGCTGTAATTTCAAACAGCGGTTTTTTGTAAGTGAAAGATAAATTGGCATCTGCAGCACTTTCGGTATTTAAACCAGGATCACCGATATAATCGTAATTATCGAAACTATTGAAAAGATAAAACCCATAACCCTCCGAAACCGACGGCGCGCGATCGCCATAGGAAATTCCTCCGTCAATATGGAAATCATTCAACATTTGGTGATACTGGGCCGAAAAACTTTTCAAGAATCGAGTTTTCGACTTTTCCATTTCAGGGTAGAAAATCTTAAGACTCTTGAGTCCAAAATCATCCACCACTTCATTGGAATGGTATCCTAAACGCGTGGAAAGTTTTAATGAGGAATCCGTAAATGATATCTGATCCTGAACATAAACCCCTAAACTACTAGTCCGCACATCCGGCCAAGTGAGCATAAACATCAACGGCTCCTGACTATTTTGTGGATACATGGTCATTTCGGCGTACGATTTATTATAGAAGCCATCCACTTTAAACAAGTATCGATTCTTATTGCTCCGCAAATTGGCCTGCGAATAAAACCCAAAAGTATCACTCCAACCCGGCATGTCCATATGGATGGGCACATCGGGACGATGGGTGTCGTCCATCACGTGTTTTATGGTGTTGTAATACAATTTCGATTCCCAGTCGCTAAGACTTCCAAACAAGGTGTCCTGGTTAAAAGTTAAACCAGCAATAACTGCTCTTGCCAAGGAAACATCCATCGTTAAAGCGGGATAACCAACATCACGGGCTTCATCATATATAAGCGTGGCCGAAATAGCCTGGTCTTCTGCCAACTTATATCCAGAATTTAAAGAGAAATTATACTTTTCAAATTGTGAGAAAAGAATTTCTCTATTTCCCCCAGCTTTGTAATTATCTGCTTTTCTGTAGATAACATCACTGTTGAAATAGAATTTCTCATCAGAATAATTTAATTCACCGCCAAGAACTCGCATCGTGTTCACGCTTTCAAATGCGCCTTCCACTCTTCCAGTCCATCCGGTAGGTTTAAAATTACTCTTATCCAGTTTAAGGTTGATGCTTCCACCTATGGAATTTCCAAAAGCAGCTCCTTGCTGCCCTGAACCAATTTCCGCTTCCGAAAGGTTGGAAACATCCACATAGGACGTTATAGGGTCCATCTTGTCGGTACAGGCGCCAAAAATATGCATCCCATCAATGGTTATGGCCAAACGTTCGGATGCCATATCGTTCATGGTTGGCTCCCAAGCATAAGCACCCCGCTTCACCATATTTATACTGCGCGAAGATTCTAAAAACTCGTCCAAGGTGGCCAAGGGCTTGTGCTGTTTTTGATGATCAGGTTGTCTGCCCACGGAAATAAGCACAACTTCTCTAAGGTCAATTAATTTCAAACTGTCGCTTGGGGTTTCCTGAGCTTCGAGCAGTCCAATAGATAGCCCACATAGCAATATACAACCCACCCAAGCCTTAGATATTCCCTTAAAAGGAAATACAGGTTTTAATGATTTCATTTTTAATGTGTTTTGATAATTTATAAGAAATGGTTTTTCGGAAAAACTCAACAGAATAATTCCGATAAGCCCTGAGATATAAATTATCCTACACGAGGAGGTTGAAGAATTTTTGAAATAAAAAGTGAAGCAATCAAGTTTGGTTTATACCCAAATCCATTTGAAGAATTCTCAAGCGGAATTGGTGCGAACTGAAATTCAGAAATATTTTCAGAAATTATAATCTGGGGAATTTCAGTCTTGGAAGTTTTATTGTTCAACGGGTTTTGGTCGTCGTCAGCAGCTTCTTTGGCCAGTTGTTTGGCCAAATAACATTTTCCGTTACATTCCATTTCCGGTTTATCCTTATTCTCGCAAAGCTCTGTTACAATGTAGTTGTAATTGGCAAAGTAATCCATTACGGGCCAAAGGGGTTTGGTGAGCATTATCAGGGCAAGAATGAGAATTACCTTTTTCACGCCACAAATATACCTCAACCAAACCATTACAAAAAATGACTTATATCATTTTCTGCAAAATATCGAGATTTGGGTAAACGATTGAAAGGGTGCAGTATTGCACAGTTTTTATTATTAAAATTTAATTTAAAATATTTGTTAACTTTCTTATGTTGATAAATTTATACCTTACTGATACAGTGACTATTAACAATCAACTCTTGACAACTTTAATATTTAACTTGAATTTGAACTTTCAATTTCCTTATATTTACGTACAAATTATTTCGAAAATCCATCTATTAATTCTTTTCATAATATGCAAGTAAAAACCGTTCCTCCATCCCCAAAAACCTACTCTCAAGATGAAGCTTTCAACGCTTCAGTAGAATATTTTAAAGGTGATGATCTTGCCGCGCGAGTGTGGGTAAACAAGTATGCCCTCAAAGATTCGGAAGGAAATATTTATGAAAAAACACCGGCAGATATGCATAGACGTATCGCTAGTGAGATTGCTCGCATTGAACAGCGCTATCCTAACCCGATGACGGAAGATGAAATTTTTGATGCCATAAAAGACTTTAAATACATCGTGCCCCAAGGCAGTCCAATGGCGGGAATTGGCAATCCATATCAGATTGCCTCGCTCTCTAATTGTTTCGTCATTGGCAACGAAGGCGATTCAGATTCCTATGGAGGCATTATGAAAATAGATCAGGAACAAGTGCAATTGATGAAGCGTCGTGGCGGTGTTGGCCATGACCTGTCGCACATCCGGCCCAAAGGTTCTCCTGTTAAAAACTCGGCGCTTACCTCTACGGGCATAGTGCCATTTATGGAGCGATATTCCAATTCCACACGCGAAGTGGCGCAGGATGGACGCCGGGGAGCTTTGATGCTTTCCGTTTCCATCAACCATCCCGATGCGGAGGATTTTATCGACGCCAAAATGGAACAGGGAAAAGTAACCGGTGCCAACGTATCTGTCCGGATTGACGACACCTTTATGGAAGCCGTAAGAGACGGAAAAAATTATGTCCAGAAATATCCTGTTTTTAGCGAAAACCCAAAAAATGTCCGTGAGATTAAAGCCGAAAAACTGTGGAAAAAAATCGTACACAACGCGTGGAAATCCGCTGAACCGGGTATTCTCTTTTGGGATACCATAATCAAGGAATCGGTGCCGGATTGCTATGCTGACCTTGGCTACCAAACTGTTTCAACCAACCCCTGTGGAGAAATTCCGCTCTGTCCGTATGATTCCTGCCGCTTACTGGCAATCAATTTGTTTTCTTATGTGGAAGACCCATTTACTTCCAAGGCAGCTTTCAACTTTGAACTTTTCAAAAAACATCTCAATATCGCGCAACGGATTATGGACGACATCATCGATTTAGAGCTTGAAAAAATTGATGCTATTCTCGCCAAAATCGATGCCGATCCACAAGCGGAGGAAATAAAAGCAGTGGAGAGAAACCTTTGGTTAAATATTCAAACCAAGGCGAAAGAAGGCAGACGAACCGGTATTGGCATAACCGCGGAAGGCGACATGTTGTCGGCTTTGGGAATAAAATACGCTAGCGAAAAAGGAATTGCATTTTCAACTGAGATCCACAAAACCATTGCCATTGAAGCATATAGAGCCTCCGTTAATACTGCAAAGGAACGCGGACCTTTCAAAATATTCGATTCGGAACGCGAGCGGAACAATCCATTCATTCTTCGTATTAAAGAAGCTGACGAAAAGCTTTATTATGATATGCTTGAATACGGAAGAAGAAACATCGCATTGTTGACCATTGCCCCAACCGGCACCACCAGTTTAATGACGCAGACCACATCGGGTATTGAACCTGTTTTTCTTCCAGTTTATACAAGAAGACGAAAAGTGAACCCAAATGACAAAAACGTTCGGGTGGATTTTGTGGATGAAGTGGGCGATAGCTGGGAAGAGTATGTGGTATTTCACCATCGTTTTAAACAATGGATGGAAGTCAACGGAATAGCGACCGACAAAAAATATAGCCAAGAAGAACTTAATAAAATCGTAAAAAAGTCGCCTTATTATAAGGCCACCTCCAACGATGTGGACTGGATGAGCAAGGTGCGGATGCAAGGAGCGGTACAGAAATGGGTGGACCATTCTATTTCGGTAACCATCAACCTGCCCAATGATGCTACAGAGGAACTGGTAGGAAAACTGTATATGGAAGCTTGGCAAGAGGGATGCAAGGGGGTTACAGTCTATCGCGATGGTTCCCGCTCCGGAGTTTTGATTGCCAATGACGAAAAAGAAGAGGAACAGGAAACCCTTACCCCCTTCCCCACCAAACGTCCCGAAGTATTGGATGCCGATGTAGTTCGATTTCAGAACAGCAAGGATAAATGGATTGCCTTTATCGGTTTAATCGATGGCAAGCCTTATGAGATTTTCACTGGTTTTGCCGATGATGAAGATGGCATACTGATTCCGCGGTGGGTAAATGAGGGATATATCATTAAAAACCGAAATGATGACGGTAGCTCGCGATACGACTTCCAATACAAAAACAAAAGAGGCTATAAAACCACTATTGAAGGACTTTCCCACAAATTCAACCCCGAATTTTGGAATTACGCCAAATTGATTTCCAGCACCTTACGCCATGGAATGCCCATTGAAAAAGCTGTGGAACTTATCAACAGCCTGCAATTGGATAGCGAAAGTATAAATACTTGGAAAAATGGAGTCGCGCGCGCTTTAAAACGATATGTGGCCGATGGAACAGAAGCTAAAAAACAGAAGTGCGAAAACTGTAATAGCACCTCGCTGATTTATCAAGAAGGCTGCTTGACTTGTAAGGATTGCGGGTCTTCTAAGTGTGGGTAAGTAGTTGTAAGACTGCTTCGCCATAAGACGTGAGACCAAAGACCAAACCCCAAAGAGGTTTTTGAAACCTTTGGGATTTTACTTTTGTTATTTAGAAAACTTAAACCAAAAAACCTCACAGGTCCGCGAGATCTGTGAGGTTTTTTCTTTAGATAAAGCCCTGACGCTTATAGCAATCCATTCACCTTGCGAACGGCATCCGCACTTTCTTTAATATGTGCTTTTTCGGCATCGTTTAGTTCTATCTCCACAATTTTCTCTATACCGTTTTGACCTAAAATAACCGGTACGCCGATGCATATATCCTTTAATCCATATTCTCCATTAAGAAGAACGGAACAAGGGAACATTTTCTTTTGGTCGCAGGCAATTGCTTGCACCATTGCAGAAACCGCTGCTCCAGGCGCATACCAAGCTGAAGTTCCCAACAATTTGGTCAAGGTTGCTCCTCCAACTTTGGTGTCTTCTTTTACTTGATTCAAACGTTCCTCTGAAATGAACTTGCTAACGGGAACACTATTTCGAGTGGCCAGTCTTGTTAAGGGTACCATTCCGGTATCACTATGGCCACCGATAACCATTCCATCCACATCACTTATTGGGGCACCTAAGGCCTCTGCCAATCGATATTTAAAACGGGCACTATCCAAGGCACCACCCATTCCAATTATTTTACTTTTATCAAGACCGGAAGTTTTGTGCACCAAATAAGCCATGGTATCCATAGGATTACTCACTACGATAATAATGGTTTTAGAAGAATGCTTTACCAAGTTGGCAGATACCTCCTTCACAATCCCCGCATTGATATCTATTAGTTCTTCCCGCGTCATTCCCGGCTTACGGGGAATTCCGCTGGTGATAACACAGATATCGCTGTGGGCAGTTTTAGAATAATCGTTGGTTACTCCTATTATTCGAGTATCAAAGCCGTTTAATGAAGCCGTTTGCATCAAGTCCATCGCCTTTCCCTCGGCAAAACCTTCTTTGATGTCCAACAACACTACTTCGCTTGCAAAATTTTTGATGGCAATGTACTCCGCGCAACTCGCGCCTACTGCACCTGCCCCTACAACTGTTACTTTCATGGGTTTATCGTTTGTGGTTTATTGATTATAGCCTGTTTACCAACAGACATTTCTATAGTTTTTCCTCTGATATTCGGAATGATTGTCCACTTTGTCAGTTTCATTCTGAAGTGTTCTACAAAAGTACTATTATCTCCATAAAATAATGGCAATAAAGGTTTAAAAACTAAAAAGCCCATTTCCGAAGTTGTCGGAAATGGGCTTTTATTAAAATTTATAAAAATGCTTATGCGTCAATATTCGCATAAATAGCGTTCTTCTCAATAAATTCACGTCTTGGTGGAACCTCATCGCCCATCAGCATGGAAAAAACTCTATCTGCTTCCGTGGCATTATCAATAGTTACTTGACGTAAAGTTCTATACTCCGGGTTCATAGTGGTATCCCATAATTGTTCGGCATTCATTTCTCCAAGACCTTTATATCGCTGAATAGAAGTTCCCCCACCGAACTGTTCGGTCAACTCATCTCGTTCCTTATCAGACCAAGCATAATCTTTTCTAGCTCCTTTTTTCACCAAATACAGGGGTGGTGTTGCAATATACACAAAACCACCTTCGATAAGCTCTCTCATATAACGGAAGAAAAAGGTTAAAATAAGGGTTTCAATGTGGCTACCATCCACATCCGCATCACACATAATCACTACTTTGTGATATCTCAATTTATCGAGATTTAAAGCTTTGGTGTCCTCTTCTGTCCCAATGGTTACACCCAAAGCAGTATAAATATTTCGGATTTCCTCGTTTTCAAAAACCTTGTGGGGCATTGCTTTTTCCACATTAAGGATTTTACCTCGCAATGGAAGAATAGCTTGGAAATTACGGTCGCGGCCTTGTTTCGCTGTTCCGCCTGCAGAATCTCCCTCCACCAGAAATACTTCACATTTTGTAGGGTCTTGTTCGGAACAATCGGAAAGTTTTCCCGGCAACCCGCCTCCGCTCATCACGGTTTTGCGCTGTACCATTTCCCGTGCTTTACGGGCGGCATGGCGCGCCTGAGCGGCGAGAATAACTTTTTGGACAATAGTCCGCGCATCGCTCGGATTTTCTTCCAGATAATTTTCCAACATTTCAGAAACCGCTTGGCTCACCGCCGCGGTAACGTCCCTGTTGCCCAATTTGGTCTTGGTTTGTCCTTCAAATTGTGGTTCCTGGACCTTTACCGAAATAATGGCGGTAAGGCCCTCCCGGAAGTCGTCTCCTGCAATTTCAAATTTCAGTTTGTCCAACATTCCCGAGGCGTCGGCATATTTTTTCAAGGTACGGGTCAATCCAGCTCTAAATCCGGCCAAATGCGTTCCCCCCTCGTGGGTATTGATATTGTTTACGTAAGAATGAAGGTTCTCGTTGAAGGAGGTGTTGTAAACCATGGCAACCTCAACAGGAATGTCATTCTTTTCTCCTTCCATCGAGATTACACCTGAAATGATGGGCTCTCGATTTCCATCTAAGAAACGGATAAATTCTTTTAGACCTTCTTCACTATGAAATTTTTCTCTTTCAAATTCTCCGTTTTCGTCCTTATGACGCTGATCTGTTAAATAAATAGTGATTCCTCTATTCAAAAATGAAAGTTCACGTAACCTTGTGGCCAGGATGTCGTAACTGTACTCAATGCTTTGTTGAAATATCTCCCGATCGGGCCTAAAGGTTACTATAGTGCCCCGATAATCGGTCTCTCCAATAGATTTAACAGGATACATTTCCTTCCCGCGCTGGTATTCCTGCTGCCAAATTTTACCATCACGATGGATGGTGGCTGTCAAGTGTTCCGAAAGTGCGTTCACTACCGAAACCCCAACTCCGTGAAGTCCTCCCGAAACTTTATAGGAATCTTTATCAAATTTTCCACCGGCCCCAATTTTGGTCATGACCACCTGTAAGGCGGAAACACCTTCCTTTTTGTGGATATCAACTGGGATTCCACGGCCGTTGTCCTTTACAGTTATTGAGTTATCCTCGCCTATCCACACTTCAATAGTGTCGCAATAGCCGCCCATCGCCTCATCGATGGAGTTGTCCACTACTTCATAAACCAAGTGGTGCAGGCCTCTTGAGCCAACATCGCCAATATACATGGACGGGCGCATGCGCACGTGTTCCATTCCTTCCAGCGCTTGAATCTGGTCGGCTCCGTAACTACCTTTTTTTTGTTCTTCGCTCATATAAAATTTTGAATGATTTTCGATTTTTTCGTAACGAACAAATATAACGAAATCCCCAATAAAATTAAGGGTTTACGCTATTTTTTAAGTGCGAAGTTATCAACAAATCAATGTGGAAAAACCCTATTTTTAAAAGTCTGTACAAAGAATTAATTTTTGAAGAATATTTAGGCACTTTTTGATGCTTTTTCAGCGTTAGGAATAAGAAATTTCATTTTTAAACCTTTTGAAATAAAATAAGTCATAATTTAGAGTCTCTCTTCAAAAGAAAAAATCACATTTATGAGAAAACTTATCTTTTTCCTTATTATATCCAGCTGTTTTTCCCTCTTGCAGGTGGCCAACGGACAGAATTTTCCAAAGATGGATACCTCGCCTATGGATTTAGCAATTGCCCGAGCCGACAAAAATGGGCCTCCAATAGCACGAGTGATTTACAGTCGGCCACAAAAAAAAGGGCGCGATATTTTTGGAGGACTTGTTCCCTATGGCGAAGTATGGCGAACCGGTGCCAACGAGGCTACTGAGCTCACAATATATACTCCGTTAATGTTAGGAAAAACACTATTGCAACCTGGCACTTATACGCTTTATACCATTCCAAATCAGGACAACTGGACAATTATCATAAACAGCGACACTAATGTTTGGGGAGCCTTCAGTTATAAAAAAGAAAAAGATGTGGTCCGAATAAACGTGCCTTGCCAACAAGCAGCCGCCCCTATTGAAACCTTGTCAATGATCTTTAGACCGGACAATAAAAGCCAGACGCTCTTAATAGGTTGGGATGATGAGTTTGTGGAAATCCCATTTAAACAAGTGCCTTGAAAACCAAACTCTACGGGATATTCAAATATTTATGGGTTTGCAAGGATACCTTCCATTTAGGATTTTGCATCACATAATCCACAATCAAGGGCATCATTTTATCCCGCTTGCTCCATTCAGGTTGTAAAAGCAGTATGCAGTTTTGATTCACCTTGGCGGCTTGTTCTTCAGCGAAGCGAAAATCATCCTTGTTAAAAATAATAACTTTCAGCTCGTGGGCTACCTCATAAATTTCCTCAGTTGGAAGTTTCATTTTTTTTGGGGAAAGACAGATCCAATCCCAGTTTCCCTTGAGCTTATAAGCTCCGGATGTTTCAATATGTGTGCGCATTCCGCGTTCTTTCAACATATTGGTTATAGGACCCATATCATACATAAGTGGCTCACCTCCGGTGATGACAATAGTTTTTGAGAATTTTTCGGCATTCTCCACTATTGCCTCAATTTTGGTTGGGGGATGAAGTTTGGCATCCCAACTTTCCTTTACATCACACCAGTGGCAACCAACATCGCAACCTCCTACCCGTATAAAATAAGCGGCCGTCCCTTGGTGAAACCCTTCTCCCTGAATGGTGTAGAATTGCTCCATCAACGGCAAAACCATTCCTTTATCAATTAAAACTTGTACATCTTTTTTCATCCTTGCAAAAATACCTTAAATTATCTCAAAATAATCCTAATCGCTTTTGGTAAATTTCCCTGGTCACCTACTGTGAGAATTACAAAAATCATGCGTTGATTTCTAAACACTTTACCAACTTAAAAACAGCACTTTAAAAACCATCATCCGAATTTGGAAATCGACGTTTTAATTTTGATGCTTTAAAAAATTTGGTGCTTTAAAAATTATTACTTTTGAACAAAATATAAACCTGAGGGATTTAACTTCCATAATCAATAACTAAAAAATTAAATGAAAAAGACTTTAGCACTAGTTGCAGTAATTTTAACTGTCACGGTTTTTGTTGGATGCGGAAAGGACAGCGACCCCTTTTTAATTAAGGACGGCGCCATTGGCAACTTGACCCACGAAATTAAAATGAAACAACTGGATTCCATTTTCACCAATGATTCAATAGTGAAAATAAATTCCTCACCCAATGCTTTGGAAACCCAAGGAGAGGTGGAAATCTTTGAAAAAGGAGGACAAAAACTTCTTTTGTTGTCACCGGAAAACGAAACCGATCCCAATTCCACAATCACCGATATCCTGATTTTCGATTCACGTTATAAAACCGAAAAAGGTTTGGACCGGACGAGCCTTTTTAAGGATTTCAAAGAAAACTATAAAATTGGCAGCATACAGCGCATCCTAAACGGGGTCTTGGTCTTTTTGGATGATTCCGATATCTACCTCACTATTGACCAGCAATATCTGCAAGAAGAGGTTCGATACAATCCTGATGTGCCATTAGAGGCCAATCATATCTTGGATTCCGCGCCTATCAAGTATTTTCGTATTGGATGGGAATCGCCTGCTGAAAAATAGATATCCTGCAAAGGTTTTGTTAACGACCCTTATCAAACCGATGCTTTCTCTTAATTTTAGTCCAATAAACCTCAAAAATTGCAGATTATGATTAAGATTTTAGGTTTTATTCTGACCATCGCGGGTGCAATAATGCTTGTCTTGGGAGTGCTCGGCGCATTCGGCAGTATGAATCCGGGTATGAATTCTTGGGCTCTCATTATTCTTGGTATTATTTTCTTTTTTGCCGGTATTGGTTTACTAAAGCACAGAAAGGATACTGACCAGACGTAAGAGGGACTGACATTTCATATAACGTATAAATGTCTTGTAACCAAGGCATTTAATATTTTCAAACAACCAATCACTTCATGCCAAAGATTATTCCTCCACAAATTATCCGTCAAGTGTTTATCATTCTCGTCATTTTATTGATGGGAAGTCTGATTTTTAGGGAAATGATTCCATATCTCACCGGTGTATTGGGTGCTGTTACCATTTATGTTCTTATGCGCAAATGGATGGCCTATCTGGTGAAAAAGAAAAAATGGAATCCCGCTTGGGCCGCAGCTCTACTTATGTTTGGATCGTTCGTTGGGATTTTAATTCCTATTTCCGGTATCATTATGATGCTCAGTAATAAGATTGGGAAAGCGGTAGATAATTCACAAGAAGTTGTGCACGCCGTTAAAGACCAATTAGCTAGAATTGAAGATAAGACTGGGTACGACCTCAATTCCAAAATAGACGCTTCCGCAGTTGCCGATTGGATTTCCACCCATCTCCAAGGTTTCGTAGGGGGTACATTCAACGCTTTTATCGCTGTTGGATTAATGTATTTTCTTCTTTATTATATGTTTACAAATCGTAAAGATTTGAGGGAAGCTTTGAAGGAATATATTCCCATGAATCGTAAAAGCCTTGATGAGATTGGAATAGAAGTCCAGAAAATGGTCCGTTCAAATGCCTTGGGAATTCCCTTGGTTGGCCTGGCCCAAGGAATTGTAGCCCTCATCGGATTTTTAATCTTCGGAACAGAAGATCCGCTTTTCTGGTTTGTAATTGTCACCATTTCGAGCATGATTCCTTTCGTGGGAACCTTATTGGGAATATTGCCCGTCTTTCTGCTCACGCTTTCTAGCGGAGATAACTTCGCCGCTTGGGGAATTCTGATTTACGGCTTTGTAGTAGTGGGGTCAACCGACAATATCATCCGCCTGTATGTCCTTAAGAAATTGGATAACGTCCACCCCCTGATCACCTTGATCGGAGTAATAGTCGGGGTGCCACTCTTTGGATTTATAGGTTTAATATTTGGCCCCTTGCTCATCAGTCTTTTTATGGTAATTGTGAGAATTTATAGAAAGGAGTATGGGAAGGATCCAAGTATTATTGAGGAGGAACGGCTCTAAGTAGAAATAGCTTTCTATGTTTTCGAAAATTGAAAAAACAAATTATCCGCCCCATGAAAAACCTGTGATGGTGTGGGATGGTGAATGTGGTTTTTGTAGATATTGGATAACAAATTGGAAGCAAAAAACCACGGATAGGATTATGTATAAGACTTTTCAGGAAGTAGCGGGCAACTTTCCCGATATCCCCTTAAAAGAATTCAAAAAAGCTTCCCGTCTTATCGAAACCAACGGTTCAGTATTCAGCGGTCCGGATTCCGCTTTCCGGATTTTTACTTATTTTGAAAAAGAAAATAGCTTTTGGCATAAATTCTATTCCAAACATAAATGGTTTGCTATTCTCAGCGACCATTCGTATAATCTCATCGCAAAAAACCGAAACTTTATGTTTAAGCTGACGAAAATTTTCTTCGGAAATAATCCCAATGCTTGAAACCTTAGGTTCTTTTAGGTTTATTGTTAGCTTTTTTACTACAATTTCTACTATTAAAGTATTTATAACAAAATTTTAAAACTTCCCAATTGCACAAAGTCCTATCTTTAAAAAAAAGAAAAAACTATGTCATTTAAAGGAATACTGCGAACTTGGTTTAATCCCGGAAATCGGGATAACGGCATCTCTGAAGAATATGTGGAAGATGAAGTCCTGAAAATAAGAGAAGAGGACGTGGAAATCGTCATGGAAAATGAAGAAGCCATCAAAAAGAAGTTTAGTGGGGACAATAGTCTGGCAAAATACGCCGAACTTGGAGAAATAATGGTGGGGATGCTAAAGGATTTCAAAAATGGAGTTTATCCACACGTTCCATGGTTCACCATTGCCACTATGGTCTTGGTGCTGTTTTATCTACTAAATCCTTTCGACATAATTCCCGATTTCATTCCAGGTATTGGCTATATAGATGATGTGGCCATAATGGGAATCGGTATAGGGTGGATTGAAAGCGATCTTCACAGTTATTTGGATTGGAAAATAAAAGAGGGAAAAGGCTTATAAATTCCAAATAAAATCCAGCGCAAACGCTGGATTTTTATTTAATTATTGAAAGTCAAACTCCTACTTTCTCAATGTTTTCTCTGTTCCCTTGCAAGCAGTGTGTTTTTTAGAAGCATGGCAATAGTCATTGGGCCTACTCCTCCAGGAACAGGGGTTATAAAGGACGCTTTTTTACTTACATTTTCAAAATCAACATCCCCGATAATTTTATAACCTTTTGGACTTGTGGGGTCGTCCACCCGTGTTATCCCCACATCGATAATAACCGCATCGTCCTTAACCATTTCAGCTTTTAGGAAATTTGGAACTCCCAAAGCGGAAATGATAATATCGGCTTGGGTAGTAATTTGGGCTATATTTTTTGTATTGCTGTGGGTAAGAGTTACGGTACTATTTCCCGGCCATCCTTTTCTGCTCATCAGAATACTCATGGGTCGCCCTACAATATGGCTTCTGCCAATAACCACAGTGTGCTTCCCTTTGGTCTCCACATTATACCTTTGAAGCAATTCGAGGATTCCAAAAGGCGTTGCCGGTATAAACGTACTCATATCCAGCGCCATTTTTCCGAAATTTTCAGGGTGGAATCCATCCACATCCTTACTCGGATCAACAGTCAATAATACTTTTTGTGTATCAATTTGTGGAGGAAGTGGCAACTGAACGATAAACCCATCAATATCATCGTTTTCATTGAGCTCCTTTATTTTTTGGAGCAGTTCAAACTCACTTGTGGTATGCGGCATTTGCACCAAAGTGGATTCAAAGCCCACCCGTTGGCATGCCTTAACCTTGCTTCCAACATAGGTTAAACTAGCTCCATCACTGCCAACAATAATTGCTGCTAGATGAGGCACTTTTTCACCCCTGGCTTTCATCTGGGCTACTTGTTCAGCAATCTCATCTTTGATGTCGTTGCTTATTTTTTTTCCGTCTAGGATTGTCATTTTTCTAGTTTTCAGTGGTCAGTGGTCAGTGGTCAGTGGTCAGTGGTCAGTTAAAATAAATTCATTCTGGTTTTACACCAAATTTTTCTGAATTTAGAATCATGTAATTGATTAATTTTCCTACCTCTTCGGTTATGATTATTAATGCGTCATATTCTTCATTATTTATATATCCACACCTCTAGGAATACTCTAACCAAACTTGTGTTTCAGAATTTTCGGCATCACTATCTGTTAGTTTACTCATGAAACGTTTAGGATAAGATCTTTTTCTATAAGCTTCTGCAATATTTGCAGAAACGCCCCGTGATGATCGTCGTATTTGATCTGTCAATGAATAGGTCTCCTCTTTTGGAAACGTTTTCGATATTATAAAAATATTCATTGCCGCTTCAATTGATTTTTTATAAGCCAATAAATCTTGAAATTTCATTATTTCAATTTTATTATTCTGAGTTTACTGCTCACTGAAGACTGATCACTGAACACTCATTTACCGCATTTTCCCCATCATCTGCATCATCTTTCTTCCCCCGCCGCCTTGCATCATCTTCATCATTTTGCTCATTTGGTCGAATTGCTTTAGCAATTGATTTACTTGTTGCACACTGGTGCCGCTTCCGCCTGCTATACGTTTTTTGCGGCTGCCGTTAATAATAGATGGCTCACTGCGTTCTTTGGGGGTCATGGAATGGATAATGGCCTCAATTCCTTTGAAGGCATCGTCATCAATGTCAACATCTTTCAAGGCTTTCCCGGCACCTGGTATCATCCCTACCAAATCCTTCATACTTCCCATTTTTTTGACCTGTTGGATTTGGGAAAGAAAATCATCAAAGCCGAACTGGTTTTTCGCAATCTTCTTTTGGATTTTTCGTGCCTCCTCCTCGTCAAATTGTTCCTGTGCCCTTTCAACAAGCGATACCACGTCGCCCATCCCAAGAATCCTATCCGCCATACGGGAAGGGTGAAACACATCAATGGCATCCATCTTCTCCCCGGTACCGATAAATTTGATGGGTTTATTTACTACGCTTTTAATCGAAATCGCCGCTCCCCCACGGGTATCCCCATCGAGTTTTGTGAGTACTACGCCGTCAAAATTCAATATATCATTAAAGGCCTTGGCGGTATTGACAGCATCTTGTCCAGTCATTGCATCCACCACAAAAAGGGTTTCCTGCGGGCTAATGGCTTTGTGCACATTTGCAATTTCGGTCATCATCGCCTCATCTATAGCCAGGCGTCCTGCGGTATCCACAATTACAACGTTGAAACCATTGCTTTTGGCATGGGCAATGGCATTTTGTGCAATTTCTACAGGATTTTTATTCTCAGGCTCACTATATACCTCGACACCAATTTGGTCTCCTACCACATGCAACTGGGTTATCGCCGCGGGTCGGTAGATATCACAGGCCACCAATAAAGGTTTTTTGGATTTTTTTGTTTTAAGAAAATTGGCGAGTTTTCCGGAAAAAGTAGTCTTACCACTTCCCTGTAAACCCGACATTAAAATTACCGTTGGATTGCCACTTAAATCGATTCCGGCGGTTTCGCCTCCCATCAGTTCCGTAAGCTCGTCCTTTACCAACTTCACCATCAACTGCCCAGGCTGAAGCGTGGTCAAAACGTTTTGGCCCAAAGCTTTCTCCTTTACCGTATTGGTAAAATCCCTAGCAGTTTTAAAGTTGACATCCGCATCCAAAAGGGCGCGACGCACCTCTTTTAGGGTTTCCGCAACGTTTACCTCAGTAATGCTGCCGTGACCTTTAAGAACGTGAAGGGCTTTGTCGAGTTTATCGGTTAAATTATTGAACATATTTTTGCTTTCTTAATAAAATTGAACCCTTTATAAGGATATGAAGTTTTCGCTGGCAAAGATAACACTCTGAAAGGGAGTATCAAAAAAAGTACGGAGTATTCGAGGGTTAAAAAAGCATATAGCTTTAGACAAAACCCGAATATCACAAACTTTTCATAAATCCAAGGTTTGGCTGGGGTATCGGAAAGATAATTCCCTCTGTTTTATTATCTTGTCCGCTCAATTTTTTCAGGAAAACAAAATCACTTCTTCTGCCTATATTCAAGAATGGCACGGGGTATTGGCTTACAGACCATTATTATTTCTATACTAATTTATGACCAAAGAAAAATTACTTTCCCCCTTTCAAAAGTTTGTCAACCTCCAAAGTTCCAGTGGAATCCTGCTATTGGCCACCACCATTATAGCTTTGGTATGGGCTAACTCGGCAATTGGAGAAACTTATCACGCCTTTTGGCATTTTGAATTAGGCTTCGTATCCGACAGCTTTGAACTTAAAAAACCATTGCTGTTATGGGTAAATGACGGCTTAATGGCCATTTTCTTTTTTCTTATAGGCTTGGAAATTAAGAGGGAATTTATGATTGGGGAACTCAATTCCACAAAAAAATTAATGTTCCCCCTTTTTGGGGCATTGGGTGGAATAGCACTTCCAGTATTACTTTATGTTGTTTTAAACCAAAATCCAGAAACTCTGAAAGGATGGGGAATTCCCATGGCGACCGATATCGCTTTTTCTTTGGCTATTTTGAAAGTATTGGGTAATCGGGTGCCCCTGAGCCTGAAAATATTTCTTACGGCCTTCGCCATAGTTGATGACCTTGCGGCGGTTTTGGTTATTGCGGTTTTCTACAGCAGTAGTCTGAATTTTGTATTACTAGGTATTGCCTTGGCCATAATTATACTCGTTTACTTCTTGAGTTATAGAGGAATTTACTCTGAATCTTTAATAATCGTCTCTGGTTTTATCGTGTGGCTCCTATTTCTAAAAGCCGGCCTACATCCAACTTTGGCTGGAATCTTAATGGCTTTTGCCGTACCGGTACGACAAAAAATAACCACCTTCGAATTTACCGACCAATTGGAAAGTATCGTAAACAACATCAAGCAAACAAGGGTCCTGAAAAATCCGGTGCTATCTGCGAGCCAACTGGAACTTATAGATGAACTGGAGGATTGGGCCGAAAAATATCAGTCGCCTATACAGCATTTTGAAATCAAACTCCACAATTGGGTCGCATTTTTAGTTATTCCCGTTTTCGCTCTTGCCAACGCAGGAGTGGTGTTTACCAACAATGAAAGTCTCGATATGGCTTTAATAGTGACTATTGTTGTATGCTTGTTAATAGGAAAAAGTGTTGGAATAACCACGATAATATTTGTGGCTGAAAAACTAAAGCTAATAGAAGTACCAAACGATATCCGCAGAAAACACATTATAGGGGTTTCGTTCTTAGCTGGAATCGGGTTTACAATGGCCATATTTATAGCGAGCTTGGCTTTTAGTGGAAGCCCGGAATATATAGATTCGGCAAAAATCGGTATTTTAATAGGGTCCTTTGTTTCGGCAATTATCGGATTTTCAATTTTGCGATTTAATACAATTAAAGGAAAATTCAATCATACCACTTAAATCGAAACCTTATCTTTGGGCAGATGAGCATCAATTGGATTTTACTGATAATAGGTGGCGTGTTTGAAACCGGTTTCGCCATAAGTTTGGGCAAGGCACAACATGCTTCCGGCAAGGAATTTTGGTGGTGGCTCATCTCCTTCGCAATATGTGTGAGCATAAGTATGTACCTGCTTTATAAAGCCATGGGTGGCGAAAAAGCGATTCCCGTCGGAACTGCTTACGCCGTTTGGGGAGCCATAGGTGCTATTGGGACCGTGGTGGCTGGTATAATCTTATTTAAGGAACCTGTTACGTTTTGGAGAATGTTCTTCCTCTCGACCTTGGTCATTTCGGTGGTTGGCCTACAGGTGGTAAGCAGCAACACTTAATATGTCGGTTGGTATCTTTTCCACAAAGTGCCATTCACTATTCTTAAGCGCTTACCTTATTTAAGAAATCCATATCCTCTTTTTCAAGATTTAATTGTGGCGCTTTGATGATGGATTCCATCTGCTTTAGATTAGTAGCACTTACGATGGGCGAAGTAATAGTCGGTCTTGCCATCAACCACGCCAAAGAAACCGCGGCTTGGGTTGTGCCGTGTTTTTCTGAAATTCTATCCAAAGCTTCCAAAACCTTAAGACCTTTTTCATTTAAATATTTCTTCACCGCACCTCCTCTTTGACTTTTGGTGAGATCGTCCGCACTTCTGTATTTGCCGGTCAAAAATCCAGAGGCCAAGGAGTAATAACTTAAAACGCCCATATTGTTTTCCTCCACTATGCCCATCAATTCCTTTTCATAGCTTTCACGCTCCATTAAATTATATAAAGGTTGAAGGGTTTGATATTTTGGAAAACCTTTCGTTTCAGATGCTTTTAAGGATTCACGGATTCTTTCTGGCGACATATTACTGGTGCCGATTACTCGAACCTTTCCTTCCTTTATCAACTGTTCATAGGCGGAAAGCGTTTCTTCTACCGGAGTTTTTTCATCGTCAAAATGGGTTTGATAAAGATCAATATAGTCGGTTTTTAAACGCCGAAGGGAGTCCTCCACACTTGAAAGAATAAATTGTTTACTCACATTTTTCGGCCGCTCTTTATTCTGGGAACCTGTCTTGGAAGATAGAATGATTCGGTTGCGGTTCTTTCTTTCGGCCAACCATTTCCCAATAATGGTTTCAGATTCCCCCCCTGTATTTCTAGGAACCCACCAGGAATAGGTATCTGCCGTATCAATAAAATTGAAGCCGGCATCCACAAAAGCATCGAGCAGTTTGAACGATTCATTTTTATCTACAGTCCATCCAAATACGTTGCCACCAAAGCATAATGGCGAAACCTGCAATCCGGATTTTCCTAATTCTCTTTTTTCCATCTTTATCCTTTTCAGATAAACATACAAGAAATAAAAGGAAATAGATGTCAAAAATTTTATAATACTTGAACTCCTAAAAACCACAGTTTCCAACAGATATTGATAATTGTTAAATTCAAACGGAAAATGTTATATCTTTCTGGTGCTTTAACATAAATAACTGCATTCCAATTCACTTATTAACAATCTTCTTGAAATTCGTTCACTATGAAATCAAAATTATCCTTTATTACGCTATTTCTCTTAAGCATTGGGGTTTACGCCCAAACCGCAAACCAACATGGAGGGATTTATGGATTTTCAGAAAACCTAGTGTACGTTATGGCTGACGGAGGCCGTTTTTTTAAATCGGAAAACGCAGGAATCAGCTGGGAAGAATCAAGCACCGGAGTGAATGTCGAATTTTATGATTTGAACTTTTACGACGGAAATCTCGGCTTAGCCGTAGGTCAGGACGGAAAAATTTTAAAAACTACCAATAGTGGACAATCTTGGACGGAGATTTCTTCTGGGACAACTAACGATCTTTATTCAATTGGAATTGGCGCCTTAAACAATTTCTATATTGTTGGCGAGGCAGGTACCGTTCTACATTCAACAAACGAAGGGGAAACCTGGAATGCGGTGACTGGAATTTCTTCGGAAAGGCTTAATCACATCAATTTTAAAAATACCAATACAGCCTATATTGCGGGCGATAATGGCACCTTGCTATTTACCGAAAACGGTGGTAGCTCTTGGGAAACACTGGATGTTGGTAGGACTGACGACCTTTATATCGCATCCATAACGGATAATGCGGTACAACTTTTATCAGGTCCCACAAGAGATTATTTATTTAGGGAAGGGGAAGAAACTTTGGTGAGTTCCAATAATTTGGATTGGAACAATTTTATGATGTATGGGCAAATTCCTGCTCCCTATTCCGGTTTCCATTTTCAAAATGATAGTGAAGGATACGCCGTGAGCTCAGCAGATATGCTATGTGAATGTTGCTATATAGAAATTATAAAAACTCTCGACGGAGGTGCGAGTTGGGATTTTCTGTATTGGGAGGAATTTGGAATGAATAGTTGCAACGCGAATACAGGATTTTCGGATATTTCCTTTGTCAATGACGAATACGGATACGTGCTCATTGGAAATTATGTTTTTACAATTACACCAAATGAAGTTTTTTCCAGCGCCTTCATTCTAAAAACAAATGAATATGAGCAAGCAGTAAACTTTGGTCTATATCCGAACCCAGCGAGCAAAACAATCCGTTTGCAAATAAAAAACCAAAATATCGAAAAGATGCATGTTGACATTATGGATATTACCGGCAAAACAGTACTGTCCAAAAATATGACCGCCACCTCTGAAGAAATTGATATCGACAAACTTTCCAGCGGTATGTATTTCGTGTCCCTAAAACAGGACGGCAGGACTTTAGGCTATAAAAAGCTCATAAAAGACTAGCGTTAACCTTGAAGTAAAAACGACCTATTTGCCGAGACCTTATGCCACTTTAAAACTGAATTTGTTTTGCAGTATATAGCTATAGACAACTGCGATTACAATGGTTACCAATCTCGACGGCGTAGGATAGAATTCCATAACATCAACCAATAGTTTCATGGCAATGTAGCTCAAGAGCAAGGCGCCCATCCCCACCATAAAATATCTGAAAAACTGAACTTTCCATGGCAGTTTGGAATCGCCAAAAGTGATAAACTTGTTCAGCAAAAATCCGGTAGTAAAGGTAATTGGAAACACAAAAAACAAGGAGGCGATATGCGGACTCAAGACCACAAAGTATAAATCGACATTTTGTTTCGCAAAAACGAAATGGTAAAAGATAAAGTAAAGACAAGTATCGAGAATCAGATTACTACCCCCACAGGCGGCGTATCTATATGTTTTTAAGGGCATCAGCCACCGAAACAGAAAGTAGAAGGAGTCGATAAATTTAAATATGCCGTTTTTCATTCCCAAGAGAGCGCAAATGTACAAGCTTTTTAGCGAAATTATGCAAGAAGGGTTTTGTGGAGTTTCCTGAAAATTATTGAAAATTAATCTCTGCCTATAAACTTTTGAATTTAGATGACCCATTAAAATGAAGTAAACGGAAAATCAAGTAGTTCGAAGGCGGCACTTTCGAAAATATTATTTAATTTTAAAAGTAAAAAATCATGCATCCGTACCTGCCACATCTGCTTTCCGATATAGCCGCGGCCCATCAAAACGTTCCGAAGGGAAACGGTAACGAACAAAAAACCGAAAAAGCATCCCTCGAACAAACCTTTGAGGAAATTGACCGTTGGGTAGCGGGCGAAGACCTTCTCCATACCGTGGGCTACTATTGCGGCCTGCAACCCATAGATTTCCCACCTTCGGAACAGCTGGAAAACGGCGATTTGGAGCAAGTTTGCGAAGCTTTTAAACAGATGATGCTCAGCTGGAATTTAGCAATCGAATTACCTGACGATCTTCCCTTGCCAATGGCATACTCCCTGATGGTGGACCTGTTAAACACCAAAACCATCATCCCCACAAACGGGACCATGGTTTTTGATTTTTGTACTGGGTACGCCCCCGAATGTGATTTAAAATCCTACTGCCCCTGTTTGGAGTTTTGGAATGAAATTGACGAAGATATATCCTCGGATATGGATAAAAGGACAGATGATACAGGAGATGGAAATACGGGTATCTGGGACCAAGACGAGCTGCCATTTTAAAATTGAACCGGCAGCCAAGCCCGTTTTTCTATTTTATTGAATGTTCCTCAGCATTTTTGAGAGGAGAATCTTGGGAAAAAATCATATTGAAGTAGCTTGATACTAGGATGATACTAGGGGATGAGTAGCACTCGAGTAGAGTAAACGTAGCTCTCGAGTAGCACTAGACCCCCATGAACCATACATTAAGTGTGCATGAACGTAGCATTCTTTGTGGTTGAACGTAGCATTCTTTGTGGTTGAAAGTAGCACTCTTTGTTTTGAACTTAGCATTCTTTGTTTCGAACGTAGTATTCCCCGCGTAGGCGGGGATTTCATTTGATGCCCGCTACAATCCCAAATTCTGGCGGATATTAACAGCAATAGAGATACTTGTTTTCGCGGAAATTTTTAATCCTAGTTTCTAAATGGAATGGTTACTGTAAAGTATTTGGTGTTTAAGGTTAACTCCAGCCGGCGCGGACGTCGCATACGCGGACCCATTAGCGGACCCACGCTTACCACACCAAAATAGCATTTTCCAACGACGGCAAAATCGAGTTTTATTATGCCCGTTCGCCGCTTCCGTGTGCCGACGCTGCGGTAGCGCACCAGCGGGGGTTTTCTTACTGTCAAGTATCAAATGATAAGGGATCGATCAATATCAATTCCTCGACATTTTCAAAATCTTTGAGGTTTGCTGTTATTAGCGAAACCTTTTCCGTGATTGCGGTAGCGGCGATAATAGCATCGCCAAGGCTCATTTTCCGTTGTTGTTTGAGAGAAATGGCTTTGAGAGTGATAGTTTCGGTCAAGGAAAAGACAATACACTTGGAAAAGAATTTTTCGAAGTAAATTTTATCCGTTTCCAGAAGATTGGCAAATCCTAATACTTTTATGCGTGAGATTGTTGATACAGCGATATTCTTTTTTTTTGAGCCAAAAACTTAGTTTCTCAAATTCAGGTTGGGCTCAATAGATTATTACGTTGGAATCTATTAAAACGTTTGTAACTAATCAGTCTCAAATATAGTCAAAAACGTACAAGGCCAAATTGTCATGCGGCAGTTTTTGATTTTTGCCATATAGTCATGCTCTTTCTTTGTGTCCCAGTCATTTACGGGTTATTTTTA
>JBARWQ010000086.1:0-70137 GCA_049646885.1 Aequorivita sp. | reverse complement strand
GTGGAAAGACCGAAAGTGTGGTGTATGGATTTTTAAAACATTTCAAAAAATATTCCTTCTGTGGGGTAATCCACGACTACAAGGATTTTGAAATCACCGAAATGGCCTTTCCGCTTTTTAGGGATTCGGAAATCCCGTTTTATATAATTTCCTTCGATAAAATAATTCATCGGGTAAATCCAATCGCTCCAAGATACCTTGAGAATGAAGAAAGTGTAAATGAGGTTTCCCGAGTTCTTATTGAAAACCTTCTGGAACAAAGAGAATCTGGCACTACAGGAAGTACAAAATTCTTTAATGATGCCGCAGAGGGATTGATCGGTGGACTTATTTGGAAACTCCGAACCTCGTACCCGCAATACTGTACCTTACCACATCTTATAGCTATCTATCAATATCTTGACACTGATAGTTTGGTTGCTTTTTTAAGTTCCAATACAACTTCCCGTGCAATGGCTGATGCCTTTATAAGTGGAAAGGATAGTGAAAGACAAACGGCAGCGGTAAAGAGCACCTTGGCAAATGCTTTAAAGCGGATTAGTACACAGCGCATATTTATGGCACTTTCTGCAGATGAAGTTCCGCTTAATATAAATAACAAGGATAATCCAGCTGTGATATCGGTAGTGAACAATCCCAAGTTTGAAACTGCATATTCTCCTGTAATTGCTACTATAATCCATACAATCACCAAGCAAATGAGTGTTCGAAACTCGCTTCCTTCCTTTTTGATGATGGAGGAAGCACCAACAATACGGTTATTAAATATGCACCGCATTCCTGCCACTCTGAGGAGTTATGACATAGCAACCATCTATGTGATGCAGGATAAGATACAGAACGATATGATGTATGGAGATAAGGCGAGCAAGGCTATTTTGAGCAATCTATCCTATCAATTCTTCGGAAAGGTTAATGACCCCGATACGGCCAAGTATTATGAGCGCTTTTTTGAGATTGTGAAAGATCCAACCAAAAGTATAAGCCGTGGCCATAACCTCGATTTTGACACCCGAATTACAACAGGCGAGAAGGAGATTCCAAAAATTCGGGCAGATGTATTTTTTCGTTTAAAGCAAGGGGAGTTTATTACCTATGCTGATGGGAAGGATAAGAAGGTACAATTTAAACTTTCGAAAATTGAAAGATATTTGTCCAATAAAATCCGCAATTATACAGAAGCTGATTTGGAAGAGAATTTTGAGAGGATATATCGAGAGGTCAGGTCTATCTTTAAATAGATTAATTTTTTTTAATGACTGGGCGTAATTTAAAATAATTGATTAAAATGAATCATTTGGATTTGGTTCCTATGACTTCTCCTTTTTTATGCTTTTATTTAACTGCTGGGACAGAGCCGGAAAACCGAATTCAGAAACTTTTTTTAATCCCGACACTTATACTTACAGTTATTTAGTAATGCTCGTTGGCGAAAACCAGTTGACAAAAGCAAGGATTATAAATATTGGAAAGAGTTTTGGAACGAAAATAAAAACTCGCTAACTTGGGATAATAAAAAGGGCATTTCGTAGCTGACTGAAAAAAGTAGCGTTTTCCAACAACGCATCCTATGAAAAGCACTAATCCCGTTTCTAAAATAATATTCTTATTTTATTTGTCTTATTCAAATGAATCTGCTGCTGCTATTGTTATAATTTCGGTAATTTTGCGCTTCAAAATTGCTGAATTATGAAATATACAATTTTAATTATCTTTTTAACTATAAGCGCCTTTGCACAAGGACAGGACTACAAAATTTCCCAATATTATGAAGGTTATATCATCAAAAAGGACGGCACCAAGGAACGAGGCTACATTTTATATGACGATGAATCTGTTAGGTATGAAAGCGTAACCTTTAAGAAAGAACAAAAAGGCAAAAAAGAGCGATTTAAACCAAAGGATATCGCTGGTTATAAAGTTGCCGACAAGGTGTATCACACAGTACAATTTCAGGATATTTCTTTTAAGAATACTAAATTTTTGGTGTTGGAAAAAGAGGGTTGCTTAAATATGTATTCTTACAGAACGCTTTCTGAAGGAGCATGGTCCACTGTAATGATTTTGAAAAATGACGAGAAGGCCATAAATACACAGAACTTTATTATGGGTTATGCAGATAAAATGGCAGACCTCGTAAAAGACGATCAGGAATTGGCCGCTAAAATTAAGAATAAGAAAAAAGGCTATTCGCTGCTAAATATAGAGGCAATAGTAGATGAGTATAACAGCAATTGTAAAAAATAGAACTATATGAAAGCATTTACTTTTTTTACATTAGTTCTTATTTCACTAAACGCTACTGCACAAAGTTTTTCTTGGGGTTTTCCCTTTGGGAGAGCCGATGAAACAGAAAAAGATATAACCCATATAGTGACCGAGGACAAGCTTTACAGGATTTCTTCAAAATATGATTTGGGCACTTTTAACCAAAAAATAACGGTGGATCAGTTTTCATTGAATGATTTGGAAAAAAGCGGAAGCATTGATTTATCTGTGGAGCAGCCTATGATGGGCGTGGCAAGTTTAACCTTTAACAGTATGTTTCAAAAAGAAGGTTCAGCATTTATCTTTTTCTACACAGATTATGACCGAAAAACCAAAAAGAACAACTTGCTTTTTCGAGAAGTGGACATCAATTCCGGAAAGTTGGGCGAGCTACGGACAATAATGGAAATGGATACGAACGATGGTAGGTTCGTGATCTCCCAAAGTGATAATAAACAATATTTTGCCGTTTTAAAAGAGCTTCCGTATGCCAAAAAATCTAATGAAAAAGTGGAGCTATTTCTATTGGATGACAAAGCAGGAATTCTAAAGGAAACAACGCAGGAATTTGAATTTGAGGACAAACGCGACAAACAGCATTCACTCTATGTTTCCAATGAGGGGCAGGTAATTTTGGTGAAAAAAGTTGATGAGAAAAAAGAAAAGCCATACCTCAATTTATATACTTGGAACACAGCCGAAAACACGGTTTCCAATATTTCCCTAAAACAGCAGGACGATTATCAAATTCCTCAATTTGAAGGGAAATTTCACGAAGGCAATTTTTACTTTTTAGCAATTTTGACCTATGAAAAATCAAGCAACTTCGGTCTGAAGATAGATATGAATGGCAGAAACTCCGGCGTTGGTGCTAATGGTATCTTGGCCTTAAAAATAGATAGTCTGGGAAAGGTGGTCTTCAACCAAAGAAATGATTTTGAGAAAGTAATTGCCAACTTAAATCTAAAGGATTTTCTTTTTGATAGTACTGGAATATGGGCTATTTATGATCGTATCTACGTTGAAAAAAAATCAAAATCCAGCAATTTGACCGATGGTGATTTCAGTTATGATTACAGTTATTTGAACAATGGATTTGTAATAAACAAACTTGATATAAACACTGGGAAATTGGAGTGGTCAAAAATCATTGATACTGCAGAGCCCAATACAGCAAATGACAATGGCGATTTTCTCTCCACGCTATTTTATCTTGATGGCTCTAATTTGGTTTTGCTTTACAACGAAACAAGGGATTTGAACAAGGCAAAAGTTCATGTTATTTTCAACCGTCGTTTTCCTATAAAGGAAGTGATTTCCGCTTCAGGCGAAACATTGTCCCGCGAGGCGCTGCTTTCAGCAGGAATTGGTGTTACCAAAGAGGAGGAATTTGAACTTAACACACAATTCCTCATTCCAGTTTCAAAAAACACTTTTATTCTTCGCGCCAGTAATAGAGCGGAATATAAATATGGAAAGATGAAGTTTTAAAGAAGATGGGATTCTTCTCGTTTATTGCTTTGATTATCAGGTAATATGACGAGGACTACATAATTGAAAGATATAGCCAAAGCTTGCCGAAGCTCGTTCAGGAGCTATCAAGTCCTCTAAGAAATGAATATTTTGACGAATTAAAAACTGTATATTATCTATTGATGAATCTATGGTGATTTTTAAAACAAGACCTGAGATTAGAATCTTGAGGTAATGATTTTTTTTCGTTTGCAGTTCTGTGGACTAAACAAAAATAATTTTCACCTATGTTTTCGATTGAGTAGCAAGACTATCGATGTTGCTTATTAAATGCAAAATAACTATATTTGTTGTAAATAAGCATCATTATGAGTTCTAAAAAAGCAATAGTCCTTCCAAAGTATCGAAAAATATTCGCGCAAATAGGTGAAAATATAAAGCTTGCACGTAAAAGAAGAAAACTCACTACAGAACAAGTTTCTGAGCGCGCAGGCATTCACAGGACTACATTATACCGTATAGAAAAAGGCGATCCAGCAGTTGCTATAGGATTGTATTTTAATGTTTTTAGAGTGCTGAACCTACAAGATGATTTTCTAAAGTTGGCAGTGGATGATACGTTCGGCAGGAAGCTTCAGGATCTTGATTTATTATAATTGATATGGCGAAAGGAAAATTTGACATATACGTATTTGCAGATTGGGCGGCACTTGAGAATCCAACTTTGGTCGGAATCCTTTCTGCTCATTTTGCCAAGGGCAAAAAAGCCTTTAGTTTTGAGTATGATAAAGATTGGTTGAAATCCAATGCGCAACGATTGTTAGATCCTGATATTGAATTCTATCCGGGGCCTCAATACCCAACGAACAAAGAGAATTTCGGAATCTTTTTGGACAGTATGCCTGATACTTGGGGGAAAACCTTAATGAAACGTCGAGCGGCACAAGACGCTAGGGCTAGGGGAGAGAAGGCTAAAAAGCTGTATGAAATAGATTACCTTCTTGGGGTCTATGATGAGAGTAGGATGGGGGCTTTACGCTTTAAAACAACACTGAACGGTCCGTTTTTGGACAATGACGATCAAAGTCCGACACCGCCTTGGTCCTCGCTAGGGGAGCTTCAGGAAGCGGTTAATCAATTGGAAGGTGATGATCAAAGTGATGCTATTAGAAAATGGCTGGCTGTCTTGATTGCGCCTGGTTCCTCTTTAGGTGGGGCCCGACCCAAGGCAAATATTCTGGACGCCAATAAAAATCTATGGATTGCGAAGTTTCCATCAAAAGCGGATACGATAGACAAAGCTGCTTGGGAATTTCTGGCTTATAAACTTGCCATAGCCGCCGGGATTGAAATGGCGGAATCTAGTATAGAGCAGGTGAGTGGCCAATACCACACTTTTATGACCAAACGTTTTGATAGGGACAACGGAAAGCGCATTCATTTTGCCTCGGCTATGACAATGACTGGGAAGACTGAAGATTCTATTAAGGATGAAGCGCCCAGTTATTTGGAAATTGTTGAGTTTATCGAGAATTATGGGGTTGATGTAAAAGCCAATCTACATCAGCTATGGCGACGCATCGTGTTTAATATTGCTATCTCAAATACGGATGACCACTTGAGAAATCACGGATTTATCCTTAAAGAAAAGGGATGGGTATTATCACCCGCTTATGATTTAAATCCGTCTGTAGAGAAGGATGGTTTATCCCTGAATATTGATATGGAAGATAATGCCTTGGATTTTGAACTGGCGAAAAGTGTGGGAGCGTATTTTCGTTTAAGCAAAATAGAAATGGACAACATTTTGAACGAAGTGAAAGGTGTGGTTAAAGGTTGGGAAAATGTTGCTGTTGGCATTGGTATTAAAAGGCGGGAGATTGAGATAATGGAGGGGGCTTTTAGGGGGGCAGAAGGAAGTCGAAATCGATATTGAAATCGTCCCTCGGCTCCGCTCGGGAAACAGAAATGGCCATGAAATCGAAAATGAAAATCTTTCTCGGTGAAGTTTATCTTGAACCTGTTGATGGGCTCAAGAACTGGGTTATACGGATGTAGGTTAGAGAGAGCTTGGGATTAATTTTGGAGTTTGGTCTTGCTATGCGAGTTTGAGATGGCCACGCAATGAAATGCAACCGCATAGGTACTGGGAAAAATCAAAACTTACAGTTAATGTATTGAGTCCTTGCTATTAGCTTTTCTCTAATCAAGTGGTTAAATGAGTAGGGTTTTAATTTACGACATAATAAATCAATTAGAAATGAGTAAGGAGTTAGTTTCCGCAAGGGGAGAAAGGGCGGCAATAGGAGGTTATTTACCTCAATTTGATGAGTTCGCTTGGTTTGTCTATTTGAATCTAATAAATAAAAAACTTGAATGGATAAGAATAGCAGATCCTAAGGCTGAAAAATTAGATGATATTCAATATGCAACTCATCACGAAATTCATGCGTATCAAGTGAAATGGACAATTGCTGGAGCTAATATTACTTATAGGAACTTCAGTAATTTATTGCCATTAATTACTACAAGTTGGCAAAAGTTAAAAGCTGATAATCCAGGTAGAAAAGTGATTCCTCATTTAATCACGAATAAATCTATCTCTCGGAATGATAGCTTAAAAAATGGAGGAACCCAACTTGGCTCATTTGCTGTTTTTTTCACAGAGGCTTGGCTAAAAATAAAATCAAATCTATCTATTAATGATAAATGGAATTCAACAATAAATGATCTTAAAAAAAATTCCAAACTTAGTGAGTCAGAATTCGAAGAATTTATTAAATGTTTTGATTTTCAACCAGGTTATGAGCCAAAACAGTTTAGTATTACAAATATTAGATATTCTAAAGATGAGGAGGATCTTTATCAAATTAGCCGATTTATTATTGAAAAAGTTGCTAGCTCAAAAAGAGTTATTGAGTTTAAACGTCACGAAATAATTAAAGAATTAGGTTGGGAAGATCGATTCAGAACCATTTTTAATCATGAACTAGTATTTGACAGACAGAAGTACCAACCTCTCCAATCGACAATTGACTTATTAAATTTAAAACTGACGGAACATAAGAACGGGTATTTGTTTTTAAAGGGTGGGCCGGGTTCTGGAAAGTCTACTTTATTAAATCAATGGTCGCGAGAATTAAGTCAACGAGTTATAAGATATTATGCGTTTGATTTTATTAATCCTTCATCTAGTCTTAATTTTCAGAAAAGAGGAAATGCAATACCACTCTTCTTTGATTTGGTTTTGCAATTGAAAGGAGAAGGTTTTTACAATAGAGATATTCTTCCATATAAAGATATCTTTTTCCTAAAAGAAGTATTTGATGAGCAACTAAAAGGAATTTACCAGGATTATGTAGAGTCTGGGCGACCGACGATAATTATAATCGACGGCTTAGACCATGTGCCGAGGGAATATAAAATTACTGTAAATAGTTTCTTGCAAGAGCTTCCTTTACCTAGTTCTCTTCCTGAAGGAGTATATGTCATTTTAGGAAGCCAATCTTTTGAGCTTGAAGATATACAACAGGAAATTCAAACTGAGTTTCAAAATGGAGATAGAACGATTCAAATTGAACCTCTAACAAAAGAGGCCGTATATAAACATATAGATTCTCTCGATCACCCTATGGAATTGAATAGTTCCCAAAAGCAAAGAGTTTTTGAGAAATCACAAGGCCATCCTTTATACTTATCTTATCTGATCGAAAGAATTATTCAAGTTAAATCCATTGATGATGTCATTGAGTCGTTTGATACAATTGATGGGGATATTGAGAATTATTATAAGAAAATCTGGAATCCTATCCAAAATGATGAAAATCTAGTGAGCTTCCTTGGTTTAATGGCTCGCATTACTGGTTCAATAAATCTTTCTTTTGTTAATGAATGGGAATTTGATCGAAGTGTTTTACTGTCATTCAAAAAAAGAGCTAGAGTTTTGTTTAATGATACAAACAAAACATTGACCTTTTTTCATAATTCTTTTAGGCAATTCCTTCTCCATTATACTTCCTTGAATTATTTAACTAATGAATTTGATTCAAAAAGAAATATTAGCTATCACTCTCGCCTTGCTGAATATTACAAAAAATCGAAGGTAGAGAAATCTTGGAATCAAAACCATCATTTATTTGAAGCAAAAGAATATGAAAAGTTTGTTTCAGAAGTTACTCCAGATAGTTTTACAACACAGTTCTTAAACTACAGACCAGTAGATGAAATAAAGCAGGATGCTAAATTAGGAATTAAAATCGCTTTAAAGACTCAAGACCTCAACACCTTGATAAAATATCTTTTCGCATTAGCGGAAACTGAAAGGAGATTGTTCAACATTGATCCAGGATCATTTACGGAACAACTGTTACAATTAAACGAATTTGACTCCGCAAGAAATTATTTAAGGACAGGTAATATACTCCATTGTAGCGAAGCTTATGCTTTCAAGGCGTGTCGCTTGTTTATAAATTTTGGTTATAAATCAGAGGGAGCAATATTCTTTAATTTGGCTTATCCAGAAATTATTACAGATTCTGGAATTCTCATTGATGATTTACATAGGTTTGAAGAAATAAGGAATACCCTAGAGGAATGGATTTATACCGCGACCCATTTTGAAAGCATAGAGGATATATTTTGCCGAATTGAAAATATAAGATATTTAGGGGACCAAAACATTTATCAACTTGAAGAAAAACAAGAAAGTTTACCTATCTTTTTAAAGACTCATTTAGGATATAGTTTAATAAGACAAAACAAATGGGATGACTTTAACTGGGTTATTAACGAAATGGATGTTTCTTCTACGAAGGAAAGAAACTCACTTTTCTGGCTTATTGAATACGGTATTGAACAATGTCTTGATTCAAACGATAATAGCCGCGCAAATGAATATCTATACTTGCTGAAAAGTCATTTCAAAAAGGACGAGACAGAATCCAATTTTATTATATACATCGCAGATTTAATTTATAAAGTCACTGGAGATGTTGAGGAGACATATAGTTGGATCAAAAATATTGAACAACCTTCTCTTGTGGGAAGAAGTCAACTAGATTACAATGAATCGTTTGAAGTTTTCCTTCCGTTAATCAAATTTAATAAACTACTTAATTTATGCGACAAGGGAATTCCTATTACCGTTGCCATTCCTTCTGTGGAGCGTGGAACAGACAAAGAGCTTTTAGTGGAATTCGAAAGAATGCTTTGTCTTATAACGCAAATTTTGGCTGACGGGATTCTACAAAAACAAGTTTATGAGGATATTACAATGAGGATATATCCAATTGTAAGATATTTCTACAAAGAAATCTCTCCCAAAAATAGTTATTGGTATAAACTTATAGGCTTTAAGGGGAAGTATTTTCATTTTTTGATTTATGCAGTGTCTGGACTTGATGCTAAAAGCTTAGAAAGATTGGGAGATTACTTGTCTAAAGAGTTTTTTGAAAATCCTAAGTATTGGCCCACAGATGTTCGACGAAAAATTATTAAATCGTTATTTAAGAATGGATTTGATTCTAAAAAGGCCATATCACAATTGAAAGGTTTAGAAAAGTCAATGTTAGGTGACCAAGATATAAGCGGTCGTATAAATCAGTGCTTGGCTCATTCAAAAGCGTGGTTTCTTTTAGATAATCTGGAGGAAGGTGAAAAATGGTTAAAACAAGCTATACAGGAGTCTATTGGAGTAGGGTATAGAAAAGATTATCAATTCAGTACTTGGATTTGGTGGTTGAGAAAAATAAACCAGAAAGAACCATCAAGAGCTTCTGAGAGAATAAAATGGTTCTTATCGCATTTGCAACACATAAAAGAAACAACTGAAGGGAGAGCATATTGGAACGCCTCTGAAGAGTTGCTAGAGGTGACGTATGAACATAATCTACGCGATGGGCTTGAGCAGGCCATCTGGCAAATAGAGCATGATTTGGTAGACTTTAAAGACTCACTTTCTCTGTTTATAAGATATTTCGTTTTACGAACAGAAAGTGAAGAAGAGTTCAAAAGTATATTTCTGCTATACAAGAGTTTATTTTTGCTTCTCGATGAGGGGGCAAATACTTCATTGCTTAAGCAGATCTTAGCGACAGGATATAAAATTTTTCAAGATAATTTTATGGAAGAGTATGTGTCGGATATACTTTTGGCTATAAATACTAAGGCATATGAAGGAGCTAGATATTCTTTGCTCTCTGAGATTGAAAGCTTCTTTTTGTCAAAAGAGATTAGAATAGTTGATTATTATTCGGATTTCAAAACTCCTGAAATGAACGATAAGCACAATTCATCGACTTCCTCAAATACGTTGAGTTTAAAAAAAGATTATGAAAAGATTGATGAAAGTGAAGTGTTGGCACGAGTCAATAATTTTGATGATTTCAAAAACATCATTCAAGAAGAAGATCAGGCAAATTCATTTTTTAATTGGTCAAAAGTTATTGAAAAAATAGCTTCATTATTGACTTCCAATCAAATTGAAGAGATTGTTAATATAGCTCGTCTTGGAAGAAAAGAGTCAATCTTGTTTGCGAAGTTAAGTGGAGTGGCATTTGATCTTGGAGATAAAGAACTAGCTGCAAAGTTAGCTTATAAAAGTATTGAACTGTCGAGTGAATCGGGGTGGGTTAAATACTATGATGGGGGGACTAGAATAAGTGCCTTTAATGCGTTAAGAAAAATAAACCCCAAACTTTCGAGGCATAAAGCATTTGAAGTATTTGCCAACGACATAATAAGTGGTAATTATTCAGGTACGTATGTTGAACACTTAGAGGATATTGTTCCTCTCCTGACAGAAAATTATAAGGAGGAAGACCTCTGGCCGGAAATATTTGGTTATTTGCAGAGGTTAATGTCGAATAGTAAACCGACGGAGGGTTTGCCTATTCTCGCTTCTATAAAGCAACCAATCATTGAAACTCTCATTGATTATTTAGGATATTTAATAAAGAGCTCTGTTCCCTTAATTAAGGAGCAGGCAATTATATTATTGGCAAGATATATTGATAATAATAATGAATATTCTCTGGCTCAATTGATAAAAGGAAAAATGGATGATTATCTGTCCATGGATGTAATAATGACTCTAAAGGAATTAGATTCATCACGAATTCTAGCTTTAAAGCCTAAAATTAGAGAGATGGCATTATCAAAGGATTTTATAATAAGAGAAAATTCAAAACAAATATTAAAAGTGATGGGAGAACCGAGTCCTATAACTAATAAAATTCAATTGCCAAGTGTTTACTCTTTGCATATACCCGCACCTAACGCATCAAAATTCAAAAAGGATAAGGAGTCAATTTTTCCAGAAATCGACGTTGATAATCCTCGAGAACTTTTAAGACCTTTCAAATCTTTAATCAAAATACTAACTGAAGAATCTAATATTGAAGAATCAAATCTCATATATAGAGCTCATTCGATAATGAAAGAAATTGGTACAAAAGACGAATGGACCAATGAATATGAAATAAACTTCAGAAACCATTTAAAAGAGATCAACTTGGACTATTCTTTTCCAAGACCCAGAGTTATTACGGCAAGAAAGGCGATAATGCGTGTTGCTGCTGAACTAATTGATTCCGGAAAAATGGATGGGACAAGGATTGTGGATGTTTTTACCGCTCACGATTATGCTGTGTCATTTTTCAATGAGTTACCTAAACCTGCATTTATACAAACAATAAAAGAACGTGAATTTGGCGCAGTAGGTAAAGATTGGATTGAACGTATAAATGAATCAGAAAGACTAAGTGAATCACTTTTGGACTATAATGAAAACTTCAAAATTATTGCAGAATACAGTCAAATTAAAAACTTGGATTGGGGTTCTCCTACTGAAGAATATATGTGTCAAATTGCTATTGAAGAACATGTAGCCGAAGAGGAAGATTTCATTTTTGGATCTGTTTTTCATAGATTAAGTGGGGATTATCACGACATAATTGATGTAGGAAAGTTTATTGTGGTAATAAGGGATCATAGGTTGGATCAATTTGATTTAAAATCCAGATGGATAGCGATTAACCCTGATTTAGCTAGATATTTAGGATGGAAACCTGAACCGGCGAAATTATTTGCCTGGAAAAATCGACAAGGGAAATTAATGGCAGAATCTATTTATTGGTTAAACGGTAATATTAGCTTGATACCTAAAAAAGATGGAGAGGTAGGAGAAGGATGGTTTGTGGCAGTCTCAATGGATGGGCTGGAACAGATTAAAGCAGTTGAAAAGAATTTATTCCTTCAGAAGAAATTGACTAGATCTAAATTTGAGAATTCAAAATTAACTAATTGCTATATAAGTAATGTAACAAAACTGTAAATTTGACGAGAAACAAAACACGTTAAGACGAATAGTTTTTTTATCAAGATAAAATTAAAATCACCTATTTTAACCAATTAATTTGAGATTATTTGTGAGATCGATGAAAATATGAGCAGAAAAAAAATATCAACTGAAATTAAAACTCAAGTTTTGATTCAATGCAGAAGAAGATGTTGTATCTGCTTTGGTTTAGAAAGAGATGATAATATTAAAAAAGGTCAAATTGCGCACATTAATGGAGATAGAAATGATAATAGATTGGATAATTTGGCATTTTTATGTTTAGAGCATCATGATCAATTTGATAGTAAAACAAGTCAATCTAAAAACTTAACCACTAATGAAGTCAGGGAGTTTAGAAAGGAATTGCACAATGAGATTGATGAAATTTGGAAAAAACCATTGAATGTTGGAAATGAAGATTATTCTGAAATTAAAAGATTAATTAGTGGTAGGTATATTAGAGAGGGCTTTAATGAGCAAGCCGAATTTCAAATTATTAATCTTGGAAAAGATAGAATTAAAGTAAGTGGTCTTTCTTTTTGGGGTATTAAAAACGAATATGGGCCAAACATTGGACAATTAGACTTTGAAAGTGATTTGCTTAAAAACGCCACAGTTTATTCACAGAAATCGGGAGATGATTTATATCGTATTTTTATTGAGTTTAATGGAGATAAAATAATAGTAAAAGAAGATTATGTAATTGGCTTTTTTGGTATGAATGTAACATTTGAGGGGGAATATATGAGAGCGGAATAGGATGCAATTCCTGTCACTATACTGCAACGGTGTGGTTATTTAATTTCAATTGTATGATCAGCACCAAACCAAGCAGAGATAGTGTTCACAGCGGGTTTTTCCATTTTTGAAAGCGCTAGAACGACTAAGTTTTCTTTTGTTCTGGAACAGGATACGTAAAAGAGATTTTTTGTTCTTTCCATTCTATCAGGGCGTTCTTCAGTTTTATCAAAATAATGCTCAAAATTGTATTTCTGTTTCCAATTAGTATCATCAATTACTACAAGTACATTTCTATATTCCTCTCCTTTTGTACCGTGCTTTGTGGAAAAAACATTCTCATTCTGAGTATGTTTGAAAAAATTAATTACTTCGGAATAAGACAGGGCCATAACTGTATTGAATAATGAAATGTCTCTCTCTATTTTACCTTTTATGTCATCATCCAAGCCTTCAAGGCTTGTGTTTATTTTTTCAATAAAACCTTGTAGGCCTTTTGATTTGGTTACTAGTTTATTTTCTACCACGAACTTATAAACATCTTTTACTGTTTTCTCTATACGTAACACTTTGAGTTCTTCTAGTTTATTGATGATAAACTCTTTATCACTATGTTTTTTTAAATTAACTGATTGAACGCCATTTGAACTTAATAAAGAAGACAATTGGCCATAATCTTTATTTTCATAAAAAGCAATTAAATGCTCAACGCCTGTTTTCCGCTCTGTTGAAGTTTTCTTATCCATAGAACCTACGAATAAGGATATCAAATGACTTTCTCTTTTAAGTAGCATATCATTAGCGGATTGGCCATATCGTTTACTGAAAATACCATACAAGTTTCCAAAGCCACCTCGATCTGCAACTCGACTATTTGCTATTATTAAGATTTTATCTTGGCTTCCCGGGCCAAAATCCCAACCAGATTTTAATAATGTTTCAAGAATATAATCGTAATTATCATTTTTTTTAGGAATCAAAGATTTTTCATAATCTGTTATTTTTTGACCCTTAGTCTGCTCTGGATAATTTGCACAGTTAAAGAACTTTACACTTCCTTCAACTTCTTCTATTTCATCAGGACTTTTTTGTTTTATATTCGTCCTTATATTGTTTAATAAGTCGATTACTGCTCTAGAGCTCCTATAGTTTTCTTCCTTCTTAATAATGTCTATAACCCCACTTTCTACATAGTCTTGAAGTGAACCGACTCCAGTATCGTATATTTTCTGATGCGAATCGCCATAAAATCCTAACACAATCTTTTCTTTATTTCTGGGAAGTAGGAAGTCTAAGAGTGCTTTTATGGTTTCGGGTGCGGTGTCTTGATATTCATCCACAAACACATATGGATACTTTGAAGCTAAAATAGAGGTTAGAAGTTCATAATTCTGAAACATTCTTTGAGATAATATTATAAGATCATCATGACCCACTGTCCCTTCTTCGAAATCACTAAAAGCTCTATCCGAATATTCGACTGATTTTATTCGCTCAATTAATCCAAGAGTATATTTATCTGGTTTCTCTTCGTGTTTCAGCGTATTGATCGCGTCAAATTCTTTAATTAATTGCTTGTTGAATAATTTTATACAATCCCACAAAAATTCGTGAATTGTAGAGACAAGCACTAAAGGATTATTTTCGAGACGATCAATGATTTCATTTTTTGCCACATTAGTGTAAGTTATACATACAATCATTTGATTGTTGAGAGATAAAACTTTACTCTTGGTTTCAATCAGGTAATTTATTGTTTGAATTAGCGCATAAGTTTTTCCAGCACCTGCACCAGCTTCAAGCACAAAACTTCTCTTTGCAGTAATTTTTTCTTTTATTTGATCTATTGCTTCCATCTTATTCCTCTTCTTCGTTTGTTGCAATAGTTTCTTTCTCCATTTTCGTAATCAATGGTTTTTCTAACCATTTTAAACCTTCGTCAATATATACTGGCACTTGCCATTTTGCGATGTCATCTTCTGGGAAGGACATAACATCAAATGCAAAATTTGTTTTGGCACTTGAACTCGTGGGTGCCAATTGAAATGGTGTTTCGGCATTTAAAGTTTCGGCTGATTTAACTTTAGAAAAGCTAAATAGATTTTTGACGGCTTTTTCTTCCCCCTTTTCATTTTTATAGGAAGATTTAAGTAAATTAAGATTGGTATTGATAAAAGCTTCTTCAAAACTTCTTCCTATTATACCAGTTTCTTCAGTTTGGTAGGCTACTCTAACAATGCCAGATTCAATTTTGTGTTTCTCTTTGCAAGCTAAAAGTTCTATAATGGTCGATTTATTTGGAATCCAATCTTTAAGCGTGTGGTTAGATGTTAATTCGCCACCTAATCCGCCATTGACTTGGCATCTTTCACCATTGACTGAATCGACTGAATCAATATCGGTCACCACCAATGTTTTCAACTTTAAAAACTCCAAAATCTCTTTAAATTTATGGGTGTAAGCACCGCCCACTTCTAGAATGGAAACATATTGAGTTGACAGACCAGGTGCAGATTTAAAAATGAGTTGTGGCATTAACATCCTTTCAGTTGTGCCTTCTACAATAATCACTTTATCTGAAAAGAACAGATCTGACTTATGAAGCGTTAAATACTGTTTTAAGAAACGTGCGGTTTGTTTTTCATTCGATATATTGAGTTTATTAAAATCTTGAACTTCAACACCATTTTCTATTCTATTGAAATATCTAATCCGTTTAAAGCCTTTGTCAGAATCAATTCCAGCCTCTGATAAAATGTGTGAAGAGTGGGAAGTAATTATTAATTGGACGTGTATATTCTCTTTTTTAGCATCTTCGAGAATTCCTTTTATCTGACTAATAAAAACTTGTTGCATTTGGGGATGCATATGTGCTTCTGGTTCTTCAATAAGTACTGCCAAAAACTCCGAAACTTTATCCTCTGTTGCATTCCGGAAACGTTGTATAAAGCTCGCAAGTTCTAATACCATATATATTAGATTACTATATCCTAATCCATTATAGCTTTCAGGTAAATTAATCTCTTCTTGCTTATAGTAATACTTGATGTTATTTCTTATTACTGCTTCGGAATCAAATTCAGAATCTATGGTAATTTGCGGAATAACTATGGGTGTTTTTGCTCCAAATTTCCTTAGATCGGCTAATATTTTTTTTAAGACGGCATCGTATTTTTCTTTTAAGTCTTTTGATACGTCTTTTAGCTTTTCTTCTACGGCCTTAACGTTAGCATCAGTTTTATCGCGTTCATTGTAATATTTAGAAAAGCCCAGTGCAAGCGTTTTATTTTTGTCATTCTTTTTGTCGTCCAAAACCCTCAAAGCTTTGATATCTTCAAAAGAAACAATCTTTTTTATTTTTTCTTTGAAACCTAATTCAATTTCTCGTTGATAATCTGATTTTATATCCTTAGCATAGCATTTAAGCTTATAAAAAGAGTTCAAATTTTCTTTGAAGTATGGAATTAGATTAATTTTCTTATCCTCTCTGTTGCTAAACATTTTTAATAAACCTAAAGTGTTTACAGGTTCGTAGGATAATAAAACGCAAGCATCATTTCTATCAACGTCCAAGTCAGTGATAAATTCGCTAAGCTCAACTAATGAGTCTTTAAGTTTATCATAGCTAAACTCAATTTGAAGTTGAATTTTTGGAAAACGATCTTGAATATCGATTTCTATAGCTTCTTTTTCATCATCAGGAATTTCAGGATTAATAGTCTTTTCAAATTCCGCATTGAGTTCTTTAAATAATGAATATGATGATTGTGAAAAATCCTCGAAGGACAGAGAATCCTCATTCGAGGTAAGCATTTTGATTACTTCTAATAGTGAAGTTTTTCCTGTGTTATTTCTGCCAACGATTAGTGTGATATCATCCTCTAAATTAATAGAAATATCAGCTAACATTCTAAAAAATCTAACTTTTATATTTTTAATTCTCATTATTTATGATATTAATAATAAACTCCATTTTGCCCCAATTTATGATAAAGGGATTTGATTTTTTCAATAATCTCAAGCGAAAATTTTGGTTCATCGAAATAAATGTGAAACATCGTAGGATAAGTTTTCTGCTTTACTAGTTTAAAACGATTTTTTGAAAGGGCTCTCAGATCATTAATTATCTTTTCTTCATCATAAAAATAGAATGTTTGATCGTGTACGATTCTGTTTCGTAAAGTGTTTAGCTTAGCAAAGAAGTCTAACACGTCATTAATATCCTTTAAATTTATTCCGGCATTCTTCTTTAAAAATGTCTTTGCGTAATCGAATCCAGCTTTATCTGGTGTCCCATCAAAATTACTCTCATTGATTTCTTTATTTGAATAGTACATCTCACAAGAACTAACAATTGTTCTTTCGAAAAAGGAAAATAGTTGGACGATAATCGATTCCCTAAATCTTTGTGCAAACTCATTGTCAATTTCTAACATTTGTTGCGCAAATTCTTCACTCTTTCTCCAATCTTTATTTTCGTTTTGTAAAGATTCTAAATGTTTTCGCTGAAAGTTTTCAGCTTGATTGTCTAGATAATCTTCAGTGAACTTTATATATTTCTCATAAGGTTTCAATGCTAGATTTAGTTGGTAGAGATGACTTTCTTTCAGAAAATCCTCTCTACTCACTTTTGGAAACATACTTGTATCGTAGATTTTAATGTCACTAAAATTAAATTTTTCTCTATGCATTCTCCACAATCTTAATTTCTTCTTCACTCAATCCATACAGCTCGTAAACCATAGCATCTATTTGTTGCTCTATGGAATTAATTTTTGATTGTAGCTCTTGGGCTTTTTTCTTATTCTGCTCAAAGAGGTCAAGCCACTCAAATTCATCCTTTTTTGTAAGAATGTTTATCTGTTTTTGGTCTTCTTTTTGACGTTTTTTGTTGGTTTCTTTTATAGCTTTATTCAATTCATTTATAAATTCTCCGAAATCTATATCTTGCCAGTTTTCTAGTTTACGGGAAAATTTTTCGATTCTAAATTGATGATACAGGTATGTTAAGAATTTATCTTGTATCGTCGTAAATAATTTGATTTCACTTGAAATAATATTATATAGCTCTTCAACTTTTTCAATGCTCTCACTCGTCGGTTCTATAAAGGGAAGTTGAGATAATAAAACAGGCTTTACCTGTGCCATTGTTCTTCCTGTCTCTGATGAAAGTAACCTATATAGATAAGTAGAGAGTTTTGAATTTAAAATAGCCGATAGATATTTGTTGGAAACACTTTTATTGGCACTAAAGATATACAGACCATCGGTAGGATATAGTTTATTACTATCTATGGAAGTAATAATGCTATCTCCAGTAATAACACCGAGTACTTTATTTTCTTTTTCAAAAATCTGTTGATTTCTTGCTCTATGTAAGGTGTAGAATGGATGTTTGCCTTGTTTTACTTCTTTGCAGGTTATTCTAGGAAGATATTGCTTGATATGTCTGTGAATATTTGGAAAATCTTCGGGGTTGTCGTTTTTAGTGATATAACAAAGGCTTTTGTCCGCATCAATCGTAAAATATCTTTTTACATCTACACCACCTGTTACGGTTTTTTTTATAAATTTCTTTTCAAGATTTTCAGAATTTATGGTGTTTTGATCTACTATGAATGCATCTTTTAAATCAGGACTGATTCCTCTTTGTATACCATCTTCGTCAATGAAATTGTCTAATGTTTTTTTATTGTGTCTTTTTAGTATCTCATATCCTTTCAAATTTTGAGTCGCAAATACTGTATTTGGTATTGAATAAAACAAATCTTTTTCAACCTCGTAAGTCTCAATTGAATTAATATCATCATCTTTATATTTATTATAATTTCCAACTATCGTAGATTGTTTGGTGTTGTTTTTTGAATATATTACTATTGCAGATGGTCTTGCTACATCTTCAAATATTCCATCTCCAACATTTATAGCTATATTTAATTGAGTTTCTTTTAGAATTCTCTCCCGAAGTTTAGAATTGTCTTTCTGATATAAAATGACATCTGGTATTATCATTCCTATAATTCCTTTATAATTTGTGATATCAATTGATTTGTCCACAAAAAACATAAAAGAATCTACCATCCTTACGATTATATCTTGATGTTTTGATTTAACATATTTTAAATCTGTCGCTGGTAATTTTGCGCCCCAAGGAGGATTCCCAATAACAACATCAAACCCACCATTTGTAAATACTTTTGCGAAAGCATTCTCCCAATGAAAAGCTTTGTCTCCTGCAATGGCTTTGCTATCTATTAAACTGTTTCCACATTTTATATTATTGCTCAAATCATTGAGCTTTCTTCGTGGTTGAGCGGTACGTAACCAAAGTGAGAGTTTTGCAATCTCTACCGACTCTTCATTAAGATCCACACCATATATGTTATTCTCTAAAATTGTGTTTTCAATATCTGGAAACTGTAACCCACCACCCAAAACTTTTGCCTTGAGTTCATCTATGTACTGATGTTCCTTGATGAGAAAATCTAATGCCTGATTTAGGAATGCTCCAGACCCGCAAGCAGGGTCACAAATGGTAATCTGTAAGAGCCAGTCGCGATAAGTGTCAAGTATATCTACCAACTTTTGAAGAAAAAATCCTTTTCGATTTTTCCTTCCCTTAAAATATTCTTCTTCTCTAAAACCAAGTTCAGCTTTCTTCTCTTCACATAACTTTCCTATAGTATTTTCTACGATGTACTTGGTAATGTATTTAGGCGTATAAAAAACACCATCTTTCTTTCGCTTACTTTTTTGTTTGTCGAATTCGCCATCTACTATTTCCGCAGTAATGCTTTCTATTTCATTAAGAGAGTTTTCAAAAATATGTCCTAGAATGTTGACATCTACTTGACTTTCAAAATCATAAGTGGATAATGTATATGTATGATTATAGAGTAAATCGTCATCTATCTCTAAATTATCAAGTATAGGATCTGGTTTAAATAATCCTCCGTTGTAAGCAAAAATTTCACTTCTTCCATTTTCATTTTTACGACCTTGATCTAGGTAGCTAAAATGCTTTTTGAAGCGGTCGTATAAAGGTTCATCAATATCTAATTTGCGAACATTTTGCCAATCCTCCAACAACTTTTTAGTGTAATTATATTCTAGTAAATCTCTGTCCTCTGCAAAAAAGATGAATAGAAACCTATCGATAAGTTTTTGGGATTTTTTAAAAAGTGTGAGTTTGATATTTTTCTCAAGACGTTCCAAGTCATTTAGGTGTTCTAAATCATCAGTAATGTTAACGTCACTTTGTAGAGTAGTTTTAAGCTTTTTCTTATTTCGCTTTACCAAATCTCTATAAAGTTCACGCTTAAACTGGGAATAATCTTTATAAAAATCTTTGGTAATTTGCTCTTCTTTTACCAATGAGTCTTGCTTGATTTTTAATGGTACAGCCTTGAGCAAATTGTCTTTCTGAAGGCATAAATACAGCAACGCAAAATCCTTTAGTGTAAGCTGGAAGAGATCAAATTCTTCGTGATCGGTAGCATCATTAATGTAAAAACGAAGCTTTTCAAAATTAGAGGTAATTACAAACCGGCAACCTTTATGGTTTACTTTATAATCAAATGCCTGTCTACGTATGCTCTCTAAATCTTTGGTGTTAGTTCCCTTGAGTTCGACAACTGCAACGGTAAGTTCGTTGTGTAAAATAGCCCCATCGGCTTTTCGATTGTTTTTTTCGTTTTTATATTCAGTAGTAAGATTGTATTTGGGGCTTGGGTTTATAGTATAATCCAGCACATTCACAAAAAGTTCAGTAAGAAATGTAGCTTGAAACTGCTCTTCTTTACTACTACGTATGTTTTCTTGTACTTCAGGGTTTAAAAAGTATTTGGAATACTTGCGGTACGCTTTATCAACTGCTGTCTCGTCTTGTTGTGCTAAATATTTCTTTAGAACTGATGTCTGGAATAATGCCATTAAATAGAATCACAAATTTGTTAATCAATAAAATTAACAAAGTTTGTGATTATTAGGAGGTTTTGTAATTGAAACTTACCAAAAAATAAATATTATTCTCAAAAAGGCCCTTTCTCCCGCAACCCCTTCTCCGCAACCTTCCACCGCTCATTTTCCTTAATAAGCTTAAAAGTCTCAGGTTTCTCCTCATAGGAAGTAGTAAATTGAACCCAAGCAATATCTCCCTCCACTTTTTCCTGCAAAACCTTAAAATTGGATTTGCCATAAGTTCCGGTAGCTATCATGTCTTGTATAAATAAATAAGATTCATAGCTCTCAGCAGTAGTGTATTCTTTCAATTTCTGATTGTCCTTATTATAGAAACTTTCCACAACAATTTTGGCAGTTTCGGAAGGGGATAGGTTTTGTTGGGAGCACGCGGCACCAATAAAAACCAGAAGTATTAGAGCTAGGTTTTTCACATCTGTTTCAATTAGGATTATTGATATACCTATTCGAAACCTTCAATTTCAAGTTCCGCTCCCCATTTCTTTCATTCAGTTCCAAAACAACCATTTTGTCATTGCCAAGTGAAAACTTTGGCAGTACATAAACCATCCTTTTTATCTCTTTCTCTGTGACTTTGGTGGGCACATTATATCTGAAATTAGGAGCCTGCGAAATACGCTGTATGGATTTTTTCCTGCCCTGCTTTCTGGTCTGTACGGAAATATTCAGGAAATTCAGATCATAATCTAGCGATGATTTGTTCTCGATTTTGATGACGAAATAGAGTTCTTCCTTATCAAAAACAATATTTTCCAAACTGAGCATGATACCATCCTTGCGATTTTGGATACTCCCGATTCTTTGTTTCCGTGTCAAAAGATAAGAGCAAAACCTTTCGTAGTAAAACGTTTTATCCGTAAACAGATTGGCAACTTTGCTAGAATCGGATCTTTCCGTAAATTTTGGTTGTTCATAGCCAATACTTTCTGTTTGGGGAACGAAATAGTTCAGCTTCTCCAGTTGGTCCCTATAGCTAAGGATATATGAGAATATAGAACCATTCGTGTTAATGACAAGGAGGTTACTGGCCTTTCCCGGTTTTGCCTGAAGCAGACCAAAGTATTGTTCCTTTTCACGGTTGTATGTAAAAACAAAATCACTGGAACCCACTATTCCCTGTCTGATCGGAGCAGGAAAAAAGAGCGCCACGTTCTTTTGGTCGTTTGCAAAGATCGTGTCCAGCGAGGTGTGGTTTTGTGCTTCCATATGGAAGCTGCCTGCAAGAAATAGTCCCATCAATAAAATTGAATTTTTCATAACGTTGGTTTTAAAATTAGTTTGTAATTATTCGTGACGGTAACTTTTACCGTCCTCTGATTTTTTTGAAACACTTTTTGGATACCACTTACCTGTGGCACCCCGGCAATATTAATATCACCCACGATATCGTCCACGACCTCCTGCGTTGCATCAGCGCGAAAACTGTTCTCCACATAAATTCCCTCACTTCCGTCTTGCATGTCGAATGCCGTTAGCTTTACGGGTTGGTTGTAAATGTTCTCGATCTCAATCATTGCCCGGTTCGGCTTAAAGCTAATAAAACCATATATCGGGGTGTTTTTGGTAACTTTCATCCCATGGATCACGGCATCCTTTAGCAAGCGCATCCGTAAGCGATAATTGGTCTTTACAACTTGATTGCCATCAACTTCAACATATATTTCCGAATCTGTATTTGCAATACCCACTTTCGGGTTTGCCATGGGATCGGCAGCAAAAAAAAGTTGATGTTCCAGCCCCAATTCCTTAAGGGCTATATCCTCTTCCTTCTCAATGGTTAGGGAGTCATCCCCAACCTTTTGTTTTCTTCGATGTCGTTCGGGGACAACATATCTGTCCTCACTATAATTTATCTTGTTATGCTTATATATGCTATCCACAATCCTCACTTTTTCCTTGTCCATAAAATCGGGATCATAAAAACCAAGGGAATCAATATTCGCTTCATCATAGATACTCGGTGCATTCGATTCCTTGGCTTCTTTCAGGGCATCAATTGCTTCCAGTTTGGTTTTGTATTCTTTTTGGTTTTCATCCAGTTCCGGGACAGTTGTTTGGGTCAGGCTTTCGGTTTTGGATTCATCGTCGGATAGCAACATTATGGAATATGCGATTACAAAGATCAAAGCCACGGTTAAGACGGAAACGAATACTATTTTATTTTTTTCAATTTTCATAGTTCAGTTTTTTAAGGGATTTTTCAAAATAATCGGTAATCAAAAGTCCATGGGTGTTCTTGGGAAAGTTTCGGTCCACGATGATCAGGTTACCTGTGGATATCAATTCATAGCGGTCCACGACCGTTCCTCGATTTATCTCAAATAGGGTCCTGGTCCGGAATTTATAGGGATCGCTCTGTAGGTCCAGTTGGGATTCAATACTTTGTACCTTCTGTACCAATGAATATTGTAACAGTCGATTATATACTCCATCCGCCCTTTTTTGGCGGTACAGATTATCCACGGAACTGTTTCCCAACCAAAGCGCCTTCTCAAGGTTCTTTTCATAATTGCTGGCATCTATATTGTAGAAATAGGTATGGAACAGGTCAAGATGTGCCAAGGCCTCGACCCTAAGGTTTTCCTTCTGTGCTACCCATTTAAGTGGGATAACGGAACCATCGGTATTCACCGCAAAGGTATTGTTCAAGGCCTTTTTATTGATGCTGAATACAGACCATACCGAAATGGCACTGGAAAGGAAGGAAAAGACCACAACGGCAATCACGATAAATCGATTTGTTTTTAGGACTGTATAGATATTTTTATAGGGTGTTTTCATAATTCAATTCCATTTAAGCGGTAAAGAGCCGTAAGGTGAACGAGGTGGCACGCCTATAGAGCTTGAATTTCAAAAAGACTATGAACCCTATTGAACCAAGCTCCACTACGGGGGCAAAGAATCGGCTACCAACATCGGTACCAAAAAGGTTCACCCAAAAGTTGGTATTTATCTCCGTATAGATTGCATTGATAAAAATGTTGACCAGAAAAAAGGCGGGAACCAGCATATAAACTGCAGCATAGAGCTTAAAGAAAGTATATGCCAGAGTGCGGAACTTTTCAAACACGGCCAAGCTGATCACAAGAGGAAAGAACGCACGCATAATTCCCAGGAGGAAAAATCGTTCGGCCAAAAATAGGGGATAGATAAACAGATCCAATATCCACAGAAACAGACCGATGATAAACGCGAAAATCCTAAATCCATAAAGTGGTGTTACCAGTGCATCATACAATAGTGCCATTGCCTTCTTGAACATATCCATAGTGCCTACATCCTGTTCCAAGGGAATGTCCTGCATCTGCAATGGGAGCAGGGCTGGAGCGGTATTTCGGTATTGCGATTCAATGGCCACCAGGATACCATCAAAGAACCCCAATACCTGTGTTGAAAAAATGACCAGAATTACCACAACAAAATTTTTGATAAGTTCCCCAGGGCTTAGTCCCCAGGTGTAGCCATCTTTATCCACCGCCCCCTCATTGTACTTTTTAAGGATATTGATCAAAAAGAACAATACTGCGAGCGTTTTCATTCCCCCAATGGTGTATTGCGAAAACTCGCTTTCCTGTATGGTCTGATAAATGGTATCGATGTACTCCAGACCTATTCTCAATGGGATTGCTGCAGTCATTTTAGTATCCCGTTTCCCTGTTATTTATTTTGTCCTGCATTTTCCGGAAGGAAATAATGTCCCGATAGCGTTCGGTCTTTTTTGTTATCTCGGCCAACATTTCCTTGGTCTGCAATTCCTTGTCCTTTAAAATCGCAGCTCTCTCCCCATCGGTCAATTTCATATAATCACTGGAAAGGATCTGGTCAATAAAATCAAGATTGGCGAGGGAGGTATCAATGATGGAATTGAAGGAATCGGAAATGCGGGTAATCTCATCGGACTTTATATAAGGGGAATTCAGAATATCCCTTAGGTCTTCATTTACAATGTCAATCAAACGTTGATTGTCCCGGTTGATTTCCTGTACTGCCTTTAACTGTTTGATCACGTCATTTACCCTGTCGAGATTTTCTTTCTGCGCCTTTAAAAATTTGACGGTCTTCATAAGGTTGGAAGTCTGCTTACCTGATTCCAACAGTTGCTTTATCAAACTGATAAAATTTGTGTTGTCATAAACCGGCATTCCTTGTGCCTCGATATTAAGGCTGAACAATAATGCAATTGCGAGTACTAAAATTTTTGTCTTCATAGTAGTTTATTTTAAGATGTATATTCAGTGATTGCTTTTTCCATATTTTGATGCTTTTCGTAAAGCCTCATTATTTCTTCATTTTCCCTTCCGTCCGTGAGATAGGCAGCATAGACTTCCTTGGGCACTTCGAGCCGGAAAATGTTGCTTTCCTTTCCAATCTTGATAAACATTTCGGTGTATTTGCGTGCTCCGGAAAGATTGTTCTTGATCGATTTCAGTTGGTTAAGATCGTGGCTTGAAAGGTGAAGCCGTTTTTTTAGCTCGTCATATCCCTTTTCATTGTGGAGACTATAGATTACCTGTGTGTTTTCCAAAATACTTGCGGACGTGGAGTTGTCGGGAAGTTGATTGATGGACTGCAGGATGATACCAATCGCGCCATTCTGTTTTCGGATGGCCTGGTAATAGAACTCCACGCTCTCCAATACATTTTCAAACTTTAACTGCTTCGCAAACTCATCAAAGAGAATGATCCCTTTTTCGGCCCGGTTCTTCCATATCGTCCTTTGGATGGCCGATTTGATAAGTTTCAGCATAACCGAAAGGATTTCCTTGTTGTCCTTTACTTCATCCAGTTCAAAAACGATCAATCTTTTGTCCTCGATTTTATAGGTCTGGTCCTCGCTTACCTCAAAAAGAAAACTGTAGAGGCCATCCCCAACATATTCGGACATAATGTGGAGGAAGTTGGTGATATTAAAATAGTCCGGATGGATCTTTAGGTTTTTTAATAATGAATCCCGATTGGTTTCAATGAATGTGTAGAAACTACTGAGCGAATGGGCGGTTTTAATCTGCTTATAATAGTAACGCAATATCTTCTTGACGGAAACGGATTGTGCTTTGGTTACCTTTAGATCGGACGCGAACAGTTCAAAGAGGAAAACGGATAGGTCTTCCAAACGTTCTGGGGTCAAGTCCTTGGAATCACTTATGTAAAATGGATTTATACCTAGGTTCTTCCCACTTTCATAGCGGAGTACCGTATATTGCTCTGGATACAGTTTTGCAAATTTGGTATAGGAACCTCCGAGATCGATAATGACGAGCCTGACCCCACTCTCAAAATATTGGCGGAGTATGTTGTTGGCCAAAAAGGATTTTCCTTCCCCGGTGGGAGCGAAGATTGCAAAGTTCCGTGCCTTTATGCGTTTTTTTCTTTCGTCCCAAACATCCTTTAGAACAGGAATGTTGTGTTCCCTGTCATTGAAGATAACACCAGTGGTATCCGATTTATAATTCGTATTGTTGATCAATAGGCAGAGGGCATGCTTTAGGTCGGTGACATATAAATCCTCATTTGAAAAGTTGGGGGAAAAGCAGCAATAACTATTGAGTATGTAATTTTTGCGTTCCTCGCCCCTTGGGTAATAGGGGATGATGTCCAGTTCCTTGAACTCGGTCTTTATTTTGGAACTGATTTTCTCGAGATTTTTAGTTTCCCTGTCCCAATAAATAATATTCAGGTGTCCCCTTATTACACGGGCATTGTCATCGGTGTTTATCTGGTCCTGGATATATTGTATTTTCTTCAGCACCACTTTATTCTGCGATCCGAAATTGGAACTCTTGTTCAGCTCCTCAATTTTCTTGTCAAGGATCTTTCGCCATTTCTGCTTGTCATCCAAATAAATTATCTGGTTTACGATATGGTTTTCATTCAAAGTAAGCCCCAGTCCATCAACAAAGCCTTGATGGAACACAAAGTCATCCGAGGTAAAATGCTCATTGGTCTTGCTGCTCTGCACATTTTCGCCAAAACACAGTTCACTGTTTATGGATAGCACATCAAAATAGTTCTCCCCAATGCTCATTTCCTTTTTTTCAAGGATGATGTCCGTATCGAAACCCTCATTGAAACCGTTGAAATAGCCTGCCGTCAAACTCTGAATTTCCATTGGTTCCAAAGGAGTGAATTTCATTTTCCTACTGTTATTTATAAAGGAAACAGAATCGCTGACGGCACCCAAAAAGCTTTGGATGGTGTCATCCATTTCCGGAACAATGGTCTTTGTTACCTTTTTGAATGGATTGATATATTTTGGATTGTTGAGGGCTTTGTTTTTGGTCAGTATGAAAAAGAGATAGCTCTTGTGCTCCATAAATTCCCTTCCCTTGAAATGGCTGTGTGTTGCCTTTTCCAGAAAGGTGTTGTTGGGAAGGTTTTCTGAGGAAAAGTTTCTTTTTAGATAGACATCCTGTTTGTGGACCACACAGCCGGTCGGTAATGATTTAATGGCCTGGAACCATGCCCCATGAATGTCCTCGAAATCCTTTTCCGATAGGGAATATATTTCCGGCAGGTTGCCTGAATAACAAAGAACCACATTGCCGTTATTGGCAAAAATGACATTCCCTTGAATATCCGCTATTGGATGATATGCTGCGATATTAATCTTCTTCATAATCGTAGAGACTTGATTTTTTGTTACTGATTATCCTTGGAAAGGGACTGGAAATATGGAAAAGTTGCGGGTTGTTCGTAATCCGTATAAGGGCGATATACAAACCCACATTGAATGTAATTACCCCTACAATAATCCCAAAACTGAAGGAAAATATAATAACCAGAAGTGACGCAATAATTGAGATCATCATCATGGCAAACAGGGAGAGGGGCAGTCCAAAAATGACTGCCTTCTTCCTCATATTTCTATAGGGCTCGTACTGTTTCATTATACTACGATTCCTATTAGATAGGTAAAGATTCCCACCACCGCCCCGGCAATTAACACAAATACCAAGACCCGTGTAATCCCCTTTTTGAGATCGGCATTTTCCCCGAAGAAATGCCCGGCATTAAATAAAAACCCGACAAGAAAAATCACTCCGAGAATGATCGGGAATATGGCTCGGATGGTATCGGAAGCATCATTAACGGAATCCTCGATTCCGCCAATCTGTGCGAAGCTCTGGGTGATTAAAAATAATAGTACTGTTAAAATGAAAATTGACCTTTTCATAATTGTTCGTTTTAGGGACCTTGAATAGGTTGGTTACTGAATTTTTATGAAATCTATTATGAAAAGAAGGGAGGAAAAGAAAATCCTTAAACTTTAACGCAAACGGTTGTTAAACTTTGGAAGATTTTTAAAAATGGAAATGAATCCTTGAATTTTGTTTAAAAGATGATAAAAGTATGGTTCGGTACAAGGCTTTCATTTCGCTCCTTTTGGCTTTGGAATTATGTGGTTTACACACTCCTGCTTTGGCACAAATGAATTCCAACAAAATAATGGTAATCATAATAGATCCCGGTCACGGGGGCGAGGATTCTGGTGCAGTGGGGGTTAATGGAATTCTGGAAAAGGATGTTGTCCTGAACATCGCAAAGGAAATTGTTGAACAAAATCAGAAAATTTTTAAAAACCGCTTTGAAATTTATCTTACTAGATATAAGGACACGCTAATTTCCTTGGGAGATAGAACCAAGCTGTCAAAATCACTTAAAGCTGATTTATTTCTTTCGCTCCATTGTAATTATGCGGACAACCCAAATGCTAAGGGTATAGAAGTTTATGTGTCAAAGAAACAAGGCAAATATTCACGGGGATCAATATTACAGGCTTATGATATTCAAAAGGGATTAAAGGAGAATCTTGGGTTTGAGAGTAGGGGAGTGAAATTTGCGGATTTTCAGGTTTTGAGGGAGACAGTTAATGAGTGTCCATCAGTGCTTTTGGAATTGGGGTTTTTGAGTAATTTGAAGGACAATGATTATCTAAAAGAAAAAGAAGTTATTGATTTCATAGCGTCAAGGTTATTAAGAAAATTATAAAAAAATATTGTCATGATAAACAAGTATTATAAATTAATGAAATGCTTAAAAGCAATACTGAAATCAATATTATCAGAGATGTGCACTATTCTCAATAAAGTAAGATGATAATTAAAAGATGAAAAGTTGTTGCTAATTTTTCCAATTCCAATTTGCATTTGGAGAAAAAAGCTCTGGTCTAAAAAATAACTGATTTATTTTCCCTAAAAACATATTACTTTTTAATAATCCACCGCAATGTTCTGGTTCCGTAGCAATAGTGAAGCCTTGCAATCTTTCAAAAATCCATCTCATCAGATTCCTTTCGCTAGATAGCATTTCGTGAATTCTATTTTCTTCTATATAAGTAAAATCAAAACTTCCATTATGCAAACCACTATCAAGAACAAAGAAGTCTAGATCAATGTCTAAAAAAACCTTCTCTTCATTTGATTTCAACAAAAATTCTTCGAGTTCCTCAAACTCTTTAAATTTTTTAATTAAGTGCGTATTGCCAAATTTATCAATGAGATGTTCATCTTCCCAACAACCTGGGAAAGGTGCTTGACGGCAATGGACATATACATTACCAACTAGATTAAGATAAGCAGCACTTAAAATTTGCCCATCATTATTTCCTGCAAGTTTTGCCCAGCAAAATATTGAAACATCAGCATCACTAGATAAATCAAGTTCTTCAAGCCATTTTTTTTCAGTTTCACCTGGATGACATAAATCTTGATGCCAATCCAACGAAATTAGACAAGGAGGATGACTAAGATTATTCTCTCGAACCCATTTATTCCAGAAGAAAAATGCATATCTGTGTTCATTAAAAAGAGCTAATTCAACAACATCATTTTCTCGGGAAGGATGAGATAGGATTTGGTGCAATGAACCAGGAGGTTCAACGTGGTAGGGATTTCGAAATTCTATTTCTGTTATAGTAGTTTCTTTCATTCTTTACTCCATTTCATATTTATAGCCCATTTAGTATGCATTCCTATTTTATATATAAGTTTCTTCTCTCTTTTATCAAAACCTAAACAACTTATCAATTCTGAATCCGCCCATTTATGATAATCTGAATCACCTTGTTCTTGTAATTGTTTGAATGCTTGCCTCTGTTCTGGGGTTGGCAAAATATCTAATATATCATACAGAAGAATTTCATAGCAGTCCCAACCAGGAGTTCTTTTTATAGGAGTCATGACTCTACCTTTAAAGTTGTAATTAATATAAGGGAATTTATCTTTACTTAATAAATTTGCTTTGCCTTCGATTAATTCCTCATAAAATTCTCTCCAATGGCTTATTTCGCGATCTTTACCTTCATTAAACCAATCCAAAAACTTTATTGCATTCTTTGCAGGAATAAATAAAGCAAAATCATCTTTCATTAAATCCTTGTTAGGTAGTTTGGGGTCATCGATAGCATCGAACTCTTTCTGAAGGAATGACCTTGTACCGTCCAAAACTTTATATTTTCCACCAACCAATTGATAATGCGGAAAGTTATTGTTTTTGACTAAAAGATATTTGTCATCAACCCTAATACGATATAGATAGGACATAGAAAATCTAATCCGTTGCCCTCTAAGTCCCAAATAATAGCAGTAAATTATTAACTTTAACCTATTTCGATTTATAATGATGGTTTCTATTAGAAGTGCAACTAAACCTAAAATACCAATAACACCTGCGCCTATAAATTCAGATTGTAGGTCAGAACCAGATAAAAAGAAAAAACCGTAAATCAATAGTCCTATAGCGATAGCAGCTTGAAGTAATTTTCTTATCATTTTATGGCGGGACTTGGTTTTATAGATTTGATAGTATCTTTCAGAATAGAGAAAGAAAGGGGTAGATTAGGATAAGCATTCGCAATAGCCTCCGGCAAAACTTTTAAGCGAATATCGGAAAACGAATACCCTAAATCAGATGTTTCATTGGCAACTGACATTGTAGCCAGCTCGTCCAATTCTTTAGATGTAAATTTAAGTCCCTTTAGGCTTTGTGCATATAATTCTTTGCATTCTTCCAACGTAGGTCGTTCAAATTCTAATATAACGGCAGCTCTACGCAAAATAGCTTCATCTATGAAATGTAATCGATTAGTAGACATAAATACTATCGCCCTACCGTTCATTTCTCTAATTTCATCTATTTTCTGTATCAAAGTGTTGACTGCCGCTTTTTCTTCTTGATGCATTTGGCTAGTAGCACGAGTGGTTGCAATAGCATCAGCTTCATCAATTAACAAAAAGGCAAAACGCCTTTTTCCTGCTTGGGTTTTTAATTGTTCAAACGCATCATTTACTAATTTTCCCATTTCTCCGTGCAAACCTTCACCCCTAACACGAGTACTCAACTTTAAGAAAAAGCCCTCTTTTTTAAGCTCTCGGGTCATTCTATCCGCAATGGATATGGCGGAAATGGTTTTTCCCGTTCCGGCATCTCCTGCAAGAATTATTAAAGGATACTTATCTTTTAACTGCTTTATTATAGGCAATTCAATTTTATGATGTTTTTTACTCCACTCCGTAAGACTGTCTTGGTCTAATAGTAATTTCAGGTTATTGTAAATACGTTTAAACTTAATTTCAAAACCAACCAGTGATTCAGTTTGTTCCTTAATTTCATTGCTTGGGAGCTCAATTGTGTTGTCAAATATTGCGGCCATTATTTATAATTTATTTTTTGAAGTTCGTACCCTTTGCTAGCATACAGTTGTGCGTTGCTAGAACTCAAATGAGAAAATGTAGTGTCATCAGATGTAGTAGTCCATCCAATTTTAAAATCATTGGCAGTATAAAAGTCTTTTTTTTGTTGATCTGATAGCACGTGCCATTTGGATGAATAAGAAAGATATACTGTCAAAAATGTATTGTCAATATTTTCCCAATCATTATTTTGACCAGCTCTATCACTATCTGTTTTACTACCATCTTCATTGGTTTTAAACTTTGCTGCTCTTAGTGTGTAGTCATCCGACCTACGTTTAAGTGCAATCGATACCTTGTCCAAGTATTTGTTCTCAGCCAATTTTATAATATCGTGCATTATTTTATCAACATATTCTGTGGACCATTTACCAGTTCTTCGTGCGATGGTTCGAATATCAGCTTCACAATTTTCAAAAGTCTTTCTGATATCCGTTACCGTATAGGTATTCGTATTTGTTTGTGTACTATACATAATTAATTTAAACTAAAGGTTGGGCCAAAAACACGTTTCCATTCATCAATGGTTGCGCCTTCATTATTTCTTGATTGAGCAATGTTGAGGGAATCGAAAGCATCTCCTGCTTTTTCAATAATTTCATCCCATTTCGCCTTGTCCATTTTTTTTGCAGTGTTATTTTCGTTATTGGTATCATCTGCGACATATATTGGCGTGTTGTAATCTGGTATGCTGTTTATTGCTTGAGCAAATGAAATTTCTGGAAAACTTGAATCGCTCAAAAATTGAAAAAAACGAATTATGCCTTCCTCAATATCAGTTTCCACCCCTTTTGTGGTGTCTAAATATGCGACTATTAATTCGATAGAAAATGAGGAAATACCAGGTTCATCTTCATAAGGCTTAAGTTCATTATAGTTTTTCCACCATTTTAAAGCTCTAACAATTGATGTATATGATGGATTATCCTTTCGAAGGCTATTAGAAAAACTGAGATGGTTTTCCACACTCGTAATATATTTACCACCACCACCTCTTTGTGGTTGCCAAACATAATTTTCAGGACTATCAATAGGTATAACGGGAACTATATCAACTTCCAACCCTGAACCAGAAAATCTGATTTTAATAGATTTTGTATTTCCCTCGGCATCAACATCGCGTTTAATATCCTTTTGAGGATAAATTTCCTTTAAATAATTCACGAGGAAATCGTGTAATTTTTTTAAGTCATTTTGAATATTGTCACCAGAAACATAAAGCACCAAATCTATATCTATAGGATGGTCACCTGTTGGACGCAAAATAGTGTGTTTTTTCCAAGAACCAGCCAAAAGATATTTTGTCACTTTCAAACCATTACTTTCATCATTTTTGATTTTATCTCCCAGTTTTTTCTTTAAGTTATTTATTTGGTCACGATATTTACTCATATTATCTGGACGTAACCTTATTTTATTAATAAATGGTCGCAAACTATTGTTATCTAACTTCATACTTATTTTTTTAACATTTTATTTCAATTTTTAAACCAGCTTATTTTTCTCATTTATTCTGACAAACTGACCGTTTATAGATTTAATGGAATTAAGTTATCCAAATTATCTCTATCAGTTTTATTTCTTTTTGTTCTGAGATATTCTTCTGAATTATCTTTAACAATATGAACTTCTGCACCTTTTTGCCACAGAGGATAACCCCATAAAATTGTTTTTACAGTATAACCCGCTTTTATTAATGTAATTACTTCATCTTTTGTTTTTACTCCCATAGATGTTGTTGTGTCTCCGTTGTCAGCATGTAATAACACTTTCATTACATTCCCGTTAGAATCTCTTTTTACTTGTGATATCAGATAATCAGCCCATTTTTCCATTATTTCTTATTTAATTGTTATGTATTTTCTATATTTGGGTCTCCCCTTTATTTTATTACACATTAATAACTAATTGTCAATGACGTTTATAAGTGCAATCCACTCATATACCGTAAAAGATATATCCGTTTTGGTATATAGATGAATACAGATGCTAATAAAGACATAGATTTTGAGAAAATACCTAGCGATGAACTGTTAGAGTACATCTCTTTTAATAAAGAATTTCCTGTGGAAGCACAATTGGCCTTTGCACAATTTTGCTATCGCTTCGAAGAGGATTTGAAAAGAAAATCTGAAATTTACTGCAACAAATATGGATATAGCGAGGTGATTGCTTTGGAAATAGCAAATTGTACATTCTCTAGGGTATGGAAGTATCCCACCTTCAAAAAGGAAAAAGCTAAGTCTAAAGATATTGATAAAGCCATTCTACTCTGGATGTATCCTATTTTATATACCCAAATTATAAAATATGGAGAGCAAAATACTTGTGCTGAACCTACAGAAGAAGAAGATTTAAGTTTGGTCAATAATGCTGAAGGACTTGTTGAAAGATTGAATATTGAAAATATTGAGTCCAAAAGAGATATATTGGCTAAACTGAAAACAATTGAGAGTGCCTTAACACAATTGACAGAGAAACACCGTATTATATATTTTACCTACCGAGCCTATCAAAAAGAAGGAAAAAAAGTTCCAAGAACTATTACCCGACTTTTAAGAGAAAAGCTCTCTTTGACCCAAAAATCCGTGAATACTTATTACGGAGATGCGAACAGACACGTTACGAACTATTTAAATATTATTAATGGCAAAGCCTAAAAAAATAGGATTGATCGAAGTAGAATACTTGGATAGTTGGTTAGGCTCGACGGGTTTCCTTTTTCCAAGTAATGAACTTGAACTTGACAGATTTAATAAACTTTATGAAGATTATAACTATAAGCTAGACAAAATGTCTATTGACCCCATTGCTATAATCAATAATACTTTCCATAGAGAACCGAAGATCATTACAATGTTTATGGAAGATATTGATGTAGATATTGAAAGTTTAAGAATGGTCGCTAGAAAAGGAAACAAAGATTTACCACAAAATATCATAGATAAGATGCTCAAAAAGCACAATAAAGATTCTAATGATTCGGAATAGATCAAGCATAAAGGAACTAGCTGAAATAATAGCTTTAGAGTATCAAGAAAAAATCACCCCACTGAATAAAATTCTCGATGAGGAGGGATTAGAGGTGTTTTACGATAGTTATGGTAAAAACACTTTTGATGGAATAACATTTTACGACAAAGGGAAGTTCTATATCCACATAAATACAGACTTGGGAAATAGACCTGATTCTGCAAGAGGACGATTCACATTGGCTCATGAACTAGGACACTACTACATAGATTCCCATAGAATGGGATTGAAAAAGGGATTGTTAAAACCACATCCATCAAGAACAAACCAAAAGCAGTTTAATCAGATAGAGCGAGAAGCAGATTTTTTTGCTTCTTGTTTGTTGATGCCCCAAGATAGGTTCTCAAAAGACTTTTATCGTAAAAAATTTAGTATTGAATTAATTGACTTTTTGAAAGATGAGTACAACGTTAGTAGAACTGCTTGCGCTTTTAGATTTGCTGATATTGGGAATCACGATATAATGATCATCTACGGGGAAAGTGGTAAAATATTTTGGAAATATTGTAGTGAACAATTCCCTTATCAATATTTGTTATACGAAAATAAGGCAGCTCCAAATACGGTGATGGGAGAGTATTTTTTAAATATTACCGACAGTCTATTTAAAAGGGAAGAAATTTGGGCTGTTGATATTTTCAATTATGTAAAGGATGACGACCTACAAAGAAAGTTTTTTGAACACTGCATAACATACAAAGGCAAGGCTCTTAGCATTATTTGGGAAGAGTAATTTACTTGCGGATTTCCCCCCAAACCCCAGGATGCTCACTGGCAGCTTGATTCCTATTTTGCATACTGGAATATATACCCCAATTAGGTCGTTTCTCAGGCCAAACTCCTTTACGGTTAAGGCCACAACTTTTAACATTCGAAAAAAGCTCAGGCGATAACAATAAATAATCTTCTTGCCTAATATTCACTCCCATTCGGTAGGCACCCAATCGAAAATAAGTGGCATCCTTGCCCTCATCAAAATCAACATTAAAAGTTTTATTTTTGGTGACGTCTTTTAGGTTGGTTTCCAGTAATAACGGAGCTAAAGAATTGCAGTAGGAGGGAGCATTCATAGTTCCGACGATCACAATATTTTTTCTGCCCTGCATCTGTCGCATTTTATAAATCCCCGAGACTTGATAAGCTTGATTTTTTCTTATTTCAAAAGCCTTTTCTTTATCGAGTTTATTTTCATAAAAATAGGCAGAGAGCAAAAGGATACTTTTTCCTTTTGGAGTTTGAATTTCATATTCCAACAATTCTTGGGTAGCAATGTTAGAATCATCTATATTATGAATTTTAATGGATTCCAGTTGATATCCATTTTTTAAAAGTAAAGCTTGTTCCCGGCCACTGCCTTCAGAATTAGGTATCAAGAAACATTCTGAAAACGGCAAACAATTAAACTTTGGCAAGATAAAATTATTGAATTCTTCTAAAGACATTTTATCTTCAACTTCCTGCAGCACCAATATATCGGGATCTATTTCTGAAATCACCATAGCCTTATGGTTTGTGGATTCAGCATCAATAGGTAGTGTCTGTACTTTTATCCATCCATTCCAGTCTGTCAATTCCCCGGATTTAAGCTCTTTGGAGCAGTTCATTCCTTTCAGGTATAAATCCCCGGCTTTTTTTCGCATAACCACATATGGGTTTTGATAAGTCTTGTCAAACCCAAGTAGGAATGCCAGTTCCTTTAACCGCTCAGTATTGGATGGGCATTTCTCTTTTAGCAGAAGTGAATCGAATTCTGCAATCCAATCGGACACACATTTGCCTGATGTCTTTTGGACCAAACTTCGATCCCGGTGAAACAGGTTTTGTACATTAAAGGTTGCTATTTTCATGATTCTGTATTTATTTTCTCTTGTCCTTTGCATTTTCCTCAAAGGCAATGAGGTTAAACATTTCCCGCATCCTACTTCGAACGCGATTGCCATAGCGCTCTTCCAGTTCAGCGGCATTAAGATTGGTGGTTGCATGGGTTTTCAGTTTACTTTTCAAAAAAAGATCATATCGTGAAAGTAAGATCTCACCCATTACATTGCAGTCCTGGCCATAATGCCTACCCATAGGCTCCACTCCAAGATCATCAAAGCAAAAGAAGCTTCCATTCCCATAATCCTCAATAATTTTATAGCCCAGATGGTTAAAGGCAAAAACAATATTCCTACACGGCACCACAGAATAAGGGCGCTGGAGCGGCACAATAAATTTTAATAATTTCATCAAGGAAGTTTTACCACAGCCCACGGGACCCGAAAATAAAATTCCTTTGTCCGGATCCATCCCTGCTTTTTCACATTTATCTTTGTCCTGTATAAAATAATTGCTGAGATTATAAATGATGTCCCTGTCATTCTCGTGAATTTTAAATTGAGAACCAAATAACATTTTTCCCTTCGCCTCCAGATAAATCAAGATCTTAGGGAAATCATAGAACATCTCCAATCCATTGAACCTTCCAATGGAGTATTCGATGCCGCCTTCAGTTATTTTAGAGGGGTTGGCCATAATTTTTAATTTTACTTGTTCTGAGGTTGTCCCGTTTTTGGGACACTGATTTCGCCGTTTCTATTTCTTTGGATTTTAAAATCCAGTTCTCCGCAGTGGAATGCCAATCAGTGATTTTTATTTTTCCGCCAACCTTCCAACCTATGGAAGTGTAGTGGTTGTAAAATTTTTCCCCTTCCAGTTGTGGCCAGTTCCGTTTTTCAAAAAATAGTAGAACTTCATTTTTATTTTTTGGTAGCTTAGTTTTAGTAATGTTTGCTATTTGTTTTTTCTTGTTTGTATAAGGTACCAATACTTGTCCCTCCAATTGTTCAAAGGTTGTTTCGGAAGAGGTCTGGTTACTCGTTTCATTACTTGTGTCAAATTTGGGCAACCTGATGGTGCTCCCTTTATAGGGATTGTGTGAAGGGAAATACCTGATGTATTTCCAACAGTGCAAGTTTTTAAGACATCGATGGTAGGTTGCCTTGGAACCTATTTTGGACATCTTCATAATATCTTCACGGTTTATATAAAACTCCTCTGGGAACCGATTGATATTCCAATATTGAAACAGAGCCATATAAAGACTTATATGTGTGGAGTTCAATCGGGGATCCGTGTAAAATTTCTGAAACACAGCGTTGAGGTGTTTTATATAGTTCATACATACTTATTCATAGTTATGGTGCACCCTGCTGTCGTTCATAACTTTCTGTATATCCTCGGAATCGTAATAAATGATCCCGCCCATCTTACTATAGGGAAGAGTGCCATTTATTCGAAGATTTTGTAGGGTGCCTGGGCTTATTTGCAGCATTTCCATTACCTCCGAGGATTTAAGGTATTTTTTTAAAGTGCCGGAGGTCTGTTTGTTGAGGATCTTTTTAATATCGTCGAGCAATTCCATTTTGAATTCCCGAAGATCATCTGTGGTAATAATACTTGTTGGCATAGGAGAACGTTTTAAATGAAAGGGACTATAAGATTGCTATCATCTAATTTAATAGCCCCTATCTTGATTTGACTTTCGTTCTACAAATTTGGAGGTCTTTGGGTGATATTTTTCAATAGTCAATCCAGAGGTGGGAAAGATTTTTTGAAATAAAATTTGAAGGATTTTGAATGGGAAGCGCCGTGCCAAAAGAGAAAAATAATACTGAATGAACATAAATATTATTACGCCCTCTCCACTTAAATAATTACCCAACTTGGGAATGGGTGGGGATTAAGCGTCAGACTCCTCAAGACGTTTTAATAAGGTCTCCTGAAGTCTGTCCATGAACTTGGTCTTACTGCCCTTACGGGCCCTGATCTCAATAAATGTATGGTAGTAATTGCCCAAATCTACATTAAATATCTGCTCAAAGAGCAATGCCATTTCCTTAATGTCAGCCGTACCACTGTTAACGGCACCGCTACTGTGTAATGCGTAGATTAATTCTATAAGTTCAGTCTTGTTTCCTGTCCAGAAAAGTTTTGATGTGTGCTTCATTAAATCAGTTTTTGGGTTATCGGTATGTGATTCAAGTTTTTCAATTTCCTGTTGCAAATACACAATCAGCATGTCATAGGCCATAATCGTGGCCACCGTTCCATCCTGACTGGTAGAGAAATTTTCATCAATGGAAAGATGAAAGGTCTCGGTGGTTGCCCGTAAATCAGATTTGCCACGGACAAAATATTGCCCATCCAAGGTGGTCGCTCCTCTGCGATAGTAATGGTAAAACTCCAGGTTATCATTAAAGAAAACCTGAAGTCTGTTGATCTCTCTGTTGAGGTATTTAACCTGGAATTTGGAACTGCTCCTTGGCCGTTTGCTTTCAATATTGAATAGTTTTGCGTAGTAGATTAGCTTGCTCAGTATTTGTGGCTTTGTATGTTTGAAGAAGTATATCTCTTCCTGCACTGTATTGAATCCATTTTTTATAACTTCCTTTCTAAGGGTATTGATGCATTTTTTGGTATAGGCAATACCGGTTTCCGCCTTGTATAAAATATCATCCGTACAAGTTTCCAAAGCATCCAACTGGGCTTCGAATTCCGATATTAGATCATGATATTTCATACATATGGGGCAAGTATTTATAGGGGTCAACTGGATTCCAGGATCCCCATGAGTTCCAAGGTATAATTATCAGCTGTCTGTATATATGCGTAGGTATTATTTACAGTAGCTCCCAGCTTACGTTTTTCAAACCCGGCGGTCAGACCAAGCGCAATATGGGTGCATTTCAATTCAATTGCACGTTTAATGGTCTGGAACAAAAGTTGGCGATAAATATGGTATTGTTCCAAATATTTATAATCCATTCCCACAAATGCAGGGATATAGGAGTTATGGATATTTTTATAGCACAGCATAACCCCAATCATTTTATTGGGTTCATCTTTTGGGCAAATGGAAATAAATTCCCAATTGGGATGGGCCCACATCTCAGCAAACAGTTTATTGGGAAAGGAAAAGGTGTTCAGGCCTAAATTATTTTGATGAACATTTGAATATAATTCCCCAATCTGTTCCAATTGTACTAAGTTCGCATCTTGCACAATTTCTATATCTAGTAAATCTTCGATTTCCAAAATTTCTTTTCGCAAGTGCTTTCTGTTGCGAGCGGAAAGCCGTGCAGTATAGGATTCCAAAGTTTCATTGTAGGGGAGCTCGATACTGCAGGAATCGGGCATTTGAATCCTAACAAAACCTTGACCCTGAAAATAATCGTGTAAGGTTTGGTTCTCACTGAAGTCCCGCAGCACAATCATTTTTGCCTCAAGGGAATGTTCTAATTTTTCCAAATTTTGCATAAGTAAATTCAGTGCCTCCTGTCTATGGGGATGCGCATTATCTATATATAAATGCTCGCCTTCCGTAAATAGGGAGCCAAGGCTCAGCACTTTTGAGGTTAAGTAATAGGGATCGTTTTTGCGTTCCTCCTCAATGGTTTGCGAAGCCCCAACGGCGGCCAACATATCGTCCTTCCATAATCCCACCGTCATAAATGTGGCCAATATGGGCTGTTGCCCTTCATCATATACTATCAAATACCTGAAATCCCAGTTATGTTCCTTTTGTGGATTGCCGCTAAAGGATTCTTCCAGAAATTTCAGACCTTCCCAGTCAAATACTCCTTTTTCTCCAAGCAGACTATTCCAGAGATTCTTATCAATTTTTACAATTGAATCTTCCAATTGGATATTTAACTCGGTATTAATCCGAGTTTTTAAAGGCTTTTCTTTTTGCCTTGGTTCCAATTTAAATGCCTGAAACACCCGTTCACTATTGGTGTGGGTATCTTCGAGGGCCTTTGGGAAATGGTATTCCATTGCCGCTACCAGACCTTTTATTTCCTCTCTTTGGTTGTGCCTTGAAATGGTAATCCGTACTCCCGTATTCTTAACGGGTACTGCAGGAAAGATTCCGAGGTTTACATAAAAACCCTCATCCATCAATCGGTTGACGAAATTATATCCTGTCTTTGGCATTCCTGTTCCAATATAGAATACGGGAGAAATATTTTGATCAATTAAAGGAAGGTCCGTTTGTTGAAGTAGCTCATTAAAATATTCTATTCGTTCCCTCAATTCCCTTTGCAATTGATATATTTCCGGTGATAAATGTATATCTGCCGAGGCTGTGGCAGCGGCCACGGAAGCGGGCTCCAATTGGGCCGAAAAGGTCAAGGGACCTCCAAAGGTTTTTATCTCATGGTACATCTTTTTATTGGAACAGACCAATACCGCTCCGCTTGCCCCAAATGTTTTGCTAAGGGTACCAAAAAGCAGAATATTTTCCGATAATTCCCCAAGTTCGCTCAATACATATCCCGTTCCGTTCTTGCCAATCCAACTCATGCCGTGCACATCATCAAAATAAAAGTTCAATTGAGGATACTTTTGGCTCAAAGCCATGAGATCGGAAATAGGGGCGAAGTCACCATACATGGAATAGATTCCATCGGCCATATACCAAATTTTCTTTCGCTGGTCTGAATATCGCTTTATCTTATCCTCGAGCATATTCAGATCATTATGCCGAATCATATCTATGGGCACGCTTCTATTCTTTAACATCTTGGCCGCACTCTGCACGCTCCAATGAACCTGATGGTCCAGGATGATAGCATCTTGATCTTTCACGGCACTAGGTATGACCCCAATGTGGCCCAACGTGCTGTTTTTGGTGATGATTATAGGATGCCCATACATTTCCGTTACCTTCTCCTCCAATTTTCTATAGAGCGGATTGGATATATACGACTTTGACAACGGAAATTGGGTGCCATATTTCCGTATCGCATCGATGGCTGCTTCCTTTAGCCTTATATCCTGTTCGAGTCCCAAATAACCAGTAGTGCCAAAGTGAAAAAGATTTCTGTTTTTAACTCCAATAGTACGTCCGTTGAATGTTTCCCCTTCAGCATAAAGATGAATAACGCCTTCCTGTTTTGCATCCGTAAATACTTCATTTACGGTATCCAAAAAATTGTTGTGTTTGATTTTTGCCATAATTCTTTTTTTAGAGCATAGAATTTACTGGCATTTGATGGGAATTAAAAGCCAAAATAAAAAATAATACCGCTTGGATAAGTTTTTTTTCATTTTGGATAAGAAAAAAATGCTGATTGGGGCGGTAGACCATCACCTAAAAAATTAAGACGGTTATATTTTCGTAATTTTATAGAGGGAATAGCCAGTTTTCGAACAACATGGATTTTATTGAAAATAATTTTGCTTTATATACACTTGATGGAGGTTTACTATTCATTCGGTATCACAAAGGTGTTGTAATCGATCACGAGGCGGCCGTAAGGATTGTGGCAGATCGCCTTAAATTGCAAAATGGAATTTGCTACCCAGCCCTGTGCGATGTACGGGGAATAGAAGAAGTCGACAAACCGGGTAGGGACTACTTGGCACGTGAGGGTTCCATCCTGCTTAAGGCAGTGGCGTTTATTGTCGGAAATCCTATGTCGGATATTTTATCCTATTTCTATCTTAAGACTACCAAACCCTCCATTCCCACAAAAGCTTTTCAGGATATGGACGAAGCGAGATTATTTTTGGAAAACTACATTTAACGGCCAAATTGCTGATAGGGAAATGGGAAAAATATAAAAAACTAATTTAAAAAATAACGATATGTCTAAAATGAAACGACTCAAAAAGATTGCCGAAGCAATAGCGGAAATGGGAGCGGGTAGGTTCTATTACCATATTGAAAAATCTTCCAAGAGAGATATCATCGACGCTATTATATCCGGAATTAATATGATGGCTGAAGAAATTGGGGAAGCTTTGGTACATCAGGGATATGTTAATTCAAATGAGACAATCAAGCATATAGTTTTGATGAATTTCGAAATCGATTTAAACGGTAAGGTTAAGGCCGTTAATCAACAAACTTGTGAAATCTTGTTTTTTACCTGTGCGGAAATTGTGGGGGCATCCTTTGATAGCTTTTTAAACGAAAAGTCTGTTCCCAAATGGGAAAGACATTGGAAAAAACTCACGAATAAAAAAATGGTGGATACTTCCCTATCGCTTACATTTAAAACCAAGTCGGGTCTTTTGGTTCCCAGTGCGTGTTATATAAATAAGTTGGGAGGGAAAAAGGGTCAATTTGAAACTGTAATAGTAACTGTAGTAAAACATTCCAAAAGACAGGTAGAATTGGAGGAATATCTTATTGCCAAAAACAAAAATAGTAGGGAAAATCCCAAAAAGGACAACCCTGTCATTTCTTCAATAGTTAACAAGCGAAAGGTGATTCTAACGTCTTCTGATATAGCAAAAATCAGTCAGGTACGGAATTACTTCATAGATAATCTCGAAAGGGACTTCCCGCCAATTGAGAAGCTCGCCCGAGAATTTGGCACCAATACCTTCAAGATTAAATATGGTTTTAAGGAATTATACGGGGTAAGCGTTTTTAACTTTATTAGGAACGAACGATTGCGAAAAGCCAAAATTTTGGTTGAGGGAACCAATCTTACTTTCAAAAAAATTACCCAGCTATGCGGTTTTAAAAGTGTTCCATCCTTTTCTGCCACTTTTAAGAATGAATTTGGCTATACTCCAAAAGCCCTTCGGAAGAAATTTACATCCGAAAATTCGTGATTTTTTCACTTTATTGAAAATAATACCGCTGGGATAAGTTTATTTTCATTTTCCTGAAATTTTTATACAGAATTTTATCATATCAAATCAAACGATATGGTATTCAATAAAAAATATAGGGAATTCACAATAAATGTAATTAGTCTATTATTTATTGTTTTGTTTGTTTATGCAGCCACAAGCAAAATCTTGGATTTTGAAACGTTTCAGATCCAGCTCGCCCAATCCCCTTTCTTAGGGGCCTATGCTGGAATGGTATCTGTATCGGTACCGGGTATTGAAATTCTATTGGCTGCTTTACTGATCATTCCCCGTTACAGGCTGGTTGCCCTCATTGGGTGCTATGGATTAATGGTAATGTTTACGACCTATATTGTTATAATTCTTAATTTCTCTGATTTTATTCCTTGTTCTTGTGGGGGAGTGCTTGAGAAGCTGAGCTGGACGCAACACCTTATTTTTAATATTGTCTTTATTGTATTGGCTAGTGTAGCCATTTTGTTTATTTCCCGAATACCAAAACCTGATAGGTTGTCACCTTCTTTGAAAACCATGTTTACTGTTCTTTTCATTATCGCGGCTTTTGCTATCCTTTTGGTAACTTTGTTGTTCCTTAGCTCCCAGAAGAAACTTTACAGAAATGAGGCTTTCCAACGGAAGTACCTTCCACATGCGGCGGAGTATTTAGCGGATTATGAGCTTGGTTCAAATAATTATTACATCGCTGGCTTTAAGGACAGTATTATTTATTTGGGAAATTTGCAGGCCCCGTTATATTTAAAGACTCTAGATGTTTCCCTGCACCATATAGAGGATTTTCCTGTTGCTATCAGCAATACTGAACTCCCTTATCGTCGTGCTATGATAAGGGTGGAGCCACCATACTTTTATTTGGGAGACGGTACCGTGCCCGTAATTTTTCGTGGCAACATCAATAATTGGAAAGCAAACCTGTTCAGTTATAAGGAAGCTTACTTTAAACAATTCGAAATCGTGGATTCCGTTCGGGTAGGACTTGCCTCGATTTCCAATACTTCTTTTACCACCATGCTTGGCCTCCTTACCAAAACGGCTACTAAGGACACCGTAGTTTTTAATGAAGCGGTTATTACCAAACAATTGGATGGTATTTTTGATACGGATGGCGATCTGCTCTGGAACGGCAGGCACAAAAAATTCCTCTATGTTTATTATTATCGAAACAGCTATGAGGTTACGGATGAGAATCTCCTCTCTCATTATTCCGGAAAAACTATTGATACCATTAGTAAAGCAATTTTGGATATTTCCCATCACAGTAAAACGGACCAATACAAAAGGGGGCAATCCGTGGTGGTCAATAGGCATTCAGCAACTTATGGGGATTACCTATATATCAATAGCGACCGTTTGGGACGATTTGAAGATAAAAAGGCTACTGATTCCGCGGCAATAATTGATGTCTATAATATCGTTACGAATAGCTACGAATTCAGTTTTTACCTCTATCACCAACAAAATAAAAAACTTAATGCTTTCCATATTTATAAAGACATTTTGATTGCCTTAGTAGACGGAAGGTTATGGATTTATAAGTTAAAGCCGGAGTACATTAACCCCGGCCCTAACACAACACATACTGGCCAGTATCAGGAATAAGACCGAACACCTGTAAAAAATAGTAGGTCACTAATTCATTAAAACTTTTATATTATGAGATCAAAAATTTTAAAATTCGGGATGCCCCTGATGGCATTTTTACTGGCAATAGTGTTTGCCTTTGCAACTGAGAGCAATGTTCCAAAAGATGATAGCCTTGTTCAAGGTTATATTTGGAGCAACGGTGATTGTTTCCCTACTCAAAAGGATTGCAATAATACTGGAGACGCAGTTTGTAAAATTAACGGAAACGTAGTTTACCGTTTTGATTTAGGACAAACCTGTTCCTCCTTTATGACGCATAGGGATTTATAATGCCTAGCAAATGGGGCGTTTTACGTCCCATTTGTTTTTTGTTTACAGTATTTGTCAAACCATTTTTTTATTTCCATAGATAACAACAGTTGTTTGTCACCTTCCAGAGGGGCATGACCTTCATCCTTTATAAGGATTAAAGAGGCTTCCTTATCCAGTCTTTTTAAGGCAAGGAACATCTCAAGGCTTTGTGTCCAAGTTATTTGATAATCCTTATCGCCTGTCCAGAGAAGAATAGGTTTTGTAACATTCTCAACAAACTCCAAAGGAGAATTGGCCAAATACGCGTCTTTATTTTCATAATAACTTAGTCCCATTCTCCACTGCTGGTCCTCATACCGCCACAGATCTGTGGAAAGGTTATTCCAATTTACCCCGTGATAATGACTTGTGAAGTTGGTTACCGCCGCCCCTGCAACATATGTGGCAAAGCGATCTGATTGTGTGGCAATAAAAGCTGTTTCATATCCCCCAAAGGAATGGCCGTTCAGGCCTATTTTTTCTGGGTCAATGTTTTTATTTTCAAGCACTTTGTCTACTGCAGCATTTACGCATTCTAATGCTGAGAGACCAGGCTTGGAAATCTCGTACGATATATCGGGATAAAACACAAAATATCCTGAAGTGGTATAGGATGTAATACTAAATCCTTTCTGATTGAATCCATTTGGAGGTAAAAAACCCATCGCATTTCTTGACGTTGTTTCATAGATGTTCACTACCATAGGATAACGCTTTTTAGGATCGAAATTTGCAGGATACATCAACGCTCCCTTTAGTTCTTTTCCTTTCACGATATAGGTAATCAATGATTTCTTTCCCAAGTCATATTTTAAAAGGTCTTCATTGGTTTGATAAATCAAATTATTTTTTGCAGAAACCAAATCATATTTAAACAGGGCAGGGGGTATAAAGGTTGATTGGGAAATATAAATGACAGTTTCATCGTTTGGGGCCATATAGACCTCGAAAATAGATGTGTCATCATACAGCAATGGTTCTATTGAAAAATCGCTGTTCAATACAGAAATACCTGTATGATGTGAGTCATAATTGATGACATTTAAAAGCTGTTTTTTAGCAAATTCCAACTTTCTGCCCGAAAGACGTCCAACGGTAACATGATAATTATTTTCAAAATCTTTTAAAGGGGGAATCTTAAAATGATTGTTTGTTTCCCTGCCCTTAGTAAGTCTTTTTGCATCAACCCCAGTAGGTAACATAGCCCAGATGTCAAATCGGTCGGATAAAATAAGAATGCTGTCATTTTCAGTCCATGCTGCTTGGGCAATTGCTTCCATCCTATCTTCGGGATATTCAAGATCAATATTCTGAAATATGGCATCCAAACCATGTGTAACATTCGTTGCTTTCTTTTCCTGTAAATTGTACACCCACCAGGCCTTGTCCTTGAAATAGGAGATATATTTCCCCGTGGGGGAAATGGATGTCATTCCATCTAAAAGCTGTGTTTCCACAATTAATTCCATCTTTCCGGAGAGGATTTCTTTTTTATATAAATCTGCCTTCGGAAATTCGGTATTTTGTGGTCCATATTGCAACTCATTGTACACCACAGCAAAATTATGGTTTATATCCATTGAGGCGGTGGGGTACCGCTCAGTAGCAATTTCCTTTATAATTCCTTTTTCCGGATACCAAACCGTCAACAGAAAGGAATAGACGTATTCCTTTTGTAGTTTCATATTTGGATATAATTCGGGATCTGTAGTTTTCCAGATTTCAATCTTTTCCTTTGGAGTTAGCTGATGTTCTTTTTTCCTTCTATAAAACAAGACCGTTTTTCCATCGTCTGAAAGGAAGGGTTCCCTATCGCTCACTTCATAATCTGGAATCTGTTGTTCCAATAAATAATCTTCCAAAATTGTTATTCCATCATTTATATTATAGACCTTCAGAAGATGTTTATTTCCTTGAGCTTCCATAATTATTGCAGCGGTTCCTGTATCATTCCATTTTAAATAGGGAATGTCGCCCAGTAAATTCTCCTTAAAACGTTTTAGGGACTTTTTCGAAGCATCAAAAAGAATTGCGACATTGGATTGTTCCTTTTTAATTGCAAGTAGGGAATGATTTTGTGGATTCCAAGTGAATTTTGTTATCCCATTAAAAATTTGGTCTTCCTTGGTAAGCATGTTTCTAATTGTCAATATAGGGTCATTCCCTTCTTCTTTTTGGAGAATGGCAAGGTATTTTCCATCATAGGAAAAATTGAAGGTTTCTACTTCTTTAAAATATTCTCTTTGAAGGTTCGCCAAATTTATCAACACAAATTCGTTATCCTTGTCCATACTTCCAAACCATTCACTATCTTTTGAAAATAGGAAAATATTACCCGGCGGTAATTCTAGCCCTGTTTTTTTTACCATATGTTTTAAATGCAGGACATTGTCCTTGACCGGAAATGCTTCGATAAAAGCTGTCCAGTTGCCGTCATGAGAAATTTGCGGGGTATATATTTCATTGCTCCACTCTTTGTCCAACCCCTCCGAGTATACATGCAAAGTGTTTGTCGTCATTTCATTTTTTTGGACTTTGGCAGAATTTTGGGCGGCGGTTCTTGCAAGACCAATTAATAATAAAAAAATTATAAAAGTCTGCTTTAAAAAATGTCTTTGCTTATGTTGTATTATCAAGTTTGAAAGTTTTAATTGTTATAAAATTATTTTTACTTCTTTGGCGATTTTTTAATAGCCCGGATTTTGAGGTTCCAGGTTTGGGTTGAGCAATAATTCCGATTCGGGAATTGGGAGTAAAATATCTGTAGGTTTCCAGCCTATTTTAATTGGACTTAACACCGCTCCGGCTCGGTCCAATCTCCGCAAGTCGAACCAACGATGCCCGTATTCACTAAAAAGTTCAAAACGTCGTTCCTGTATAATGGCATTCAAAATTTCCTGTGTAGTTGAGGCAGTGCTATTTTCCAATCCCGCCCTTGTACGGATTACATTTATGTCATTTTTGGCAACGGTCAGGTTCCCTTGCATCAAATGTGCTTCGGCCCTTATCAAATATTGTTCGGCTATTCTAAAAACAATGGAATATTCCAGACTCGATCCTGTGTTGAGGTTTTGTTTATATTTAATTGGGAAATACCAGGTGTTGGAACCATCCGTTAACTCCTGAATCCAAAATTGTCGCCTAAGGTCTTCATCTTCCATGTCCTGCACCAAGGAATTATTTAGTGCCATCAAAGGTGGGGGGACAGTGGAGAAAATATATGTGGACCCCTCTAGGGTATTGTCGCCTTCGTTTTTTGGTTTGAACTGAAAAATGGCGGAAGTGCTTTCCTTTAAAAATACATTGGCAAGCTCAGGTTCGAGGTTAAACATGGACGTATTGTTAATCAATTCACCTGCCTCAAGTTCCGCGAGGTGCCACTGTTCCATATATAGATATACACGGGCGAGGAAGGCGGACACCACCCATTTGTTTGCCCTTGTGCGTTCCCCCGTTGGGTACTCCATGGATAAAAGATTTTTGGATTCCAATAGGTCGGTAAGGATGTTATCATAAACAGTTTCCTCAGCCATGCGTTTTGCCTTGGCGTTTAACTGATAATCTGTGGTTTTTATATACGGGATGTCCCCAAAAATATTCACCAAGTAAAAGTGCACAAGTCCCCGAATAAATAACACTTCCCCACTTAACTGCTCTTTCATTTCGTGTGTTAAGGTTTCAGATTCCTCAATGCCTTCCAATGCTGCATTGCACATGTAAATTAAATGGTAGGCATTGTCCCAAAGTTCTTTTACTCTTAAGTCTGAAGCCAGTATTTGATGGTTATAAAAATGCTCCATACTTTCCCCGGGCGCACCGTAATAATCCAATTCATCTGAATAAAGCCCCATCAAAGATCCTATACCATTCGAATTTCCCGTTAAAATCACCCGGTCCCTAAGCATTCCGTACAAGGAGGTAATCGCAGCTGTGGCTGTGTTTTCATCATTGAAAACCGTTGCAGTGGCTATTTGGCCAACTGGTTCGTCAACTTCCAAATAATCCTCACAGCCCCCGAAAAGCAGAAGTAGCATGAGGGCCGAAAAATTGATTGCTGTTTTTTGTAAATTATATGTCGATTTCATTTCGTTGATTTTTAAAGTTATAATTGAAAAAGTACTTGTAGGGACATCCTCCGTAAAGGAGGTAAAAACCCCTGGCGCTGCTCGGGGTCTCCGCCTTTGAATTCCGTTAACGTCAAAAGATTTTGGCCCAGTAAGGATATTTTACATGAATTGCTTGATGTTCCGTGCAGGGGAACAGTATAGGAAATCGCTAGGGATTTTAAGCGGAAAAAGGTAGCGTCGGAAATAATGCCACTGCTTTGTTTAAAGCGGGAATGGGCTAAATAGGCATCATCGTTGGCGCCGCTGGTATACTGTTGGATAGGGGAGGAATCGCCAGGGGCCTGCCAGTTGTTCAAAACCCCTACAGGCTGGTTGAACATGGTACCGGGCAGTTCACTTCCATAAAATTCATTTAAACCATCCTTTTTTACATACTGAAGAAAAAGGTCGAATTCCCAATTATGGTACTTTATTGAATTTGATAGGCCTCCTAAAATTTGTGGGGCTAAATCCTTTACATATTGCCTGTCGCCAGTGGCAGTGATAAGTCCATCATCATTAAAATCCTTAAATTCATAGATACCGCTTTCAGTGTTGACCCCTTGAAGATGGTATAGTTTTACAATGGATATGGGCTGGCCAATTATATATTGATTTGCATAGGTGGAATTTTCAAGACCTGGAAAGGCCAATAACTCATTTTTGGGAAGCGATATATTAAAGGAGGAGGTCCACTGAAAATTATCGTTGCGCATCAGGTGGCCACGGAGTTCAAATTCGAAACCGGAATTTTCCACAAGGGCATCCAAATTTGCCTGAATGGACGGAAAGCCCGTGGTTGTGGGGAGGGCATAATTTATTAATTGGTTGCCGGAACGATTGTTGTAATATGCGAGAGAAAACTCCAATCCTCCATTAAAGAACCCCAGTTCGAGTGCCATCTCCTTTTTCCTGTTTTCCTCCCATTTATAATTGGGATTGTATATTCTAGCAGGTTCCAACCCGATATTCCCTTCATAGGGTAAGTCGCTCAAAAGGTAATTTTGTAAATATTGATAATCAGGAATCTGGTCGTTACCCGTAATGCCATAACTTCCCCGTAATTTTCCGAGACTTAACCATGGCAGTTTGAGGTCTTCGGAGAAAATCCATGCGGCGCCAATTGCGCCAAAGTTTCCGAAACGGTTTTCAGGGCTGAACCGGCTGGAACCATCGCGCCTCCCTGTAATATTTACAAATATCCGTTCCCTGAACGCATAATTTATCCTTGCAAAAAGAGATTGGTAATTGTACTGAAAACTGTCCTCGTCCAGCATCAATAAATTATTTGCTGCACTAAGGTTTTCCAGAAAACCATTATTTGCAAAGCCAAAGCCCAATAGGGTGAGATTTGATGTTTTCTGGGATTGAAAAGTAGCGCCTATAAGTAGGTTTATGGCGTGGGTATCATTTTCAATGTTCCAGTTCACTTGGGGTTCGGTAATAAAGGAAGTATGCCCGGCCGTATGAAGAAAGGATTGTGATACACTACTGTCCAGACCAAAGGCAGGATCATATATGGTATGGGGTATTTGGTTGTTGCTTTCAAATTGGGTAGAACGATATCCCAGTTGTACTTTGGCTTCTAAATTTTTAAAGACGTTATAGGCCACCACAGTGGTTGCCATTAAACTTTTTGATGTATTTGTATATTTCCCTTGGAGTTGGGAAAGCGGATTGGTCCAAGTACTGTTTTCCCAATTGAGTTCTCCCTCGTCCGTATAGAGAGCAGGGGCATTAGGGGAAAGGGTTAGAGAAATTGACGATAAATCCATGCCTGGAAGCAGGTTGTTTTCTAGGGAATAACTGGAACTGAAATCGACCTGGAATTTATCATTGCTGCTATTATGTTGCAGGTTGGAATTAAGTACGATTCTATCATAATTGAATTCTCCGGGATAAACCGTCGTTTCGTTTTGATACAGCCCGTTTAAAAGAACCTTAGTATTTTCATTACCACCTGAAACTGAAGCATTGATAGTGCGGGTAGTTGCCGTACCTCCAATAAGTTCCTCCTGCCAATCGGTTTCCCGATCCGTATCCCAAGTGCCGTTAAGGTCATAGGCCGTTGCGGGATATTCGGCGATGCCATCATTCGTAAAAGCATCCCTTCTCATTTTCAAGTATTGCCTCGTGTTTAAAAGATCAAACTTTCGAGTAACATGGGCGATGCCTGTACTGCTGCCAATGATAAAAGAGGTTTTTCCCGATTTCCCTTTTTTTGTGGTAATCAACACCACTCCGTTCGCGCCACGGGAACCGTATATGGCAGTAGCATCTGCGTCCTTTAATACTTCAATGCTTTCTATGGAATTTGGATTAATGGCATTTAACGGGCTTATGTTTCCGCCAGGGATTATTGTGCCCGAGGTGTACGAAGAACCTAAGGATTGGCTGTCATAAGGAACACCGTCTATAATATATAAGGGCTCATTTCCCGCAAAGATACTGCTCTGGCCACGGATGCGGACTTGAAAACCACTACCTGGCACACCGGAGGTTTCCACAATGTCGACACCCGCCATTCTTCCTTGAAGGGCGGCCAAAGGATTGTTGACAGGCTGTGTGCTGATCTCCTCCGCAGTAACCCGAGAAATACTCCCAGTCTTCTCCCTATCGGAAACTTTGTAATACCCCGCATTGATTACCACCGCATCCAAAGCTGTAGCATCCACCTCCATAACAACATTTAAAATAGGGGCACTACCAACTGCAACTTCAAGAGGTTTATACCCCAAATAGGTAAACACCAACGTATCATTCGCGGAAGCAGTAAGGGAGTACCGCCCCTCCAGATCGCTAATGCTCCCCCGGGCGCTGTTCTTTACCAAGACGTTGACGCCACTAAGAGGGTCCGTATCAGAGGTAATAATGCCACTAATGGTTTTTTGTGGCTGGTTCTGTGAAAAAATAGGGGAGTTATAGGTTAAAAAAAGGGCAAAAGATAGTGCATAGGCATAGCTTCGCCTGTACTTATTTTTCATAATTTCGCATCAGTTAAGTTTAGTATTCATTTAACTACTGGCCTGCTCCTACGGTCGTGCAAAAACTTTGGAGCGGGTCATTTTTGTTTGTCATTGCGAGCGCAGCGCGGCAATCTCATGATTACCACCTTGCAGCCGCTATGTAGTCATTCCATAAGCAATAACATTTTATTACTTGCGAAACCGTCTAAACAAAACTGAAAAAACGCTTTAAAAGAAAGTTGAGAAGAAAAAAGCGACCAAGCCCAATACAAAAGGGCGCGGAACTCAACTTACCGGATTGGGGTACTGGTATACCTGACAACGATAAGAGAGGCCGCGCCCGGGACGCAAGCCAATCTGCTTATCCTCTCGTTGTCTAAAAATTACCAGTTTTCAATCCGAGATTCAAAGCGAGGCTTCTAATTTTTTGCTTTTAGAAGATTCGCAAATATATGTTATTAACACAAATATAATAAAAAATTGTTTACACATGTGTAATTGTATTGGTTATTTTTTATTACTCCATTTGTTTTGATGAGAAAACAAATTAAAATCCCGGAGCTGACTGAGGCAATTACAATCGTCTTAAGTAAACTATATAAAGAAAAAGGCTCAAAGGTACTTTTGAAATTAAATAACGACTATTATAGTGAAATAGGCAAAAGTTTAGGATTAGAAAGGTATACCTCTGCTGACCATAATGTGACCTGCAGTAAATTGTTTGCAATATGTGATTTTCTAGAAATTTCCCTTTCCGATTTTTTCAGATTGGTGGAAGCAGAAAATGAGTTTCTTAAATTCAATAAAAATAGAAAGGGCTCATTAGTTAAGAATGCTTATGAAAATCAAAACAAAAAATAAAATTCCCTTCTGATTTTTCAAAAGATAGGATTCTAATCTTATTTGAAATAATAAAAAACTAATGGCGTACTTGTGCGATATATGGGTAGAAGGCTTTATAATGTTGCCCGTAATTAAAAAATTGACGCAAAAAAACAAAATATATTATGAATTACAATTGGAATAAGACAAATAATAGAGGACAATCACAAATTGGATTTGTAGATACATACGAGTTAAATTTACAAAATAATGCTATTCTAATAATTCATTACCTACCAGAAATTAATGGTAAAAATCAGATTGTTATGGTAACCGTATTATTGGAAGGAAAAAAATCAGATTGGTCTAAAGGTAAAATAAATGACATTCTACAAGATAGCGGTGATTTTGTGAAAAACAATGGCCTTAATTATAATGTAGACTTCCTAAATACTCAATTATTTTATATGGAAAGTTTAAATGATTTTTCTTATTTAAATCACGGAGATTACACACCAATTTAACAATCAAAACAAAAACCTTGACTTTTTACCATTGCACTTCAGATATATTTGCCAAATCAATTCTCGAAAATGGATTAGGAAAAATAAATCCAATATTTGACTACAAATTTTTGGATTTATTGAGCTACTTATTTGATTTGGCTAAAAAAACCTTGACAGAAAATGAAGGTTTTAGAAAATTAAAATTCACAACTGAATTGATGATTAATCAAGAAATTAAATTCGTTGATGAAAAAGAATTTAAAACTGATGTGTTGAATTTTAAACACGATGGAATTTTTCTAACTTTAGGAGACAGAGCTGCAATAACGCACTCACATTATAACAAATATGGAAGTGAAGTTTTGAATAGAATTATGCAAATTCAAAGTTTGATTAATGAAAATGACATTTCTTCGAATATTCCAAAAGAACTTAATCCGCTCAAAATTGAAGAACTAATAAATTATAAACCAAAACCAATATTCATTAAAATTAAAAAACTGGATAGTAAGTATTTGTTAAACAATAGAAATATTCCAATGTATGGTGCTATCGAAAAGATAGAAGAACAATTAAAAACAACCTCTGAAAATGTTCGATTTAGTTACAAAAATTCAACAGTTTTTAAATATACTAAACCAATAAACAATCGTGATTTAGTTGTTTATGAATTGGATTATGATGGACATCCGATTGACGAAGATTTTGTATATTACTTGACCGAGATAAAATAACTACTGGCAATGGTAACCGTTGCGCAACTCCATAATTTTTAACAACCAAATAAATAAAGGCCGCTTTTAGCGGCCTTTATTTATTTGGTATCTTTTAATAACTAAATAGATAGGAGTTCTATTTAATAAAAAACTTTATATTTGGTATTCTCCCCAATTTAATAACCCACTCTTATGGTTTTCCGTAATGGGTGGGTTTTTTTTAATGAAGAAATAACAATGAAAAATTATCAATAGTCTCTAGGGGTAAATATCCATGGGAGTGATATTAGCAGTCCTTTTTCAATGAATGGGTTTACAATAAGCAATGAGCAATTACCAAATGAGTGCGATATTCTCTTGGCTTTAAAAACTTACTCTTGTAGTTTTCGTAATGCACGATTTTTTGAACATCTTCCTTTTGTAAAATAATTTAATGTCTTTCAAAACTTGCTATTTCTTGTAATAATTCAGGTATTTCATTAAATAATATTTTTCTATGGCAGTGAATATATTTTTTTTCATGATATACTCCCTTTTCACAAAAACATTTACTTTTTTCACCTTTCTTTGATTTAATTAATCCCATTACCAATCCTCTGTACCCATCGATTTTAGTCAAGACTTTATGAACTGGTACTTCCATATTGACTTGGTCATCATTTAAACGAGTAGTGAATCTATTATATATATCACCTATTGTTTCTGAAAGATGAATCCAATCATTGACTAATGAGTTATTTGTTATGTTCATTCTAACATTATCAATTTGTTCATTCTCATCTACACTCTTATTATCTGAAAGAAAGATAACATGGCTTAAATTTGAGGGGTGTGGAGTAATACAAATTAAATCTTCATTATCATTTTCCCAAACTGCATGACGTTCAGCTTCGATTATGATATTATCAGTGAAATGCACAGACCATCCGTAATGAATCATGCCCCCATCTCTTTTAACTTTCTCTTCTACATTTGAATAGCATTGTTTCTCGCGAGAAAATTTTTCTAAATTAATCGGAACTAATTCGTAATCAAATTGACAGTTTAATTTATCGATTAAATTGTCAATTTGCTTTTCTTGTAATGGTGTCATAATTTTAAATTAAACTTAAATTTATAAATTAATTTATAAAAGCCAGTAAAAACAATGGTAACCTTTGCATAAGCTTTAATTTTTAAAAACCCAACCAATATAAGCAGCTTGTAGCGATTTTGTTTTTTGGAAAACTTCTAAAAATGAATTAGATAGCGTTTCTATATAGTAAAAAACGTTATATTTGGTATTATAACCTTTTAAAATGCTGGTTGTTAAGGTTTTCCGTAATAGGTGGGTTGGGGTTTGTTTTATATTTGATTTTTTACAATGAATAATTTTAATAACTTGTGGATAGCCAATCCCATGAAAGGGATAAATCCAATAAAGTAATAGATATAAACAAGTTAAGGGCAATTGCAATAAAATAAATCGAAATGAAATTATTACATAAACAATACGACAAGAAAGTAAAAGCTTTTAATCTTCTTTTTGAAATCCAAATGGAAGAGTATTTATCAATTGCTGAAAATATCCTAAAAAGCAACGCATTTCAACGAAGAAGAGTAAAGTCCTCTTCTACTGTTTATAGTTTATTGAAGGAAGACTTAAAAACAGGCTGTATTATACCACCAATTGTATTGGCATTATCAAAAAATACTAAAGGGATTTTTGACTCAAAATTAATCGAGGAGCATCCGGAAAAACTTGAATCTCTTATTCGAGAACATCAAAACAATCTAATTATTCTTGATGGTTTACAAAGAACATATACAATTAGAGACTTATTTAATAGTTTGAGAACTGCAAAGGATGAAATTACTTTAGAACAAATCTCAAAATTTCCCATCCGTATTGAAGTTTATGTCGGAATCGACAAGCTAGGAATATTGTACCGAATGCTGACATTAAATTCTGGACAAACGCCAATGTCTTTGAGGCATCAAATAGAAATATTATACTCTGATTATTTAGAAGATGATCTAGATGGAATTAAACTTTTATTAGAAGCAGATGATAAGACTCCACAAAAAGAAGGTGAATATAAATTTAAGGATGTAATTGAGGGCTTTAACTCATACATAGATCGGGATTATCTTACTATAGATAGGAATGATATTTTGGAGAATATTAAAACCCTTGAAAAACTATCAAAGGAAAACCAAGAAACCGATTTATTTAAAGATTTTCTTTTTACCTATAACAACTTGGTCAAGAAATTAATAACCAAATCTAAAAATTGGGAATATGGGGGTGGATTAAAGTTATCCGGTCAACCTTTCGGTAAAACCGCTCAAAAAATATTCACCAAATCCCAAGTTATGTCAGGTTTAGGTTCTGCAATTGGCAAACTTGTAGATTTTGAAAGTATTAATGAAATTAATGACGTTAACAAGATTTTAGATGATATATCCATTGACAACATAGAAGATGCATTTAATAATTTGATCACTAAACTGGATAAAATCAGGACCGTTGCAAAAAAAATAGGTAATGACCAACGTATGTTTTTTCACTTCTTATTTCGAGAGCTTTTCAATAAAAAAGGAGAAGCTTATCTGAATTTTAATAAGGCAATTGATGAGGCATATTTGACCTACCAAAGTAAAACACAGTAGGATTTATGTCAATTTTTTATGATGATAAAATACTAGATCAAGTATCATTTGACTCTGAAACTTCAACATTTTTACTTGCAAATGATGATATTTCAGATTCTTTCTCTGTGTCATATGTTTCAAAAAAAGAAAAAGAAGAATTTGATTTAGACCAATACGATTTATTTATTCTTGAAAACAAATCGTTGAATGCTGAAAATGACATTTTCATGGCTAGAGATATTTCGTTGGAGAAAGGTATTGGCTGGATATTTCCTCTATCTACTTTAGAAAGTAATGATAATGACTATGCAGAGAAAAAATTCTTCAATCAATTTAGGTTTCTGGCATATCAAAAGCTCTTATCAAGCTCATTTTTCCTAGAAAAAGTTATTATTGAAAAGAAACAAAGCTTTTTACTTAGTGATTTATTTGATGGTGATTTAATAATATTTGTAGTGTCACATGAAGCGCTAGGCTCACCAATGGATATAAATGACTATTTACCTTCTCTAGCAAGTCATGGATATTTTTTAAAGAACGAGCATGCGTTAAACTATAAATGTCCAAATGATATCATTATAAATTGGTATAGAGGTAAAAAAAAGGTAAACCTTATTAAAGGCAGTAATCCAGTATACCAAACAAATTATTCTAAAAAGCTTTATACTAACTACCTCAAAACCCTTGATCATCACTTAATTAGATTTCACTTAATTTATCAAATAATTGAAAATCACATTACGGATTTGTTCTACTCAGAATTCGAAAGAATACTGGATGAGTATAAGAATAATTTAGTCACCAAGAATAACTTCATTGATGCTATTAATAAAGCGAGGAACGAGAGTGAAAATATTCGAAAAGTTCTTAAAGAATTAAATCCGCATGACGGAACATTCGACAAAAGCATATTAGTTGGCTTAAAAAGAGACTGCCGAGAATTTTTGGACCAATACAGAGTTGAAGAAAAATCTGATCTTGGGGATTTGATATATGGTATTCGTAACATCCTTGTTCATAATTATAGAGAAGTTACAGATGACCAAGTCAATTTACTAAATGAAATCACCTTTGGGTTTGAAATAATGATAAACCATTTAATGATAAAAAGCCCTTACCAAAACCTATAGTGCATACCTTTCGGGATACACACCATGGCCAACCCGTTGTGATTAATATTGAAAACAATCTATGCCAGAAAATTTAGTTAAACGACAACATTTTGTTCCTCGAACATATTTAAAGCATTTCGGAATTGCAGATGGGAATGAATATTTAGTTCACGTTCTTCCTCAAAGTGCAACAGAGGCTAAAGCCATTTTTCAATCCAACATTAAGAACGTAGCTTTAGAAAAACATCTTTATACATTACCCGGAGAAACAGTTGCTCAAAAAATGGCTGTGGAAAAATTTTACTCTGATGAACTTGAACAGCATTATGATTCAATTTATGCACTTCTAACCGACCCAAACAAAACTGAATTAACTGATGCGGAAAAAGATTTAATTATTTCAACGGTTGTTACAATGTACTACAGAACAACGAAATGGGTTAATGCAAGCAGAAATTTAATGGGAAGAGCTTTTGAACAAGTCTTTCACCATTGTAAACAAACTGGAAAAGATTACTTTACACTTGGTGAAGAAAATATATCTATTGCTGAAAAAACACTTGATGAATTCACAAGAGATTATAATAAAGAAAGACAACCAGGAATGATTTTAACTCAGTTAGAAGTGGCGATTAAGTTGATAGCAATAAGAGTTAAAAATGATTCTATTTGTGTTATTAGGATTGATGATGAAGATTTAGAGCTGGTAACTAGTGATAATCCTGTAACAGCTTCAAATAACAACCCTGAAAGATTTGCACCTTTTGACCGAACAAATATTTTAAAACTTCCATTGGATTCTAAACATATTTTAATGCTAATGCCAGAATGTGCCGAGGGATTGGAAAACAGAATTTTTAGAAGAGTGAGCAAAAGACCTTTTGCCGAAATAGAAAAACTTACAGCAAATTATTCACAGATGCAGAATTCAGAAAAGTTTATGTTCGGTTCTAAAAAGGCTTTAGAATCTTATTTAATAACAAAGCAAGAATCGGAACGACCACTTGAAGAAGGTGAAAATATGGCAGATGTTTTTTCTAAATTAAAAGAATTAGGATTATAAAAATATTAAGCACAAAAATGGTAAACGTTTCACAACGTTATAATTTTTATAAACTGAATCGATATAAGCCGCTTTGAGCGACTTTGTTTTTTGGTATCTTCTAAAAATGAAATAGATAGCGGTTCTATTAACAAAAAACTTTATATTTGGTATTCTCCCCGGTTAAATAAGCCCCCTTTACGGTTTTCCGTAATAGTGTTTTCTAAGCTTGAATTAAATTTGAAATTATATAAAATATTAACGCAAGTTTGCAATATAGGCGAATAGGTTATTCCATATATGCTCCTGTTAACCATAATGCCAAAAAAAATGACTGAAGAAATAATCAAACATCCAAGATTACATAAGCTAATTATTAAGAATTTTAGAAGTATTGGCGAAAATCCGGTCGAAATTGAATTGGATGACATTGTAGTTTTAGTTGGAGCAAATAATGCTGGTAAAAGTTCTATACTCAAAGCTTATGAACTTGTAATGAGCGAAGGCTCAAAGCAATCTGAATTAAGTATAGAAGATTTTCCAAATCATAAAATTATTGAAGATAAATATCCTGAAATCGAACTTCATACAATTGTTTATGATAAAAGTCCTGGAGATCAATGGATTTTTGAAACAGAAGAAAAGGAAAAACTTGTTAAAGAAAAATGGACTTGGAATAGTATAGGAAAACCAATACGGTACGGCTATGATGTGAGGAAGAACGATTGGGCAAATGCAGACGACAAAAACAAAGTGCCTTGGGGCGCAGCAAATGTTGCGAACTCAAGAAGACCCAAACCTCACATAGTTGAAGCATTCGCCTCACCAGAAGAACAAACAAAACAAGTAATTAGCATCTTGGTTTCCATACTTAATGATAGAGTTACAACAATGAAAGAAGATGATAATGAAAAATCAACATTTAGAACTCTTGTCGATACTATAAGAGACTTGCAAAAAAATATCGTAGAAGAATCACAAGAACAGATTAATAAAATTCAAGAAGAACTATCAAAGTATATGGGTAAAGTTTTTCCGAATTATGAAGTCGAATTCGATGCTAAACCAGAAGAAAATATTGAGAGCACCATAAACTTTTTTAAAGCAAACCCACAACTATTAATCGGACCAAGGAACGGTTTCAAATCTCCAATTGAAAGACAAGGTAGCGGAGCACGAAGAACGTTGCTTTGGACAGCTTTAAGAATAGTTGCCGAAAATAAAAAATCCAAAGCAGATATTAATAGACCAAACGTTTTACTATTAGATGAGCCCGAAATATGTCTTCATCCGAACGCTATTAGGGAATCTTGCGAATTATTATATTCATTACCGAAAAATGATAATTGGCAAGTAATGGTAACAACTCATTCGCCTCAATTTATTGACATTTCACGAGACAACACCACCATAATAAGGGTGGAGAGGAATGTAAAGGGCGAAGTTTTCGGAACAACAATTTTTAGACCTGATAGGGCAAAATTGACAGATGACGACAGAGTTAACTTAAAACTACTAAATATTTATGACCCTTACGTCGGTGAATTCTTTTTTGGAGGTAAAATTATAATTGTTGAAGGAGATACTGAATATAGTGCCTTCAGACATATAATAGCAAAAGATAAAGAGAAATTCAAAGACGTTCATATAATAAGAGCAAGAGGTAAATCTACCATTGTTTCATTATGCAAAATATTGAATCAATTTGGTGCAAACTATTCTGTTCTTCACGATAGTGATACACCTACTTGTATGAGAAAAGGCAAATCTATTGTTAATCCCGCATGGACTAATAATACCAAGATATTGGAGGAAATAAATAAAGGAAATGACAGAATTAAATTAGTTTCATCAATACCTCATTTCGAAGGAGCATATTATAATGATGATTTAAAATGTGAAAAACCTTATACAGCGATAAATATGATTAAGGATGATCCAGACGTACTAAAAAGTGTTGAAACATTACTTTCTAACCTTTGTGATTTAACTACAGATTTACCAAATAATGCTGTAAATTGGAGTAAAATCGAGGAACTTGAAATTAAATTTGAGTAATAAGAAGCCTGGCTAACCAAGGTAATCGTTGTACAACCCCATAATTTTTAAAAAACAAAATGATAAAAGCCGCTTTGAGCGGCTTTGTTTATAATAGTTGGGTTCTGTTTAGGGTGTGCGATTAAATTTATTTCTCAATATTTAGAGCAAATTGATTTAGTTATGTTTGTTAACAAGTATTTCAACAATTGCTAAATAATTGCAATGAGCTTAATATATTTGACAAATACTGTCAAGTCAAATTAAACAAGTGCTAATACACAAATGGAATACATTAAGTTGGTCGGCGAACTACTGCGAGAAAAAAGAGAAGAAAAAGGGATGCTTTTAAGGCACGTTTCTGCCAAATTGGATATTGATACTGCTATACTTAGCAAGATTGAAAGGAGTGAGCGTAAAGCATCCCGGGAACAGATATTAAAACTCGCAGAAGTACTTGATTTGAATAAAGAAGATTTATTTGTGCAGTACTTGAGCGAAAAAATACTTTTTGAAATAAAAGACGAAGAACTGGGAGCAAAGGCACTAAAAGTAGCAGAACAGCAAATCACATATATAAACAAAAAGAAAAACGAAAGGTGACGGAACTTAAATTAGAACTATTAGAATATCAAGAAACCGCTATCAAATCTGTAGTAGATGTATTTGACGGTTCTGTAAAAAATACTTTTGACAACGCCTCTGTTGATGGCATTCGCTCAAATATTTGTTCGCTTACACCTGAACAAATTACAGAAAACATAAAAACTGTTTTAAAGGAAAACGCAATCAGTGATGAAGTTGCTAAACTTACTGACGAGCAAGAATTAACCATTGAAATGGAAACAGGAACGGGTAAAACCCTTGTTTACATCAAAATGATTTACGAATTATATAAGCACTACAATTTTACTAAATTCATCATACTTGTACCTTCGGTTGCTATTAGGCAAGGTGTTTTGAGTACGCTTTCGACATTTGAAAAACAACTGGAAGATATTTATGGGTTTACACCAAAATCATTTGAATACAACAGTAAAAAACTCACTAAAGTAACGCACTTTATTGAAGAGCAACACCCTCAAATAATGGTAATGACTTTGGCTTCTTTTAATTCGGAAGACAAAATTTTGAACCAAGCAAAAAGAGAAGACCTTTTTGCAAATATTCCTTTTATTGATGCCATTGGTAGAACAAATCCAATTATCATAATGGACGAGCCTCAGGAAGGAATGGATACAGATAATTCCATTAAACAAATTGCCAAACTCAATCCGCTTTTTAAAATCAGATTTTCGGCAACCCATAAAGTTTCAAAAAACAAGATTTATCGCTTAACACCTTACGACAGTTACCAACAAGGATTAGTAAAGAAAATTGAAGTGCTGACAGTAACCGAGAAGAATGATGAAGCCACTTTAAAATTAGAGTTGTCTGAAACTAAAAATGGTAAAAATCCTATTCAAGCAAAAATTAAGGCTTGGCATCAATCGGCAAGCGGAAAAATTGAATTCAAAGATTCAAAATGGCTGAAAGATGGCGATAATTTGGGAGAAGCAACCAATAATCCGAGTTATCTCAATTACAAAATTGAACGCATAAAAAAGAGTTTAAGAACAGGTAAATGGTCAGTTGCATTTACAAATGGAACAGAAATTTTTGAAAAACAAACCTCTGGAAACATTCAAAGTATTTGGAATTTACAATTGGAATGGCTTATCATTAGGCATTTTACTAAAAAACAAAAACTACAAAAAAAAGGCATCAAATGCCTCTCGCTTATTTTCATTGACAAAGTGGCTAACTACATTAGTGAAGAACCCGTTATAAAAAACCTTTTTATTGAAAAGTATAAAGAACTCTATCCTGAATTTCACGATAATAAACAGCCAACAGCAGAGCATATTGATGCGATACAAGGTTTTTATTTTGCTCAAACAGGAAAAGGAGAATACACGGACAATGAAAACTCAATGCGTAAAAATTCAGAGGTTTTTGATGCCATTCTCAAAGACAAAAAAGAATTATTGAGTTTTGGAGATTCTGTAGCTAATAAAATTGAGTTCATTTTTTCGCACTCTGCCCTTGGTGTAGGTTGGGATAATCCAAATATTTTCAATATTGCAACCCTTAGCAATTCCTATTCAGAAATTAAAAAACGACAGGAAATTGGACGTGGATTGCGTATTTGTGTCAATACAGATGGTCAACGTGTTTATGATGCTTTGACGGTTTCAGATGATGAAAGAATCAATCAACTGACTGTAATTCCAAATGAAAGTTACGAAACCTTTGTAACCCAATACCAAGAGGAAATAAAAGAAGTGTATGGCACTAAACAAGCTGGTGCAGGAATGACACACACGCACAAAGGGGAAAAGCAAAACCAAGTACATTTTAAACGCAGTAAAAATGAAACCATCAATCAAGCATTCAAAAGGTTTTGGAGTGCTTTAGCCAAGAAAACAAACTATACAGTAAGTTTTGATGAAGATGCTTTAATCAATAGAAGCATTGAAGCTTTAAATAATATCGAAATTGCAGATTATGTGGCAGAAGTAAGCAGTCGTTCTATTGGTTCTATATCAGAAGATGGTATCAAAGACCAATTTGAAGGTACTGAAAGTTACAAACTAAAAGCACATTACACGGCTTTAGATTTAGTAGAAGAAATTAGCGAAAACACAGGCATTAGCTACATTACTGCTTTCAAAATTGTAAACGAAATCAATTACGATTCTTTTGCTAACAATCCACCACAATTTATTCAGCAAGCTACTGCCAAAATCAATAATATTGAATTGGAAGAAATGGTAAGAGGACTAAACTATCATTTGACGGACGAAACTTTTCCTTTCGAGTTTGAAGATTTTGTAAAACAAGTGGAATATAATCAATACCGAGATACACCCAAAAGAGGTTTTTATGATAAAATGCTTGTGGATAGTGAAATAGAAAGAAGTTTTGCTTTAGCAACAGACGAAGATGATGAAGTGATTTGTTTTATGAAACTGCCCCCATATTATCAAATTCCTACACCAATTGGTAATTACAACCCTGATTTTGGTATCGTAATGAAACGTAAACAATTGCGTGATGGAAAAGAAAGTGAATTTTATTTTGTAATTGAAACCAAAGGCACAAACGATATCAACGATAAAAAAGCACTCAAAGAAAGTGAAGTTTACAAGATAAATTGTGCTATGAAGCACTTTGCAACTCTGGGCGTGGAAGTACAATACAAAGCACCTGTAAAAGATTACCACTATTTTAAAGAGGATGCAAGAAACACTATTAACACATTAATTGAAAAAGCATAATGAGTAAGGAATTAGGAAACACAGAAAACCCAATAGAAAACGTACAATCGCACGATTGGAACAAAGAACGTTTGGAACAACTAAAAAACCTGATGCCCGATTTGTTTACCAATGACGGACAGCTCAATATTAACGAACTGAAAAAAGTAGTTGACCCAAGTTTAGTAACCGAAACTGAACGTTACGAATTTCGTTGGTTTGGCAAAAGCAACGCCAAGCGTGAAGCCTTTACGCCTACAGATGCTACTTTGGTCTATGACGAAAACAGAAGTGTAAATCCTACCGAAAGCGAAAACATTATTATTGAAGGAGAAAATTTAGCGGTGCTTAAACTATTGAGCAACAGTTACCGTGAACAAGTAAAGTGCATTTTCATAGATCCACCTTACAACACAGGTAAAGACTTTGTATATTCTGACAAATTTAACCAAGACAAAAAGGAGTATTGGGAAGATGCCGAAGTTACTGAAAACGGACTAAAAATAGACACCAACACCGAAACAGATGGGCGTTTCCACTCCAATTGGCTCAATATGATGTACAGCCGATTGTTAATTGCTCGACAGTTGTTAAAAGAAGATGGGGCGATTTTTATTTCTATTGATGATAATGAAGTGCATCACCTAAGAAAGTTATGTGATGAAGTTTTCGGAGAGGATAATTTTTTGGGCAACATCGTATGGAAACATACGGAACAAAGTAAAAATGACGAAAAATATTTCTCTCGACAATACAATAATATAATGGTTTTCAGAAAATCTGAAGCAATTGAAAGCTTTAGATTTCCTAGAACAGAAGAAGATAACGCTAATTATTCCAATCCTGATAACGATCCCGAAGGAGAATGGAGAAGTGGAGATACAAGAAGCCCAAACTACAGAAAGACTTTATTATTTAATATCACTACACCAAGCGGTAAAATTATTGCTCCTCCTGAAAATGGTTGGAGATGGCAAGAATCAGAAATTTTATCAAAAATTGAAAATAAAGAAATTATTTTCAGTGAGGACGAAACAAGGATAATCAGAAAAATATATCTAAAAAATCAAAATGGCAGAGTTGCTGAAAACATATGGCAAGGAGGTCTTTTTGGAACAACAAGAAATGCCAATACTGAAATCAAGAACCTCTTTAATGATGAAGTAATTTTTGATACCCCCAAACCTACTTCATTGATTAAAATGATTGTAAATCTATTTTTCAATGAAAAAGATTTTAAGGACTTTTTGATATTAGATTTCTTCGCAGGTTCTGGCACTACAGGACAAGCCGTAAAAGAACTCAACCAAGAAGATGGAGGAAAACGCAAATACATTTTAGTCCAACTACCGGAAGCCACAGAATCAACAAGCGAAGCTTACAAAGCAGGTTACAAGAAAATAAGCGACATTACCATAGAACGCAATAAGCGAGTTATAGAAAAAATTATCAAAGAAAAGAAAGCTTCTCAACCAGATTTATTTAAAGCAGAAGTTAATGAGCAAGAGCAATTAAAAGGACTTGGTTTTAAAGTATTCAAACTACAAAAATCCAATTTCCCAAGAGTAGCATATGCACCCGACCCAAATAAAACGCACGAAGAAAATATTGAAGCACTCAAAAAGTATATCAGAGACAAAGAAGCTCAATTAATTTCTGCCTTCAACAAAGAAGAATTAATCACAGAAATTTTACTCAAAAACGGTTTCAAACTCAATTACACGTTGACCAAACAAGAGCAATTTACCAAAAACGAAATTCTTTTTGCCACAGATGGCGACAAAGAAACCTTGGTTTGTTTAGATGGCGATTTGGCAGAAGAAACCGTAGAACATTTCAAAAAACACACCGAGCAAAAACTCATTGTGCTAGAACGTGCTTTGGATACCACCAAAAAATGGAATTTAAAGCATTATATGAAAGATAATTTTAAAGCGTTTTAGAAATGGCAGAGGAAGTAAAAGAAAACTGGAAACACCTTTTAATCAATGGAAAATCTAAAACATTAGAAGTTAAGGATTCTAAATTTGACAAGGGTAAACTTGTAAGTATTTCAGAAATAAGGAATTATCCAAAATTAGATGCTGATAATAAAGAGATAAAACACACGGCAGAACTTGCCAATAATGAAAAACGAAAAGTTTACACTACGTTTTTCCAAAAGCCATTTAGGAATTTAGTGTTTCTATCGGGTGCTGGTTCATCAATGGATGTTGGAGGCAAATCAATGTACCAACTTTGGAATATTGCAGAAAGAAAATTCCACTTTGAAGAAAAGGATAAGGCGATTGTAAAAAGTGATTTCAAAGATTTATGTTCAGCTATAAATTTTGATTATGAATCGAAGAATCTGGAATCCTTATTATCACACATTGAAGGAGTCATTAAGTTTTCGGGTGACTCAAAAATCAAACTTAAAGATGGAGAACAAAATCTTTTAGAAATTAAGAAAGTAATTTTTAAAACGATTAAGGATGAATGTACAATCCCAACGCCCCCAAATGATGCATTTCCGCACAAAGTATTGCTTGAAAAAGTGTTGCAACGCAAGCAAACCAGCCCAAGAGTAAAAATATTTACTTTAAATTATGACTTACTTTTTGAAGATGCCGCAACAGCTGTAAACGCTATTGTTATTGATGGTTTTTCTTATACATTTCCAAGAACATTCAGCGGTAGGTATTTTGATTATGATATTGTTCAAAGAGAAGGAAGCAAACTAAAAGAAGAAGATAATTTTGTTCAGCGTGTTTTTCATTTACACAAATTACACGGCTCTATCAATTGGTTTAGAAATAACGAAGCTGGAACAGTTGAAATTAAAGAAAATCCAAAAGAGTCAGAAGAGCCTTTAATGGTTTATCCAAGAGAAGCCAAATATGAAGATTCCTACGAACAACCATTTTTTGAAATGATGGCACGTTTTCAAAGAAATCTTAGGTTAAATGATGACACCTTGTTGATTTGCCTTGGATATAGTTTTAACGACAAACATATCAATGCGGCAATAGAAGAAGCGTTTAACCAAAACCCAGGATTTAGACTATCTGTAATTGACCCATTTTTTGATAATCCTAAAGGTTCTAAATTACTTCAAGAACTTAAAAGCAAAGCTTTAGAAACAGAGCGAATTATAATGGTTTCAGAAACATTTACCGACTTTGCCAGTCATTTTCCAGAAATTCAAACCTATAATGACATAAAACAAGTTACTTTAAATATAAAAAATGACTAAAACCAAAATAAGTCCTTTCAAGCACGAATACTTTCTTGGTTATATCAATCAGGTGTTACCGCAATTTGTGAAAGTTCATTTTCCATCTTCGGTATTATTGAATGGATTCACTCATTTTGGTAAGGAATTTAACGGTGGTTTAGTGGGTAGTTTTGTCGTGATTGAAGGCGATAAATATGGTTTTTTAGGAAGAATTACAGAATTATCATTACCAGAATCAGAACGACTTTCTTTGAATGAGAAAGCATTTCAAACCAGTGATTTCCATCCCACAGGAAAAATTGAAATTCTTTTATCTTTTGATTTATACAATCCTTTTGATGTCAAAAAAGGATTAACAGCCTATCCAAACATTGGGGCAAAAGTATTTGTAAGTTCAGGAGAATTGGTACAAGAATATATGTCAAGGTTTGGTGTGAAAAATGGCGAGGCAAGTAGAGAGCCAACCGAACTTGGCAGTTTAGTTTCAAGTCCAGACACAAAAGTTAAAGTAAATCTACAATCTATTTTTGGCAGACACTGTGCCGTTGTTGGTACTACAGGAGGTGGGAAAAGCTATACGGTAAGCAAGCTCATAGAATCGTTAATTGCAACTGGAAATAAAGCCATTTTGATAGATGCAACTGGGGAGTATAGTGGGAATTATGAAGGTGTTGAAAGCATTGAAATTGGTGATGGTAAACACGTTTTTCATTACTCACAATTGACAGTTGATGATTTATTTTATTTGTTTAGACCTTCTTCAAAAGTTCAAGTGCCAAAACTAATGGAGGCTATTCGTTCTTTAAAAATTGTTGCTTTAAATAATGGACAGAGTTTAAGTAAAGAAATTGATGTGGGTGGCGTTAAACAAACTGTTTATACTAAAATTGAAAATGGATTATTAAAAAAAGCTGGCTCAGATAAAAGACCTTTTGAAGAGTTTTACTTCAGGAAAAATTCTGAAATAGAAAACAATTCATCTGATTTTAATATTGAAAAATTAACTTTTCAAATCACACAAGAGTCAGTTTGGGATACTGCAAAGGAATATGTTAATGGTAAAAATGTAGTAGTAAATGAAAAATGGGGAGATAAAAACGAGGGAGATGTTTCTCACTGCATAAGTCTTATAGCAAGAATTAATAATATAATTTCAAATTCAACCTATCAAAAAATATTTGGATTTAAAAATCAATTTAATGATGATGACATAACAAAAGCTTTGGAAAAATTCATTATCGGTGATGGTAAAATATTACGTTTGAATTTTGGTAATATTCCCTTTGATTTTCAAATAAGAGAAATACTAGCAAATTCAATTGGACAATTCCTATTAAATAAAGCACGTGATGGTCAATTTAATTCTAAAAATGATTCTAAAAACAAACCTGTAGTAATTTTTATTGATGAAGCCCATCAGTTTCTAAATAAGACAATTAAAGACGAGTATTTTGACAGTAAACCACTAGATGCTTTCGATTCCATAGCCAAAGAATGTAGAAAACACGGATTGTTTATTTGTATAGCTACCCAAATGCCGAGAGATATTCCAAGCGGTACATTAAGTCAAATGGGAACATTTATAGTTCATAGACTTATTAACCATAATGATAAAGAAGCTGTAAGTAATGCTTGTAGTTCAGCCAACAAAAACACATTGGATTTTTTACCAATTCTTGGAGAAGGCGAAGCTATTTTGACAGGCGTAGATTTTCCAATGCCAATTATTATGAAGTTTGACGAACCTAATATAAAACCTGACTCGAGTACACCAAAGCTTAATTGAAAATGAGTTGCGGCGCTATTTGTTTCTTCACAAATACTTGTGATTCAAGTTTGGCTTGCAGCGTTGCGCGCAGTTCCAGATGGCGCGCTTTTGGAAAGCCTGTCTATTTATTGCGACATTTGTATAGCCCTTTATTGGCTTTTGAAACCGCAACATAATAGTTATATTTGATATTCTCCCCTTGCTGGAGCGGGCGTCTCGCCCGTGAACACTACAACTGGCGCATACATTAATTTAACATAGAAAACTGGCTGCTAGGGCTACAGTCATAGTGAGCTAATGCTACAGTTAATCTCACTTAATGGTAGGTTCAGGTTGAGCTAATGTATGGTTCAAGGGGGTCGAGTACTACTCGAGTGTATGGTTTAAGCTACGTTAATGCTACCCAAAGGCTAGGTTTAAGCTACTTTCATATTTTTAATAACGAATTGGATCGGCTCAGCTTTTCCTCTTTCATGTTATATTTTCTGGGAAATCGATTTTTGGATGAATAACCCGATGTGAAATATTTTATATTTAGGGACAATCATTCTCGCTACTTACACTATTTTTATTTAATCGGTTGACCACGACTAAGCAAAAATCAACTCACATTAAATCATTTTTCAAAGTGCCTGAAAATTTAAAATTAATAAAAAAATAGCGGGCCCGCCCCTAGTCATGGAAGCCGTCTCAAAACCTGAGGCGGCTTTTTCTATTAAATTATTTGCTTAAAAGTTGATTATTTCTTATCTTTAAGTACTGATAATCAATGATATGAATACTAATTTTCAAGCTTACAACCAACAG
>JBARWQ010000085.1:0-54452 GCA_049646885.1 Aequorivita sp. | reverse complement strand
GCCATACAGGCCTCCCTGTTTTGAAACAAGGGGAGGTCCTTTTTTTGATTTTAAAACCAGACCTTGATAATCAATAGGTTATGTTTAAATTTAATCGTTTTTTGATTTTATCCGTTTGGTAGTGATAGATTTAGTATTTTCGTGCCAATAACATTGACTAGTGTATACTTATTTAAAGTATTCACTTTTTTGTTTAAAAAACAGCTTAATCATATAAGGCTGCTTCTCTGACATATACTCCAGATACATGGGTGATAATGATGATGGAAATGATTTAACTGGACGAGACCGTGTCAAGACAAGAGTTAAGAAACCATAAATCAAAACCGAACAGAAAAAAATCCAACCCTATGCTAATTTCACTTCAGAATATCAATCTTACTAAAATCATTTTGGGTTTGGGAGCGGCTTTCCTGCTTTCATCCTGCGTCAACGACCAATCCGACAAAACATATGACAACGCCGTAGATATCCCCGTCAACCAAGAAATGATAGCGGAACTGACATCCCCTCCATTTGTTCCCACACCTGTCGGAAAACGTATGGCTAAAAAACTGATCGTGGATCTGGAAATCCAGGAACGCGAAGGTGAAATGGTGAGCGGTGTAAAATATATTTATTGGACTTTTGGAGGAACGGTTCCCGGAAGTTTTATTAGAACCCGTGTGGGTGATGAAATAGAATTTCACCTTAAAAACCATCCAGACAACAAACTTCCTCACAACATCGACCTTCACGCAGTAAATGGACCCGGTGGTGGTGCGGAATCTTCGTTTGTTGCTCCAGGCCACGAAAAAGTATTCTCTTTTAAAGTACTTAATCCAGGCTTGTATGTTTACCATTGTGCCACCGCGCCAGTTGGAATGCACATTGCCAACGGGATGTATGGTCTTATTTTAGTTGAACCTGAAGGCGGCCTCGCTCCGGTTGACAAAGAATACTACGTAATGCAAGGTGAATTCTATACTGAAGGCGCGTATGGAGAGCGCGGCATGCAAGCATTTGATATGCAGAAAGCCATTAATGAAAATCCAGATTATGTTGTGTTCAACGGTCACGTGGGTGCTTTAACGGGAGATAACGCAATGACCGCAAAAGTGGGCGAAACAGTACGCCTTTTTGTTGGAAATGGTGGTCCAAGTTTAATTTCATCCTTCCACGTTATTGGAGAGATTTTTGACAAAGTACACGTTGAAGCGGGCGACTTGATTAATCACAACGTACAAACAACATTGATTCCTGCCTCTGGTGCAGCCATTGTTGAATTTAAAGTGGAGACTCCTGGGTCTTTTATCTTAGTCGATCATTCTATGTTTAGAGCCTTTAACAAAGGAGCCCTCGCTATGTTAAATGTTGAAGGTGAAAAGAACAAAAAAGTGTTTACTGGTGAAATCCACGATGGTATTTATTTACCTGAAGGAAGTACAATCCAATCGATGCCAAGCTTGAACAGAAAAAAGCCGAAAGAAGAAGTTAAGGCCCTTAGTTTCGAAGAAAAAATGCAATTTGGGAAAGATAAATATATGGCTACTTGTGTTGCCTGTCACCAAGCTGATGGTAGAGGAATTGAAAATGCCTTCCCTCCCTTGGCAAAGGCAGACTATTTAAATGCTGACGTAGAACGTGCTATTGATATTGTATTGCACGGATTAACCGGTGAAATTACCGTTAACGGCAAGAAATATAATAGTGTAATGACTGCACAGGCGCTTAGTGATGAAGAAGTTGCCAACGTACTTACTTACGTTTATAATAGTTGGGATAACAACAAAACAGAGGTTACTCCAGAAATGGTGGAAGCCGTTAGAAACAGATAGAACATTGTTTAAATTTAAATTTTACAGCACTGCCGTTTTCTTGATCCTTTCATTATTTTGTGAAGTAACAGCCCAAAATGACAATATGGTTTTAGTAAAGGGCGGTGTTTATCTACCGCTATACGGCGCCAAAGGTCAACTCGCAAATGTTGATTCCTTTTTGATGGATGTACTTCCCATCACAAATGCTGACTATTTGAAGTTTGTTCAGGAAAATCCACAGTGGAAAAAGAGCAGAATAAAAAGACTATTTGCTGACGAGAGTTATCTAATAAGGTGGAAAGATGATGATACCTTTAGCGGGCTTCCTAATGCGCCAGCTACGAACGTGTCCTGGTTTGCAGCCAAGAAATACTGCGAATGTTTAGGCAAACGTTTACCCACAATAGATGAATGGGAGTTTGCCGCAATGGCGAATGAAAACGTGCCCGACGCGAGAAAAATAGAGTCCTACAACCAATATATTCTAAGTTGGTATGAGACCCCAAAAACCTATAATTTGCCAGTTGGCTCTTCCTATAAAAACTATTGGGGAATCTATGATCTTCACGGATTGGTATGGGAATGGACAGAGGATTTCAATTCTGTTCTCATCTCGGGAGAATCAAGAAAAGATGGAGATAAAGATTCTAAACTTTTCTGTGGAAGTGAATCCCTAACAGCTTCCGACTTAATGAATTATGCTGCTTTTATGCGGTTTGCGTTTCGGGGAAGTATGAAAGCACGTTATAGCACGCAAAACTTAGGTTTTCGCTGCGCAAAGAATATCGAAAATTAAAAAATGACATGATAAACAAACTAAAATATATTTTCATTGCAGTCTTATTGGTTGCATCTGCCTGCAATGAAACCACAAAAAAAGAATCGACTACTTCGGACGGGAATGATTTGGAAAATACCGAAAGCCCAAAGATTTCAGATATGTCAATCTACAACCTGCCATCGCATTGGACAACACAGGATGGGGATGATATCGAACTAAAAGAACTACAAGGAAAGGTTTTGGCTATGGTTATGATTTATACTTCCTGCCAGGCAGCCTGCCCAAGATTGGTAGCCGATATGCGGAATATTGAGAAACAAATTCCAGAGGACAAGAAAAAAAATGTACAATACGTTTTTGTAAGCATAGACCCAAAAACCGATACACCAGAGCGTTTAACTGCCTTCGCAAAAGAAAATGAAATGGAAGATGACAAATGGCTGTTTTTACGCGGTACAGAAGAAGACACTCGCGAATTTGCCGCCGTATTAGCCGTTAATTATAAGAGAATATCGCCAATGGATTTTTCCCACTCGAATATTATTAGCGTTTTCGATCAAGGAGGAGAGCTAGCCCATCAACAAGAAGGTCTTGGGGTTGACAATAAAGAGACCGTTCAGGCTATTATTGATTTAGCAACCAATTAAAACCCAATACCAATCCACTAAGATCCTTTCTCTGGATTGTCGTTCTTCATTTTCTTGTTATGCACCATGTTTTTCCGCTTTCGGCTTCGTTTTACGTACATAATCAGTCCGATTATGATGGCAAAACACACTACTATGGAGATAATAGTAGTTACCACAGCACCGGTAAAATCAAATAAGGGAATACCGATTAGTTTTTGCATAGCTGAATTTTTTAGAGATTTTTATTTTCCGGAGGAGCCACTTCCTCATCGGGTTTTTTCTTACCTGCAAATACAAAGCCCAAGACAATGGCCGTTAATGCAATACAAACTATTGCGAAGATTATAATGAGAATGGTACCAATGCCCCAATTTGCGAGCGGAGTGATAGAATTTGTCATAATCTGAAACATTTATTGGTTATTAATTGATTGATTATTTAAAGATACGGGTTCGCAATCATATTTGCCATCCACGATTTCGGTTATTGGTTTTGGAGAAACAAAAGGTATTCCCAAGCCCAAGCCGCGAACGATAAATAGACAGGCAATAACAACTACAAAAACTGGAATAGCCTTTCTTATTTTCTGTCGGAGTTGCGCGTTTAGAAAATTCCCCAAATAAATCGCAGAGGTCATTAAAGGGATAGTTCCCAATCCAAAAAGTGCCATATATAAACTTCCCTGTAAAGCGTTTCCAGAGCCTATTGCGCCAAATACCGCCATATAGACCAAACCACATGGTAGGAAGCCGTTCAAGAATCCAATAGTGAGAAAAGTATCCGGAGTTTTCTTTTTGAGTTCTTTTCCCAAAGCCGATTTCACTTTGGAAACTCCCATGTAAATAGGCTTTGAAAAATTGTATCTATTGAAAATCTTTTGTGGAATAAGCACCACGGCGAGCATCAAAACCCCTATCAATATGGAAAGCTGTTGTTGGAAACCAAAAAGATTTAGACTTTTTCCAACTAGGCCGAACACAAATCCAATAATACTGTATGCCAATATCCTTCCAAAATGATAAAGAAAAATTTGTCCTGTTTTTCTTAGATTATTGTTGCGATCAACCGGTAACAAAAAAGCAATAGGGCCGCACATTCCCACGCAGTGGAAACTTCCTAAAAGACCAAATAAAAGTGCAGTGTAAAGCATTGCTTTTCCTTAGTTATATCGGTTATTGCGATTCGTATTAAAAAACAATTAGGGTTTCTAAACTTTCACATTTATAGAGCCAATTTCCTTATGGCTTCAATAAGTTATCTTTTCTCTATATAAATAATTTTTCCCCTCATACTGCCAATTTATAATGGTGTTCCAACGTCCGTTCACCAATCGTTCCTCAGGAATCAATACTTGACCGTTGGACAACTTTAAGGGCAGGTCAAAATCCAATCGCTTATCGGAGGGTCTGTACATGGAAACTATTCCTGTAATTGCCGAATAGTCCAAATCATCCGGAAATGTAAGCAACCATCCTTCCGCAGTTTTTTTGCCGTGGATTTCACCTTTTAGGGCAATTGAATTTTCTTGGGCATCTATTTCCCCTTGAAGAAACATTTCCTGTTTGTAATATTCCTCGGTGACCAAATCGTAATCGAATTTTTTTTCGGTTGAAATCCTAATAACAAAATACAGGATAAAGGACACAAAGAGTACCATTCCTATCACCAATCCCGTTCCCCAATTAATCTTCATCGCATTCTTATTATTGATTAATAATTCTTCTATTCTCTATATCCAAAGGTCATGTTGCTTAATTAAAAGTCCGTGGCCCCAAAAAGGTAACACTGGTGGTTTCAATTATTTGGTCGCCGCTGTACACTTCAATTACCGCTCTATTTTTGTCACCGCTCAAGGCAGCATTGTTTATTTCTATAAAGAGCGTTCCTTCAGCCAATCCTTGGGCAGGTACTGTAATTTCTCCTTGTTTTACTGTATGGATAGTACCTTTTGGAGATTTAAGCTTAAAATTAAGATCTTGAATATCCTTAGTGGTTTTGTTAAACAACTTGTATGTAAACACATTGCTGATAATGTTGTCGTCCTTATGCTCATAGAGTTGCCCCGGAAGACGAAGTATGTTGGCCTCCACATCGCTTCTTAAGAACAACAATCCGCTGAGCATTCCTATCAGAATCACCAATACAGCCGTATATCCTTTTAGTCGAGGCGTAAAGGTAAACTTCGCTTTCTTCTCAATATTTTCTTCACTGGCATATCGAATCAAACCTAGTGGAAGGTTGACCGCTTCCATGATGCTGTCGCAAGCATCCATACAGGCGGTGCAGTTAATGCATTCCAATTGGGTTCCATTCCGAATATCAATCCCCGTAGGGCAAACATGTACACACTGGAAACAGTCGATACAATCACCTTTCCCAGAGGCCTCGCGATCCTCATTTTTTCTAAACTTAGCTCTCCCAGCTTCCTTTTCGCCTCTCTTGTGATCATAAGCAACAACAATAGATTTATTGTCGAGCAATACACCTTGTAAACGCCCATAAGGACAAGCGATGATACATACCTGCTCCCGAAACCAAGCAAAGATGAAATAAAACACCCCTGTAAATATGAATAAGGAGAATAGCGTGCTCATGTGTTCAGCAGGACCCTCACCTATGTATCGCAAAAGTCTATCGCTTCCAATTAAATACGCTAGAAAAATATTGGCTATCAAAAATGAAATAATAAAAAACACTGTCCATTTTAATACGCGTTTTCTTATTTTCTCGGCATTCCAAGCTTGTTTATCCAATCGTATCTGTGCTCCCCTATCGCCATCAATCCAATATTCAACCCTTCTGAAAACCATTTCCATAAAAATAGTCTGCGGACAAATCCAACCACAGAAGATTCTTCCAAAGGCGGCGGTAAATAAGAGGATGAAAACCACCATGATAATCATCATTATCACAAACAGATAAAAATCCTGTGGCCAAAATGGAAATCCGAATAAGTTGAAACGTCTTTCCAAAACATTAAATAGCAGAAACTGATTCCCATTAATTTTTATAAAGGGGGCCGCGAATAGGAATGCTAGAAGTACATAGCTGACGTACTTTCTATAGGTGTAGAATTTTCCCGAAGGCTTTTTGGGATATATCCACGCTCTTTTTCCTTCTTCAGTAATAGTTGCTATACTATCTCTAAACTTTTCATTTTCTGGCGTTTCCAAATTTGTTTTCTTTGTCGTTAGTTGTTATTGTTTCTTATTGGAAAACAATAATTCCATTCAGTTATAAAATCAACCGGTTAGGCTTCGGGGCCTTCATCTTGCACGGAATCGGCGGTTTCACCATTGGTACTCCCTGCGTTGGCATCGTCTCCCTGCCACAATTCACCTTCTGGTTCTTTGGGATCGGTAGGAGTAGTGCCTTGGAGTGTGAGCACATAACTCGATACCTGAGCTATTTCCAAAGGTTTTAAATCCGTTTTCCAGGCAATCATCCCTTTTCCTGGACGTCCACCTTCGCTAATAGTATGGAATACTTCCTTAATTCCTCCTCCAAGAATCCAATAATCATCTGTAAGGTTAGGACCGATCCCTCCTCCTCCATCATCCTTATGACAGGCTACACAATTCACTGTATAAATTTCTTTCCCCGCTGCCAAATCGGATGCATCGGTAAGTATTTCAACGGTATTGACATCCACTAAATCCTTATTATTCTTTTTGTACTCTTCCACTGCAATCTTGGCTTGCGCCACTTCTATCTCATATTCCTGAGTTTGGTTGATCCCATCAAAAACTTGATATCGCAACAAATAAACAACGGCAAAAATAATGGAAGCGTAAAACAAATAAACCCACCAAGGCGGTAAGGTGTTGTCCAGCTCGCGGATGCCATCATAGTTGTGGTCAAGCACGATTTCGGGTTCGTTTTCACTAGCTTTATTGCTAAACATTTCTTTGAGCCAGCCAAAACGTTTTTCATGCTTTACAGCTTCAGCCTTCGCAAACTGCTCTTTGGCCTCAGGGCTCAGGCCTTTGTGTAGAACGCGTTCGAAAGCGAAAGCTACTATTTCAAAAGCGATTGCGAAAAGCAATAACGCGCCCAAAACTACCCAAACGATAGGATATTTACTGATTGCCCATTGATCGCCGGAATCCATTAGATATTCCAATAGAAAAAATGAGACGATCATAAAAGCGATGACTCTTAAAATTGATAGGGTGGTTTTCATAATAGTTCGTCGTTTTCGTTATTGTTTTCAAGCGGAATGTTGCTCACTTCTTCAATATGTTCTTTTTTGGCCGTCATTACCCAATAAAAGAGGCCTACGAAAAAGATAAAGAAGATCAGCAACGATATGATTGGGTATATCTGAACATTGTCTATATTCTCTAAATTTCCTTTTATAAATTTCAACATAACTAATTGTTTTGAGCCGAAGCATCTTCGGTGTTTTGTACTTTAATATCGGTGCCCAAGCGTTGTAAATAAGCGATAAGAGCAACAATTTCACGGTTTTTCATTTCCACGAATTCCTCATCGTTTTCCTCGGCATATTTTCTACTTGCCTCATAAGCCGTCACAAAATCCGGATCGCTATGGAGGTTCTTTTCAACCCTGGCTCCCTGCTCATCCATCCATTGCTGTGCTCGGGTAATTTCTTCGTCCGTATAAGGAACTCCAATCTTTACAAGGGCTCTCATTTTTGCTTCAGTGTGTTTCTTGTTCAATTCAGAATTGATCATCCATTTATAAGAAGGCATGATTGATCCAGATGAGGTACTCTGCGGATCGTACATATGGTTAAAGTGCCAACTGTCGGAATATTTTCCTCCAATCCTGTGAAGATCCGGACCAGTTCGTTTACTTCCCCATAGGAATGGGTGATCGTAAATAAACTCCCCAGATTTGGAGTATTCCCCATAGCGCTCCACCTCACTTCTAAAAGGTCGGATCATCTGCGAGTGACAGGAAACACAACCCTCTCGGATATATAGATCCCGACCCTCCAATTCTAAAGGTGTATAGGGTTTCACACTTGAAATTTTTGGCACATAATCATCTACCATCAAAGAAGGAATAATCTGAACCATACCTCCAATCAGAATAGCGATAGTAGCATATAAGGTCAATTTAACAGGACGACGCTCCAACCAAGTGTGGTAACCCTCTCCAACTGTTTGTTTTTTGGTTACCGGAGCCAAGGGTGCAGCTTCCGCAAGTTCATCCGTTACTTTGCTTCCTCTTCTGGCTGTCGCAATAACATTATAAAGCAATATGAAAGCCCCAATGATATACATCGTTCCCCCAATGGCCCGCATTGCATACATTGGCATGATTTGGGTAACGGTTTCTAAGAAGTTGCCGTAAGTGAGGGTACCGTCAGGATTGAACTGGTTCCACATAGAAGCTTGGGTGAAACCTGCCACATACATTGGAAGTGTATAGATGATAATTCCCAAAGTTCCTATCCAGAAATGCGCGTTGGCAAGTTTGATGGAATACAACTTTGTTTTAAAGAGTCGTGGCACCAACCAGTAGATCATTCCGAAGGTCAGAAATCCGTTCCAGGCAAGGGCGCCTACGTGTACGTGTGCCACAATCCAGTCGCTAAAGTGGGCAATGGCGTTCACATTTTTCAAGGAAAGCATAGGTCCTTCAAAAGTTGCCATTCCATAGCCGGTGATAGCAACCACCAAGAATTTAAGCACTGGATCAACGCGCACTTTATCCCAAGCTCCTCTTAGAGTCAATAGTCCGTTGATCATCCCTCCCCAAGATGGCGCCAACAACATAATTGAAAATGCTACACCTAGGTTTTGTGCCCATTCTGGTAAAGCAGTGTAAAGTAAGTGGTGTGGACCCGCCCAGATATATATAAAAATCAGGGACCAAAAGTGGACTATAGATAATCGATAAGAATATACAGGTCTATTGGCCGCTTTGGGAACGAAATAATACATTAAACCCAGAAAGGGCGTTGTGAGGAAAAATGCCACAGCATTATGTCCATACCACCATTGGACCAATGCATCTTGAACTCCAGAATACACAGAATAACTTTTAAAAGCTGTAACGGGGATCGCCATACTGTTTACAATATGCAAAACAGCTACCGTCACAAAAGTTGCCAAATAGAACCACAAAGCTACGTATAAGTGACGCTGGCGCCTTTTGACCATAGTCATGATCAAGTTTAACCCAAAGGCAACCCATACAATGGCAATGGCAATATCAATCGGCCACTCCAATTCGGCGTACTCCTTAGTCGAGGTATAACCCAAAGGCAATGTTATGGCGGCGGCAACAATAATGGCCTGCCAACCCCAGAAGTTGAGATTGCTTAGGAAATCGCTCCACATTCTGGCCTTAAGCAAGCGTTGGGAGGAGTAATAAACCCCAGCAAAAATAGCGTTACCCACAAATGCGAAAATTACCGCGTTGGTATGAAGCGGGCGTAAACGGCCAAAACTAAGCCACGAAATTCCGTCGGTAACATTGGGAAACAAAAACATATAGGCGAGGAGAAGCCCCACGGTCATACCAATTATTCCCCAAAAAATGGTGGCATTGATGAACTTTTTGACAATTTGGTTGTCATAATAAAACTGTTCGGTCTGCATAGTGATGGTTGATTGATTTATTTTTTATTACTGTTTTCTGTTGATTTTGGTGTGGTATCAGATTTGGTATTATCTTCTTTGACAAGTTCATCTTCAAAAAGCATGCGGATCGCCGGCGTATATGTATCGTCAAACTGACCTTTTCTAACGGAATATAAGAACGCCACAAAAAAGAAAATAGCTACAAAAACACTGATCGCCAAGAGCATATAAATAATGTTCATTCCTAAGATTTAAAATTCAAAAATATTGGTGCAAATTACTATTAAATATGATATTAATCACTTCTTACTATTTATAACCATTCTTAATTTATTCCCTGCATACTGGGTTGCAAGGGTGGTAAATGCTACGATGCTTATAGAACTCAATGGCATGAGAATAGCTGCAACCACAGGTCTTAAATGCCCCGAAACAGCAAAGCCAATTCCTATTAAATTATAGAACAAGGAAAAGATGAACGCCCATTTTATAATCATAATTCCCCTTTTGGACATGGTCACGTAATCCACTAGGTTTTGAAAGCGGGATGCTTCCAAAATACCATCACAAGCAGGTGAAAAAACGTTGGTGTTTTCTGAAACGGCAATCCCAACATCACTTTGTTTTAAAGCGCCGGCATCATTTAGCCCATCACCCAACATCATTACAGTTTTCCCTTCCTTCTGGAGCGATTTAATAAAATTCATCTTATCATCGGGTTTTTGGTTGAAATACAATTTCACGCCTTTGGGCAAGAGCGCTTCCAGTCGTTCCCGTTCTCCTTCGTTATCTCCCGAAAGTACCATCACCTCCCTGTCCTTTTGCAAGGCTTTAAAAACTTCAGCAACCCCTTCTCTATATTCACTGTTGAAAATGTAACAGCCCTTATATTCTTGATTGGCACTGACGTGGACCACCGTTCGGTTCCTAACATCCAACAACTGAGGATTTGATGAACCTACAAAATCATAAGATCCCAACTTTATGGAATTATCATTATACCTCGCTTTAATTCCTTGACCTACTTCTTCCTCAAAATCATCCAAAGTCTGAATTTCATTTTTCTCTAAAATTCCATATAAGGCGCGGCTAAGTGGATGGCTCGATGCGCGGAGTGTATTAGTCAAAAGACTCTTTTCGTCTGCAGTAAGATCAATCCCCTCATAGGTTATTAAATTTTTCTCGTTGGTGGTCAGCGTACCGGTTTTATCAAAAACTACGGTGTCCACCTTGGACATTTGCTCGATGACCATAGCATTTTTTAAATACAATTTTTCGTTTCCATAAATACGCAACAAATTGCCAAGCGTAAATGGGGCTGCCAACGCAATGGCACAAGGACAAGCTATAATCAATACGGCAGTAAAGACATTGAAGGCTTTGGAAGGATCCACCATCAACCAAAATATTGTAGAAATAAAAGCAATAGACAGAATCCCAATGGTAAAACGCTTACTGATGCTATCGGTAAGTGATTCAAAAATTCCAGTTTGATCCTTTGTAAATGCTGCATTACCCCATAATTGGGTTAGATAACTTTGGGCAACGGGCTTAAGAACCTCCACTTCTACCACCCCCGCCTGTTGCTTGCCGCCAGCAAAAAGTTTATCGCCACTTTGTTTTGAAATTGGTTCGGCTTCCCCTGTTACAAAACTATAATCGATAAGCGCTGTTCCTTTAATCAAAATCGCATCAACAGGAATAATCTCATTATTTCGAATGAGCAGCCGGTCCCCTTTCTCGATAGTGTAAACTTCGGCTTGCTCTTCTATGGTTTTCCCAGAAGAATTCTTTACAATTCGAGTTACGGCAATGGGAAAATACGATTTGTAGTCGCGTTCAAAAGAAAGAAAAGAATAGGTTTTCTGCTGAAAAAACTTCCCTAACAATAGGAAGAAAACCAAACCGGTCATGCTGTCAAAGAATCCTGTGCCCCAATCCATCACAATGTCCAGGGTGCTTCGGATAAAAAGCACGGCTATTCCCAATGCCAAAGGAACGTCGATATTTAGAGTTTTGGAACGAAGACCTTTGTATGCTGAAATAAAAAAACCGTTTGCGGAATATAAAAGTACCGGCAAAGAAAAGGCAAACATCAGCCACCTAAAAAAGTACTTATATTGATCAAGCCAGAACTCACTTCCCTCGAAGTATTCAGGAAAGGAAAGGAACATCACGTTGCCAAAGGCAAAACCAGCAATACCTAGCTTATAAACAAGACTCCGATCTACCCGAGTTTTTTTCTTATCGGAATCTTCCAAAGAAATGTATGGGGAATAACCGATTCTGCTTAAAAGAATAACGAGATTCTTTAAGGAATTTTCCGAGGAAGAAAAGGTAATCTGCACTGTTTTTTCTGGAAAGTTAACCTGTGAGGTCCTAACGGCGGGATCGAGCTTATTTAGATTTTCAAGAATCCAAATACAACTGCTACAATGAATGGACGGAATTAAAAAAGAAACGACTTGGGTATTGCCATCATTGAATTCAAGAAGTTTTTCAACGATAGCTTCATTGTCCAAAAAATCATATTTCCCTTGAATTTCTTTAGGGGAAATCCCCGGGTTTTTCTGAAGGTCGTAGTAATACGTTAAATCGTTGTCGTGAAGTATATCGTAAACTGTTTTGCAACCTTGACAACAAAAGGATTTTTGGTCGTGTTGAATTTCAACATCCAGACACGGATCGCCACAATGGAAGCAATTGGTCATCCATTAAAAATTTTGCTCGTTAAACTTGCGCAAAAATGGCGAGAATAAATAATCTTTTAGGTGATAATATCAATTTTAACGACATTACCCAAGAGAATTACTCACCTAGATATTTGCTGCTTTGCCCAGAAAGATAGAAATTTTTGCGATTGTAAAAAAACAGAATTCCAACAGCTACTGGGAATAAACAACTTAGGAGTGCGAGCAACAAAAAATACCAAGAAAAGAAAGGAAGATTCAACCAAAACGAAAAACCTTTATAAAAAATGAGACCTTCCGTTGATACAAAGGCTATCAAATAAAGAAGGACAAAGGATTTTGGCAATCGTATCAGTTTGAAATATCTTAAAAAGCCCAATAGTATTGGAATTATAATTCCCAAGAAAACCAAATGTAAATATCCCAACACAAAATCTTTAAACACAAAGGAGATAGCAGCTAAATGGGGAATTGCAGACAAAAACTGCATCAATATCTTAACGAGCATCAACACTGCGGCCCATTTCAAAAGCAGGAAAGAAAGTTTTCCTATCTTCTGTTTTAATAAATCGAAATGCTTTTTCAAAATGTTGAAAAGTTGATAAAATGCCACTATTTGGACCACGGCTCCTAAACCACCCACCCAATAGTAAATTTTTGGAGGAACCGTCCAAAGAATAGAGAGAAACAAACTTAGAATCACGCCAAGATTTAGAAGAAAAAAGAAGGATTTTAATTTTCTTGAATTAAATTTTACACCAAACTCTTCAAATAAATAAAACAGAATTCCTAATAAGGCAAAAATAAACCAACCATTATATTGAAAATGTAGATAAAAATAAATAGAAATCTTATACCAAATTGAAGTGCTTCCTAAAGTGGCCATCACACCTCCCACCGCCCACGGCCCAATGCTCGAGAGCACGAGATACCAAAGCGACGCATGAACCATTTTCCAGGAGAAACGGAATTTAAAATGTTCTGGAACGTATCTCAACGCAAACCAAGTAAACCAGTAGGAAGCAAATAAAAATAAAGTGGAAAAAATTATAGAAAAAAGGGCATAGCCTTGAATGGGGAAAGTAACCAGCATCCCAAGAATACAGAGGTTGGTGTAGAGAAATATCCATTTATAGAGCCGCGGCTTTTGCGCTTCCGCTAAAAATATTTTATAAACAAGAGTGGTTATACCAATATAAATCCATCCCAACAAGGCCGTATGGGAATGGGCGTGGAGAATATACTTATAATTTAAGGATATAGGAATAACGTAAAATGCCCGGAGCAATACGCCCATTAATGCTACTAGGAGAAAATAGAATATTGCTACACCAATATGCTTTCTAAGATCAATCACCGGCCAAAAATAAAACAAAATAGTCTGGAAGTAATGGGAAAAATACTTTCTTCCCATCTTCCAGACTTATAAAAAACCAATCAAAATGTAAAAAACTAAATTTTGGAACTAATTCTTAAATTCGGGATTAGTTCTTCTTCAAGCTTTTTTCCAAAGTCAAAGCTTTTGGGAAAAGAATATTATTTTCTAAATGAATATGTTGATGAAGATCCTGTTCAAACTCATCCAATTTTGCAAAAAAAGCTCGATAGGTATTGCAAGCTCCTTGTGGAGGAGTATAATTATCGCTCAATTCGGCAATTTTTCGCATTATTTCGCCGGCTTCTTCATGCTCATCCTCCATCATTTTAATGGGGTTTTCTACGGAGCCAAAGTGAACGGTAGGTACCTCAGCACCTTCTCTTTCGGCCTTTACCAATTTCTTAATAAAAGGAAATAAAATCAGCTCTTCTTTTCTTTGATGCCCTGCCATGGCTTGGACTACTTGAAGAACTAATGCCTCAATCTCGGCCAACTCGGTATAATGATGTCCGTGAACGTGGTTTACACGTTTGGCATATTGCAACAAAAGCGGGCTACTCTCCTCTACGTAGTGGTGATGAACATTTATGATATGGTCGGTTAGAAAATCTAATTTCCAATTGTTGTAATCTGAAGCGCGATCAGGCACTGTAACCAATTTAAGCAATTCGGCTTCGATAATTGCAGGATCGATTTTGGCTTTCTCGCAGGCGCGCTTGATGCTAACTCCGCCACCACAGCAAAAATCAATGCCGTGCTTTTTGAACACGTGGGCTGCTTTTATATTTTCGGTAACCACATCGGCTACGGTACGTTCTTGAAGTGTTGTCATTTTAAAAGATTTTATGTGAAACAAAAACTATATTGCTGCGCAAATGTCGGAAACCTCAACTTCACTAATTATGATTTAAATCATAAAAGCGACAACTTTGTCAGAAATTAGATTAATTATCGCTTAAGTAATGTATTGGGACACCTATAACCCTATTTCGCAATACATTAAACCTGTTTAATCCTCCCAAAATGGATCGTGATATTCCGGATGTTTTTCATCCTCCTCGTGGATTTCCTCTATCTTTTGAAGTTGTTCGGCAGTGGCTACCTTTTGAATTTCATTAAAAAGGACACGTTCCTCAAATCGAATGTGGGCATCGAGTTCCTCCTCCAAACGATGAAGGGATTTTTCGGGATTTTCCATATTGGTGAATAGACGTTTTATCCTTCGGTGTTCTTTAAGCGCCCGTTCGACCAGTTCATTCCCTGGTTCCATAATAGGGAACACGTATTTTTCTTCATCTCTAAAATGGGGTTTTATCTCATTGTTATAAAACCACTCGGCATAATCTACCATTCTATTTATTTCCACATTTCTGGTAAAGCCTTTTCTCAATTTCCAACTGAAAAGCAATCCGAAATGGTGTTGTCTGCTCAGTGGTTGCAAGGCTTTGTGCCGTTTTATAGGTTTTTTTGTTTCCATATTTTTATTTAGGGTTTTCTTTATATCTAATTCGTTTTCCACCACATTTAGGGCATCGTTCCACAATTCTTTTTTTGTTCTTGAAGCCATCTACATGTTCCACCATAAACTTCCCAACCTTTACGTGCTTATCCCGATGATTTTTTACATCTATCTGTTTGTCTTGGGCCATAATTCGCGTGGTAGAACCATATTCCTGGTAACCCCAACAAAAAGGACAATCTTTGGAGTTTTGAACCTCCGTCATCTCTTTTTCGGCTGTTTTGAATATCGAAAGAAAGCGCTTAATATACCCCATTTCAAATGAATTAAAAAAACCAAAGTGCTTGTATTAATCCGGTGCTTTAGGATTTAAAGGTCGGATGGTAATCTCACTTATCAACATATTGTCCGGTGTTTTTAAAATATGTAAAAGTGTTGCAGCTAAATCATTGGGCTGCAACATATTTCGATGGGAATTTATACCCGAACTCTTAAAAAATCCCGTATCGATTGAACCTGGATTTACACAACTAACTTTTATGTTGAATTCACGCAATTCTTTTAAAAGTGCCTCGCTGAATCCTCTTATCCCATATTTTGTGGCACAATATGCAGCTGCATCGGCTCGAGTGGTGGTTCCCAAAATTGAACCTATATTGATAATATGGGAATATGTGGATTTCATTTTCATAAATCGCACAATCTCAGAACTCATATTATAAAGTCCGTTCAAGTTGGTATTGACCATCCCGTACCATTCTTCCGATGACATTTCATCTATCTTTCCGAAGGATCCCACCCCGGCATTATTTATCAAAATATCCGGCGATTTCTGTTTTGAAAAAGTGCTGCCAACCCAATCCTTTACCGCTTGAAGATTTGAAATATCCAAGACGATTGGAATAAAATTTTCGCCTAATTCTTTCTGAATATCTTCAAGTGCCACTGAATTTCTAGCAATACCGTAAACTGAAGCGCGCTCCCCTACCAACACTTTTGATATGGCAGCACCCAAACCACTACTGGCACCGGTTACAACGGCAATTTTAGAGGAGATATCCATTTAAATTTATTTTAAACCTTCTGGATTGTATGAACCGGGAACCGTTCGAAAACCGATTGCCAACCGATTCCAACCGTTGATCGCCACAATGGCCATTGTCAGGGCCAGTAGTTCCTTTTCATCAAAATGCTTTTTTACATTTTCATAGAGGGCATCTGAAACATCATTCTCTGAAATTAGGGTGAGTGACTCTGTCCAAGCCAAAGCCGCTCTTTCTTTTTCAGAATAAAAAGAAGTTTCACGCCAAGCAGGCAAGGCATACAGCCGCTGTTCGGTCTCCCCGGCAAGCCGCGCGTCCTTGGAATGCATATCGAGACAATAGGCACACCCGTTTATTTGGGAGGCACGCATTTTCACAAGTTCGAAAATAGTCCGATCCAGCCCTGATTGAGCGAGATATTTTTCCATCTCCAACATTCCTTTAAGGGCGTTGGGATCGACTTTGAAATATTTCATTCTTTCATTTTCCATATCTTTATTAAAATTCTTCCATTACAATTTTATCTTCAGAAATTCCTAGTCTTTTCAGTTGCTTAATAATGGCATCCATCATCGGAGGTGGCCCGCATAAATAAAAGTAGGAATCCAAGGAAGCAGCATTCTTTTTTATGAATTCTTCCGAAATCTGGCCATTGGCGTATTTATCCGATTTTTCCTTACTGAGTATGTTTACAAAGCTCTCTCCCAACATTTCCTGAAATTCATCGCGGAGGATTATGTCAGCTTCTGTTTTATTGGCAAAAAGGAGTCTGTTCTTTCCCATAGCATTTTTAGATTTCAAATCACGAAAAATGGAGATGAACGGTGTTACTCCTGCTCCACCCGCAATGAAAGTCCCTTCGCCCTTATACGCTATGGCTCCAAAAATATCGTTCACGATCAAGGATTCTCCTGCTTTGAGGCCCAACAGTTCATTGGTAACCCCCTTTCGCTCTGGATAAGTTTTAATAGTGAATTCCAAATAATTATCACTTGGAAGACAGGTAAAAGTAAAGGGACGACCTTCATTTTGCCAGCCTTCCTTATCAATAAAAATCTCGGTGGCCTGTCCGGGAACAAAATTAACCCCCTCGGGTTTTTCCAGGACTATCTGCAACACATCATGAGTAACGTGATCTATGGATTTTATCTTAACAGGTTCATTTTTCATAATAAAAAGAGTTTACTTGTTCGATGCCTAAATGATAGGTTCGGTTACACCTAATTTTAATTCTTAATGGCTGTGTTTTTCCATTTCCTCCATAGCCAAGGTTGCATGAGCATAAGCGGCTCCAGCTCGCATTTCTGCAGCCACCCAAATGGCCTCCATTACCTCTTCTTTTGAAGCACCCTTTCTAAGTGCCTGTGGGGTATGCGCCCGAATGCAATAAGGACATTGGGTAACGTGTGCCACTGCTACAGCAATTAGTTGTTTTGTTTTTTCATCCAAAGCCCCTGCCTGAAAGACAGTTTTGCTGAAATTTCTCCAGGCTTCAATGTTTTGAGGCGCTAGAGCGGCTTTCTTCTCCGCAAGCTCTCGGGTTGTTTTTGGGAACATCTCCGTATTTTCCATGTTTTCTATAAATTTAAGTTATTAATTCCTTATTTTGAAAAAGAAAGAGAGCTATACTTCAAACTCTATTTCAGAATCATTTTCCATAATGGCAAAAGCAAAAAAATCTCTTTCCACTTTTAAACTGTGTTCTACCATTTCAGGTATAATAAAGGTAGTGCCATCAAAAAGATTATGGTCTACATCAGGCATTTTTAACGTTGCTTCTCCTTTCAGAACTACGATTACAGCTTCTTTGGTGCTGTGGTGCATCGGCATTTTCATCCCTCTTTTGGCTTTAATATTCAATATTTTGAATTTTTTACCATTTTTAAGAAAGCTCATTTCCGGTTGATTCAAATTTCCCATCTCCAATTTATTTTAAGTTTTATCCACTCGAAAAATCCGAATTGCCTTTCCTAAAAGAATGATTTGTACAGCTCGGGATCCCAGTACATAATTAAGTAAAACAACCCATACGCGATAAATGCAATAACAAGCGCCCAAACCCACGCTGGAATGGCCTTTGGTGTTTCGGATCCTTTAATCACAAAAAGATCCTTTGTTTCACTTCCGTAGGCATTGATAATCAGTGGTACTTGTGTATCCACAGTTTCATTGTCCTTTAATCCCACCACGGAAATAGCGGGTCCATTGCGTACCACAAATGGGATTTCGCGCAGTCCCTCCACTCCGTTGGAAGATCTTGCCACGATGCGCAATTTGTGTTTTCCGTCAGGTATTTTGGTGGTGTCCAATACAATTTTTACCGGAGGAGCAAAAGATGCAAAAGGTTGGGGGTCATCGTCCAAAAATACTTTTATGATCCTTTTATCTTCCATATCTTAAAATCCTTCGTTCCTAACAATGTTTTTAATGTGGTCTGGGTTGCTCTCCTGTGGTTTTATCAAATATTTAAAACTCAGATACAAGGTTGCCAAAACGATTACCAAAGCCGTCGCCATGATAACATAATCTATAGTCCCGGTTGGACCGGCACCGTGGGTAATATTTTTGAAACCTGTAGGTTGGTTCTTTTTGCAAACGTCGCATGCCATTGCAACATGCTGCCCGAGCAAAAATAAAATTACAGTTATTTGAAGTGTCCTCTTCATAGTTTATGGGTTTAATTCGTTTTTAACAAATTCGCGAATTTTCTTTACGTCCTCTTCTTTGACCTCTGCGGCATCATTTCCCCAACTGCTCCTTTCGTGAGTAAGGATAGCGGCAATTTCGGCATCGTTAAGCTGATCGCCGAAGGGAGGCATTACGCCATAATCAGGTCGGGCATTATAGCCTTGAAGTACGATGCGAATAAGCAGCTCTGTATCTTCTTTATTTACAATAGAACTTCCGGCCAAAGGAGGAAACGCTCCTGCAATACCTTTTCCGTTGTCTTGATGACAGGCCGCACACGTTTGTTTGTAAAGTGCTGCACCATCTACGCCTCCCGATTTGCCATCGCTCATTCCTTCGGTTTGGATTTTTCTTAATGCCGGTATAAATTCACTTATATTTCCTCCGGGCATATCCATTTGTTTAAGTGATTTAAGGTATTCTACCAAAGCCAACGCATCTTGGGTTGCTACTATTTTCTTTCCAGGTTTATTGAAATATTCCTTGGGCACCGCAATGGCTTTCTCATCCTTTCCAATCAAAGTGCTGTCCTTTTCCTTGAATAACCAAGGATAGGAAGGCATCACGGATTCTGAAACAACAGAACGTGGATTGTATAAGTGAAGCAAATGCCAGTCGTCGCTAGGTTGTCTTTTTCCAATATCCGTAAGATCGGGACCGGTTCGTTCACTTCCAAGTAAAGAAGGAGATTGACGCCAGACGTCCAATCTTTTTTTACTGTAGTAATAATCAGAAGGAATGGAAGGACGATTTCCCCACATATTGTCCATTTCTATATTTCGAACTTGTTGCGTATGACACGCCATACAGTTTTCGGAAACATAGATGCGAAGTCCCTTTTCCTCTTGGGCGGTTAATGGTTTTTGATCTGGAATAGGTTCCGTTGCCTGCATCTGGAATGCCGGTAATATAGATACCATTATACTCAAGGCTATAAAAACCCCTCCTGCCGTGAGCACCAAATTTTTATGTTCTTTATGAAAATTGAGCATTTCTACAAATCTTATTAAACGGTTATTTCCTCTATTTTTTTTGATTCGACCTCAATCGCTACTTTTCTATAGTTTTTCACCATATAATAAAGGTTATAGGCAAAAACCAAATGCGAAGTGAACATGAGGGTTCCTCCAATGGCCCGCCACACCCAGAATGGCTTCATCAAAATAACGGATTCTATAAATGGGTTGCCATCTATCCAACTCAATCCCTTGTATGTTCCTCCGGCCATCATTGACATCATATAGGCGAAGAGACCAATAAAAGCCAGCCAGAAATGTGCTCCGACCAAAATCTGAGGCGGTTCTTTTCCAGTGAGTTTTGGTAAAATAGCATATATACACGCCCACAAAAAGAAGGCGATGATGCCATACATTGTCATATGTGAGTGGGCAACGTTGAAATCGGTAAAGTGCCACACATAGTTTGTAAACCTAAATGCCTGCAAAGATCCTTGCATAGAGCCGACAAAATAAAAGATGGTTCCGACCAAGAAAAATGGCAACACATAACTCTTGGTAATATGGTTCCAGCTTCCTCTCATCGTCATCAAGAAGTTTGTAGTTCCGGCTACCACCGGAATTACCATCCCGGCACTGAAAACAATGGCCACCGTTTGCAACCACCAAGGCAACGGACTGAACACAAAGTGATGTGTTCCGATCATAGTGTAGAAAAGCATTTGTGTCCAAAAAGCCAATACTCCCAAAGAATACGAATAAATTGGTTTGTTAAGTGAAGACGGCAGATAGTAATAAACCAGACCTAAAGTAAATGTCATAAACCACATTCCAACCCCTTGGTGCATATAATAACCTTGGATAACTGTTTCGCCCAATCCGTCTTGGTAAAAAGGTAAATATCCAATGATGGAGAGAACAATGGTCCAAATTAAGGAAGCCAGAATAAACCAGTTTGAAATGTATATTTCAGATATTTTCCGATTGGCGACCGTTTTATAGAAATTCCAAAAGGTCAGTATCAGAGCAATAGCAAAAAGAAGCATAATGGGCCAAATATATTCCCTGTACTCTCCTCCCCCATTATTGATTCCCGCCATAAGCGCCAAACTTCCCAGAATAATAGTGGCATTAATCAAAAACCATCCAATCCATCCCCATTTATAACTATGGATTACTGTATTGGAAGTACGGGCGATCACAAAATATCCCATTCCAATCATTCCCAACGAAGACCATCCCCAGAAAACCATATTGGTATGGACAGGGCGAAGGCGACCGAAGGAAAGCATTGCTTGATGATCCATTTCCGGCCAAAGGAATTTCATCCCAAGATATTGCCCAACAAGAGTACCTATTACTAACCATACAGCTGCTGCACCTATGTAATAAATCACTAATTTTTTTAGAGGTTCTGGAGTCTCTATACTTAGGGTAGTTTTTTTCTTCTCGTCAAAGAAGGCATTGCTCGGTTTGTTTTCTATGTGATGAACAAGACCTATTTTATCCACCGCGTCATCGTCGCCACCTAATTCATTGCCGGTGAGTTTGTACTTGAGTGCGGCCTTTCTTTTTTCTAGGATATGATCGATTTCGGATTCATCCAATGCAATTATTTCATCATCAAAAGCTAAATTATTCTTTTTCAGCTGCCGACTTTTCATTCCATCGACATAGAAATTCAACTTAACTAACAGAATAATTACTGCTACCACCATTACAATGGCAATCAAAATAAACGCACCGATAATTCCAGGACTGGATAGCCAATTTTCCGTGGAAATCTTTTCTTGGGCGAAGGTTATTTGAGGAATCCCCCCTATCAATAAAGCGAGGAACCAAGTGATTTTTTTCATACTTTATAATTTCTTACAATTTTGTCCGAAATAGGTTTAAAAATTTAGCGTTTCAAAAATGTATGTTTTTCCACGAGTTCATGTGCCAACTCAAAGAGACTTGTATTTTCCAGCATAATCCTAAGATCATCTCTAATTCCCACAAATTTATGGTGCAAGGGACAGGGTTTCCGTGCATCGCAAGTTTCAAAACCCAGGGCACAGCCCTCATAAATGGTTTTTCCATCCAGTGCCGAAACAATATCACTTAATTTAATAGTCTGCGCTCTTCCATCCTCAATAACAAATCCTCCTGTAGGGCCTTTTAATGAATTTAAGATATTGCTTTTTGCGAGCTGATAGAGAATCTTGGCCGTAAATGCCTCGGGAGTATCTATTTTTTCCGCTATTTCCTTAAGACTTACCCTATTGCCATAAGATGATTGCAACGCGATATATACGGAGGCTTTAATCCCATATTGGCAAGCTTTTGAAAACATAACTTTTCGATTTTGTCCTCACAAAGATAGCCAAATTTCTTATTTCTGATAAAACTATCAGAAATAAAAGGATTGCTTAAATATTAAAACTAAAAAAGTGGAGATTAGACTTTCAAAAAGGTGTCACCGAGGTTTAATTTTGTCGCTAAATCCATAACGAATGTGTTTTCACACATTTTTTTTAAACCTTCTCGAACATCCTCAAACTGGTCGTGGACAGGGCAGGGATGCAGTGAAGAACACTGGGCCAATCCAAGACCACAACCGTGGAAGATCTTATCGCCATCTATGGCAGTTACAATTTCAATCAGTCGCAATTTAGAATCCTTATTCATATAAAAGCCACCATTGGGCCCTTTTTTTGAGAGAATAATTCCGCTTTTTACAAGCTGTTGAAGAATTTTAGCAGTAAAAGCTTCGGGAGAATCCGTGGCCTTTGCTATTTCGGTTATATTGGGTCTTAAATCGTCCTGGGCTTGCTTTGCAAGAAACAAAACAGCACGAATACCATATTCACAAGCTTTTGAAAACATATTAAAAATTATTTTTTAAAGATAAAAAATGAGATTCACTTAAACGGAAATTCTGCTATAATATCTTATGAAGCACTATTCCATATACCTTTTTCTCCTTCCAATTCGTTCCTAACAAGAAGTAAAAGAGGCAGTTATATATTTTTTCCAAATCTTTTTCGAGCCTCTGCGGACAAATATTCCCTATGATCGGGATGCGCTATTGATATAAGAGCCCTCGCCCTTTGTTCAAGTCCTTTCCCAAAAAGATTGACCACTCCGTACTCCGTTACCACATAATGAACGTGGGCTCGAGTAGCAGTAACACTTGCGCCTTCTTTTAAAAAGGGAGCAATTTTTGAAATTCCCTTATTGGTAGTTGAGGGCATTGCGATAATCGGTTTCCCTCCTTCCGAAAGCGAGGCCCCACGGATAAAATCCATCTGACCACCTACTCCGGAATATTGATACATCCCGATACTATCCGCACATACCTGCCCTGTTAAATCGATTTCGATAGCGCTGTTGATAGCCGTAACCTTGGGATTTCGGCGAATAATAGCCGTATCATTGGTATATGCCGCTTCTTTGAAGTGTACATTGGGGTTGTCATCCAGAAAATCGTATAGCTTTTTTGTTCCCATAGCGAAACTCGTCACAATTTTTCCGTTTTTTACCAACTTGTCCTCTCCGGTAATAATCCCTTTTTCCACCAAAGGAAGGATGCCATCGCTAAACATCTCAGTGTGGATTCCTAACCGCCTATGATTGTGCAGGTTGTGAAGCACTGCGTTGGGCATATTCCCTATACCCATTTGCAAGGTGGCGCCGTCCTCAATTAAGCTGGCCACGTTCTTTCCAATTATTTCTTCCACCTCTGTTGGATCACCCAGTTCAGAAGCATAAATTGGAGTTTCGACTTCCACCCCATAATCTATATTATTAATGTGAATAATGCCATCGCCATGAGTTCTGGGAACATTTGGATTTACAAGTGCCACTACTTTTTTGGCAGTCTGAATGGCGGGAAGGGTAACATCTACTGAAAGTCCCAGGGAACAGAAACCGTGTTTATCAGGAGGTGAGACTTGGATGAAAGCCACATCCAGCGGCAAAATATTCCTTCGGAAAAGCCAATGGATTTCACTTAAGAAAACCGGAAGATAATCGCCGTGAAGCGTGTTTACGCCTTTACGAACATTATCTCCTACAAAACAACTTAACAAACGAAAGGCATCCGTATGAGGAGGCTCTGAATATTTGGCTTCACCCTGGGTGTGAATATGGACAATTTCAACGTTATTTAGCTCGCGATATCTATCACATAAGGTACTTATCAACAAATTAGGAGTCATTGCAGCCCCTTGGAAAAACACGCGATCATTAGATTTTACAACGGATACGGCCTTTGGGGCGGAAACGATTTGCATAATTTAATTTTTATGCAAAAATGACGATTATAATCCTGAAGCGGAATGATTTTCATCATAATCTCCTGAGGAATTTATCGGTTTAGTAAACTCTCTTCCAACTTAATTGATTGGAAATAATAATAACAATAGGACTGAACTCTTCCAAATACTCTTATTGCAAATAATTTAAACCTTTATTTCCAAGGTTTCAACAAGATCATTCACAATAGAAACGCCCTTATCGTTGTTGTACCAAACCTGAATTATTTCCTTAAAGGCATCGTCAATTACGCCGTGTTCTTCTTTGTAATCGGTTACCAATTTTGTTGCTGCCTTAGATCGTGGGCCCCATTGTTGTATCACTTCCAATTGCTCATCAAGCATAATGATCATTGGAATAGATCGTGAGCCATTGGTTAAAAATCGATCCATCAATTCCAGGTTTTCATCGCGAAGGACAATTTTCAGATCGATGTTTTTTGATATTTCGGAAATCCTATTCAAAAAGGGAAGTGTCTGCGCAGCATCGCCACACCATGGCTCGCTAATGACCAACCAGGTTTGTTTAGTTGGAATATTTTTAAAAACTTCCGCCTGCGCTGCTTCAATTTTTGCGGTCTTATCCAATCTTTTTGTACGACTAAAATTCAGCTTTGTATAATCCACTTTCATTTGATCATGTTCCCCGGTACTTCTCTCTTCATCTACCAATTGTTTAAACAACAAATTGTACTGGGCATAATCCATAGCCTTCTTTACTGAATCTTTTATCAAATTGCTCATAGTGTTTGTTTATTGTGTTTTGTATTAAAATTTTCGTTGTAAAATCCGCCTCGATTTTCTTGGCGTTTCAATGATTGTTGAATTATAAGATACGAAACATTTACCATATTCCGAAGTTCTGAAAGAGCTGTATTGAGTTTGTGATTCTGATACAAAATCTCGGTTTCATTATACAACTTCTCTAATTGAATGGAGGCTTTCTTTAAATCCTCAGTGTTTCGAACCACGCCTGCATAGCTTCGCATCAAAGATTGTAATTCTATAGTTTTTTGCTGAAGGATTTTGGATGTTTTTAATAAAACCGTACCCTGATCATCCCATTTTGGAACTGCCTTCGTCGTTCGTGACGGCGTATTCTTACTATGATATTGAAAAATACGGTCCGCATAGACCAAAGCCTCCAACAATGAATTGGAAGCCAGCCGGTTGGCTCCGTGAAGTCCTGTATAAGAACATTCGCCACAAGCAAAAAGATTGTCGATGGAAGCTCTGCCCTCCGTGTCAACCACGACTCCACCGCACAGATAATGGGCTGCGGGCACAACAGGAATCCAATCCTTGGCAATATCTATATTTTTCGCAAAACAAGTTTTATAAATGTTTGGGAAGTGATATTTAAAATCTTCAATATCCAAATGAGTGCAATCCAGATAAACGCATTCATCACCCGAATTTTTCATTTCAAAATCAATGGCCCTGGCAACAATATCGCGAGATGCCAGTTCGCCTCTTTCGTCATATTCAAACATAAACCGCTCTCCCTTTTTATTCCGAAGAAAGGCTCCAAACCCACGAATCGCTTCTGAAATCAAAAATGAGGCGCCATTTTTTCCATCGTAAAGCGCGGTAGGATGAAACTGGATGAATTCCATATTTTTGATCCTTGCTTTGGCTCGGTATGCCATTGCAATCCCATCGCCGGTGGCCACTGCGGGATTTGTGGTATGACCGTAAACCATTCCCATTCCACCAGAAGCCAAGGTGGTGCTTTCGGCTTTAATTGTAACAATACTCCCCGAGATCTGATCCAAAACATAGGCTCCATAGCAAGAGAGTTTTTCTGGTTTTTTATCGGAAAGGTGATGCTCTGTAATTAAATCAATGGCAAAATGGTGTGGCAACAAATTGATATTCTGAAGCTGTTCCACCCGTGCCAATAATGTGCGCTCAATTTCATTTCCCGTGCTGTCCTTATGATGGATTACCCGATATTCGGAATGTCCACCTTCTCTTCCCAAAGTCAGCTCCCCCTCGGCATCGGTATCAAAGCTTGCGCCCCATTCCATCAATTCCCTTAACCGATTGGGACCGTCCTTAATAACCATTTCTACCACTGCCCTATCACAAAGTCCATCCCCTGCAACAAGAGTGTCCTCAATATGTTTTTGAAAGGAATCTTCTTTTAAATCGAATACTGCCGCCACGCCTCCTTGAGCGTATTTTGTGTTCGATTCCGCTTGATGGGCTTTGGTGACTACGGTGATTCTCTTCTTCGGAAAAGCTTCGCCCAACTTTACTGCCAAGGTCAACCCCGCCGCGCCGGAACCTATTATCAAAAAGTTGGTTTCGATCATTATTTGGACAATTCAAGCATTCGTTCAATGGGAAGTAGCGCTTTTTTACGTATTTCCTCTGAGACTTCTATAAATGGAGTTTCGTTGAGCAAACAGTTGTAAAGTTTTTGTAAAGTGTTCATTTTCATAAAAGCACATTCACTACAGGCGCAAGTATTGTCTTCTTCCGCAGGTGCAGGAATTAGGATAGTGTTTGGAACTTCCTGTTGCATTTTATGAAGTATTCCTGCTTCCGTAGCAACTATGAATTTTTCTGAGGGATTCTTTTTTACATAATCGATCATTCCTGCTGTGGATCCCACGTAATTGGCAGTTTCCAAAATATGGCTCTCACTCTCAGGATGCGCGATAATCTGCGATCCTGGATTTTCTTGGAAGAGTTTTAAAAGTTTATCGATGGAAAAAGCTTCGTGCACTATGCACGCGCCGTCCCACAGTAACATTTCTCTACCTGTTTTCTTTTGAATATATTTCCCCAAGTTTTTATCGGGCGCAAAAATAATCGGAACACCCTCGGGAATGGAGTTGACAATTTTTTCCGCATTGGAAGAAGTGCAAATAATATCGCTCAAGGCTTTCACTTCTGCGGAACAATTCACGTAAGTAATAACAACGTGGTCTGGATGGGCATCCACAAGTTTTTTAAATGCGTCTGGCGGACAGGAATCGGCCAAGGAGCATCCGGCCATTAAATCGGGTAAAAGCACTTTTTTGGTCGGGTTTAATATTTTGGCAGTTTCGGCCATAAAGTGAACGCCGGCAAACACGATTATTTCGGCATCAGTTTCAGCCGCTCTTTGTGCAAGTCCCAAGCTATCTCCTACGTAATCCGCTACTTCTTGTATTTCGGGCACTTGATAGTAATGGGCAAGTATGACCGCATTCTTCTCTTTTTTTAGTGCCGTTATTTTTTCTGCTAAATCCATAATATTTGAATTCAATTTTAAAGGTTCAAAGTTATATTTCGTTTTGATGAGTTTTAATGACATAAATCATCAAATCTCTACTATCTATTTTCCTCTTTAATTTTCAAAAGCAATACTTTGAAGATAGGAATCGCCACAACCAAAAGGAAAACAAAAATCCCAATCCCGAATATGAAAAAGGATATGTAGTAAGGTATCAGCGAATCCTGCATTTCAGAAAAAGAACCGTCCTTGGATATGTACATCCAATAGCTTCGCTTGGCGCCAGCAATGATGAGGGAGACAAAAAATATAAATAAGGAGACATTAAAGCCGACAAACCCTCTTTTTATCCACTTCCTATCGGTTACAAAATCAGGAGAAAGATGGTGAATGATATAAAACAATGACGAAAACAAAATGGTGGTATTGATGCCGATGGTCGTTCCCATAGAATGCGCCACCGTGATATGGGTGCCGTGGGTAAAGTAATTGATTGCCGGAATGGAAAACAGTAATGCGATGATGATATTTATAAAAATCCAAAAATCCGTAGCGAGCAAAAAACGATATGCCATGGGATGATTTTTCTTTTCTACCTTTAGCATAGAGCGCTGCCAGTTATAGATAATCGATGCCAAAACGATCCACTCCGTCATACTGATGCCATACGCCACATACCGTATCCATGGCTGGGTTGGCAACAAATAAGTATGGTGTGCCCATCCGAACATTAAGTTGGTCAATCCCAAAAAATAAAAGAAAAACGCCACGGGGCTTCTAGCTAGATTGGAGTCTTTCTTTATATGGGACATCAAGTAAATAGAAATCCCGTAAACCAGCATATTCCACGAGCCTGTAAATGAGCCCACGGATTTCCACTGCACGGAAAAATCTTTTACAAAATCCAACCTGAAAAAATCGAACAACCAAAAATGTGCCTCCATCAAGTGATAGCTCATAAAGGCAATGCCCGTGCCCCACATCCAAAAATAGACGGGCCATCCGCGCATGCTCTTATAAAGAGTCTTGAAATAATTGATTCCGAAAAGAATCCATCCAGTTAATATTGGGATCATCAAAATGGAAGGAAAGGCAAAATACTCCCTGCCTTCGGTATAGTTGAAGGTGTATGAAAAGTAAATTGCAACCCCAGTCAAGAGAAAAATAATGAAATGCAACTTCACCAAGAATGGCGAGAAGAGCTTAAATTTTTCAACATAGGTCAGAAAAAAATAAATACTCCCCGTTGCCGAGAGTACTATCCACGCAATGACAGAAGTGACGTGAAAAGGACGCAGTTTTGAAAACGATAATTGTTCCTTTAAAAATTCGGGAAGCAAGTATTGGAAAGATGCCGTCATTCCGAAGAACATTCCCAGGAAAAGAGCAATAAGGGCAAATAACAAAAAATAAAGCGGCAATTTACTTTTCATTCCTGTACTTTATTTTCACCCAGCCAGTGGCTTCAAACTTAGCATCGTAATTAGGATAAATACCCGTATGGTCCACGTGTTTTAGGTATTCCACCAGAGCGTCCTTCTCCTCCTCATCAAAATGGAACTGAGGCATACTTTTTACACCGCTGTTTAAAAATGCTTTGATATACAAAGGGCCTTTCTTTTCTTCGGAATATATATTGGTGAGATCCGGCCCCAGATAACCTCCCAGACCATAAAGCTGATGGCATGACCAGCAACGATTATTTTGAAACAATTGCTGGCCCTTTACTGCCATTGGGGATAATTTTTCGGTTGCGATATAACTCTCTGTATTATATACGATATAATTATAGAAACCAAAAGCGGCAAGCAAAATTGCCATTGCAAGAATATAGGGTTTTGTATTGGTTGACATTTCAGAATAAAATATTCAGGACCATAAAATACATCTGATTTCCGGACGAAGATAAGATTTTTATAAGTCATTTAAGGTGTTTTTATCCTTAATTGATTTATAACACCTCTTCTTTGTCTTCATACAAATATCTGGAAGTTACGATACACTTTGGAAATATTCCATATTTGTCTTTTTTCTTTTTTTATTTAGTTGATATGTCTATCGATCAATCTAATCTTAAATTATTCTAAACCTTTATCTACACATATTAAGAGACTTTTGCCCTAAAGTGTCTCAATATTTAAATATGGTGAAGCATTAATTATACTTTAATTTTTTTTGGAAATGTTCCAAAATTATATCTATAATTCTTTTTTGATGGACATATTCCATTTAAATTTGTGGAGAATTATGAAGTATAAAAAGTGCCAATAACTGTTTATGAAAGATAATAGAAACATAGTGCACATGGACCTGGACACCTTTTTCGTGTCCTGTGAACGGTTATTGGACAGTAAATTAATTGGAAAACCCGTACTGATCGGCGGCACCAGCGATCGAGGTGTGGTAGCTTCGTGCAGTTATGAAGCGCGCAAGTTTGGAATCCATTCAGCCATGCCTATGAAGATGGCACGACAACTATGTCCCGAAGCGATTGTAGTGCGTGGAAATGCGGGAACCTATAGCAAGTTTTCTGAAACCGTTACTGAGATAATCAAAGAGAGCGTCCCTTTATACGAAAAATCCTCTGTGGATGAATTTTATATCGACCTCACTGGAATGGATAGGTTTTTTGGATGCAAAAAACTAGCTTCCGAATTGCGGCAGCGCATTATAAAAGAAACGGGGCTGCCCATTTCTTTTGGACTTTCAGTCAACAAAACAGTTTCCAAAATAGCAACGGGCGAAGCAAAACCCAACAACCAGATGTACGTGACCAAAGGAACCGAAAAACCCTTTCTTTCCCCCCTACCTGTCAATAAAATTCCTATGGTGGGCGAAGCAACTTACCGTACGTTTTGTGATTTGGGGATCAAACAGATAAAGACCATCCAGGAAATGCCCGTGGAAATGATGGCAAAAGTCTTCGGAAAAAACGGACAGACCATTTGGCAAAAGGCGAATGGAATAGATAATTCTCCCGTGGTACAATATACCGAACGCAAATCCATTTCCACCGAACGTTCCTTTGATCGCGACACTACTGACGTAAAAAAACTTCAAGGCATCATCACGGCAATGGCCGAAAATCTAGTGTTTCAACTTCGGCGCGGAAATAAACTAACAGCCTGCGTTTCCTTCAAAATCAGATATTCCGATTTTCAGACCTATAGCATGCAGCAGAAAATTCCCTATAGTTCCGCAGACCACAAAATTATTCCTGTGGTAATGGAATTGCACAGAAAACTTTATCAACGACGTCTATTGGTCAGAATGGTGGGCGTTAAGTTTAGTCACTTGGTGGAAGGCGGCTATCAAATAGACCTTTTTGACGACAATGAAAAAATAATCAACCTCTATCATGCCATGGACAAGATGCGGGAACGTTATGGCGACCGCGCCGTGGTACGTGCTGCGGGAATGGACGCCAAGAGCATCGGCCGCTGGAACCCGTTTTCGGGAGACCCGCCACCGTTGCTGCCGAACAGGAGACGGTGAGGTCAGTGGTCAGTATGCAGTAGTCAGTACGCAGTGGCCGTATGCAGGGGTCAGTATGCCTTGCAACCTTTTAACCTCATAGCCTCATAGCCTCATAACCTTCTCAACTCCACCACCCACACGCTCACAACCTCAAAGATATTGCAAAGCACAACCAAATTCTGATACATACCATTATCTTTGTGAATTAAAAGAAAATAATATGGAAAGCATCAGTGTTTTTGATATGTTGTCTATTGGGGTTGGGCCATCCAGTTCCCACACTTTAGGTCCTTGGCGTGCGGCATTGCGATGGATTGATGAATTGAAAGAGAATAAGTTGTTTGATGAGGTGGCCGAAATCTCCATAGATCTATATGGCTCCCTATCGCTCACTGGAAAAGGCCACGCCACAGACATTGCTTTAATGCTTGGTCTTGCCGGATTTGATCCGGTAACCTTCCCCATTGAAAATATTGACAAGGAAATTGATTTTATCACTTCAAAAAACATTTTAAAGCTCAATAGCGAAAAGGAAATTCCTTTTGTGCCCTCCAAGGATATCATTTTCAATAGAAAATTCCTGGAGTTTCATCCAAATGGAATGATATTCCACGCCCAATTAAAAGATGGCTCCAAGAAATCTGAATCTTTTTATTCAATCGGAGGCGGATTTGTGGTAAAGGAGGAACGCAAAATCGAAAAGATTAAAATGGAGAAATTCTCCCATTTCCCTTTCCCAATTGAAAAAGGCACCGAGCTCCTAGCATATTGTAAAGCAGAAGAAAAAAGCATTTCCGAGATCGTCATGGAAAATGAAAAATCCCTTCGCAGCGAGCAAGAAATTCACGACGGGCTAAAAGAAATTTGGGAAGTAATGTTGGACTCTATGTATGTGGGTTGCCATACCGAAGGAATTCTTCCAGGTGGGCTCAATGTAACCCGCCGCGCATATAACATGAACAAAACTTTGGTAGGTGAGGCCCAATACTCCAATGCCTACGAATGGATCGATGCCATTAGAAATACAGAGGTGAAATTTAGACAAATCTTAAAATGGGTGTCATGTTTTGCATTGGCAGTAAACGAGGTAAACGCCTCCTTGGGCCGTGTAGTTACAGCTCCTACCAATGGTAGTGCGGGTGTAATTCCGGCGGTGATACTATATTATATGGTCATTGAAAACCACGATGCCGATTTTGAGGATGTGAAGAAGTTTTTGCTAACCTCCGGTGAAATTGGAAGTCTCTTTAAAAAAGGGGCTACCATTAGTGCCGCTATGGGAGGTTGTCAAGCAGAGATTGGCGTATCTTCCTCCATGGCCGCCGGTGCTTTGTGTGAACTTATGGGTGGAACTCCCGAGCAATGTTTAATGGCTAGTGAGATTGCTATGGAACACCATTTGGGTCTGACATGCGACCCTATTGCCGGTTTAGTGCAGATACCCTGTATTGAGCGCAACGCTATGGGTGCCATAAAAGCTATCAACGCCTGTGAAATGGCGTTACATAGTGACCCTGCCAAAGCTAAGGTTCCGTTTGATGCAGTAATAGCCACAATGTGGGAGACTGCCAAGGATATGACATCAAAGTATAAGGAAACAAGTGAAGGAGGCTTGGCGGTTCAAGTAAATATCAGTGATTGTTAAAATACCGAAAACAATAAGAATTTAATCATGATCTAAACAACTTCCTATCCGCCTGGATTCTGCAACATTAAGAATCTTCCAACTATCGTCAGTATAAGTCATAGTAAAGGAGAGGGATCCACAGTAAGCGAATTCATCGTTTTTATAGAAGAAATAGGGCGCCCAGACATGTCCAAGATTGCCATCGCTATGTACCACATAATCCGTGATCCGGAATTCAAATTTTTCGTGGGTGGCATTGGCAGCAATATATTTAAACAGGCCTGAGGGACTAATATAGAGCAGAATGTTTTCCTGATCCTCGTTTAAGTACATGGTTTGGAGAGTGATGTAGGGATGGGTCATAGATTTCATCCTCAGAGTGTCCCCTGTCTGATAACCTTTGATGTATTGATCAACTATTATTTTGCCCGTTTCGTGTGGCAGACTAACTTGTGAAAGGCTTTTTCCACCGAACAGGATGCAAAAAATGAACACAAAGTATTTCATAATGTGAAAATTTAATTGGTTCCAGTTCAAAAATAGTATTTTTACCATCGAATTTTAAGTTTTTTCAAAAATATGTCAGTAGCCAAAAAAGAATACAAACGAATCACCACCAAAACCTTGGTGGACATGAAAAAGAAAGGTGAAAAAATTTCCATGCTCACCGCCTACGATTTCACTATGGCCAAAATTGTGGACAGTGCCGGAATTGATGTTATTTTGGTTGGCGATTCGGCCAGCAACGTTATGGCCGGTCACGAGACAACGCTCCCTATAACTTTGGACCAGATGATCTATCATGCAGCTTCTGTCGTGCGTGGTATAGAACGCAGTTTAGTGGTGGTCGATCTGCCTTTTGGCAGTTATCAAAGTGATCCCAAAGAAGCCCTTCGTTCCGCCATACGGATAATGAAAGAAAGTGGCGCCCACGCCGTAAAATTGGAAGGTGGAAAAGAAATAAAAGAATCCATAAAAAAAATACTAAACGCAGGAATCCCAGTTATGGGGCATTTAGGTCTCACCCCACAGAGCATTTATAAATTTGGCACTTACACCGTTAGAGCAAAGGAAGTTGAAGAAGCCGAAAAATTAATGTCAGATGCCCTTTTACTCGAAAAAGCAGGTTGTTTTGCAGTAGTATTAGAAAAAGTGCCCGCGAAATTAGCCTCAGAGGTAGCTTCAAAAATAAGTGTTCCGGTCATCGGCATTGGAGCAGGTGGCGGTGTGGATGGGCAGGTTTTGGTAACCCACGACATGATCGGGATGACCTATGAATTCAATCCGCGATTTCTTCGTAGGTACTTGGATTTATACACGGAAATGAAAAATGCCTTCAGCGAATACAGCAATGATGTGAAAAGTGGCGATTTTCCTAATGAAAATGAGCAATACTAACTCAGAATCTTCAAAGCAATAACAATTTCAGACTCTAAAATCCATAGCACCAAAGACAATCTCCAGGTCTTGTTCGAGGACAATCATTTAATTGTTGTCAACAAGCGTCCTGGCGATATAGTACAAGGAGATAAAACGGGTGATATGCCCCTTTCCGAAGTTGTAAAGGAGTATATAGCACAGAAGTATGAGAAGCCTGGGGCGGTCTTTTTGGGTGTGGTCCACCGCTTGGACAGACCCACAAGCGGTATTGTTGTTTTTGCGAGAACCTCCAAGGCTTTGACCCGTTTAAATAAAATGTTTGCCGAAAGAGAAACAGAAAAAACATATTGGGCCATCGTGAAGAACCCTCCTCCACAAGGAGAAGGAACCTTAATTCATTTTTTAAAAAAAAATTCCAAACAAAACAAATCCTATGCATACCCAAAAGAAGTTCCAGAGAGCAAAAAAGCAATTCTACATTATAAAATATTGAGAAAGCTCGACAACTATTCTCTCTTGGAAATTGACCTTGAAACAGGCAGGCATCATCAAATCCGCGCGCAACTCTCATTCATTGGCTGTTCGATAAAAGGAGATTTAAAATATGGTTTTGACAGAAGCAATCCTGATGGCAGCATTCATCTTCATTCCAAGAAGCTGAGCTTCGTTCACCCTGTTCAGAAAACAGAAATCACAATTATTGCCCCCACTCCGGAGGATCCATTATGGAATGCCTGTTACTAGAGTTCTATCAAATTATTCTTTAAGGCGAAAATAACCAGCCCTACCCTGTTTTTGATATGGAGGCGGTTGAAAAGATCTTGACGGTATCCATCTATGGTCTTTGGGCTGAGATTCATTTTATCGGCAATTTCTTTATAGGTCAACTCCGAACATGCCAACTGAAGAAAAGTAAGTTCGTTTTCCTTAAAATTTAAAAGATGTTTTTCTTCATCTGCATTTAAAGAGTTCAATAGAGTTTGTGATACTTTTTCGGAATGATAATATCCTCTTTCCATTAACTCGCATAGAGCGTTATTAAGGATTTCGGGATGTATATCCTTTAAGAGATATCCTTTAGCTCCTTTTCTCAACATTTTAAGAATTGTCTGCTCATCATCTTCCATCGAAAGCGCGAGGAATTTTATTTTGGGATGATTCTCCTTAAGCCAAGTCGCCGTTTCAAATCCATCCATTACCGGCATGTTGATATCCAACAGGATTATCGTGGGCAGTTCACTGTTATCGGCCAAACGCTGTTGTAGTTCCATTCCATTTTTAGCTTGAAACAAAACGCGGAAATCCGGAAAGGAATTGATGAGTTTGGCCAAGGATCCCGCAAAAAGAGAATGATCATCCACAATTGCCACAGTATGCTTTTTATCTTTCGTCATAATGTTTTTTATATGGGTATTTTAAAACTAATTGAGTGCCCTTTCCTATTTCCGATACCAAGGAAAAATCGGCTTTGACCAAGTCCGCGCGGCTTTTCATCGTCACCATTCCTGAGCTGTGCGATTTTGCGGTGGTATCGAATCCTATCCCATCATCCATAGCGGATATATCAAGTGATTTTTCAGAATATTCTAAAAGTACAAATAATTTAGAAGCTCTCGCATGCTTGATGACGTTTGATAGGAATTCTTGCAGAATCCTAAAAAGGATGATCTCAGTGGCACTATTAATGGGTATTATATCGCCCGTGACCTTTAGGGAAACATCTAGATAGCCCAATCGTCGAAACCTGTCCAATTCTACTTTCAGGGATGCAACAAGTCCATTTTGTAAGACAACCTCGTTATTTAAAACTTTCGAAAGAGACCGAATTTCTTGAACACTGTCCTGCAAAACACCTTTCGTCTCCTTTATTTGTGAGTGATAGGCCGCAGGAGCAGAGTTCATCAAAATGTTTAATTGAATATTAGCCACTGATAACAGCTGCCCCACGTTGTCATGGAGCTCCCAAGCTATGTTCTTTAAAGTTTGTTCCTGTATTTCGATTTTAGAGTTGGTAAGTTCAAGTTGGTAGCGTCTTTCTGCTTCGTAACGCTCTTTAAGAAATTTATTCTTCCGTCTTTGGAAAGCAATCACAAAAACTATTGCGAAAATCGCAAAAAACAGCAGTACCGCAACAAAATAGATTATTAATAGCTTTTGTTGGGGAAGTAAGGGGTCTTTGTCCGTAAGCATATTAAAAATCCTATAATATAGATGGAATATAGCAAATAATTAGCTCCCAATATAACCTGTTTGTATAAATATGCAAAACCAGGATCTATTGACTGACTATAATAGGAACTATAAATAAAAAAGGGAGTGGTGATTAAATGAAAAATCAAGGCACCCACCGAAACATAAAATGGAAGACTTTTGTGTACTAGTAATATCTGGTCGCTTTTCAATAACTCAAGATAATAAATACCAATACTCAAGAAAACCAGCAAGGTCCCGAATATATCCAAAAATGGCATGGCACCAACAAAAAAGTCTTTTGAAAATAAAATTTCCGCCAACCCAAAAATCAAAAAGAATATCGATAATCGATTGAGCAACAGCCTAGACGATTTTGAAACCAGGAACCACTTGAAATAATTGATATAAAACAAATAGCTATAAAGAGAATATATATTTCCGAGCCAATAATTAGTTTCAAAAGAGGTTCCCTGTAAAAAATGCAAGAAGCCCGCTTCTACAAAATATGTGTACCACATCAGGATTTCAACCAGAAATGTAATGCCTAAGAACCAAACGAGATAATAACTAGGTTTCGACTTTTTCTTTTTGTAATAATAAACAGCAATTACAAAAGCTAAGAGTTCCAGAAGATTTATTAATAAGAAACCTGTCACATCAATTAATAGTTTTTAGGGGGCCAACCTTGAATGCCTCTATTTAAGGGCCTTAAATTATAGTTGTTTTCAGAGTCCAGAGTAGTTCCATTGGTGGGTGCCAAAAAGACGGTGGCCTTATCGGAGGTATCATTATCATAGGCTGCAAAATAAATTCGGATTCCAGGATTAGGGGTTGTAGATTCGGCTGTTACGTAATCCAAGAATTCTCGAAGTTCTGCTACGCTGAACAAAAATTCCCGAGAATCCGGATATCCCATTCCCCGTTCTATTTGTACGGCTCTCGTGGCTATCCAGTTGTCTTGTAATTCCTTGGCCTCTGCTACAGTGATACATTTTGATGGTGCTGGCATAATTAAAGTATTTTTAATAATTAGATAAACGAAAGTAGCAAAAACAATTGCATAACTATTTTATTTATTTATAAAACAGGAAAAACCCTATACGAAAAAAGGGTTTTTCCCCTTTGGCTTACATCCAAGAAAATCAATAAGTACCGAGATCGTAATCATTTAATCTGCAAATTCGAGATATATACCACTTACAATGAATACAATAGAAGAAAGAATTTCTTGGAGCAACAAATTATTGGATATATTCTAGCATCTGTTCCATTCAACCAAGAATCTTGTCAAGTCTCCCATATTAAGCCTTCTGGTAATTTTTATTGTTCTTCTGCTCTTCATTCAAATGGAACGGACCTTTACTATGTTGGTGGATTTGATAGAAACCAAATGGCTTTCCAAAACAGTCCTGAAATTTCCTTCTAGTTTTGATGCAGTGTATTCAGCGCATATATAGCGAAACTTCCCAGCCAATGGCCACCTTCATAAGTATCACCCACTAAATTGGGGAAGGAATATTGTACATGTTCATTAGCAATGTTTTCAAGATGCTTATATTTTTGAAATCGTTGGCTCAAACCATAAAACACCCAAGCTCTGCTAAAATTAAGACCATCCAAATGCACAAGTTTCCCATCTGCACGATCGCTAACCTCCCCTACTTTTATGTGATAATTTTTATTGGATAGCTCCGGTAAAAATTTATCCAACCAATCCATAAACTCTTCCGCAGAGAGCACCCTCCGCATGATATCCACTTCCTCTAAACAAGGAGAAAGAAAATCATATCCGCTAGGTTCCCAAGTTATAGGACAGTTTTCATCAGTTAAATAGAAGTCTCTACTGCGTTGAGAAATAAGCTGTATAAATTCGATATCATTTACGGTTTTGGCATAGTCAAACGCAAAAGCCAGCCCAAAAGCGGTATTGGCATGCTCGCCTACCCGAATTGGGTAATTCAGCTTAGGAAGGAATTCCTTATAACGTAATACCATTAAATCGGCAAATGGCTGTAAATTCTGAACCAATTCCCTGGCCAGGGGATCGTCCCAAGTATGAAGCTCTTCCGATAGTTTCAAGAGCCACGCCCACCCATAAGTCCGTTCAAAAGATTTGTTGATGTCCTTTTGAAAGTACGCCACTTCGGTTACCACGTTTTCAGCCGTTATCTTGTCTTTAAGAATATTTCTCGCTTCTTCCGCTCTATCCATTTCAGGAAACTGTTTTAGCAGTGTAACCATAGACCAATAACCGTGAACTGCGCTGTGCCAGTCAAAGCAACCATAAAAAATAGGATGCACAGAAATAGGCTCTACCAAATCTGCTTTATTCTCTAAAGTTTCACCGGGTTTATATGGATATTCCGTGCCAACGCAATGCAAAGGAAGCTCGATTAGCTTATTGGCTTCGGCTAGCGTGAAAACTGGTTCGGCAAAAACTTCTGTGGAAACTATTTCATTGTTGGAAGACTCTGTAATATTATTTTGATTCTCTTTACAACTGAAGAAAACGATTGCTGCAATGAAACCTAGGAAATATTTATTCATTGATTAAAGTATTTGGATAAAAGCAATAAATTATAAAACCACGAATACAGGAATGATTCTAGAAAAATTCGTGTATTCGTGGTCATTCTACCACCTAATGGTTTTTTACAATTTCACATCCTCTAATTTTACTTCATCCCCATTCTTATCGAGAAGTTTAACCTCGTCAAAGCCCATTTCCTTGAATTGCGCATATTGCGTGGCAGCATCACCTACCACCACATAAGCCATTTTGGAAGCATCCAAAAACTTATTGGCAAGCGCTTGATGTTGTTCTAAGGTCATATTCTGTACAATGGCCTCTTCATTCTCAATATAATTTGAAGGTAAATTGTAGGTGTTTATGTCTTGCAACATTCCCAGTAAAGATCCTTGGGTCTCAAAACGACGGGCGTTCGACTTTATTAAAGCATTCTTCGTGAACTCAAGATCTTCTGCGGAAATACCTTCTTTGTACTTCGTGATTTCATCCATAAATATCTGAACTGATTCGCCAGTAGTATTTGTTCGGACACTTGAGGAGGCCGTAAATTTACCAGGTACTTTGCCACCACTAAAGCTTGTTCTCGCTCCATAAGTATATCCTTTTTCCTCCCGGAGAATTAAGTTGACATTTCCAGAGAAAGAACCGCCCAATTTATAGTTCATAACTTCGGCAGGATAGTAATTGTCATCCGTGCGAGGCATTGAAATGTAACCAATGTTTATTACTGATTGCTTGGCATCTGGGATATCCACAAAATATAAAGATGCAGTATTTCGGGTATTGGCAATTGGATATTCCGGTATATTGACCTCCTTGGCCAACCACCGCTCTTCCAAAGCCTTCAAATCTTTCAACGCCATCTTTTTGTTCATTTTCCCTACAATTTGGAAGTTGCTTATCGAAGGCGAAAAATACTTGTTGTAGTATTCTTTTAAATCCTCCATTGTAATTGCATTTACCGATCCAATTGTTCCAGAAATTGGATAGCTGAAAATATGGTCTTCCCCGTAAAGAATTTTATTAAAAACCTTGTTGGAAACTGCCGTTGGATTAGCTTCAGAACGTTCAATATCGTTAATGGTTTTTGTTTTTAGTCGCGCTAACTCCTCCTCGTCCCATCTAGGCTCCAAAATGATTTCAGAAATCAAATCCATGGTCTTTTCCAAATTTCGAGTCAAAGTGTTTCCGCGAATTATTATAGACTCGTTGGTGGTGTACATATAAATATTTGCTCCTAATAAATCTATTTCTTCTTCCAACTCTTCAGGAGTCTTGTTTGCGGTACCCTCCATTAAAATTTCACTCATCAAATTAGCTACACCGTTTTTTTCTATATCATCAAACAGATGGCCGCCTTCAATAACCAAGCTAAAGGTTACCATCGGGATTTCATCCTGTTCAATACCTGAAACTTTTAAACCATTAGCTAAGGTCTCTGTCCACATTTTTGGGACATTTAGTTCTGGCGCCGGAGCTTGAACTGGAGGTTGTGAACGGTCAATTTTGGAAGGAGTCTTCGCGATTTCCGCAACGACATCTTCCACTTCGGTCACTATATTTTCTTTAATTTCCTCTTCTACCACTTTAGCTTTTTCCGAGTTTTCAGCAATTAACTCAAACTGCCCCTTGGGAACAAAACTGGTCATTATATAAGGTTTTCCTTTTACATATTGATTGTAAACCCGTATTACATCTTCCTTCGTTACCTTTTTTATATTTTCTATATCGGTAGTTATAAATCCGGGATCACCAGTAAAAACATTGTACCGCGCCAATTGGAATGACTTGCCCAAAACACTGCTGATACCATTGTAAAATTGGGTTTCCAGTCCTGCTTTAATACGCTCAATATCACGATCGCTGATGCCATCTTTTTCAAAAAGTTCGAAAGCTTCAGTAATTCCAGCCTCAATAGCATCTAGATCAATACCATTATTTGCCGTAATGGAAATTCTAAAATCTCCCGCCAATTCATTCGACCTATTATAAGCCAAAGTTTTGGAAGTCAAATCTTTCTCCTTTACCAAAACTTTATACAAGGGTGCTTTTTTTCCTTTTGAAAGAATTTCACCTAAGAAATCCAAAGCGTAAGCATCATTTGTATAATGCTCCACAGTGGGCCACACCATAGTAAGTTGGGGTGTATTTGCGAAATTATCCTCGTGGTAAAACCTTTTGGTTTCAGCAAGGGTAACTGGCTGTGGTTTTAGCGGCTCTACTTCTTGGCGACGCTTTATTTCGCCAAAATATTTTTCTATCATTTCCTTTGCCTCCGCTGTCTCAAAATCTCCAGCCAATACCAAAGTGGCGTTGTTGGGACCATAGAAACTGTCGTAAAATTCCTTAACATCTTCCACTGTGGCGTTTTGAAGATCTTCAAGTTCCCCGATTACTTGCCAGTTATAAGGATGCCCTTGGGGGTAAAGACTTTTATCGATTACGTAACTGGTATGGCCATAAGGATTGTTGTCCACCCGTTGTCTTTTTTCATTCTGCACAACTTCCTGTTGATTGCTGAAAGCAGACTGGGTAACCGTATTAATCAAAAAGCCCATTCTGTCGCTTTCCAGCCACATCACGGTTTCCATAGCATTTTTGGGCACTATTTCATAATAGATGGTCCCGTCTTTCCAAGTTCCTCCATTAAGAGTACCTCCAGCATCCTGTATGATTTTAAAAAACTGGTCTTGTCCCACATTTTCCGATTCCTGGAAAAGCATATGCTCAAACAAATGCGCAAATCCGGTCCGGCCAACTACTTCGCGATTCGATCCTACGCCGTACTGAATAGCTACGGAAACTATAGGGTCGCTTTTATCCTGATGCAGGATTACTTGAAGTCCATTGTCGAGAGTGTACTTCTCAAAATCCACAGTGAGTTTTGCGGCTTCTTCTTCTGTAACAGATGAATCATTTTTACACGATATAACGGTAAGAACAATAATAATCATAGCTAAAGTGCTTCTTTTAAAAGGAAATTTAAACATAATGAAAGAATTTTTGAAATTGAAAATTTTAAAGATACATGTAGAATGCTCTTAAAAGCTTAAAGTTAAGTTAAAAAGAATTGTTTTATCTGATTAGATGGTTTATCCAAACCAACCATCACGGTCAAGACTTCTATATTGAATGGCCTCGGATATATGGTTGCCATTTATTCCATCAGAAGTCTCTAAATCGGCAATGGTTCTGGCAACTTTTAAAATTCTGTCGTAAGCGCGGGCTGAAAGGTTCAAGCGTTCCATAGCGGTTTTTAAAAGTTGAAGCGAAACTTCGTCGAGCTTGCAGAACTGCCGAATTTGCTTTACTCCCATTTGTGCGTTATAGTGGATTTTGTCAAATTCCTCGAATCGTGCTGACTGAATTTTCCTAGCATTGGTCACCCTTTCTCGAATGACAATACTGGATTCGCCTCGTCTATCATCGCTTAACTTTTCAAAAGGAACAGGAGTGACTTCTATATGGATGTCGATTCGATCCAAAAGGGGTCCGGATATCTTGCTCAAATATCGCTGCATATCGGCAGGCGAAGACGTAACTGGTGCATCAGGATCGTTAAAATAACCACTCGGACTTGGATTCATACTCGCTACCAGCATAAAACTGGAAGGATAGGTTACGGTAAATTTAGCTCTGGAAATAGTTACATCTCGATCTTCCAAGGGTTGCCGCATCACTTCCAATACCCCTCTTTTAAATTCCGGGAGTTCATCCAAAAACAGAACCCCATTATGTGCAAGCGAAATTTCCCCGGGCTGTGGATATTGCCCGCCTCCAACAAGTGCTACATCCGAAATTGTGTGATGTGGACTTCGAAATGGCCGAGATGTCATGATTCCTCCTTTTTCTTGGGTACGTCCAGCGACGCTGTGGATTTTAGTTGTCTCTAAGCTTTCCTGTAGTGTCATCGGGGGAAGGATACTCGGCAATCGTTTGGCGAGCATGGTTTTCCCGGAACCTGGGGGCCCAATCAAAATAATATTGTGCCCGCCTGCCGCTGCAATTTCCATGCAGCGCTTAATGGATTCTTGGCCCTTTACATCTGCAAAGTCGTGTTCGGGATGTTCCAACTGTTCATAGAACTCCGCCACAATATCGACGAACATTTTTTCAAGAGGCACATTTTTGTTGAAATATTGGATGACCTCGCTAATGTTTTCAACTCCATATACTTCAAGACCTTCCACTATAGCGGCTTCCTTGGCATTTTGTTTGGGTAGAATGAATCCTTTAAATCCTTCTTCTTTGGCCTTAAGAGCTATTGGCAAAGCCCCTCTTATGGGTTGTAGATTTCCGTCCAAGGACAATTCACCCATAATTATATACTCCGAAAGTGGATTGTTCTCCTGAATCTGTTCTGTCGCAACCAAAATTCCAATGGCAAGCGTTAAATCGTAAGCAGAACCTTCTTTTCGAAGATCCGCGGGCGACATATTCAGAATGAGTTTTTTACCGGGAATTCTATAGCCGTTGTTCTGCAAAGCGGCTGCAATACGGAAATTACTTTCGCGAATAGCATTGTCAGGTAAACCCACTAGGTGGTACCCAATACCATTGTCCACATTTACCTCCACGGCGATGGTTGTGGCTTCAACCCCAAAGACGGCACTTCCATAAACTTTCGCAAGCATAGTCAGTCAGTTTTATACCAGGGAGTTAACAGCTGAAAGATAGTGAAAAAGTTGGAAATGTGCTATAGGATTTTTGATTTAGGTATTTTACGAGAGTACTGTGCTCAATTAGGCATTTCTAAAAAGGGTATCCATTTCCTAGACACTTAAGATCAAAGCCTCGAAATGAATATTAACTTAGAATTTTCTTTCTGTAATATTCTATCATGCCGTCGATGGGCCGTTGTACTATTTTCCCAAGTTGAAGCTCCTGCTCCTCAAGGCATTCTGCAATTATCTCTTTTGAAAAATAGGCGATGGAGCCAATAAAATGAATGGGCAGTTCGTGCGCATTTTCAAAACTGAGAATACGACATTCTATAAAAGCTGAAATGCCATCTTTGATCAAGTTGTAAAAATATGGATTTATTTTTTCGTCTTCCCACTCTTCAATCAAGACACTTTCACGACCATTTGAAGGGTTGAAGATAAACTCCGCAAAAGATGCCAAATAAGCATTGGGATTGGCTTTCTTGTACAAATTCAACTTGATTTCATCTGCTTCCAGATTGTACTGTTCCGAAAACATGGCTGCAATATCTTGAGGCATCCTCTTGTAATAATAGTCGCGAATCAATCGCTTTCCAATATGATTGCCACTGGCCTCATCCATTAAAACATACCCTAATGATGGGATAGGTGCATGTATGACCCCCCCATCAAAATAACAGCTATTGCTCCCTGTTCCTAAAATACAAACAATCCCAGGTTCGGTAGTAACTGCATAAACCGCAGCGTTAGTATCCTCAAAAACTTGGACTTTCGCCTTGGGAAATAGCTCGACAAGTACATCCTTTAATATATTTTTTGCAGTTTCCGTACCACATCCCGCCCCGTAAAAATCCAAAACTTCTATTTGATGGAATACCTTTTTCAGGTCTTCATTTTCCGAAATCCGCGAATACAGTTCTTCTCTTGGGAATATAGCAGGATTTAATCCCGCTGTTGCACTTTTAAGAATCACTTTTCCGTCCGCATCCAGCAGTACCCAATCGCATTTTGTAGATCCCCCATCGGTAATTAAGGTCATGCTTTATAGGGTTGAGATGTAGGCGGCCAGCCCCACCAAATTGGCAGAATAACCATATTCATTATCATACCAACCTACCAATTTAAAGAAATTATCATTGAGTGCTATCCCCGCATTCGCATCGAAAGTGCAACTATATGGGTCGGAAACAAAGTCTTGTGAAACCACTTGATCTTCGGTATAATTTACAATTCCCTTATACTCATTTTGCGATGCTTCTTTGAAAAGAGTTTTAATCTGTTCATAAGTGGCGGGCTTTTTAGTTCGAACCGTCAAATCCACTACCGAGACGTTGGTGATGGGAACCCTGAATGCCATGCCAGTTAGTTTCCCTTTCAGTTCCGGAATAACTTTGGTAACGGCTACCGCAGCACCTGTGGTGGTAGGAATAATATTGCTGAGCGCACTTCGGCCCAATCTATAGTTTTTTCTGGAGGGCTGATCAACAGTGTATTGCGATGCCGTAACGGCATGTATAGTGGTCATCAATCCCTCGACAATTTCTAATTCGTCATGGATAATTTTTGCCATTGGCGCCAGACAATTGGTTGTACATGACGCATTGGATATGATAGTGTCGGTGTCTTTAATCTCTTTATGGTTCACGCCCATAACAAACATCGGGGCGGTTTTGGACGTAGTGGAAATAATTACCTTATCCGCTCCGGCCTTAATGTGTCCTGAAGCCGAATCCACTTCCTTAAACATGCCTGTGCAATCTATTATCAAGCTTGCGCCGGCCTCCTTCCATTTTAAGTTTTCAGGGTTCTTTTCGGCACTAACCCTAATCTTATTGCCGTTCACTATCAAATAATCGCCCTTGACCTCTACTTTTCCAGTAAATTTCCCGTGAACAGAATCGTATTTTAGTAAATAAGCCAGATGTTCAACATCCAGCAGATCGTTTATTGCCACGATTTGCATATCATTTCGTTGAGCTGCAATTCTCAAGACAATACGGCCTATACGACCAAAACCGTTGATTCCTATTTTTATCATTTCTGTTATTTAAATTTATTGTTAAAATTCCTTTGTTTTTGCCGAAAAATAATTTCTATCAAATTGAAATAATGTCGGCCACTCTTATCAATTCTCTATCTATTTTGTAATCACCTTTGATCGCTTCCGAAAAAGGTGCCAAGGTAACCTTATTGTGCACAATGCCGATCATCATTCTGCTTTCGCCGCGCAAGAGAGCCTCTACTGCGCCCACGCCCAAACGGCTCGCTAATACTCGATCGTAACAACTTGGTGCCCCTCCACGTTGAATATGACCCAGAACGGTAACTCTGACCTCATATTCAGGTAGATTGTTTTCAATGAATTTAGCAAGTTCAAAAATATTCTTTCCTATTTGATCCCCTTCAGCAACCACAATAATGCTAGAGGTTTTACCAGATTTTTTACTTCGGTTAAGTGATTCCAACAATCGGTTTCGTCCCATCTCCTGCTCTGGAATTAAAATTTCCTCTGCTCCTGCTCCGATTCCTGCGTTTAGTGCTATATCACCGGTATCTCGACCCATAACCTCGACCAAAAAAAGGCGATTGTGGGAATTTGCGGTATCTCTTATTTTATCTATGGCTTCAACCACAGTGTTCAAGGCGGTATCATACCCAATAGTATAATCCGTACCCTTAATATCATTGTCTATGGTTCCGGGGATTCCAACAACGGGAAAATTAAATTCGTCACTAAAAATGGATGATCCGGCAAAACTGCCATCGCCGCCAATAACAACCAAAGCATCCACATTCTCCTTTTTTAGATTATTGTAGGCTGTTTTTCTTCCTTCCAAGGTTCTAAATTTTGGGGAACGGGCGGATTTTAAAAAAGTCCCACCTCTATTTATCAGGTTCTTTACCGAGCGTGCATCCAATTCCTTAAAATCGCCATCGATCAATCCCTCAAAGCCACGATATACTCCTACGCACTCCAACTGATGATAGACAGAGGCACGTACTACCGCCCGAATGGCTGCGTTCATCCCAGGGGCATCACCACCACTTGTTAAAACCGCGATTTTTTGTATCTTCATATTTCAAATTTACTATTTAATATCCAGCTTCTAAATGACTTCCATCATTTCAAATATACGTGTAAGTACGTATGGTGTAAACCCCTGTACCTACTTATCTTTGATTCATAGAATTAGTGGATAAATGTACCAAAGATTGTTTTTTGTGGGGATAGAAAATATTCTCGGTACACTTTAAAGTTTACTAAGTTAGGTTTGTTAGAGTTTCCCGGCCAATGGTCGGGAAACTCGTTTATATACGGTTCTGTCATATTTTCCAAAAGAAGTTATTTATAAAACTCATTTTTTTGTTGACATTAGGAAAATGGGTGATATTTAATTTTTAAAATCCCACTGTCTTCTTCACCTACTTTAAATCGCTCATCCATTCTATATCCGATCACCCAAACTATTACTTCCCCACTGGTAAGGAGCCAAGTTCTATCTTTTTCAATCAAAGAGATTTTTTCATCCTTAAAAAACTTACTCAATTTTTTCTTCTTGCCATTCATTCCAAATGGATAAAAGTAATCGCCGTCTTGCCATTTCCTGATTTTTAATGGGAATTTTAACTTTTCAGCAGACACATAAATAATATTTCTTTCTGTTTCACCGATGGATTCAGAAGTTTCAATGGATAATTTAATTGGAAAATCTATACCCTCTCTTGTTATTTGGAATTCGTCTTCCTTATTATCAGCACCTATTTTCGTCAAAATAAGATCCTCCCGATTTTTCAGCAATCTATGGGTTTTGGAAAATAGTTGTTTGCCAGTTTGTGCTTCCAGTAAATTTGAGACATCATCCCATTCCGTAAAACCAAATTCATTTAAAAGTTCATATAGCAACGCTTGTGAATTCGGGAGTTCCTGAAGTTTTTGAACATCCAATTTATATCCTAAAGAAGTTTCAGAAACCACCAATTTATAAACTAAGGACATATAGTCTTCAATCAAAGCTTGTGAGGATTTTAGATTTCGTTGAGTGGTTTTAAAATTTTTCAGAAGTGATTTATTTGTTTCCTTGAACTTTGGAAGCACTTCCAATCGGATTTTGTTTCTGAGGTAATCAGATTTTAAATTACTGAGGTCTTCCCGCCATTTCAATTTATTTTGCTCGGCGAAATTCAAGATTTCTTCTTTCGAAAAAATAAGCAAGGGACGGATGATGTTTTGGTTCTTTTGAGGAATTCCTTTTAAACCTTTTAAACCTGTTCCGCGCGAAAGATTGATAAAAAAGGTTTCCAAATCGTCATCCAGATGATGGGCCGTCAGTAAATAATGGTATTTAAAATTCCCTAAAACTTCCTCAAACCATCCATATCGCAATTCCCGTGCTGCCATTTGGGTTGAGATCTTTAAATCATCAGCGTATTTGTGAGTATCAAAGGTTTCAGCAAAAACGGGAATTTCAAATTTTCTTGCTAAACCAATCACAAACATTTCATCCGTATCACTTTCCTTTCCTCTCAATGAAAAATTACAATGTGCCAGGGCAATTTCAAACTCTAATTGTTTTAGCAAATAAGTAAGAACTACGCTATCCACTCCCCCACTACAGGCAACAAGGAGTTTTTTCCCTTTAAGAAAAGGAAAATTTATTTCGATATGGTTTTTAAATTTTTGAAGCAATTACTCTACCTAATTTTAAATTGAATTAATAATTATTCCAGCAGCCACGGCTATTCCAAAACTGAGCATAGTGCCGATAAGCACATATTCGGTTTTTAAGGTTTCGTCGTTGCGATAACGCAAAATAGATTTGGCAGCAATTAAAAACCCAACTGCCGAATATTGGGAAACAATAATGAAAGTAAGCGTCAACAAACGTTCTAGAACTCCAATAACTTTCCCGGCATTTGGCATTTCGTTATCGCTGGTAACCTGTATATCGGTAGCTCGAAATACTTCCTTAACAAAAATATTCGCAGGTTTTAAACAAACCAGATATCCTGTTATCATCGACAAATATTTAAAATCGATTACTATTGAAAAGGAAGGATCTATTCCCTTCCATCGATCGAAAAACACAGCAACTATTACTATGATTAGTAGATGTAAAACTTGGTCTATAAAAAAGGCATATCGTCCAAATACACTTTTATTCAAATGTGGTTTAAAACCATCGATGATAAAATGGGTAATTGCAATAACAGCAGCCCCAATCACGAAACCCCATTGCAGAGAAAATATCCAAGCCAATAAAAAACAACCTAAGCCATGCCAATATAAGAATCGGCTTTTAAACCCTAGAGCATTTTTTTCTTTCGCCGATTTATCCGATTGAAAAAAATAATCAACACAAAGATGGGCAATGAACTGAAGGAGTATGAAGGTTTTTAAGTCCATATTAATTGTCCTTGGCTATTGTTTTGTGAAAATATTTCACCGCTTCCTCAATGGCATTCCAACCTACACTTGTAGAATGTTGGTTTACCGCGGATTGGCCAATTCCGAGTTTAGCGGCAATCTCATCTTCTTGAAATTCTAACAGTTTTAAATATACAACTTCGCATTGACGCGCGGTTGCCTTGCTAAACAACACATCCAAAAGTGAGAGTAACGGACGAAAACTGTTGTTGTAACTTTCGTTTTTGGAAGCAAAAAACAGTGTGTTTTTTATAACAATACGCTCCTTATTATGTGTGGCCGTGCCACTTATTTCCCGTCCGGAATAGTAAATGGCATCTCCATCTATTACGCCCTCCGCAGGGTTGTATCGAGCAAGGCCACCATATCCTATTGCCAGACGGATGCCGTGTATCTTAAACTGTTTTACACGATTTTTGTCGGCTTTATACTGATCTATTTCAACAGGAATTGCTTTTAAAAAACTTTTGATGGCCAAGGCCACTTGTAGGCCCTGTGCAGCATTAGGAACCACACATTCCAAATAGTCGCCTTTGATTATACGCCCGTAAGTATCAAACTTGGCATGGAGATCCTTCAACATAGTCTGCAGTCCTTCCTCTACCAATTTACGGTCATTTTCCATTAAGCTGGTAGAAGAAACAATATCGCCAGAAATCACGGAATACTTCATAAGGAATGAAATTTAAAACAAATATACAGCTTTATAAGCATTAGCACTAATAAATAATAGATATTAGCATATATACTTATAAACTCTATTTATTAGTGTTTTTACTTGTATTCTGATTTTCATTTTTTATTCAAAACTCCCCAAAACCTCGACCATAGCTTTAGCCTTGAGCAAGCATTCTTCATATTCTCTTTCGGGCAAAGAGTTGATGGTAATAGCTCCTCCCACTGAAAAGCTAATATATTTTTTAAGCGAATTATATAATATACTACGAATAACCACATTGAAATCAAAATCTCCTGCAGGCGTGAAATATCCAATTGATCCGCTATAAATCCCGCGTTTCGCATCTTCCAAATCCTCCATAATCTTCATGGCCGAAATTTTAGGAGCTCCTGTCATACTTCCCATAGGGAAAGTATTTCTCAAGATTTCCACACTGGGAGTTTGGAGAGGAACACGACAGGAAATAGTAGAGATCAATTGGTGAACTTGCATAAAGGAATATACACCGCACAATTCCTCAACCTCAACACTTCCTTTGGAGGCAACCCTAGAAAGATCATTCCGCACCAAATCGACAATCATAATATTTTCGCTTCTTTCCTTGGGGTCATTGGCGAGTTCCAACGCTAACTTCGCATCTTTTATAGGATCTTGAGACCGTCTAATAGTGCCTTTAATAGGTTGCGACAACACATCTTCTCCTGCACGTTTAATATATCGTTCCGGCGAAGCGGAAAGCACAAAGAATTCATCCAATTTCAGAAAAGCGGAAAAGGGCGCTTGTGAAATTCTATTAAGATCCAAAAATGTCTTTAGGGGATTTATAACTGCTGCTTCCGAATAGAATTCTTGACAGAAATTTGCTTCATAAATATTTCCAAGCTTTATATGGTCCAGAACTGCATTTACTTTTTGAATATAACTTTCTTTTGAAGTACGAGCCTTTAATTTGACTTTATTCTCAAAGTTGAGGGCAACATTCACCTTCACAATATCATTCCAATCCTCTTCTATTTCATCTTCCACCAGCTTTAAATATTGAACTTCAACATGTTCATTGTGAAAAAGAAAGATTTTTTTAGGCTGAAAGAAATAAAGCTCAGGAAAGGCTAAGCCATCAAAATTATTTGATTCAAGCTTTTCGGCATTATTTTTTAGGTCGTAGGAAAGATATCCGAAAACCCAATCGGCTGTGATGGTTTGATAATCCTTTAACTTATCAAATGCTTGGCACTCATCCGTTTTTAACGCCGTGAATGCATCAACCGCAAGAATAGCTCGATAACTCCCGTGTTTTTGGGGATAATCGTTCCCATCCAACCAAACAACTTCGTTAAACTGCTGCGCCCATAACAGGAGTTGCTTTTTCAAATTCTCCGTCAGAGAAATTGGATATTTCCTTATAATTCGCATTATTGCTGAAGTTGATGAACAAAGTTTTGAATCACATCTGCAATTCCAAGAAGAAGAACTTCATTTGAAATTGATTGTGTTTCTTCTGAATAATTCTCATAAAAAGAAGGAATACTAAAACTCTCCACCACATTTCCACCATATCGCGGCATTATAAATTTTGAGTATTCCAAAGCCGCTGCGGCCCCCTTTCTTCCATCGGAAGTACTCATGAGAAGAATTTTTTTGCCATCCAGAAATTTCAGTTCCAAACGCGACAACCAATCCAAGGTATTCTTAAAAAATGCAGAAATCATCCGGTTGTGTTCGTTTACGGAAATGATGAACGCATCGGCTTCCTTAATTTTGTTTTGGAGCATTCGAAGATTTACTGAGTAGCCTTCTGCTCTTTCAATGTCTTCACCGAAAAGAGGCAGTGGATAATCGGTGAGCTTAATAACTTCCACTTGGTGGCCAGCCACTTGAGAAGCTGCAAAAACCGCCAATTTGTGGTTTATGGAATGGCTACTATTACTTCCAGTAAAAACAAGAATTTTTTTCATCCGCCAAAGTTATTGAAATAGCATTAAAAAAAAACCCGCCCCCTATAATAAGGGACGGGTTTTATTAAAATTAATATTTCAGGATTACCTATTGCTTTACAATCCTTTTCACAACGTTAGCACTTTCAGTATTTATTTTTATAAAATACATTCCAGTTGCTAAGCTTTCTAATGAAATATTTGTTTCCATTCCCGCTGCCGAAAGATCGATAGTTTTTATAATCCTTCCTTTAACATCCGTAATCACTGCGTTTTCTAATTTAGCAGTCGTTTTGTTCCTCAAGACAAGCATGCCTCGAGTTGGGTTTGGATATAGTTGGATATTATTATAAAACTCGTTATCCCCGATCCCTATCAATTCGTCAACTGTAACTACAAAAGTACAAGTAGCACTATTGTTGGCTTCATCCGTGGCGGTCATGGTTATAGTCGTATCTCCTAAACCAACCAGAGTACCTGCTACCGGCGATTGCGTTATTGCAGGTGATGTGGTACAGTTGTCTGTAGCTGTTACATCGGCGGAAAAATCAGGAATAGTGTATTGTTCTCCCTGGCTAACGGTTACTATCATATCGGCTGGACAAGTAATGGTAGGATCGATACTGTCCACAGTTACATCAGTTTTAGTGCGTTCTCCTTGACAGCCCGCCGTAACAATATCAATATCCGAATTTGGCACGCCAAAATCGGAAGGCTCACAACCTCCCGCCCAATCTGCCGCAGTATCAGTATCTCCATGTCTTCTAAAGGAATTACTGCCGCAATTTACATTCAATGAGGCGGCGGGGCCAGTCCAATCTAAATCTGCTGCTTTTATATTCTGGCCTTGAATCGTAACATCAAATCCAGCCATTTGTGCAGGTGTAAAATTCCAGAAAACCGAATCCACCACATTTCCATTTGGATCGATTATTAGAATCCAACCAGTGCCAGCGTGATCCCAATAAATATTATTGCCCCAATATCCAGCACCTCCAGAATCGTTATAATCCACCACTGAATTTGCCGCCATAGAACCAAGAGTTTTAATGATGGTATTTACGGTGTTGATATTATTGTAGGGCGAGTCACTTACTGCCACCTTATATCCTGTGTAATCAAATGCACCTCCCACGTTTTGAATTTCAAATCGATCAGGTGTTTGAAGATCAATTTCTGAAATCACCAATTTGGAAAAAGCGCCTGGAGCACTTTCTTGGGCATAAACACTTACGTCGCCTGTTGGGGTAAATGTATATGAAGTACCTTCAAAAAGAAGATTACCTCCAGAAGAGGCGTCATACCACTTTATTGTATTTAAAGGATCATTGGGAACCGCTGTAACCGTCACAGGCTGTCCAATACAAAAATCGGTAACACCAGTGGTTACCGGTCCCGCTGGTACGGCTAAAACATTAATTATATCCGTAGCTGATGATGCTGAGGAACAAGGTCCTGCAGATACACTATAGGTTATTGTGTGTGCTCCAACACCTGCAATTGCAGGGTCGAAGGTGAATGTAGAGCCGTTGCCATCATCAGTAACTCCAGGGCCGCTATAGGTTCCCCCTGAAGGCGTACCTCCTGTTAAACCTGTCATAACTCCTTCCGTTACGCAAACTTCTTCTATCACGGATAGAGCCGCCAATTGCGAAGGGGTGTCAAACGCCTGAGTACCGTCGCTCCGGCTGTTGGAAGAACCTTGGTTTGCGCTATAGCCCAGACCTCTTTTTGCGAAGGCGGTCCAAAGTATGCATTCGTTAGCACCTCCGTAAATAGCTTGGTCCGCTGCGAATATAGCATCACGACCATCTACGAAGCCGGGGCTGCAAGGTTGAAGCTTCATTCCTTCAGTAACTAGTGCCAAGGCTATGGTATTTCCCTTATCAATGTTAATATCTCCAGAGAAATTATAAGGATTGGTATCATAACCATATTCATCAATCAGTGCCCAAGTAACCTCCCAAAGCATCTGGGCCCAAACAGAACCCACTCCGTGAGGTACTATAGCTGTTTTTATAAAATCGTATGTCTGTGGATTAACGGACATATTTGTACTATATGGATAGTCACGAATTCCCGGGCCATTAATACCTTGCCCAAAAAGATAGGTTCCTACCGCCCGTGGGTCGGCTCCAACATCACCAGGTTGGATAGTCAATAGAGCTCCTAAGAAGTCGCTCCAACCCTCTCCCATCTGCTCCGTATTTTGCAAACAAGAAGAGTTAGAAGGTCCTCCCGTAAGTCTATTGGAAACACCGTGGCCGTATTCATGAATAATCACCAAAGTATCGTAATCACCGTCTTTATTACCGCAGATGTACATTTGCATTCTTGGTTTTTGACCATCTACGGGTGTGAAGAAATTCGCATTACAAGTACCTGAACCATCTTGGGCCTCAGCTCTTACGGAATCAGATCCAAGACCACCATTTCCATAATTGTTTTCCTGAAAGTTGCCACTTACCTCATCAAAACCGAATTGGTACATTATATCGTGAAATACATTGTTGATATAGAATAAGTTAGTGATGGCTGCATCTTCATATTGATTGGCCGGGATGTAATTCTGGTTAAAAGGATAGCCGGTAAAATCTAGATTAGCAGCACCATCCGGCTGATAACCGGGATTGTCGCCGTCTTCATAGGCATTGGCATTATTGCCTCGGGTTACGGTATATTCTGCGCCAGGCGCACCGTTTGTGTCGTGCCAGCCATAAGGGGAAGCAATTGGATCTGCAGGATTGGTCTCTATGGTACGGCTTCCGTAATACGGACTTTCCAATGGAAGTGCAAACACCTCATAACACTCGGTGCAAGCGGCCGGCATCTCATTTTGTATTTCCTTGTAATTCGGAATATCATATAGATTGGCATTGAAATCCAATACTTCTGTATGTTGACTGTGGTCATGCTCCAAACCGCAACTTGCCACCCAATTTGCTCTATTTATAATTTCACCTGTCGTTGCGTCCACTCTAACGCTCCACCAGTTTTCCTTGGCCTTTTCTTCAATTGAAATATCCCAGCTTAAAACGA
>JBARWQ010000084.1:0-51182 GCA_049646885.1 Aequorivita sp. | reverse complement strand
GCCATACAGGCCTCCCTGTTTTGAAACAAGGGGAGGTCCTTTTTTTGATTTTAAAACCAGACCTTGATAATCAATAGGTTATGTTTAAATTTAATCGTTTTTTGATTTTATCCGTTTGGTAGTGATATTATATCTAATATTGTTATTATCCTGGTAATATCCATCAATTTTAGGAACTCCCTGGCTAGCGCTGTTGTTCTTCACTAAAACTTTATGGTATTCCGTTTCCCAGCTTCTAAATTGAGCCGTTCTAATAACTCCGTTTGGAAATGGAATATCTACAGTTTTCTTTCCCGCAGGCCAGTTATCCCTTTCAAAAATTACCAGCGCGAAATACATATCAACATTATTCGGGTTAAGATTAGAATCAATTAAGTGGTTTAAGGTTTGCTCTTCCTGTCCGGTTATCCATCTTCTTTTAAATTCTATCATATATCTCCCCTCCGGTTCATTTAGACAATCAGAGGCACCAACTATACTATATCCACATGCGCCGTTCTCGTATGGTAAACCTAAAGTTTTAAAGCCTACTAAACTGACATCGGATCTTTCTGGCCATGGTTCCTTATGTTCCTTAACCGTCATTTGACGTATGTAATATCTTTCATAATTCTGGCCGCCGCCACCGCCGCCGCCTCAAGTATCACAGCCCACTCCTCTATTCCCATTATTACCCCCAATCGGATCCGTACAAGGGCCTAATTTCAGTACGATTATATCTTCTTCATCCGCAATTCCAGGCACTAGTGGCTCATTAATCGGCTGTAGCACCTTATTTTCATCCTCTTGATACCCCACTGCTATTTGTTCTTGATTTATTTCGTCATAATCATCCACGGCATAAAGAGGTTTAATGCTGTCATAGGGCGCTCTGTTTATATATCTTTCTGTACTTGGAAGATATATAATTGGATAGGCATCTTCCCCATCAAGATTTTCAAAAGCCCTCAAAGACAAAGTGATGTCATCTTCATTCCATAAATTATTGGTTTTTTTTGACATAATATCCTCATAAATATTACCAACGAAAAACTCATCATTTTTAGTATTACTTATTCCTTTTGAGAGCATTTCATAAACTTCATAATCATTTTTTAACAACCAATTCGCGATTTTTTTTAGATGAAACCTCTTGTATTCAAGCTGTTCATTTAATGAGGCCGTTTCAATGTAGGCTTTGTCATAATAATTTAGATTGGAATTTGACTCAATTTCGGTATTAATCTCTTGTTTGGAGCACGATGCCATGACTATTAGCATTAACAATGTAATTCTTTTCATAATATTTGTTTTTTGATTAACTCAACAAATATTTCGATAAATATTTTAGATATCTTAACTAAATCTTAACTAAATCTTAACTAAATTATGTATTTTAGTACTAAATAATCGGCTACGTGACTAATATCATCGGTACAAAGATTCGAAAGCTAAGAGAGAACCTTGGTATCTCGCAGAATGCAATGGCTTATGAATTGGACATTACACAATCAAATTATGGAAGATTGGAAAAAGATGATGATAGATTAAATGTGCCCAAACTCAAAAAAATCGCCGAGGTTCTTCAAACGTCTATCGCATATTTATTTGAAGAAAAAAATGCTGAATCTATAGATCAAAACAAAACTGTTTCCTCGAATAAGACGGAAACATTTAAATATGAAGTTAAAGATCATATAACTTCGTTAAAGGAAGAAATCACGTTCTTGAGAAATTTTATAAAAAATAAAGACTGACATAATTTTATTTGTTTCCCCGTATCAATCATACCCTAAATGGAACACTAATGTGGAAATCCCACAGGAAGCGTTTATGGCCGTGCTTAAGTTGAACGACTAGTAATTAGTTCCCACACGTAGCGCCAGTTTCTTCAAGTCCCCGTATATACGTATTGTAATCAGTGCCGGTGTTTTGCCCATTTACCCAAGCATTGCCGTCGCTCCGCTGGCACACCTCAAAACTCATGGTTTCGGGGGAAGAGCAGGTTGTGCAGCTTTCGCCATCATCCTTTTTGCAAGAGAAAATTGTTAGGCTACATACTATCACAATAAGAAGAAGGGACTTTTTCATTTGGAGGTTTTTAATCAAAACGTCTTGAAGACGATATTATTTTTTGGATTTTCCTTCATTTGCGTTTCGGGTAGCATTTACAACTTCTTCAAAATCCATTGGTTTCCCCAAATATACCAAAATGCTTTCGGGTTCCACTTCCAAATCGGCAGGGGTTGTAATGAGATCCAAAAATCCGTTGGGATGTTTTAAAAATAGGGGAATGGCGTTTTCATGGTTACCAATAATTTTCAATACCCTCAAAAATTGGTTATGACTATCCACAAGAATCTCTTGAATGGACGGGAAATCTTGTGCCACCTCCGTAAATCTTAAATAATCGTGAGTATATGAAAACAATTCTTTTGCTTGAAGATTTTCGCGATCCCGCATTTCTTCAGAAGTCATCAATCGGAAAGTTCCATTTTCACCAAAATATTGTCCAAAACGATTGATAGCCTGTTTGTTGATTTCATCGCTACCGGTCATCGCCAGAAGATACCCAACATCATTTAGCTCTATATTATCCGTCAAATCATCGGAATAGATATTAAAAGTAAACGCCTCCAAACCGAGTTCCTTGGCCTTGTTTATATTCATCTGGTTAGAATCGACTAAAACCACATGGCGATCGTTTTTCTGCAAATAAGTAGCAATTAATCTGGAAACCTTTGAAGCTCCAACCATAAGGATTCCCTCCGCTTTATTTAGAAGTACTCCCAGCCATCCTGCAATTACTCTAGCTGTAGTGGCATTCAAGATTACGGTTACAAGCACCACGGCAAAAACCAAGGGTGTTATGTATTCCGCGCCCACCACTCCCAAGGACACCAACTTGGTGCCAAAAAGAGATGATATTCCCGCAGCCACAATTCCACGTGGTCCCACCCAGCTGATAAATAGTTTGTCATTGGTTTTTAATGAGGAATTGGCCGTACTGACAAAGACCGTCAACGGTCTGAGCACGAAAATTATGATAGCGAGGAGAATCGCGGTTTTCCAATTGTAAACCAAAAGCAAATCCTCCACGCTTATGTTTGCAGCAAGGAGAATAAAAAGAATCGACACCAATAATACACTGAGAGATTCCTTGAAATACAGTAGTTCCTTTAAGCTTGGAAGATCGCTATTTCCCAAATACATTCCCATAACCACAACAGCCAAAAGTCCGGATTCGTGAGCGAGTAAATCGCTGATTACAAAAATGGCCATGACCAGGGAAAGAGAAACGACATTGGATAAATAATGTGGAATGAGCTTCTTTTTGATCGAGATGTGAAGCGCAAAACCAGCGGACACTCCAAAAGCCATCCCAATCAGAATAATTTTCCCAAAATCCATGAGTGCCTGTCGGGTATATCCCGAGTCGCCTTCAACACTGATAAATTCATAGACAAGTACCGCCACCAAAGCTCCAATAGGATCGATAAGAATTCCCTCCCACCTAAGTACCGCCGCCACATCTTTCTTTAGGGGAATATTTCTTAAAATAGGAGTAATTACGGTAGGTCCCGTAACAATTATCAAAGCTGAAAATAAAAAGGAAATACGCCAGTTGAGACCAAAAATATAATGGGCCGCGACGCCCGCACCCACAAAAGTTATTAAAGCTCCTATGCTGATCAATTTCCCAATAGCGGGGCCAACTTTTGAGACCTCCTCTCTTTTTAGGGTCAATCCCCCTTCAAAAAGAATGATACCTACAGCCAAAGAAACAAAGTAGAAAAGATTTTCTCCCGGGAAAAGCCCATTTTCCCCATTCCAAATAGGCTGAATCCACTGCTTGCCATCAACCGAAAGAAAAGTTGAAATGGGTCCAACCAATAATCCGATTAAGATCAAGGGTAAAATTGCAGGTATTTTTAATTTCCAAGCAACCCATTGGGCCAAGATCCCCAAAATTATAATTCCGGCTAGTTCTACCATAAAATTAGTGGTTTCGGTAAAATAAAACTATTAGATTTCCTTGATATACTAATGATTTGTTAAAATTTGTATAATTGCTTTACTCTTCGGGCTCGGAATGTAAGGGTTTTGCTAATTTGCGGCTCATTCTTTTTTACTATGCAATTATATCCCATTGAAACTGGAAACTTTAAACTCGACGGCGGCGCAATGTTCGGGGTTGTGCCTAAAACACTGTGGAACAGGACCAATCCAGCGGACGAAAATAATATGATAGACATGGCTGCCCGTTGCCTATTGATTGAAAACGGCAACCGATTGACCTTGATCGATACCGGTATGGGCGACAAGCAGAGCGATAAATTTTTCAGCTATTATTTTCAGTGGGGAAACTATAACCTGCACGATTCCCTAAAAAAATACGGGTTTCATCCAAATGATATCACCGATGTTTTTATGACCCACCTCCACTTCGACCATTGTGGCGGAAGCATTAAATGGAACAAAGACAGAACAGGATATGAACCTGCCTTTAAAAACGCTACCTACTGGAGCAATGAGGATCACTGGCAGTGGGCCACTGAGCCCAACAGAAGGGAACAAGCCTCATTTTTGAAGGAAAATATTCTGCCCATGCAGGAAAGTGGCCAATTAAAGTTCATCCAACAGCCGAATTCAGATTTTGCCGAAGCCAACGAAATGGACTTCGGGCTTCTTTTTGTAGATGGGCATACGGACAAGCAGATGCTGCCCCATATCAATTACAAAGGAAAAACAGTGGTCTTCGTAGCCGATTTATTGCCAACCGCCGGACATTTACCTCTTCCCTATGTTATGGGATACGACACCCGACCTTTGCTTACATTGCCCGAGAAGGAAAAGTTTCTCAATTTTGCTGCGGACAGGGACTATTATCTTTTCTTGGAACACGATGCCCACAACCCAATTATAACCGTGCAACATACGGATAAAGGAGTAAGGCTAAATGAAGTTATTGCTCTTGACGAATTTTTTAATTAACACCTTTAATTTACTATGAAATTTTTAAAATCCACTCTTTTTGCAGTTGTCTTATCAGCTGTATTGGCGAGTTGCGGAAGCACTGCACCCATTGTTGCCACCCCCATCCAACCCATTGATTTCAAGATTGTAAAAAACACGCCACTCACGGATACCCAGTTAAAACATTGGGCCGCCATGGATCTTGTAAAGGACACGGTCCCCGGCATGAGCATCGATAGGGCGTACAACGAGTTAATCAAAAAACGAAAAGGAGAAACCGTAATCGTAGGGGTAATCGACAGTGGCGTCGATATTGAGCACGAAGACCTTAGAAACGTAATTTGGAACAATCCTGGAGAAATCCCTGGAAATGGCATTGATGACGACAACAATGGTTTTATCGACGATGTGCATGGATGGAATTTCCTTGGAGACATTGTGGGGGAAAATATGGAGTTCGTTCGTTATATCAGAGCTCTCGGCCCTAAATATGAAAATAAGGATGAGGCATCTATAAGCGCCGCAGATAGACCGGAATTTGAAATATATCAAAAAGCCAAAGCCGAATACGAAAAAGAGTTCACAGAAACCGCGGGCAATAAAATGCGATACGAGCAAATTCTTTCCCAATTAAAGCCATTGCACAATATGATGGTCCAAAAGCTTGGAAAGGCGGACTATACCGCAGAGGATTTAAATTCAATAAAAGACGCTTCCCCTGAGGAACAACAGCAAATTGCAATGTTGGGCCAAATGCTGAGCTTTAGTGATTCTTCCGTCCCGGAAATGCTGAAAGATCTCCAAAAAGGAATCGATTATTTTAATGGCAGACTGGAAACCCACTTTAATCTTACTGAGGATTTCAGAGGGGTATTGGGAGATGACCCCAATGATATTACCAACAATATATACGGCAACAACAACGTGCAAGGTCCCGAGCCCGATAAGGAAAACACCAAGCATGGAACCCACGTATCGGGGATTATCGCCGCTGAAAGAAACAACGGAATTGGAATGGATGGAGTTGCCAACAATGTAAGAATTATGGTGCTTCGGTCCGTGCCGGATGGCGACGAATACGACAAGGACGTAGCCTTATCCATTCGATATGCGGTGGACAACGGTGCAAAAGTATTGAATACGAGTTTTGGAAAGTATTATTCCCCCCATTCACAATGGGTGTATGATGCCATAAAATATGCTTCTGACAAAGATGTTCTGATCGTAAATGCGGCCGGTAACGACGGGTTCGACTTGGATACGGTAAACGTATATCCCAACGATCAGGTTGATAACGGTCCAGAAATGGCAGATACCTTCTTAACTGTTGGAGCCCTTAATTATGAATTCGGCGAGAACATGGTAGCACGATTCTCAAACTACGGCAAAAACAACGTGGATGTTTTCGCTCCCGGAGTAAAAATTTGGTCCACTACCCCTTTAAATACTTACGAATTTCTACAGGGTACCTCCATGGCAGCGCCAAATGTTGCCGGGGTGGCCGCTATGATCCGTTCCTATTATCCAAACCTTACAGCGAAGCAAGTAAAGCAGATTATAATGGATAGCGGTATTCCTTCCAATGTAAATGTTATATTAGGCGGAGAACCCGACAACACCGATTCTTTTAGTAATATTTCCAAATCGGGGAAAATGGTCAACATGTACAACGCCATAATTATGGCCGATAAAATGTCGAGAAAATGAAGCATACCCTAATTAGATTATTTACAATAACCGCAGTTGTGTTTCTCACAGCTGCGGTTTCATCATTTGCACAAAACGATACTTGCTACTGGCAGCAAAAAGTGGATTATAAGATGGATATCCAAATGGATGTTAAAAACTTTCAATACAAAGGAAAGCAGGAGTTAAAATACACCAACAATTCCCCTGATACCTTGAACAAGGTTTATTACCATCTCTTTTTCAATGCCTTCCAACCCGGTAGCGAAATGGACGTGCGCTCCAGGACCATCGTCGATCCGGATGGTCGGGTTGGGGATAGGATATCAAAACTTTCCCCTGCTGAAATAGGCTATATAAAGCCAACGGTTTTTACGCAAGACGGGAAACCGGTTGTTTATAGAATAGTAGGCACCGTGATGCAGGTGCTGTTAAATAACCCAATACTTCCCGGACAAACCACGGTGTTTAATATGGAATGGGATGCACAGGTCCCTCTTCAGATCCGCAGATCGGGACGGGACAATTCCGAAGGCGTGGCCCTGACCATGACCCAATGGTATCCAAAAATCTCGGAATACGATTTTGAGGGGTGGCACGCAGATCCATATATAGGGCGCGAGTTCTACAGTGTATGGGGAAATTATGACGTAACCATAACCCTAGATGCCGCCTATACCGTAGGAGGCACGGGGTATCTTCAAAATCCAGCCTCGGTGGGGCATGGATATACGGCTCCGGGCCAAAAACCTATGCCGCCCGTTAAAGGAAAATATACTTGGCATTTTTTGGCGCCCGATGTGCACGACTTTGCTTGGGCGGCCGATCCTGAATACATACACGATATCTATCCGGGTCCCAATGGGGTTACGCTGCATTTCCTATATAAAAATGACCCAAAAATAGCCGAAAACTGGAAAAATCTCCAGCCAAAAACCGCTGCCCTAATGGAGTTTTTTAATGAACATGTAGGCCCTTATCCTTATGATCAATATTCCGTAATCCAAGGCGGGGACGGAGGTATGGAATACGCCATGTCCACTATGATAACCGGCGATAGAAGTTTTGAGAGCTTGGTGGGAGTAACCGCACATGAACTCGCCCACTCCTGGTTCCAGTTTGTCCTGGCAAGTAATGAGTACACACATTATTGGATGGACGAGGGCTTCACCGTTTATATTTCTTCGGAAGCGATAAATGCAGTTATGGAATCAGAAAATCAAAATCCTCATGCAGGATCTTACAGAAGCTACTACTTTAATGCTGCCAGTGGGCAGGAACAACCGCTTACCACCCATGCCGATCGACATGCCACCAACAGAAGTTACGGAGTAAATGCTTACAGCAAGGGCGCGGTGTTTTTAACGCAGTTGGGGTATATAATCGGGCCTGAAAATCTTTCCAAAACCTTAAAGCGTTTTTATTCAGATTTCAAGTTTACACACCCTACTCCCAATGATTTTATCCGCACGGCAGAAAAAGTTTCTGGTTTTGAACTGGATTGGTACCTAACCGATTGGACAAAAACCACAAATACCATCGATTATGGAATAAAGGAGGTCGAAACCGAAGGTAAAAAAACAAAAGTAACCTTGGAAAGAATCGGTTTGATGCCCATGCCTATAGATTTGTATGTAACCTATGAAGATGGCTCACAGGAGTTGTTTTATATTCCGTTACGGATGATGTGGGGCGAAAAACCCAATCCCTTTACCAATCTTAACCGCACGGTTTTGGACAATTGGGCCTGGGCTTACCCGACCTATAGTTTTGAAATAAACAATGGCAAGAATATAAAAAACATGATGATTGACGCTACGGGAAGAATGGCAGATATCAATCCTGAAAATAATTTTTGGGGCGTTGAATAATTATTTAGAGGAATAGCGGAATGTATTTGAATTTCATTCAAATAAGCCTCGCAGATTATAAAAATTCTGTGAGGTTTATTTTTTTAGAAAAGTGCAGTGATTAAGATGATAATTCCCATAATCAACCCAACAAGAATATAAATAATCCATTCCTTCTTTGTTATTTCATAATCCAAAGAAGGAATTGTTTCCGTGGAAAGACTCAATTGTAAATCTTTGTTTATTTGGTCCACTTTTGTGGAATCCGCAACCTTAAAATAATATCTCACATATTCGTTTATAGGATTTTCTTCCCTTAAACAATCAATCTGGGCTTCGTTTAAGGCGGCATCAAAAATTATCGATTCCCTTAAACGAACATAAAGTTTGTAATGAGGTTCCCGTTTTAAATCCATTTCTTAAACATTGAACTAAAAATAGGCTTTATTCCTTACTTTTGCTCGATGGATTTTCGATTCCCAAAAAAACAAAAACTAAAAAGTGCAAAAACAATTGAAAATTTGTTTTTGGAAGGAAAAACCCATTTCAAATTTCCTCTAAAGGTTTTTTTTCTTCCTAAGCCACGCCCATTGGTAGGGAAGGAGAATATTGAATCAAATCTCGCGGCCTTCGCTGTGCCCAAGCGGAATTTTAAATCGGCTGTGGATCGAAATCGAATTAAAAGACAACTTCGCGAAGTATATCGCCTGAACAAACACCTTCTCGATGAAAAAGTAGATGGAAGATTCGTTCTACTGTTCCTGTTTTTGGGGAAAGAAAAACCTAAATACGCCGAACTCGACAAGACTATGGTAAACTTGCTTCTCAAATTAAGCAAGGAAGTAGATTAGCATTTTCAGGATTTCAATGTTTTTCGTTGGTATTTTATACCTTTAAGCTTTATTTTCCGTTGGAAATATCACTGTGTTGATATTGTATTTTCTTTTAAGAGAAGAAGCACAAAATTAAAATTGAATAAAATGAAGAAAAGAATACTAATTCCCATAATTGCTCTCGGAATATTTTTTACCACCGTCAGCTTTAAGAGCGATTTTTTTGAAATCGCCAAACAGATAGAAATCTTCACTACGCTTTTCAAGGAATTGAATATGAATTATGTTGACGAGGTAACTCCTGCAACCTTGATGGATAAGGCTATTAAAGGAATGCTGGAGGATTTGGATCCTTATACTGTTTACTGGAACGAGCAACAAGTGGAAGATGCCAAAATCAACAATTCGGGTATTTATACGGGTATTGGAGCCACCGCCCAAAGCAAAAAAGACAAAATAATAATCGTTGAGCCCTATAAGGATTATCCAGCCGACAAGGCCGGTTTAAGAGCGGGTGATGAGATCATAAAGATTGGAAATCTCACCATTGCCGATCTACAAGACGATGCCGGGGAACTTTTAAAAGGCGCCCCAGGTTCAAAAGTGGAGGTTACTTATGTGCGACAGGGCAAAACCGCAACTACCACCATTACGCGAAATGCCGTAGAAATAAAGGCAGTCCCGTTTTATAAATTGATTAAAAACGATATTGGTTATATTGTTTTAAGTCAGTTTAATAGCAGAACCACTTTTGAAACCAAAGCGGCCTTAAGCGAGTTAAAATCGCAAGGGGCAAAGAAAATTATTTTGGATTTACGCGGTAATCCTGGAGGATTATTGAGCGAGGCAATTAATATTGTAAACCTTTTTGTGGAAAAGGACCAGGTAATCACAACTACCCAGTCTATAATCCCAAAATATAACCAGGTCTTTAAAACGAAGAATGCGCCTGTAGATACTGAAATTCCTTTGGTAGTTCTGGTCAACGGAAGAAGTGCGTCGGCCAGCGAGATCGTGTCAGGGGGATTGCAGGATTTGGATCGTGCAGTAATTGTTGGGGCACGCAGTTTTGGAAAAGGTCTTGTCCAACGACCGAAAAAGCTTACTTATGGTACCCAGCTTAAGGTAACAATTTCCCGCTATTACACTCCGAGCGGCCGCTGTATCCAGGCTTTGGATTATTGGCATCGAGATGAAAATGGCGATCCGCTTAGGAAAGACACCAAGGAATACAATGCTTTTAAAACGAAAGGCGGCAGAACGGTTTACGACGGAGGCGGCATTCTTCCCGATGTGCAACTTAAATCGGCCGAGTTCAGTCCGATTACTACCGCCTTGCTAAAGGACAACGCTATTTTTGACTATGCTACCAAATACTATTACAGTCATGAAATGATGGATTTAAATAGTTTTAAATTTACCGAAGTGGATTTTCAGGATTTTATAAACTTCCTCAAACAGAACAACTTTGAATATAAAACCGAAACAGAAAAGAAGTTTGCGGAAGGCCTGCGCACAGCTGATGATGACGATCTTAAAAATGAAATTACCGCCACTTATAACCAACTGATGAAAACCATTGACACAGCCAAGGACAAAGCTATTGTTGAAAAAAGAGTGGAAATAGAATCCTTATTGACCGATGAAATTTTAAAACGCTATTTCTATAGAGAAGGTTTATATAATTACCAAATAGAACACAATCCAGAAATTTTAGAAGCGACAAATATTCTTAACGACACATCAAAATATAGGAAAATCTTAAAATAGACTTCTTCAATGCAATCTGAATATTAACCATATAGCTGTATTAGTTAACAAAAACTTAACCCTATACTTGCCAATATTATTGTATCTTAGCAACCTATGGTACGAACAGAAAGTGAAGAAAATAAAGAGGTTATCAAGGAATCGGTAGCCTATTTGGAAAGTAGAGGTTTTGAACATATTCAAGCCGATGTAGAAGGTTACGAAACACCTAAATCCTATTTTAAAAAGGATAGTGATGTCGTTATTACGCCCAATATAGTTGCCGAAAGGGCCGGCATTAAGCATTATTTTGAAATCAGCTTAAAATCGGACAAACCGATAATGTTAAAATCCAAATGGCAATTTTTGGATACATTGACAAGAATGCGAAATCAACGTTTCAAAATAATTACTAGAAGAGGACATTATAAATTTACCGATGAAATGCTCAAGGATCTAAACCTAGAGAAAGAGCCTATAAAACTTTAAGCATGGCCACGTGCGGAATACCATCTTCCGAATAACGATCGCCAACGGTCTTGAATCCGTGACTCTCATAAAATATTACTAAATAAGTTTGAGCCGATATCTTTATTTTATCGGCTTTATATTTTGTCTTAATCGCTTTAATGGAGGCTTTGGTAATTTCATGGCCATATCCCATTCTGCGGTAGTTCTCCTGAACCAAAATTCTTCCTATAGAAGCTTCCTCAAAATAATCGCCGGATTGAAAACAGCGGGCATAAGCTATCAATTTCCCTTCCTCCCACCCCAAAACATGAAGTGCGCGCCCATCTTTGCCATCTATATCCTGATAAACACAGTTCTGCTCCAATACAAAGACTTCGCTTCTAAGTTGCAGAAGATTGTACAATTCTTCTTTGGTGAGTTCCTCAAAAGTCTTTATTTCAATTTCCATAGCAATAATTTAAAAAGGGAATGGAATACATCTTGTCCTTTGTTACTAGAAATCACTTAAAATTAAGAGCATCCTATTTTATCCACCCGAGTTTTGTGGCGACCTCCTTCAAATTCGGTTTTAAGAAAAACCTTTACCATTTCAATAGCTTGAACTTTGCTAACAAAACGGGCGGGAATACTCAAAATATTAGCATCGTTGTGTTGGCGGGCCAATTCAACAATTTCTTTGGTCCAACAAAGTGCCGATCGCACTTTTTGGTGTTTATTGGCCGTCATATTGGCTCCATTTCCACTGCCGCAGATAATGATGCCGTAACTAACCTTTCCAGTAGCGACATCCTCCGCAACGGGATGAATAAAATCTGGATAATCCACACTATCCTCCTTATCTGTTCCATGATTAATAACAGAATATCCCTCCTTTTCCAAAAAGGAAAGAATTGCAAACTTGTATTCCGTACCTGCGTGGTCATTGCCAATTGAAAGCTTCATAATCTTTGGTTTTAATACAAATATAATCCATCACTTAACTATCTGCCCTAAATTGGGTTGTTAATTATACAAAAACAAGGATTGAATAGTTTCTATAGCCAAATAAGGAGCACTAAACATCTGAACCTTCATTTTAAGATTCTGTTAACAACTCTGTTGATACTTGTTAATAGAAAAACCACAACTAAAATTGCAGGAATGGAAAGAAATTCCAATAGATATTTTTTTTTTGATAATCCAAAAAATTAAACCCTTTGTTACCCCGATTTTGTTATCAATTATTTTTGGGTTTCAAACAAAGCTCGGATAAAAAGTTGTTATATCTTAGTTGTTAAATTGGCTTATCGACAGCTGTTGATTAATTCATATACTCCATTGAAATTGAGCTTTAAGAGTCTTAATATTTTGTTAATAACCTCTTATCAAATATCGATAAGTAAATTTCAAAACAAATCTTCAAAAAGTTATTGTACATATCAACATGCCATAATCATCACTATTATTTAATTTTAATAATTTCAAAAAACCAATGAAATATAATATAGTGTTGATAACATTAAATTTTGATAACGATTTTTGTAATAGTAGTTTTTAAACAATTTTTAAGTTGGAGGGATGGTCCAGGTCATTCATGATTTCCTTGGCCCGTTCAATATCATCGATATGTACCTGCAGTCTAATTCCTCCGGAAGCATTGGTATAAAATGGAAAAATGCTGACGGTAGTCTCATTCTGAAAAATATAGCGGATTTCCTCTTGGTCAAACAGGAGACGAAGCACCGCATATTGTGCCGGGTATTGAAAGATGGCTATGGTTTTGAAATGCTTCATTAATTATATTTTTACTTCGATACTGAGCTTCACTAAGGTAATAAAAGTTTCCCAATCTAGCCCCTCATTGGGATAGAAGTACTATTTTTGAATTAATTATAACATAATTATGCCTCAAAAGAAAAGAATAAAAAAAACCAATATTGATAATTTTGCGCAGACCATATTAAATATTCTTCGTAAAGACCATTCCAAAGCTTACAACTACAAGCAGATTGCGTCAAAATTAGGTGTAGATGACCCCAGTAGCCGAAACCAAATTGTAAAAAATTTAAAGGAATTACTGGCAAAGGGGAGCATACAAGAAATTGAGCGCGGCAAATACATACTTACGCCATCACAAAACTATTATACGGGAAGAGTTGATATAGCTGGGCGTGGCCAGGGCTATGTTATCGTGGAAGGTTTAGAGGATGACATCTATATAAGCAACAAAAATCTAAACAAAGCCCTGAATGGGGATATTGTTGAAGTTTATGTTTTTAAAAGGAAAAAAGGAGGCAAAACCGAAGGGGAAGTTACCAAGATTCTGGAGAGAAAGCGGACCGAGTTTGTGGGAACCATTCAGGTACAGGAAAACTTTGCTTTTGTAGAGGTTTCGGATTATAAAATGTACACCGATATTTTTGTGCCAAAAAACAAAATTAATGGGGCTAGAAATGGTGAGAAAGTATTGGTAGAAATGGAGGATTGGCCTGATAAAGCCGATTCGCCTTTTGGAAGGGTAATCCAGATTCTGGGTATGCCTGGCGAGCACGATACCGAAATCCATTCTATTCTTGCACAATATGGCTTTCCTTATGAATTTCCCCAATCTGTGGAGGATTTTGCCAATAAAATTGATACTTCCATAAAAGCTTCTGAAATAAAAAAACGCAGGGATATGCGTTCCTCCCTAACTTTTACCATAGATCCTAAGGATGCCAAAGATTTTGATGACGCCCTGTCATTTGAAAGACTTAAAAATGGCAATATTGAAATAGGAATTCATATTGCCGATGTTTCGCATTATGTTACACCTGGCAATGAACTGGACGATGAAGCCTATGAACGCGCCACGTCTGTATATCTAGTGGATAGAGTCGTGCCGATGTTGCCTGAAATTCTTTCAAATAACGCGTGTTCCCTTCGGCCAAACGAAGAAAAATATACTTTTTCGGCAGTTTTTGAAATGAATAATAAAGCCGAAATAGTTAATAAATGGTTTGGGAGAACGGTTTCCTTAAGCGATGCCCGTTTTTCTTATGAGGAGGCACAGCACGTAATAGAAAATCCGAAGGACGATAAACATATCATTCCTTCCGAAATTTCCATAACGGATAAAACTTATTCCATCAAAAAGGAAATTGCCGATGCCATATTGGAAATGGATCGGTTGGCAAAAATTCTCCGCAGAAGACGAATGCGTGCCGGTGCCATTTCTTTTGATAAGGTTGAAGTAAAATTTATACTGGACGAAAAAAATAATCCCGAGGGTGTTTATTTTAAGGAAAGCAAGGATGCCAACAAACTTATTGAGGAATTTATGCTTTTGGCCAATAGAAATGTGGCGGAATTTATAGGAAAACAAGATCCGAAAAAGACGTTCGTTTATCGGGTCCACGACGAACCGGATGATGAAAAAATAGCCGCTCTTGAAAATATTATCAAGCGTTTTGGCTATAAATTGAATACCAGGGATAGAAATTCCACTGCTACATCCTTGAATAAATTACTAAATGATGTTCAAGGTAAAAAAGAACAGAATTTGATTGATACCCTTGCCATTCGAAGCATGAGCAAGGCTTTGTACACCACTCATAATATTGGCCACTACGGTTTGGCCTTTGATTATTACACCCATTTTACTTCGCCTATTCGACGATATCCGGATGTGATGGTGCATCGATTGCTCCAGCATTATTTGGACAATGGAAAATCTGCCAAAGAAGAGGAATATGAAGAAAAGTGCAGCCACAGCAGCGACATGGAAAACCTTGCCGCCAATGCGGAGCGCGATAGTGTAAAATATATGCAGGTGAAATATATGATAGATCACCAGGATAAGGATTTTCTGGGAGTTATTTCGGGAGTAACCGAATGGGGAATTTATGTGGAGATTATTTCGAATAAATGCGAGGGTATGGTGCGCCTACAGGATCTAAAGGACGATCGCTATGAATTTAATCGCGAGGAATATGCGGTAATTGGCTATCGTACTAAAAATGTTTATCAACTTGGGGACGAGGTTTATGTGAAGGTCAAAAATGCGGATTTAGTAAAGAAACACTTGGATTTTACAATGCTGGGCCATAAAAAGTAATGGAATTTTTTCTTATAATTCAAAGTTGCAATCCTTCTCCATTGATTTTGAATAGAATACCAAAAATTTATGATTTTCATTAATTGGAAAAAGTTATTTGTATTTTTAGCCAACTATGTTTGACGGTTTACTTTATGCGGCATTCTACGGTTTTCTATTGGCATTTGCTGTAGGACCCGTTTTCTTTACCTTGATTGAGACGGCTATTACAAAGGGAATTAGAGGAGCCATTGTTTTTGACCTCGGGGCCTTATTTGCAGATATTATCTTCATTTTTATTGCTTTTTTCAGTACCAGTAAAATTTTGGAAAAGGTAAAACACGATCCCGCTCTTCTCATCTTTGGAGGGGCCATATTGATTGCTTATGGAATCATCTCCTATATTAGAACCAATAGATCCATTTTTAAAATAGTTCGCGAGCATTATGCCGTAAAGGTCAAACGGAATTTTGGAAGCTTGTTCTTAAAAGGTTTCCTTCTTAATTTTGTGAATTTCGGAGTGTTGATTGGTTGGATAGGTACCTTGATCATGGCGAATGCCTTAACTACTTCAGATAGAGGAATATTTTGGTTTATAGTAACCGTTCTCGCTACCTTTTTTGCCACGGATTTATTAAAAATCATCCTGGCAAAAAGACTTAAAAATAAGATGACCCCTCGATTTATTTTTAGAACCAAAAAATGGGTTAGCATTTTAATTCTGGCGTTCGGCGTACTATTATTGGTACAGGGAATTTTTCCCAAGGGAATGAAAGCAGGTCTTGAAAAGATTCCTAGCACATCCCATCCATTGGAAAAACCTATTCCACCTGTGGAAGATGCATATTAAAAATTGGTTTACATCAGATCAATTGTAAAGACCGATGGCGAATCGGGTCGCCAGGATCTTATCTTAAAAGAAGAATTTCTTAATGCCTCCTTACTTTTTAATGTTCAAAAATAAAGCCATTAAGGAAATTAAGTGCTTCGGCTTCACCTTCAAAACGTAAGAAAGTTCTTTTTGGGCATCGATCGCCCCGAGGTTTCGGGGGAACCGCTGTAGTCGCCGTTAAATTATAAAACCCCAACGGACGGTCGGGGTTTTTGGAGGCATCGAGCGGATTCGAACCGCTGTAGCAGCTTTTGCAGAGCTGAGCCTAGCCACTCGGCCACGATGCCCTATATCTATGAAATCCTTAAACTGTGCAGGATTTTCAAGGTTGAGTGCAAATATAAAATATTAAGTTGAATTGCAGGGTTTAAATTTAAATTTAGCGTCTCATTCGCATCTCCACACTTACTTCGGCCACATCGCCACCAATAGGTGGATTTCTTTTGGCAATGGATACTTTTACTTCCTGTATCGTCCCAACTTTTTCCAATATAGCATTTATTATCCGTTTTGCCACGTGTTCCAAGAGTTTGGAGCGCACTGCCATTTCTTCTCTAACAATTTTCTGAAGCAACACATAATTCACAGTGTCGTGGAGTTCATCGGTAATGGAGGCCTTCGTCAAATCGGCTTTTACCCAGAGATTTACCAAATAATCCGACCCTATTTGTCCTTCCTCTTCCAAACACCCGTGAAAGCCATAAATTTTAATGTTTTTTAAACGAATGGTACCCATAAGAAAATTTTCGACAAAGATACAATTCCAGTATGGTTGGCTAATCTTTTAGGCCACACTTTTAGTGTAAATACCTTACCTTTGTGGCTTTTAATGACCTAATTTATTTTTAGGATCAAATATATTAATCCAGAATATATGACAAACAAAACCGAGCCGCTTAACTTTCTTGAGCATATAATAGAAGAAGATCTTTCAAAAGGATACAAAAAAGAGCAATTGTGTTTTCGGTTTCCCCCGGAACCCAACGGCTATTTGCACATTGGCCACGCTTCTTCCATCTGTTTGAATTTTGGATTGGGGCTTAAATATAACGCTCCCGTAAACCTGCGTTTTGATGATACCAACCCGATAAAGGAAGAACAAGAGTTTGTGGATGCTATTAAACGCGATGTAAAATGGTTGGGTTTTGAGTGGACCGCAGAGTTGTATGCTTCCGATTATTTCCAACAGCTTTACGATTGGGCGGTGGACATGATTAAGGATGGAACAGCTTATGTTGATACCCAAACCTCGGAGGAAATAGCCGAACAAAAAGGAACACCCAACACCCCGGGAAGGCCCAGCCCTTTTAGATATCGTTCGATAGAGGAAAGTCTAGACCTCTTTGAGAAAATGAAAAATGGGGAGACTAAGGAGGGGGAACACGTACTTCGTGCAAAAATAGATATGGCATCTCCCAATTTGTTGATGCGCGATCCGGTGATGTACAGGACCATTAACAAAGCCCACCACCGTACGGGAACGGATTGGAAGATATTTCCGATGTACGATTGGGCCCACGGCGAAAGTGATTATATTGAACAAATTTCCCACTCTTTTTGCACCTTGGAATTCTTGCCACATCGGGAACTTTACGACTGGTTCTTGGATCAAGTTTATGATCCAAAGAAGCTACGGCCAAAGCAACGCGAATTTGCCAGAAGAAATTTGAGTCACACCGTGGTGAGCAAAAGAAAATTGGCAGATTTGGTAAAAAACGGCGTGGTTACAGGATGGGATGATCCGAGAATGCCTACCATTTCTGGGTTGCGCCGTCGAGGCTATACTCCGGAATCGATTAGAAATTTTGCCGACAGCATAGGCATTGGAAAGCGTGAAAACCTGGTAGATGTTTCCCATTTGGAATTCAATGTTCGCGAAGACCTCAATAAAAAAGTTCCAAGAATAATGGTGGTTTTGGATCCCGTGAAATTGATTATAGATAATTATCCCGAAGCCGTGCCTGCCGGCAGCCAGGGAAAAACCGAATGGCTGGAAGCCGAAAACAATCCCGAAGATGAAAACGCTGGTTACAGACAAGTGCCTTTTGGCAGAGAGTTGTGGATTGAGAGAGATGACTTTTTGGAAGAGGCGAACCGAAAGTTTTTCCGTCTTACCTTAGGAAAGGAAGTGCGTTTAAAAAATGCTTATATAATCAAAGGCGAAAGTGTTGTAAAGGACGCCGAGGGAAATATTACGGAAATCCACTGTACTTACGATCCCGATAGCAAAAGCGGTAGCGGCTCTGAGGCATCGCTTAGAAAAGTGAAGGGCACTCTTCACTGGGTTTCGGCTGAACACGCCTTAAAAGTTGAAGTACGTCTTTACGATCGCTTATTTACCGAAGCCTCTCCCGATACCATAAAGGATAAGGATTTTATGGATTTCATAAACCCTGACTCCCTAAATGTGATTACCGCTTATGCGGAACCCAGTATAAAGGACGCTCCGGTTGAGGAGAAGTTCCAGTTCCAGCGTTTGGGATATTTTGTTGTCGATAGGGATTCCACCCCTGGCAATTTGGTTTTTAACCGTACGGTTCCCTTACGTGATTCCTGGGCTAGATTAAGTGAATAATTAACGATATTGAGGGAATTGACTAAACTAATTGGGAAAACCTGAATATTATTCCGGATTTTAAGACAAATTTATACATTAGAAATTAACTATTAACCGCTTGTTAACAGCTATGGGAGATGCGGTTGTATATCTTTGGTATTATTAACCAATAAAAATATAATAAAATGGCATCAAATACAGGTCAAACACTATTGGCATTATTAATTGGAGCCGCTATTGGAGCGGGAGTGGGAATTCTTTATGCACCGGATAAAGGTTCCAAAACGAGAGATAAACTCAGTAAGGAAGCAAAAAAAACACAAAAGAAACTTAGCAAGCAAATTCGCGAAACTAGCAGTAATCTTAGCGAAAGAGCCCAAAGGGCACGTCATAGTTTTGAACAGAAGCTAAATGACACCTTGTCTTCCGCCAGCTATAAAGCAGATGATATTCTGGTAGCCATGGAGGAAAAATTGGAAGCCTTAAGAAAACAAAACGCTAAACTTCAAATCGATTCTAAAATTGACCAGGCAGCAGCTGCGGCCAAAAAAGCAACAGTTTAAGTATGGCGTTCAAAAGCCTGACAGATAGCCTGCACAATCTTACCCAGAGAATAGAAGACTATGGTTCAAGCATGGCGGAGTACTCAAAACTCCGCCTGTTTAAATCTACTTCCAAGGTTTCTATTTCCCTCGTAAATCTCTTGATATATGGTAGTCTGTCCTTGTTTGTCATGCTTTTTCTTTCCATTGGGGCCGCGCTTTGGCTTTCAACTTTTTTTGAAAGTGTTTATACAGGTTTTCTGTTGATTGGCGCATTTTATGGCATTCTGTTTATTTTCATGTTTGTTTACGGTAGAAAAATGATAGAGAGGAAAATTCTTCATACATTTTCTGCACTGTTTTATGATGAAGACGATCCGGAACCCGTGGATTTAGCTGAAGAAGAGATACGAAAACATGAGATATTGCTGCGGGAAGAAGCGATGAAAGAAGCTGAAAAGTCAAAATAATTATTATGAAACGCTATAACAGTTTTGAAGAAATAGACACGGATTTAAAATATCTTCGACTTAAATCGAAAATCGATTGGGAGGAGATAAAAATTGGTGTTGCCAATACAAAAGAGACCTTTGGAGAAACTTTTTCGCCCATTAACCTAGTTGTCAACGTCGTGGGTTCAGTTGTAAGGAAGGTCTTTGTATTCAAGATGATTGACAAATTGATCGGTATAAAGCCGGTAAAAAGGAAAGGTTCCCGGAGCAAATAATATCTTTAAAAAGATACCATTCAAACATATTCAATTAAAACCCCCCGAAATTCTCGAGGGGTTTTTAATTTCTTACACTTTTCTAATAATTAAGATCTTCTCCTTCTTCCGGTCTTGGCGGGGCTTCACGTTTGGGCCGTTTCTTGGAAGTTATTCCCTTTTCGGCATTTCGTTTCTTCATTTCTTCCCCAATTTGATTGCTGGCCACGAAAGATGCTATCATATTGTTCAGCATATCACTTCCCGCTTGGGGGGAATTTGGAAGGAGAATAAGGTTTGTGTTGGTGGCCTCTCCAATTGACTGAAGGGTGTCGTAATGTTGCGTAACAACAATCAATGCAGACGCTTCCTGAGAGTTAATCCCCACGTTGTTCAACACATCCACACTCTCTTCAAGTCCGCGTGCAATTTCTCGTCGCTGATCTGCGATTCCCTGACCCTGTAATCGCTTGCTTTCCGCTTCGGCACGGGCCTTGGCAACGATTTTAATTCTTTCTGCTTCCGCTTCAAACTCGGCCGCTACTTTTTCACGTTCCGCGGCGTTTATTCGGTTCATGGCTGCTTTTACTTGGATATCGGGATCTATATCGGTAACCAGAGTCTTAATAATATCATATCCATACTCGCTCATCGCTTCATTCAATTCAGATTTTACGGCTATGGCGATATCATCTTTTCTTTCAAATACATCATCCAAAATCATTTTGGGAACCTCCGCCCGAACTACATCAAAAACATAGGAAGTTATCTGATCATGCGGATTTTGAAGTTTATAAAAGGCATCATAAACTTTCTGCTGAAGCACCTGGAACTGTACCGAAATTTTAAGACGGACAAATACATCGTCCTTGGTCTTGGTTTCCACAATTACATCCAACTGCTGTATTTTAAGGTTTATCCGGCCGGCAATTCTATCGATCAATGGAATTTTCATCTGTAAACCGGAATGCCGGATACTTTCAAATTTTCCGAAGCGTTCTACAATGGCGGCCGTCTGTTGCTTTACCGTAAAGAAGGAAGACAAAAGCACAAAAAATAATATAATAAATACAGGAACTAGAATGATAGTAGTCATTGGAAAGAATTTGAAATTATTTGTGGAATATACGAATTATAAATTATTTTCGCCGTCTTAAACTATCCCCAATATGACATTAAAGAACTTTATTATCAGCGCTCTTTTCTTGCTTCTTTTTCATCAGATGAACGCACAACGCAACTATAGGGGATACAATCTTTTAGGGATTACGGGAGGAGTGAGTTTTACGGGGATAGAAACAGATGATTTTGTGGTAAAAAGAGGCACTGGCTTTTCTGGTGGCTTTACAACTCGCGGTGCGTTTCGAAATAATTTCGATCTTATCTATGGCATTAATTATCAAAATTCGAAGGTGTCCCTGGAAGGAAGGAATGTTAACCAGGTGCAGTATTTGGACTATACTATTCAGGGAGCGCAAATTAAATTTTTGGGAAGCTACAATATTATTGTAAAGCATTTAAGTCTTGAGTTTGGTCCTATTTTCAATATTAATGGAAAAATGAAACTCGATCAAAAATCGCAGGAAAATTATATTCTAAGCGGATATGAAAGTTTGGCCGCAAAGGATATCGAGGATATTTCTAAATTCAATATTCTTCTGGCTGGAGGAATTACTGCCGGTTTAGAAAATTTTCGGGTAAGCGCCCAGTATCAATACGGGCTGCTCAATATGTTTAAAACATTAAATTCCAAGGATCTGGAAAAAAATAATTTCAAGGGGCATAGCTCTACTATTCTCTTGGCCGCAGTAGTTTACTTTTAGCCCATAAATTTTAGGGCATTTTCAAGTCTGGCAATACTTTCTTCTTTCCCCAAAATAGAAAGAATATCGAAAACTTCCGGTCCCTTCAGTTCGCCTACAAGTGCCAGTCTGAGGGGCATCATAATCTTGCCAAAGCCAATATTTTCTGAAGTAATCCAACCTTTTATTTCCGCTGAAAGCTTATCTACTGAGAATTCGGTCGATTCTCCCAAAATGGAAATCAACTTCGTGAATAGTTCCTTGGTCTCCGGTTTAAATGCCTTTTCCGCAGCTTTCTTGTCATAGTCCCTTGGTCTTTCAAAAAAGAAACTTCCTTGATCCCAAAGTTCGCTAACAAAACTGGCCCGTTCCTTTAGCAAGGAAACGATTTCTTTTAGTGTGTTTTCATTTTTTACCCTAGTTAAAACTTCCTTCGGGATATTTTTCCTTTGAAGATATATTTCAAACTCATCTGTTAATTTCGCCAAATCAAGTTCTTGGAAATACTGATTTTGAAACCACTTGGTTTTGTCGGGATCAAACTTGGCCCCGGCTTTATGGACGCGATCCAACTCAAATGCATCGACTAATTGATCCAAACTAAAAATCTCCTGTTCCGTCCCCGGATTCCATCCTAAAAGAGCGAGCATATTTACAACCGCTTCCGGCAAATATCCATCTTCACGGTAACCGGAGGACACTTCGCCATCCGCCGATTTCCATTCAAGTGGAAATACCGGGAATCCCATTTTGTCGCCGTCTCTTTTACTGAGTTTCCCGCTACCCACTGGCTTAAGAATCAATGGCAGGTGCGCGAATTGAGGTGCTTTCCATCCAAACGCACGATACAACAAGACGTGTAGGGCTAAGGATGGCAACCACTCCTCGCCACGGATTACGTGGGTGATTTTCATAAGGTGGTCATCCACGATATTGGCTAGGTGATATGTGGGCATCCCGTCGCTTTTAAATAAAACCTTATCGTCCAAAACATTTGTTTCCACCTGCATCTGCCCGCGGATAATGTCATTGAGATTTAAAGTTTCGTTTTCAGGTGTTTTGAAACGAATCACGTATTCCTCCCCATTATTCAGTTTCTGTTGGGTTTCTTCTGGGGAATGGGTGAGCGAATTTTTAAGTTTCAAACGATTGTGCCAGTTGTATATAAAAGTTTTCCCATTGGCTTCGTGCTCCTTCCTATGGGCGTCCAATTCCTCAGAACTATCAAATGCGTAATAAGCATTCCCCGACGCAATTAGAGCATCGGCATATTCTTTATATAGTTCCTTTCTCTCACTTTGTCGGTATGGCCCGCAATCCCCTTCCTTTCCTGGTCCCTCGTCGAATGGAATGTTCAGCCAATCCAAGGCTTCAACAATATATGCCTCCGCGCCCTCCACATATCGATTTTGATCCGTATCCTCGATTCGCAACAAAAAATCTCCTTTGTGTTTTTTAGCGAATAAATAATTGAACAAGGCAGTTCGGACGCCACCAATATGTAGTGGCCCCGTAGGACTAGGGGCAAAACGTACCCGGACTCTTTCAGACATAATGCTATTTTTTGTGAAGTGCAAAGATACAATTCCACCATGGCATTATAAAGTTATTCCGCTACGAGCTTTTTCTTAATTTTGCCTATTGCCTTTTGAGGATGGAAGGAACAAAATATTATTGTATTTTAGGAGTTTTGAATAAAGGGAGACACGAGAAATGAGCACATTCAATACCATTCAGCAAAAGCTGGAGGAATTTATAAAAAAATATTACGTCAACGAGCTGATAAGGGGATCTATCCTGTTTTTTGCTACGGGATTGCTGTACTTGTTGATAACCCTGCTAGTGGAATACTTTCTTTGGCTCAATCCATTGGGAAGAGGAATTCTCTTTTGGGCTTTTGTGATTGTTGAGCTTGGCCTATTTGTCAGGTTTATAGCTTTTCCCTTGGCCAAGCTTTTTCGATTACAGAAAGGGATCGATTTTGAACAGGCATCAAAACTCATCGGCAACCACTTTCCGGAGGTAAGTGACAAACTGCTGAACGTAATTCAACTCAAACAAAACCAGAAAGAAAGCGAATTGCTTGCCGCCAGTATTGATCAAAAAGCCACGGAACTACAGCCCATTCCCTTTAAAAGCGCAGTTAACTTTAAAAAGAACGCCAAATACCTAAAATATGCGGCAATTCCTATTTTGGTATTTCTGCTGTTTAGTGTTTTGGGAGGAACGGAGATTTTTTCCAGCAGCTATAAAAGGGTAGTGCGGTACGACACTGCTTTTGAACCCCCAGCACCTTTTTCATTTTTGATTGTGAACGACAATTTGAACGCTATTGAAAACAAGGCTTTCAATTTAAAAGTCCGTACCGAGGGAACAGCAATTCCTGAAAATGCGAGTATTGTTTATAACGGACAAACGTATTATATGGAACAAACCGCTCCAGGTATGTTTGAATATGCCTTTCAACAACCTCTGGAGAATATTGATTTCAATCTAAAAGCCAATAAGGTCAACTCCCGAAAATATACCTTGGAGGTGGTAAAAACGCCATCCCTGCTCAATTTTGAAATGGTATTGAATTATCCTGCCCATACCAAAAAAACCAATGAAACATTAAAAAGCACGGGTAACGCGACCATTCCTGAAGGCACAAGGGTAAAATGGCAAGTTTCCACCAAGAATACCCGAGCGGTAGTTTTGAAAACGGCCGACACTTCTTATGCCTTCGATTCAAAGGGAACCAACTTCAACTTTGAGAAGGGAATTTACAATAAGTTCGATTACGCAATTACCACTTCCAATGAGAAATTGAAGGATTATGAAAATCTTTCCTTTTCCCTGAATGTTGTAAAAGACCAGTTCCCCGAGATAGATGTTGAATCTAAACAGGACAGCAGCAGTACCCAGCGCGTTTTCTTTTTAGGCCGTATTTCCGATGATTACGGGCTCACCAAACTTCGGCTGGTATATTATCCCGAAAGTGACGAAAAGAACACCAAAACTGAGGAATTGCCTATTAACAAGACCAATTTTGACCAGTTTACCTATGCTTTTCCCGGTAATCTAAATTTAGAGGAAGGGGTGGCCTATCAATACTACTTCGAGGTTTTTGACAATGATGCCATCCACAATTATAAATCCACTAAATCCGGGGTTTATTCCTTTCGAAAGCTCACTAAGGATGAATTGGAAAATGAACAACTTCAAAACCAGCAAAAGGCAATCGAAGGCCTGGATAAATCGTTGGAGGAACTAAAAGATAGAAAGCAAATACTCGAAGAATTAGCTCGCACACAAAAGGAAAAGAACGAGCTCAATTACAACGATAAAAGGAAATTGGAGAATTTCATCAAGAGACAGCAGCAACAAGAAGAGATGATGAAGAATTTCTCAAAGGAATTAAAGGAAGAGCTCCAAAATTTTCAGCCTGAAAACGAGGAGAACGATCCTTTTAAGGAGCAATTGGAGAAGCGGTTGGAGGAAAACGAGGAAAGGTTACAAGAGAACGAAAAATTGCTCGATGAATTGGAGAAACTCCAAGATAAAATCCGAAAAGAGGAATTGACGGATAAGCTTGAGAAGCTTTCCAAGCAAAACAAAAACCAAGAGAAAAATCTAGAGCAATTACTTGAATTGACCAAGCGGTATTACGTTGAAAAGAAAGCCGAAAAATTAGCTGAGGAACTTTATAAATTGGGAGAGGAGCAAGAAAAACTCGCCGATGAAGCAGAGGACAAAAACACTGAAGAGGCCCAAGAGGATCTCAACCAAAAGTTCGATCAGTTCAAAAAGGAAATGGAGGAACTCCAGAAGGAAAATGAGGGATTAAAAAAGCCCATGGACATCCCACAGGATCCTGCTGGGGAAAACGAAGTTGACGAAGAGCAGCAAAAAGCAACAGATGAGTTGCAGGATCAAAAACCAGCCGAGGCTGGCAAGCATCAGAAGAAGGCGGGACAAAAGATGAAGGAGATGGGCGAAGGGATGAAGATGCAAATGCAAGGCGGACAGATGGAGGCTTTGGATGAGGATGTAAAAATGCTTCGGCAGATTGTGAAAAACCTTGTTGTATTCTCTTTCGGACAAGAGGATTTGATGGAAACTTTTAAGAATATCCAATATGGTAATCCTATTTACGGGAAGAAATTGAATGTCCAAAATGATTTGAAACTGAACTTCGAGCATATTGATGATAGTCTTTTCGTTTTGGCTTTAAGGCAACCCATGCTCGGGAATCAGATCAATAGCACGATTACCGAAATACAATACAATATTGATAAATCCCTAGAGCGGTTGGCTCAAAATCAGGGCAGGCAAGGGATTGGGAATCAGCAATATACGGTTACCGGAGCCAATGATTTGGCAGTATTATTGAGCGATTTGCTCAACAACATGCAAATGCAGATGCAAATGGCCATGGGTGCTGGAGGAGGGAAGGGCAATCCTAGTCCCGGATCCAGTGGCGAAGGAAAATTTCAGTTGCCGGACATCATTAAAAAGCAGGAGGATCTTAATGAAATGATGAAAGAGGGATTGGAGAAAGGGCAAAAGGAAGGTGAAGGTCAAGGCGAAGGGGAGGGCGAAGGTGATGGTGATGGCGACGGAAAGGATGGAAAAAGCGGAAAGGATGGTCAAAAGGGAAAGGATAAGGATGGCTCCAAACAAGGTGATGGTCAGAGTGAGGAAATGAGTGGGGAGTTATTTGAGATATATAAACAACAACAGCTATTGCGGCAGCAGCTTCAAGACAGGTTAAGTAAAGAAGGGCTAAAGGGTCCAGGGGGAGATTTATTGAGAAGAATGGAGGGAATCGAACAGCAATTATTGGACAAAGGTTTTAGCCAAAATACCCTTCAGCAGATGCTTAACCTAAAATACGAATTATTGAAATTGGACAAGGCTGAGCTTGAACAGGGTCAAGAAAGCCGAAGGGAATCTACAACCAATAGGAGGTACTTCCGAAATGAAATCCGTCTTAGCCCGGAGGAAATCAAAAAATATTTCAATACCACCGAAATTTTGAACCGGGAGGCTTTACCTTTGCGTGGGGATTACAAAATTAAGGCACAGGATTATTTTAAGAACAGCCATGATTGAATTTCATTCTGAAACGGATTTCCATTTGGATGATGAGGAAAGATATCGCAAGTGGATTGCTGATGTTATTGTTTCGGAGGGATTTGAGTTGGGGGAAATTCTTTACATTTTTTGCGATGATGAATATCTGCACAGGTTGAATTTGGAATTTTTGAATCACGATACCCTAACCGACATTCTTAGTTTCGACTATGGAATGGGTAAGGAAATCAACGGTGAGATTTATATTTCTATTGACCGGGTTTTGGAAAACGCCGCGGAGTTCTCGGTCGAATTTTCAAAAGAATTAAGGCGTGTTATGATCCATGGCATTTTGCATTTCATGGGTTTTAAGGACAACACCACTTTGGAAAAGAAAACCATGCGTCTTAAGGAAGATGAGAGTCTTAAGCGCTTCCCGCTTGTACAGCCTTAGAATTGTGATGCTTGGGCCTTTCCTATTCAAAAAAATATCGTAGTTTTGCATCCCTAAAAAAATTTAGAAATTAAATGTTCCACGTGGAACAATTGTGATATATGTTTTCAACCGAGTATGATGTTATTGTTGTAGGTGGCGGGCACGCCGGTTCTGAAGCGGCAGCCGCGGCAGCCAATCTTGGGTCTAAGACCTTGTTGGTCACCATGAACTTACAAACTATTGGCCAAATGAGCTGTAATCCTGCCATGGGCGGAATTGCCAAAGGACAAATCGTGTGTGAAATCGATGCGCTTGGTGGGTATAGTGGGATAGTTTCTGACAAAACGGCTATTCAATTTAGAATGCTCAATAAGTCCAAAGGCCCGGCCATGTGGAGTCCCCGTGTTCAAAGCGATAGAATGCGCTTTTCCGAAATGTGGCGCCTTATGCTCGAAAGAACCCCTAATCTCGATTTTTATCAGGAAATGATTTCGGGAATTATTGTTGAAAATAGCGTTATCAAAGGGGTTCGTACTTCCTTGGGATTGGAAATCCGGGCCAAGGCCGTCGTGCTTACCAACGGCACTTTTTTGAATGGGTTGATCCATATTGGCGATAAACAATTTGGAGGGGGCCGGGCCGGTGAAAAAGCTTCCACCGGAATTACTAAGGAACTTGCCGATTTGGGTTTTGAGACCGGCAGGATGAAAACCGGAACGCCTCCAAGAGTCGATGGCCGATCCTTGGATTTTTCAAAAATGATCGAACAGCCTGGAGATGTGATAACCGAAAAGTTTTCCTATTCCGATTTGACCAAACCTCTGACCAAACAGCGTTCTTGTCACATGAGTCATACTAGTTTGGAAGTTCATAATATTTTAAGAGAAGGATTTGATCGGTCTCCTATGTTTAATGGATCTATTAAAAGTCTTGGACCTAGATATTGTCCTTCCATAGAAGACAAGATTAATCGATTTGCGGATAAGGAAAGCCATCAAATCTTTGTTGAACCGGAAGGCTGGGACACGGTGGAATACTATGTGAATGGTTTTTCGACTTCCCTCCCTGAGGATATTCAATTTAAGGCCCTTCGTAAAGTAGCTGGATTTGAGAACGTAAAATTCTTTCGTCCTGGCTACGCTATTGAATACGATTTTTTCCCACCTACCCAATTAAAACATACCTTGGAAACTAAATTGGTTTCGGGACTTTATTTTGCCGGGCAGATTAACGGCACCACCGGATATGAAGAGGCCGCATCCCAAGGCTTGATGGCCGGTATTAACGCCCATTTAAAAGTTCACGAAAAGGAAAGCCTTATCCTGAAAAGGAATGAGGCTTATATCGGGGTGCTTATTGACGACCTGATAACCAAGGGCACCGAGGAGCCTTACCGAATGTTTACCTCCCGCGCGGAATACAGAACTCTTCTTCGACAGGACAATGCTGATTTTCGGCTCACACCTAAATCTTATGCCATCGGTTTGGCAGGCGAGGAAAGGATGAGAAAGATGGAAGCAAAGGAGAAAAAATCAATGGCTTTTATCGAATTTTTTAAGGAAACCAGTTCCGCTCCGGAAGAAATAAATCCGATTTTTAAGGCCAAAGATTCTGCCCTTGTGAATCAAAGCGATAAATTGTTCAAGTTCTTCTCCCGCCCGGAAGTCACAATGGAAGACATGAAAACCATACCCTCGGTACAAAAATTTATCTCGGATAACGAATTGGATGCCGAAATGATCCAACAAGCCGAAATCCAGGTAAAATATGCCGGCTATATCCAAAAGGAAAAAAACAATGCCGATAAACTCAACAGACTGGAAGGAGTGAAAATTCCTGCTTCCTTTGATTATTCCAAATTGAAATCCCTTTCATTTGAGGCGCGTGAAAAATTAATGAAGATAAAACCCGCAACCGTTTCCCAAGCGTCTAGAATAAGTGGTGTTTCCCCTAATGATGTTTCCGTTCTCCTAGTGTATATGGGACGTTAAGAGTATTGTTTCACGTGGAACATCTTTGTTCCGAATCAAATAATTTTTTCCCTTGAACAATTCCGCTGAAAAATATTTGACCACCAAAGACTATCTTGTATCGGGAGAAGCTTTTGAATTGATTTACGATTCACAGTTTGAGATGCTTAAAACTATACCGCAGCCTCCAGTCGAGAAACTTGCCGATTACTATGAGAGCCTGGATTATATTTCCCATACCGACCGGGACCGTGGAATGTTTGCCACCTTATATCAATTGGTAAAGAAATGGTCCATAAAGAAAAAACTTCGATTAATCACAAGGGAGAATAATGGAACAGGTTCGCTGCTGGATATTGGAGCTGGAACAGGCGATTTTCTGGTAGCAGCAAAAGAAGGGGGATGGGAGGTTTTTGGGATGGAGCCAAATACGAATGCCTTAAAGTTGGCTTCGGAAAAAGGATTGGTTTTAAAATCATCCTTAGATCAATTTAAGAATCGTCAATTCGACGTGATTACCCTTTGGCATGTTTTAGAACATGTGCCAAATCTTGGGGAAACAATTTTGGAGCTGTCCAGTTTGGTAAAACCAAATGGAACTTTGATAATAGCGGTTCCGAATTTTAAAAGTTACGACGCCCTCCACTATGGAAAATATTGGGCCGCTTTTGACACTCCCAGACATCTTTGGCATTTTTCCAGGAAATCCTTAATGCTATTATTTGATGATCATTTTCAATTGAAAAAAACCTTGCCGATGTTTTTTGATTCCTTCTATGTAAGTTTGCTCTCCGAGAAATACAAAACCGGCAGACAATCCTCCATAAAAGGAATTTGGATCGGATTTATATCAAATTTAAAGGGACGACGCTCAAAAGAGTATTCTTCACACATCTATTGCTTCAAAAGGAACCAACGGCTTTAAATAATCGGTTTTAAGGCGGTTTTATACCTAAGACGATAGGTTGTTAGGGTTTAGTGGAAATCAATTGGGAAAACTTCTGTTACACAGGCTCTAGTAATAGCTAAAAACTATTATATTCAAAAATCTATAAAAAATTACTATGCAGTAGATTTAGCGTGTATCAGGCGCGTCAACTTAATGGAAAGATCGGTAAAAATGATTTTGGCATTTCCGTTGCGTTCAATGTGATAGATGGCATCCTCCAAAGAAGTCTGTATTCCAAAAATATTATTGGGATGTACAAAAGGTGCGAACTTCGAAATTTCAAAAGATGTGTCCACCGCCTCAAAAAACACCAAAGTTCCTAGATTGTAATTTTCCAATAGGGCCTCTCTGAAGACATCGATGCAATATAAAAGGAATTTTTTCTGGGTTTCGCGGCCTTTGCTTGCCAGTTCGTCGCTCCATTTCAGGAGATCGTTGATGGCACCTTTATTTCCTTTCGCCCTAAATGCGGAACGTACCCAAGCTATAAACCATTTTTCAAAGATCTCGTGTTCCCCGCTTTCATTCAATAACTGCAGCGCTCTGTTATAATCTCCCTGTGCTCTCCTGGCAGTTTGGAATGCCAATGATTCCTTAATCTTCTCTTTTTTCACCAATTGTCCGGCGATTTCGGCTTCGGAAAGCAGGGGAAAATCCAATTTTTGGCATCGGGAGCGGATGGTAGTAAGAATTTGACCTTCCCTTTCGGTCAAAAGCAAGAGCACTGTTTTGTCAGTGGGTTCCTCAACCAATTTGAGGATTTTATTGGCACATTCAGCGTTCATGCTGTCGGCCATCCAAATAATCATCACCTTATAACCCCCTTCAAAGGACTTTAGGGATAGCTTTTTTGCAATTTGCTCTGCCTCGAATTTGCTGATATTTCCCTGTTTATTTTCTATCCCAAGGCTCTGAAGCCATTCAAATAGAGAGGCATAAGGGTTGTTTAGAGCAAAGGCGCGCCAGGCCGTTGCGTAATCGTCAGATACGGCGTTTTTTTTAATTTCCTCGTTGGTGTTGACGGGATAGATAAAATGTAAATCGGGATGGGCCAATTTTGCTACTTTATTTTTGCAGGAAATGAAAGCCGGACTTCCTTTTTCGTATTGAAGACAAAGCAATTCAGATGCGTAGGCAATGGCCATAGGCAACAGGCCGCTGCCATTGATCCCGCTGAACAACTGCGCATGCGGAATTCGCCCGTTTCGGACGGTGGTGGAAAGATGGGTTTTGAGGTGTTCCTGACCTATAACTTCTGAAAAATCCATTCGCAAATCTAAACAATTTTCCTCATTGATATTGTCTTGGATTTATGGTACTTTTGAGTGGAATGGAGTCAAATCATTTTTCGATTTTATTTGAATCCTATTAAGCGAACCCAAAAAACTATATTTGCAGATGAAAATTCTTGAGATGAAAACTGTAAACGACATAAATTTTAAAGGAAAAACGGCCCTGATCCGTGTTGATTTTAATGTCCCCCTGGATGAAAATTTCACTATTACGGACGATACAAGGATACGTGCCACCAAACCCACCATTCTAAAAATTCTGGAGGATGGAGGAAGCTGTGTATTGATGTCGCATCTGGGCCGGCCAAAGAACCGGGAACCTGAGTTTTCGTTACAACACATTGTTAAACCCCTGTCTAAAATAATCGGGGTGCAGGTAAAATTCGTGGCCGATTGCATTGGCAATGAAGTTGAATCGGAAGTATCAAAGCTGAAGTCGGGAGAAATATTGCTATTGGAAAACCTCAGATATTATGAGGAGGAAACAAAGGGCGATCGGGAATTTGCCGAGAAACTTTCAAAACTTGGAGATATTTATGTCAACGATGCTTTTGGAACTGCCCATAGAGCGCACGCTTCCACAGCGATTATTGCAGATTTCTTTCCCAAAAACAAATATTTTGGGCTCTTGCTCGCCTCCGAAATAGAAAATGTAAACAAAGTTCTCCAAAACAGCACCAAACCGGTGACCGCGATTATCGGGGGTGCTAAGGTTTCATCCAAAATCACCGTTATCGAGAACATTCTGGATAAATTGGATCACTTGATTGTCGGTGGCGGCATGGCCTTTACCTTCGTCAAGGCACAGGGAGGCCAAATTGGTAGCTCTTTGGTTGAAGAAGACAAAATGGACCTCGCCTTGGAGATTTTGGAAAAATGTAAAACTGAGAATGTAACTATTCATTTACCTGTGGATGCGGTCATTGCCGATGCTTTTTCCCCTACTGCCAATACCGAGCTCTGTGAGGTGGACAAAATTCCTGAAGGTTGGATGGGGCTCGATTCAGGACCAAAAACCAACAAGCTTTTTGCAGAGATAATAAGCATTTCCAAAACTATATTGTGGAATGGGCCAATAGGAGTTTTTGAGATGGAAAAATTTGCCGAGGGAACCAAAACCTTGGGAATGAATATTGCCAAGGCCACAGCCAATGGGGCGTTTTCATTGGTAGGCGGTGGCGATTCGGTGGCGGCTGTTCGGCAGTTCGAGCTCACGGATAAAATGAGCTATGTCTCCACTGGTGGTGGCGCGATGCTGGAAATGTTGGAAGGGAAAACGCTTCCGGGAATAAAAGCACTGATGGAATAACGTTAAAACCCAGGTCTTTAGGCATTCCGCTTTAAAAATTTGCTTAGTTTTACAAAATCATTATTTTTGAGAAAATTAATTACTTAAAAAAGCGTTAGTATTTTTAAGGTATTGAAAGCTTATTCAATAAATTATATAATCGGGCGAAATTTGCCTCCATCCCCAACGCAACGAGAAATCTGATGAAACAAAACAAAATCCTCCCACTTATACTGATGATGGTCTTCAGTATTGGTTTTGCCCAACAAGGCAAAAAGAAAATCAAACAACTAAATACGAAAACCATCGAAGTGGTAGATTCCATTCGAGTTACAACCATCGCATCGGAGCTTCCCTCTGCCGTAGTTGTAACTTCGCTAAAAGACAGCATCGTCCTCAATCTTAAGGATATGGCAATTGCCAGAAAGAAAGATAGTCTCTGGCTAAAGGAACTTTATCAGTCGGATCTATTCGACGATATTTACAATAGTATTGTAAATCAAGAATATGAAGCTGTTGATTACGATGAACTTCCCACCGAACTTTTAAAACAACGCCTAAAGGAACTCGACGCCCGCACTCCCTTTAATGTTGAGTATAATCCTTCATTGGAAAGTGTAATAAAACAATACTTAAAAAATCGCCGGGGAAGCCTGGAGCGCATGATGGGTTTAAGTGATTACTATTTCCCGATGTTTGAGCAGGAATTGGACAAACACAACCTACCCCTGGAATTAAAATATTTGGCGGTTATCGAATCCGCCCTTAACCCGAGAGCCCAATCTAGAGTTGGTGCTACGGGACTTTGGCAGTTTATGTTTTCCACTGGGAAAATGTTTGGCCTGGACGTGAGTTCGTATGTGGATGACCGTTCCGAACCTATCAGGGCCACGGAAGCTGCCTGTAAATACCTAAAAAGCTTGAACAACAGTTTTAATGACTGGGATTTAGCCCTGGCTGCATACAATTCCGGTCCTGGAAACGTTTCCAAGGCCATTCGCCGTTCGGGGGGAAAAACGAATTACTGGGATCTGCGTTCCTATCTGCCCCGTGAAACCGCAGGATATGTACCCGCATTCTTGGCCACTATGTATATTTTTGAATACGCCACGGAACACGGTTTTCAAAAGCGGCCACATAGAATCCCATACGTGGCCACGGACACAATTATGGTCAAGGAGCAAATTTCCCTTCAGCAGGTTGCAGAGGTAACCAATTTGGACATAGAGGAACTTGAGTTTTTAAATCCGGCCTATAAATTGGGAATTATACCCGTGATAAAAGACAAAAAATACATGCTGCGACTTCCTCTCACATCAGTCGGCACATTCGTCAACAATGAGGATGCTATATATGCCTACGCCAAGCAAAAAGAGGAAAATTCCGAAAAATCAACCCCTGAGTTATATACCCAACCAGAAAAAATCCGTTATCGCGTTAAAAGTGGCGATTTTCTGGGCCGTATTGCCGATCGTTATGGGGTAAAGGTCAGTCAGGTCCAGAACTGGAATGGAATGCGTAATTCCACCATCCGGGTGGGCCAGAACCTAATAATCTATCCAAATAAGCGCACTCAGGATATTGCGCAAAATACAGCTCCGAGCCAGAACAGCGGATCCGAAAAGACATATACCGTGCGTGATGGCGACTCTCTTTGGAGCATTTCACAAAAGTTTCCGGGAGTTTCAATCCAGAATATCCAAAAATGGAACGATATTAGTGGTACTACTTTGAAGCCTGGAACTAAACTGAAAATTTATAAAGGATAGTTCCAAAAAATATCCTTTTAATGAGACCATTTTATATTGCACTGTTTTCGCTATTTGTTGTTTTCACTTCTTGCAGCAACGGCGGGAAAAGAGATAAAACCCTTGTACCCAATTCTGTAGGGAACATCAATGCCCTTCAGATTATTACTCCCAACGATCTGTGGAACGGGATAGTGGGGGAAGCTATTCGAAACAATTTTGCCGCCCCCGCAGACGGCCTTCCACAAGACGAACCCCTGTTCTCAATGGACCAAATGCCTCCCGAGGCCTTTACCGGCTTTGCTCGCAGCAATCGACTATTTGTCTATGTGGTTCTTGGCGATGAAAACAAGGCTACCCTTACCGCCGATGAATATGCCAAACCCCAAACTGGCGCCATCATAAAAGGCACATCCGAGGAGGAGCTTGTAGAATTGATAAACAAAAATGCACCTAAAATAATTGAAGCCTTTCATAAAAGTGAAATAAGGGAAAGACAAAGAAGAACGGCTATCTCTCTCCTTAAAACTGATTCCTTGAAAAATGTGATGGGCATTAATCTGCAAATACCAAGTGCTTATCGACTGGCAAAGGCCACTGATAACTTCTTTTGGTTTAGGAAAGATTTGAAAAACGGAACCACCAATATTTTGGTATATGGGGTGCCAATGGATATGATACACAGTGATAGTACCGCAGTAGGGGATATTATCAAAATTAGGGATACCATTGGAAGTAAATTATTGCCCGTAGAGGACGACGCTCTTTTTGTTACTGAAGGCGCTTATGCCCCCTACTTATTTAAAATTACTCTAGATGGTCACTTTGCCTACGAAACCAAAGGAACTTGGGAGCTTAAAGATGCTTGGATGGGCGGTCCGTTCCTCAACTACGCCATTAGGGATGAAAAAAACAATAGGTATCTAATTTTGGAAGGCTTCACCTATGCGCCATCTGTTGCCAAAAGAGATCTTCAATTTGAACTTGAATCCATTCTCCGAACTGTCAAATTTCAATAACTTAGGAGAAATAATTACAAAAAAATCCCTGCTATAGCCTTGGCAAGAGCAGAGATTTTTAAATTATAGAATAAGATAAAGTTATTTATTGTCGTCAATCTTTTTGTCTGTGGATGTGTCATCCTTGGATGCATCCTTAAATTCTTTAATACCGCTTCCAAGCCCACGCATCAATTCCGGAATCTTTTTACCACCAAATAGCAACAATACTATTACAACAATCAAAATGATCTGCCAAGGGCCAATTATGCCTAAAGGAATCAATAATGCGTTCATAATTTTTGAATTTTAATATGGCAAAGATAACAAGAAATGTTTAGATACTTCGTTTTGAAGCTAACTTTAGCGTTTGAGGGGTTAGTTTAATTTATATTTGTACAAAGCTTATGGCCGATATGATCAAAAAAGAAAAACGAGCTAAGAGAATTAGACGAAAACTATTGCACAAATACCGTTTGGTTATTCTGAACGAGGAAACCTTTGAAGAAAGATTCTCGTTTAAACTCAATAGGCTGAACGTGTTTATTTTCAGTATGTTTTCCGCCCTATTTCTGATCTTGACTACCACTATTATTATTGCCTTTACCCCTCTTCGGGAATACATTCCTGGATATTCCTCTATTGAGCTAAAAAGAAAAGCTACCGCATTGGTATATAAAACCGATTCCCTACAACGGATAATTGATGTAAATGAACTATATCTTGCATCTATTAAAAAAGTGCTGACCGGGGATGTGAAAACAGTGGATTTCAATAAGGATTCCATCATTGAGGTCGCAAGGACAGACCCATCGGTACTTATTCGAACCTCGCGGAAGGATTCCTTATTGAGGGATCGGGTGGCACAGGAGGACAAGTACAATCCCCTTGTCGGACCCCAGGAACGACAGTTTACTCTCTTTGCGCCCGTAAAGGGCACTATTACCGAGCCATATAACAGTAAAACAAAGCATTATGCCGTAGATGTGGTAACCCTAAAGGACGCTCCCGTAAAAGCAGTGGCAGATGGCACGGTTATTTTTGCGGACTGGACAGTGCAGACAGGATACACTATCATTCTCAAACACAACAATAATTTAATCTCCGTATATAAACACAATGCAATGCTTACCAAAGGTCAAGGGGAAATGGTAAAGGCGGGAGAAGTGTTGGGTACCGTTGGCAACACTGGAGAATTGACCACCGGCCCCCATTTGCACTTTGAGTTATGGCGAGATGGCTTCCCCGTTAATCCAACCAGTTTCATCGATTTTGATTAATAACCTATGTCCATAAAATCCCACGCCTCAAAAATCTTTGCAAAAATTGTCGTAAAGCGGATCGATACCTGGGCTTCCAGACCAATCGAAACCCAAAGGAAGGTTTTTAATAAGCTCATCTCCAACGCCAAAAACACATCCTTTGGGAAGGATCACAACTTTAAGGCCATACATACTTATGATGATTTCCAAATACAAGTTCCAATAAGGGATTATGAAGGCCTTAAACCTTATGTTGACCGTGTCGTTTTGGGGGAAGAAAACGTACTATGGCCTGGGAAACCCCTGTATTTCGCAAAAACCTCCGGCACTACTTCCGGCGCAAAGTATATTCCCTTGACAAAGGAATCCATGCCTTACCATGCGCAAGCTGCACGAAATGCAATTCTCTGTTATATCCACGAAACGGGAAATGCCGATTTTGTGGATGGAAAGATGATTTTTCTCCAAGGAAGTCCAGAAATGACAGAAAAAAATGGCATTAAAATCGGACGGCTTTCCGGAATAGTAGCGCATTACGTCCCCACATATCTGCAAAGAAATAGATTGCCAAGTTGGAAAACCAACTGCATAGACGATTGGGAAACCAAGGTAGAGGCTATTATAGACGAAACAATGGATCAAGACATGACCGTAATTAGCGGCATTCCGTCGTGGGTCCAGATGTATTTTGAAAGACTCCAAAAACGGTCCGGAAAAAAAGTTGGCGAACTTTTTAAAAACTTCAACCTCTTCATCTATGGCGGGGTAAACTACGAGCCGTATAGAGCGAAATTTGAAAATTTGATCGGAAGAAAAGTTGATAGTATCGAACTTTTCCCTGCCAGTGAAGGATTTTTTGCCTTTCAGGACCGTCAAAACCAACCCGGAATGCTCCTGCTCTTGAATTCCGGTATTTTCTACGAATTTGTGGAGGCAACAACCTTTTATGATGAAAATCCAAAGCGATTGACAATTGACGATGTTAGAATTGGAGTAAATTATGTAATGATAATCTCAACAAATGCAGGACTTTGGGGATACAATTTGGGCGATACCGTTCAGTTTACTTCTATCCATCCATATCGGGTGGTAGTGTCCGGACGGATAAAACATTTTATTTCGGCATTTGGGGAACACGTAATTGGGAAGGAAGTAGAAGAGGCCATGAACAGAGCCATGGCCAAATTCAATTTCTCCCTAACCGAATTTACCGTAGCACCGCAAATTACTCCTCCTGACAACGAACTTCCTTACCACGAATGGTTGATAGAATTTGACCAGGCACCTGAAAACCTCTCGGAGATCGCGGAATATATCGACAAGGAAATGCAGGAACAGAACTCCTATTACTTCGATTTAATAGAAGGAAAAGTACTGCAGCCCTTAAAAATTGCACCGCTTCAAAAGGATAGTTTCCAAAATTTTATGAAATCCCAAGGAAAATTAGGAGGACAAAACAAGGTGCCACGGCTTTCAAACGATCGCCACTTAGCCGATGCCTTGCTTGGAATACAGCGGCAAAAATAGTAGTATATTTGCATCCAATGAATAAATTCAGATTACATAGCAGAACCCGTGCCCAGGAGAGTACCAATGCCATAGAGCGGCTTTACATAACCATGCGGCATCTCTTCAATCGAGGGTTTTATAAACCCATGGGAGTTTCCGGAGAAACCCTTCGCGATGCCTTATTGACGCTGCGTCCTGAAATTTACGGCTCCATTGTGGAGGATAAAATTGAACTTCAGGGATTGCTGTACGTAATGGATCGCCTGCCCCACGGCATTGAGGAGTGCAGATTTATCAACTTGACCAGTGATGAAGGCTACCAGGAATCACATTTTAAGCCTATAATCCCCCTTAAGAGACGCAGGAATTGTTACCGGATAGATTCCGAACAAATGAATATCGAAATCACCCGCGGGCGTTCCGAAATTTACGACCTTCTTACCCATTTGACCTTTTTATTTATCGAATCGCACAAGATTATGAAGCAGGTGCTTATAAATGAAAATGGAGAAGTAATCCGCGATTGGATTAAATTGGAACAAGCAGTGCTGAAAAAAAACGACTTGACGCAAGAGGAGCAGGAGATCGCTTTGACACATACTGCCAATTTTCTGGGAAGGACCTTTGAGGAAGTAAGGAATGTGTATCCTTATTTCGCTACAGAAACCAACGAGAACCGCTTTTTAAATATCATCTATTTTCTCGGAAAGTTGGCAATAGACGAATTTGTTGGGGATAAATATAGAATTATAACCTTCAGCCCCGTTCTTCGTGAACGGCTTGGCCATCACATTCACGGCGAGCAATGGGCTTATCGAATAAAGCAGACACTCCAGGACAACGGTTTGCTGCAACGCCCCATCCATATTATAAGCGCCAATATGCACAGCGTGATGAACACGCTTTTTGCTGAAAAAGCACTTCCTTCTGAATTCTCAAGAAAAAGTACTTTGGAAGTCTATGAAGCTCTTAGTAGCCCAGTTAATTTAAAGCTGCGCGAGAAAGTAAATAAAACCGCAATGGCGGAAGGCATGATTTTCCTCGAGGATATAAGCGGCACCAATATAGATGTGCAAATTTTTGATACAGCACAAATCAAGAAGTGTCCATACGTGGAGAAAGTAATGGAACTGAAAGAATCCAATAAACCCGTTATAGTAGTAATGGATTACGCTTTCGGCGAACAAGCTTATGAAACCATGGATGAGCTCTTAAAACCCTTCGTGGATGCTGGTAAAAAACATCATTTTCTAAATGTGGTATCCGTTTCCATCATGGGAAAGGCAGGTATTTTAGAAGGTGGCAAAGGAGATATTATGATTCCATCGGCACATGTTTTTGAAGGGACAGCCGATAATTATCCATTTAACAATCTTATAACCGCTGCCATGTTCGACGACCACGACGTAAATGTATATTCCGGAACTATGATCTCGGTCCTGGGCACTTCCCTACAAAATCGCGACCTCCTAAAGTTCTTTCACAATTCCACATGGAATGTAATAGGACTTGAAATGGAGGGAGCCCATTACCAAAAAGCAATACAGGCAGCTTCCAAAATTCGACGGAGTATCAGCCCACAAGTGAAGGTTCGATATGCCTATTACGCTTCCGATAATCCATTGGAAACAGGGAGTACTTTAGCCTCCGGCGGTCTGGGTACAACTGGCGTAAAACCGACCTATTTGATTACTGAAAAAATGTTAAAACAGATTTTAGACGTTTCTAAAAATTAATTTTTAAAAGAGATAATATGCTGATTACAGGAGGGGCAGGATTTATAGGCTCCAATTTTGTGGAATACGTTCTTAAAAATTCAAACGACAATATAATTGTCCTGGACAAGCTCACTTATGCGGGAAGTTTAAGGAATTTGGAAAGTGTTTCAGATAAAATAGGCTTTGTGGAGGGCGATATTTGTGACGAAGAATTAGTCCAAAAACTTTTTGAAAAACATCAGTTTCAGAAAGTGGTCCATTTTGCCGCAGAGAGCCATGTGGACAATTCCATTTCAGGGCCCGCGGAATTCATCCAAACCAATATTGTGGGCACCTTCAATTTGTTGCAAAGCGCTTATGCTGTCTGGATGGATGGCCCCAACCAGTTGAAGGAGGCATTTAAAAACGCCCGTTTTCTACACATATCAACCGATGAGGTATATGGGACATTGGGGAAAACGGGGCTTTTTACAGAGAAAACCCCTTACGCTCCCAACAGTCCCTATAGTGCTTCCAAGGCGTCCTCCGATTTTATTGTCCGCAGTTATTTCCACACCTTTGGGTTGCCCGTCGTTACCACAAATTGCTCAAACAATTACGGCCCCCATCAACACAAGGAAAAGTTGATTCCCACCATTATCCGAAAGGCCATCTCGGGAGAAAAAATCCCCATTTATGGCGATGGAAAAAACGTGCGCGATTGGCTTTATGTAATGGACCATTGTAGCGGTATCTATTTAGCGTTGGAAAACGGACAACTCGGCGAGACCTATAATATCGGTGGTCGAAACGAACGCGAAAACCTTTATATAGCGAATATTATCTGTGAGTTGCTGGATGAAATACTTCCCAAGTCAACTTCCTATAAAAATCAAATCAGCTTTGTAAAGGACCGCCCCGGCCACGACTTTAGATATGCCATTGATGCGTCAAAAATTGAAAACGAACTGGGTTGGAGAGCAAAGGAGAATTTCGAGACAGGTATCCAAAAAACTATCTCTTGGTACTTGGACAATCGAGATAGGCTTTAATTTTAAACCACTGATAAGTCATCCTAATTAGGATCTAATCGGGTTCACGATAAAATAATATTTTAATGAAAGGAATAATTTTAGCAGGAGGTTCCGGCACACGCCTACACCCTATTACTTTGGCAGTGAGTAAGCAATTGATGCCCGTTTACGACAAGCCGATGATTTATTACCCCTTGTCAACACTTATGTACGCAGGCATTAGGGATATTCTGATTATTTCCACGCCTCAAGACCTTCCGTTGTTTAAGCAACTTTTGGGGGATGGAACAAAACTCGGCTGCAATTTTCAATATGCCGAGCAGGCCCATCCCAAAGGTCTGGCCGAAGCTTTTATTATTGGAAAGGAATTCATCGGAAATGATAAAGTTGCACTTATTCTGGGCGACAACATTTTTTATGGCTCAGGCTTAAAAGAGCTTCTACAGGCCAATAATGATCCCAATGGTGGGATTATCTATGCCTATCACGTGCTGGATCCGGAACGATATGGCGTTGTGGAATTTGACAAGCAGGGAATAGCTCTTTCTATTGAAGAAAAGCCGAAAGACCCAAAATCCAATTACGCCGTCCCGGGGATCTATTTCTACGACAACAGCGTCGTAGAAATAGCCCAAAACATTAAACCCAGTGCTCGGGGCGAATTGGAAATTACCGATGTAAATAATATTTACCTCAAACAAGGAAAACTCCATGTAAGCATACTCGATAAAGGAACCGCTTGGCTGGATACCGGCACCTTTTCCTCCTTGATGCAGGCAGCACAGTTTGTCGAGGTCATTGAAGAGCGTCAGGGATTAAAGATTGGTGCTATTGAGGAAGCTGCTTATGAGATGGGGTATATTTCCAAAGAACAACTAATCGCCCTGGCCCAACCCTTGCTCAAAAGCGGCTATGGAAAACATTTACTTCAACTGGACTGATTGTGGAATTACAGAAAACTCCCTTAAAAGATTGTTTTATTCTCAAACCCAAGGTGTTTCGGGATGAGCGCGGCTCGTTTTATGAAACATATAATCAGCAGCTATTTCAAAAAATTACCGGTCTTAAGATCAACTTTGTCCAAGACAACCAATCCATTTCTACCAGGGGCGTTTTGCGCGGCCTTCATTATCAAAAAGGTGGGATGGCGCAAGCTAAGCTGGTCAGAGTGGTCCAGGGCAGGATTTTGGACATAGTGGTAGATCTTCGGAAAGATTCAGAAACCTTCGGAAAATCCTTCTCAGTTGTGTTGGATGATGTGGAGAATCTGCAGCTTTTTGTCCCCAGAGGTTTCGCCCACGGGTTTATTACTTTATCGGAACAGTCCATTTTCGCTTATAAGTGCGATAATTTTTATGACAAGACATCTGAAGGCGGTATCATATACAATGACGCAACCTTAGCCCTGGATTGGCATCTGTCAAAGGAAGAGTTTATTATTTCAGAAAAAGATTTAGAACTTCCCACTTTCGAGGAAGCGTTGCGATGATTAATAAATTAAAAATGGATATTTCGAAATTTTCGAACCATATTTTTTGGTCATATAAAAAGGGAGCCGATTTGCCCGATGCGTTGATTATTAATCAAGTTTCGCTTTATGGGGAAATTGAGGACATGTTGTTGATGAAGAAAATGTTTCAAAAAAAGGAAATTCTTAAGGTCTTGAAAACACTGCATTCCAGATATCCTAAACGCGTTCATTTTATTGAAAAAGTGATACTGCAATGAAGACTTTGGATGTAAGTAAGGGAATGCCGGAAAACACTCTAATTGTTTTCAATAAATTTTCCGATACAAAATTTATAAATAAATTCACATTGATTGGAGGAACCGCACTTTCCATTCAAATCCATCATCGGCTTTCTGAAGATCTGGATTTTATATTGGATGGGGATATTATAAACAATCAATTTATAAAAAGAGGAGTGGCAAGGATTTTTCCCGATTATCGAATTATTCGGGATGACAATGGCTATCAATTGGATTTTATCATCAACAATTGCAAGGTCACCTTTATTGCAACAGGCACTATTGCACTTCCTTTTCGCGTAAAACCACTAAGTTTCCCATTTGGGAATATAAATATTGCAAGCTTGAAAACGATAGCGGTCTTGAAACTATCGGCAATTGCCCAGCATAACACTTTAAGGGATTATTACGATCTTTATTATATTTCCAAATATTTTATTCCGTTGGAAAATATTTTTGATGCTACCAAAAGACTCAACCCAAACCTTTCTCCAATCACCTATTCAGAAACCCTTGCCTATACCAAAGATATTCTTGAAGAAAGTATTGAAGAGCATCTGGGACCGAAAGAAGTAGTCACAAAAACTGAAATCGAAAACTATTTTATAAACGAACTTAAAAAAATTCACCGAAAGGAATAGTTTGAAAATTTTAGAAAAAAAAATACTGGTTACAGGCGCAAACGGTCAATTGGGAAGATGCATTCAGGATGCGGCAGCCGATTTCCCCGACCTTGAATTTGTCTTTGTTTCCAAAGAAGATCTCGATATTGAAAATACAGATTTGCTAAAGAACTTTTTTACAATAAACTCCTTCGATTATTGTATAAACACAGCAGCATACACCAACGTTGAAAAGGCCGAAAGCGAAAAGGAAAAAGCCTTTGCAATAAATGCCGAGGCCGTTAAAAAGCTGGCCCAGATTTGTGCGGAAAGGGAAGTTGTCTTGATCCACATTTCCACCGACTATGTTTTTGATGGAAAAAAGAAGTCCCCTTATATTGAAACCGATCCCACAAATCCCATCAATGTTTACGGTGCTTCCAAACTACTGGGAGAACAATACATCCAGGAGATTTGTAAGAAACACTATATTTTCCGCACTTCTTGGCTCTATTCACAATACGGGCATAATTTTTTGAAAACAATCTTAAAATACTCCCAGGAAGGAAAACCACTGACCATTACAACAGAGCAAACCGGCACCCCTACCAACGCAAACGATTTGGCAAAGATGATCCTACAGGTTATTGAACAAGATAAAGGCGATTATGGCGTTTACCATTACAGTAACGCGGGAGAAACCACCTGGTACGGCTTTGCAGAGGAGATCTTGCGGCAGACGGGAAAATTAAAAGAGGCAAACCTTGCAAAAACTAACCATTACCGTACTTTTGCCGCACGACCGGAGTACAGTGTTTTGAATAACACAAAGACGCAAAATAAATTAAATTTAGAATATATAGATTGGGGCCAAAGCCTGAAATCTGCACTGATAAAGACAGTCATTAATTAATCAAAATATTTGTTTATGGCACAGAAAAATTCTTCTGAAGAGATTGATTTGGGGTATATTTTTAAGAAATCGAATGATTTTTTTAAAAGTATTATTAGAAGTCTATTTCAGATTTTCGACTTCCTTAAGAAATACTTTATTATTATAATTGTTCTTTTGATTGTTGGCTTTGGATATGGGTATTATAAAGATTCTAACAACATTCCCATCTATAATAATGAAGTTATAATTATCCCGAACTTTGGCAGTGTTGATTACTTGTATGAGAAAGTAGCGGCAATAAACAATAAAACAAATGCCGGGGATACAGTTTATCTTAAAAAGATACTGGATTCGAATTTTCAAAAATTGAAAAGAATAGAATTAGAGCCTTTAGTCGATATATATAATTTTGCTTCTAAACCCGGGAGAAATTTTGATGTATTGAGGCTTTTCGTGGAAAAGCAGGATATTTCGAGATACATGGAGGACTTTTCCATCAGCAAATATTATAAATACCATAGTCTGAAAATTTATGTATATGGTACTGAATCCTCTGAAAAAATCATAACGGATTTACTTCTCTACCTAAATGAGAACGAACATCTTAAGGAATATCAAAAAGTGTTTGTTGAAAATAAGAAGTTTGAAATTCAAGAGAATTACAATATGATTTCGCAAATAGACTCAGTGCTAATGGCAAATTCAAAGATAAACGCGACGGTCCCTAACGTTTCCATCACCAATAGCTCGGATTTATTTAATCTTATTGATAGAAAAAGACAACTGGTGGAAAATCTTTTACAGCTTAAAACAGAAGAGATTGATTTTGAAGCGCCAATAAAAAAAGTTAGCGTTGATTATAATTTGGAACCGAAAAAATTCTTAACCATTTCCAATAAGGTTAAATATCCATTGCTTCTTGTCTTTTTGTTTTCTATGGTGTTTTTTATCCTTTATTTATTCAGAAACATGAGAAGCTATGCAGATACACAGAAGTAGTTTTTTTTGTTTTTTAAAGGTTCAAATTAATTTCTTCTAAAATAAAATGTAATGCTTAAAAAGAATTTAATCGTTTTTGGAACAAGACCTGAAGCTATTAAAATGGCTCCCCTGGTCCAGAAGTTTTTAAAGAACAAAAATTTTGATACCAAAGTCTGTGTTACTGCCCAACATCGCGAAATGTTGGATCAAGTATTGGATTTCTTCGAAATAATCCCTGATTTTGATTTGGATTTAATGCGGCCAAACCAAAATCTTTACTCCCTGACAGCCACAATAATCGAAAACATGAAACCCGTCTTGGATGAGGTAAAACCGGACTATGTTTATGTTCATGGAGACACCACAACTTCGATGGCAGTTGGTATTGCCGCTTTTTATAGCGGAGCTAAGATATGTCATGTAGAAGCCGGCTTGCGAACTTTTAACAAGCAATACCCTTTTCCAGAGGAGTTTAATCGACAACTCACAGCTAAGATTGCGGATTTTCATTTTTCACCTACCGAACTTTCCAAAAGGCATCTTCTGGCCGAAAACATCAAAGAGGAAAATATTTTGGTGACCGGAAATACAGTTATTGACGCCCTTTTCTATGGAATTGAAAAGGTTAATTCTAAAAACTTTAAGGATGAAGAAATTGAAAATCTAAAAACCTTTTTAGACTTTCAAAGAAGAATCATTCTTGTGACCGGGCATAGAAGAGAAAATCATGGCGATGGCCTAATAAATATTTGCTCCGCTCTCAAAACAATTACGCAAAATCACCCAGAGGTACAGATAGTCTATCCGGTCCATTTAAACCCTAATGTAGTTGGTCCAGTAAACGAATTATTAAGTGGAATTGATAATATTCACCTGATATCACCTTTGGCATATCCTGCCTTTATTTGGTTGATGGAAAAGTCATATCTAATTATAACGGATAGTGGCGGTATTCAAGAGGAGGCTCCCAGTCTTGGGAAACCTGTATTGGTAACCCGTACAACTACGGAGCGTCCGGAAGCCATAGATGAAGGAACTGTGCTTTTGGTAGGGACGGATAAAAATAAAATTGTATCCGAAACTGGGAAATTATTGAAAAACGCCGAATATTATAACTCTATGAGCTTGTTGCACAACCCCTATGGCGATGGGAAGACCTCAGAACGGATCGTAAGTTTTATTGAACAATTATAACATGGAAAACAAACCCTCAGTGGTAATGATGGGGCTTGGGTATATTGGCTTGCCCACAGCCGCACTGATAGCAAGTAAAGGATTAAACGTTACAGGTGTGGATATTTCTCCACGGGTGGTAAATACCATAAACGAAGGTAAAATACATATTGTTGAACCGGAACTTGGAGGCCTTGTCCATTACGTGGTAAAGCAAGGCTATTTAAAGGCTGCATCAAAGCCCGTAACGGCAGATGTTTATTTGATTGCAGTACCTACTCCTTTTAGAGAAAACCACGTGCCAGACCTCTCGTATGTGGAAAATGCGATTAGAAGTATAATACCTACACTACAAAAGGGAGCTCTGATTATCTTGGAATCTACCAGTCCTGTCGGTACAACCCAGAAAATCCAAGAAATAATTTTTGAGGAACGATCCGACCTAAAAGGTGAATTATTTTTTGCGTATTGCCCAGAGCGTGTGTTACCAGGGAATGTAATCTATGAACTGGAAAAAAATGATCGGGCCATAGGTGGAATTGACGAAGCTTCTACCGAAAAAGCAGTTAACTTCTATAAACATTTCGTAAAGGGCGAACTGCACAAAACCAATTCGCGAACCGCTGAAATGTGCAAATTGGTAGAAAACTCATCGCGGGATGTACAGATTGCTTTTGCCAATGAACTTTCAATGATTTGCGATAAAGCCAATATCAATGTTTGGGAACTGATCCGTTTGGCCAATAAACATCCTAGGGTGAATATCCTACAGCCTGGTACAGGAGTTGGTGGACACTGTATTGCAGTGGATCCATGGTTTATCGTTTCGGAATTTCCCGAGGAAGCAAAAATAATTCGTTCGGCTCGTGAAATCAATAACTACAAAACAGAATGGGTCATTGAAAAGATAAAAAATGCGGCACTTCAGTTTAAAATTGAAAATGAAAGAGATGCCATTATAGCTTGTATGGGTCTTACCTTTAAACCGAATATTGATGATTTGCGAGAATCTCCTGCGCTTCATGTAGCGGAACAACTTGGCAAAGAGAAGTTCCTGGTTCTGTATGTTGAACCTAATCTTAAAGAGCACCCTAAATTTAGCATTTCTAGTGCCAACGAAGCAGCGGAACAGGCGGACATAGTAGTCTTTTTAGTGGCTCATCGAGGCTTTAAAGAGCTAGATATTAAAAGTGATAAACAAATTTTGGACTTTTGTGGAGTGTTCAAAGGTTAGACTAGATTTTTTAAAAAGGCAATATTATGAGAATCCTATTTGTAAACCCACACTTAAAAATGGGGGGAATAGCCAATTCATTGTACAACTTGCTTGCCGAACTTAGGAACCATAAAGAATTAGAGATTGAATTACTCTGTTTTAATCCGTATTTTGACAATAAATTCTCTTCCTTATACAAGCATCTCAAAATCCACTCTCCCTTTCTTTTAAAATGTCTTTATATAAACTTTAAAGATGCCAAAACACATCTGGCCTGGTATTCTTTTCCAATTCTTATTATTGTTAAGCTATTTTCTAAACTCGTAGGAGACAACGCCTCCCGAAAGTTATTTACAAGAACTATATACCGTAATTGGAACGAAAAGACGAGCTATGATGCTGCTATTTCGTTTTCCAATGACATCCCAAAAAATAATTCTTTAATGGGGTCGAACGACTTTGTTTTAACTTCAGTAAATGCACAACAGAAGATAGCCTGGATCCATAACGATCTTGATAGGTTGGGGATTACCAAGCCATATATTTTGGAGCGATATAAAAACTTTGATAAAGTGGTTTCCGTTTCCGAAAGCTGTAAAGCCGACTTTGATTTATTGGTTCCAGAGTTTTCTAAAAAATCTTTTTTGGTCCATAACTATATCGATCCAAAAATTATTTTTGAAAAAGCTGTAGAGTTCAACCCCTATCCCGATAAGGAACAAAATTTTATTTTGATCACGGTAGCGAGAATAGACAACAGCCAAAAAAGAATTGACAGAATAATAGAAATAGCGGAAAAACTAAAGGAAAATGGGGAGCTCTTCAAATGGTTTATTGTGGGCGATGGGCCGGATAAGCAGGTTTTAGAATCCCAAGCACTTTCGTCAAATCTGGAGAACTATTTGTTTTTTGAGGGATTTCAGCAGAATCCCTATCCCTATGTAAAATATGCAGACTGTTTTGTATTGACCTCCGATTATGAAGCCCAAGGGATGGTATTAAGTGAAGCTCTTATTGTGGGCACTCCCGTTATTACAACAGATTTCCCGGCTGCTAAAGAATTTGTGATAGATGGAAAGAATGGAAAAATAGTAGCTAGAGATACCCCCGCTTTATTCGAAGCTGTTGAAAACGTCCTAAAAAACCCAGAAATTCTAAAATCCTATCGAGATCAAATACATGGGTCAGATTTCGAAAATATGGCGGAAAGTAGTTTACGCGAGTTTAAATACATGCTAGATCATTAATATTTAAAAAAAAATGCAACTAAAAGGCAGTATAATAAAAGGTGTAAAATGGACCACTGCCGGTACTATTGGAGTTGCCGTATGTTCGTTGTTGCGACTTTCTATTTTGACCCGCTTTCTAGATGCCAAGGATTTCGGTCTTATGGCCTTGACTCTTTTTGTATTGGGAATAATCGAGCTTTTTATGGACATGGGATTGACTTCTGCAATATTCCATAAACAAAAAGTTTCACGTGATGAATATTCAAGTCTTTATTGGATAAATCTGGTATTCGGTCTTGTAGTTTTTGGACTTATCACCTTAATTTCCCCCTATATAGCCGCTTTTTATAACGAACCCTTATTAAGCCAACTGATAATTATAATGGCGCTCGCCGTTATTGCTGCCGGGCTTGGTGGTCAATACAAAACCATAGAACAAAAGATGCTTAACTTTAGAATAGTTGCTATCGTTGAGCTTATTAGCGCAGTGATTTCCTTGGCGCTGGCAATTTTTCTGGCAATTTCGGGCTATGGTATTTATTCCCTTATATTTTCTGCCCTCTTGCAATATGCCACACCAAATTTATTTTTCTTTCTAAGGGGAATATTTATCAATCCGGTGAGATTTCATTTTAAATTGGGAGAGGCCATTCCATTTCTAAGAATAGGTATTTATGAGGTTGGCAGCCAATTTGTAAATTATTTTGGTAGAGATTTAGATGTGATTATCATTGGAAAACTGTTTAGTACCGAGTTATTGGGCGGATACAGCTTGGCAAAACAATTGGTGTTCAAGCCGGCACAAATCATTAATCCTATAATCACTAAAATTTCCAATCCACTACTGGCAAAATTTCAAAACGATGTTGAGACCCTCAAGCGGAGTTATTTGCGATTGATCAATTTGGTATCCTCTATCAATTTCTTTATGTATTTAGGGGTAATATTCTTTGCGCCTTTTATCGTTTCTATCCTTTACGGACCTGACTACGATCATATCGTTATCCTGGTGCGAATCTTAGCGGTATATATGTACATTCGAAGTATTGGAAACCCAATTGGAAGTCTTGTAATCGCTACTGGCCAAACTAATATTTCTTTTTATTGGAATTTGTTTTCCATTGCAATAATGGCTGTATTTATATTCACTGCCAGCCAGTATTCCATAGAAATTGTGGCATGGGCCATGACAGCCGGATTTCTGTTTTTGTTTGTACCCAATTGGTGGCTTTTAGTTTATAAAATGACTCGAGCGAGCTTGGGTGAATTTGCAAAGGCGGTTGTGCCAAGACTTTATATCAATGAAATAAGGAGCTTTTTTACGAAACGGAAAAGTTAAAATGGCGAAATATAAAAGACAGAATCTCTTTATGTTTTTCTTATCTGCTCATCAGAGCTTTGCGTTTTGTTTGGTTATATCAGTTTCTGAAGCCGTGGAAAATCTTATACTAAACTTGTAATTTGTGGTAGAGATCCAGAAATTCTGAAATTGGAATACGGAAACTTCAAGTAGAGTTTCGATTTTTTTTTCATACCTTCAATAATTTAAAACATCCAAAATTGAGTTTTGGTAAAACCTTTTGAACTATTTGATAGCTTTAGTTCAACACAATATAGAATAGTTACCAATTTATTTGTGCCTATCTTTTTGAACTCTAAAAATCTTTGCTATGAAAAATAATATACTATTTATAGTTATACTACTAAGTTTCAATGTTTTTGGGCAATGTCCGTCAGGTGATGTTTTTTTAATGACTCAAGAAGAGGTGGATAATTTTATCATTGATTACCCCGACTGCACTGAACTGAATGATCTTTATATAGGAGACATGTTTTCAAGTGACATCACAAATTTAAATGGATTGATAAATTTATGGATATTCCGGTGATACTGACCCCCCATTCCGGTCATATTGACCCCCCTGTTGATTTTGGTCTTAAAAGATAAGATAGTGACAAAATTACAGTTTTTTCCTTAAACTTTCCCCTTTCAATTCT
>JBARWQ010000083.1:0-83760 GCA_049646885.1 Aequorivita sp. | reverse complement strand
ATACAGTTTAACAGCGAATTACGGTTACCCATTGAGAAAACCGCCTAATACGAGAGACGTACGTTGGGTGGTGTGAGAGGACAGCAAAGATAGGGGTAATTACCTACCTTTGCTTCCTACTCGATTTTAGATTATATCCAATTGTTTCAAGCGAAAATTAGTCTAGCTTAGACCTTCATTTGGTGAAGTTGTTATAGCATGCATATAGAAATCTGCGCCAATAGTTTTGCAAGTGCCCAAGCCGCCCAAGATGCGGGCGCTGACCGTATTGAGCTCTGCACTGAACTCTCAGTCGGTGGCTTGACTCCTTCCCACGGATTGATAGAAAAAGTAATCTTAGAGTTAGCTATTCCTGTTCACGTTTTAATCCGTCCAAGGAGTGTTGATTTCACCTATTCCGAAGAAGAGTTCGACGTTATGTTGAGGGATATTGCTTTCTGTAGCGAAATAGGCTGTGCGGGGATCGTTAGTGGCGTCCTTGACCATCATCACGAAATAGACATCAAACGGACTTCTGAATTAATTAAAGCTGGTAAGGGAATGGAATTTACTTTCCATCGTGCTTTTGATTGGGTAAAAAATCCACTGGATGAAATTCAAAAGTTGATGGATTTAAAAGTGGACAGATTGCTTTCTTCGGGATTACAACCAACAGCGATTGAAGGAATTTCACTTTTGAAGCAACTTGATGAAATTTCGAAAGACGTATTAGAAATTATGCCTGGGGGAGGTATAAACATTGAAAATGCTCTAAAATTTAAAGAAGCTGGTTTTACGAGTATCCACTTTTCTGCAACCACCAAAAAGACAGTTCTTTCTCAAAAACCGAAAGTTTCTATGCACAGTGGCGCATTTTTCGAAGAAGGAATTATCACAACTTCCGACAAAGAAAAAATTCAGAAAGTAATGAAGCTTCTATCTGAGTAACACTGGTACTGCTACTGCCGACTGCTACTTATCTATTGCCACTTCTTAAAAGGATTCTTGCTCAGATTTGAATTGTAATATTTCACTTCGCCCGTAACTTCTTTCCCCAACCAAGATGGTTTTGAGAAAGGTTCATTTTCGGAATGAAGTTCGATTTCAGCTATGACTAAGCCTTCGTTTTCGCCTAAAAACTCATCAACTTCATAGATATGTTCCCCATTTTGGACTTCGAAACGGGTTTTTTCAATAATTCCAGGTTCACAAAGATGCAATAGCTCCTCCGCTTCCGCCAAGGAGATTTGTCGCTCCCATTCAAAACGTGATACCCCTGTTTCATTAGGTTTGCCTTTTATGGTAATAAAACCATTATCTCCGTAAATACGAATCCGAACAATGCGCAAAGGGTTAGTATTCAAAAAACCTTGTACGATGCGGGCGCGTTTAAAAGCTTCATTTTTAAAAGCTTCGGAAGTGACCAAAAATTTACGTTCTATTTCTTGCATATTTCTATTTTTTATCCTGCAAGCCCGCCTGCCGGTCGGACAGGGTTTCTAAAACCTTGTTGGTCTAATTAACACATACAAGGAGGGCCTCCAAAAGAACTAACAGGTTTCAAAAACCTGTTAGGTCTTAGTCTACTTGGCAATTTCCTTTATTTTTTCTGAAGTAATAATCTTTTCAGAATATCCTTCTTTCGCTAAAACCAGCATCGCTCGGGCAACGGTTTCGGCTTTTATCACCTTATATTTCTTCGGAATTAAAAACCCGAAAGCCTTCATAAAAATCCCCGCCATAGTTTCGCCAAACCGTGATTCATTTCGATCACCGACTATCAATGAGGGCTGAAGAATATAGGTGTTTACAATATTTTGCTTTAAAACATCCCGCTCCATTTCACCTTTTGTTTTATTGTAAAACATACGGCTGTTTTCATTCGCGTCCAAAGCTGAAATTACGACAAATGTTTTAATGCCATTCTTCTTTGCAAGTTTTGCAGCGGCAACCGGAATGCCGTAATCAATCTTTTTATAGGTTTCATTATCGGGGGTTTTGGCTTTTGTGGTTCCGATACAGCAGAAAACCACATCGACTGTAAAATCGTCGGAATGTTTTTCCAATTGGAACAAATCGATTAAATGCTCTTCGACTTTTGGACTGTTATTTCCTGCCGAACTGCGAGAAAAGAGTTTGATTTTATCAAAAGAATCGTCTTCGATCAATTTCTCCAAAAGGATACTTCCGGTCAAGCCTGTTGCGCCCAATATTATTGCTGATTTCATAGGATAAATATACCTACAAGGTTTTGAAAACCTTGCAGGAAGTTTCAGAAAACCTTGCAGGAAGTTTCAAAAAACCTCAAAAGGATGTGTATAAAACCCCAAAGGTTAAGAAAAACAGGGCTTTGGATTATCTCATTATAAAAAAATCCTTTCAAAATGAATTAAAAGGATTTCTCTGATGTGTAACAAAGGATTCATAATTCTGGCTTATAAATATTTATGCTTCAAAACGCACCTTTTTGGCATAACATTTAAGGCTCGATTTTCACTAACTCCATATATTCCTTATCTGCATAGTATATCTTCAAAACATTACCTAAAAGTTCAAGATTATAGTTTCTATTGCCTGTGGCCGGATCATAAGTTAACATCAGTTTGTCAAAAAATAGATTGCCCCAATCAGTTTCATTAACTTCTGTCACCCAACCGCCTTTTTTAAATATTAAAACGGTTGTCGAGGCATTAATAGAATATTTACCACCAAAAGTATTCCGGACAGTATTGCCCTCATAGTCCAAATCCTTATTAAAAGTTATTGTTATTTCTTTGGAATTTTCAAAATCGTTTTCTGTGAGTCTCGTACCATTCACTTCATCCACAAATGCTATAAGCTTCCATTGACCGACTAAACCATTGATTTCTGATTTACTTTCATCTGAACTACAGCCGAAGAGTAGCGTTAAGGCCATAAGGCATAAAACTGTTGTTTTCATGATGTTTTGTTTTGTTATTAACTGGGGGTCATATCTCTTAAAGATAATCCAATAATATCACAAACCGAGTATAACATCAAAAAATTAAGTTGAGGATTATCTATTTTTATTCTCGATCAATCAAAAAAGTGCAATAATAAAGTTTTCCCATTCGATTCCCAAAAGGCCTTTCTTTCAAAATTTATAGGCATCGCACTTGTTTTTCCTTTTTTGATTATTTTCAGATCTCGCAGAAAGTTGATTAAAACCCCAAAGGTTTTGAAAACCTCTTATGTTTTTTTTAAATCAAAATTCCAATTCCACCAAAAGCGGACAATGGTCGCTGTGCAAAGCATCTTTTAAAATGACCGCTCGTTTTAAATTTTCTTTCAAAGATGCAGCAACAAGGTTATAATCAATCCGCCATCCTTTATTATTGTTTCTCGAATTCGCCCGATAGCTCCACCAAGTATATTGATGAGGTTCTTTATTGAAATGTCTAAAGCTGTCAATAAATCCACTTTTCATAAACCGGTCCAACCATTCTCTTTCCACAGGTAAGAATCCTGAAACTTTTGCGTTTTTGATGGGATCATGAATATCGATGGCTCGATGACAAATATTATAATCACCGCAAATCACCAAGTTTGGTAATTCTACTTTTAATTCATCTATATATTTCTGAAAATCATCCATATAGGAAAACTTGAGCTCCAATCGATTTATATTTGTTCCACTGGGCATATAAAGACTCATCACTGAAAAATCATCAAAGTCAACCCGAAGATTTCGCCCTTCCGAATCCATATATTCAATACCGGTCCCATATTCCACGTGGTTGGGTTTAACTTTTGAAAGAATTGCCACCCCACTATATCCTTTTTTTACCGCGCTATACCAATAGTGATAGGGATAACCAGCTTTTTCAATTTCCTCGATTTCCACTTGATCAAAATTGGCCTTTATTTCTTGAAGACAGATTATATCTGGGTTTGCGGCCTTTAACCAATCGATAAAGCCTTTTCGCATTGCGGCGCGAATCCCGTTAACGTTGTAAGAAATTATTTTCATTGTATTTCCAAAGTGAATGAATTCCTAATTTAATTACTTTCCAGTTTTAAAAGCGACAAGTTAAAAATCCCACATCCCTTATACAACTTGTTCGGTTATTCTTTGTTGATTTATTTACATTTGACGGGATTCTGCCACGCTTGTTCGCAAAATAAAATCGAAAGTGTTAAGTTGTATAGTTGATGAGGTATCTGCTGCTTGTTGTTTTTCTCCTTACCGCCTTTCTTGGCACTGCGCAGGATATTGAATCGAACTACCGAAAAGTGAAAATTGCGGTAAAGGATTCCGTGGTATTGGACAGTGCAGGGATTAATCCCAAGAAATTCTTAATTCTCGATAGGGAAGGAGATTCGCCCAATCCGTTTAGTTATCGCATTGACTTCAAAAAGGGCATTGTTTTTTTCTCAAAGGAATTACAGCAACAACAAGACACCCTCACCATTGAATATCTGCAATATCCCGATTTTCTGACAAGAGATTATTTTGTTTTCGATCCAAAGATTATTGTTGAAAATACGGGAACTATGGAGAAACTCTATTCGCTTCAGCAAAGTACCAACAAAAGTGAATTTACTCCGTTCGAAGGTCTAAATACTTCGGGAAGTATTTCACGAGGCATCACAGTTGGAAATAATCAAAATGCTGTTGTAAATAGTCAGCTAGACCTTCAGATTACGGGAAAGCTCAGTGACAAGGTTTCTATCCGAGCTTCCATTCAAGATGCAAATATTCCCACCCAAGAAGGGGGGTATTCACAAAGTTTGAATGAGTTTGATCAAATTTTCATTGAACTTTTCGGCGAAAATTGGAATATCCGAGCGGGCGATATTGATTTGGGAAATACTGGAAGCTACTTCGGGCGATTCTCCAAAAAAGTTCAAGGTATTTCCCTTGGAGGTACTATTAAGAATAAAGATGGTTCTGAAGTTTCTGCCTTTGCATCTGGAGCCTTGGTGAAAGGCATCTTCGCCAAAAGTGAATTCGTCGGACAAGAGGGAAATCAAGGTCCATACAAACTAGTTGGTCCCAATGGCGAACTCTATATTCTCGTTGTTTCAGGAAGTGAAAGAGTGTATGTCAATGGTCTGTTGCTGAAACGGGGAGAAAACGAGGATTATGTGATTGATTACAATGCAGGAGAAATAAGATTCAATCCCACTTATCCCATCACCGGAAATATGCGGATTACGGTGGAATACCAATTTACCGATCGGAATTACACTCGTTTTATAGGATATGGAGGTGGAAATTATAGTAGTAAAACCCTCGATTTAGGAGTTTATGTCTATTCTGAGAATGATGCCAAAAATCAGCCTTTGCAACAGAGTCTTTCTGAGGAGCAGATAGCCATATTGAAAGCAGCAGGCGACAATAGGGAATTGATGGTTGCGCCTTCGGCGGTACTGGATACGTATTCCCCAAACAAAATACTTTATAAGAAGGAAATCGTAAATGGGATTGAGGTTTTTGTGTTTTCAAATGACCCGGATGATGAACTTTATAATGTGCGCTTCACTTTAGTGGGCAAAAATAAAGGCGATTATGTTATTAGTGATAAAAATGCCATCAGCCGCATTTTTGAATACGTGCCGCCTATTAACGGAGTCCAGCAGGGTAGTTATGAACCTATCATAAGACTGAACGCACCAATAAAATTGCAAGTAGGGGGACTTAATGGAAGTTATCATCCTTCAGAAAAAACCAAAATCGATTTTGAAGTTGCGGGCAGCTCCAACGACCTTAATCTTTTTAGCGATTTGGACAATGATGATAACAATGGTTTCGCCGGAAGGCTCGCGGTAAAACAACGGCTATTGACAACGGCGGACACTTTAAAAGTTGATGCTTTTGGATCCTTGGATTTTGTTCACAGGGATTTTAGGACCATAGAGAGGTTGTATAATATCGAGTTCAACCGCGACTGGAACTTGATAAATCCAATGGGAAACCAGAGTTTTGTGGTTTCAGGCGTTGAGGTTTCCCATCCCAAATATGGAGGCGGACGGTATGAATTTCAAAATTTAAATTTTTCTGAAAATTTCAACGGAACACGACATGTAATTTCTTCGGAAGTACGACTAAAAAGATTTAGTTTAAGTACTTACGGCAGCTATCTAAACAGTACGGCAGATTCCATTGCTTCCAAATTTTTCAGACTGAATAATACCACTGCTTATTCCTTGGATAAAGCTTGGATCGGTGGAAAGGTGGCGATTGAAGATAACCGCATACGCGATATTGTGCGAGATAGTCTTTCGCCAGTGAGTCAAAAATTTACGGCTTTTGAAATGTTTTCAGGGATTGGCGATAGCACACAGGTTTTTGTTGAGCTAGGATATCAATTTCGGGTGAATGATAGTGTTCGAAACAAACAGCTTCAAAAAGTAAATGCTTCCAACACTTATTATTTGAAATCCCGATTGATCAACACCGAAAATACTCAGTTGTCGGCATTTGCAAATTATAGGACCGTTAAATATGAAGCCTTTCCCAAGGAAATTATCGGGCCCACACTTCCAATACAAATAGTGGACGTAGCAAAGGAAACAGAACGTTCACTCAACTCACGGATTTTGTACAATCAGATGTTCTTTGATGGCGGGATAAGGTGGAATACCACTTTGGAATCAAATAATGGGGTAATTCCCCAACAAGAATTCACCTATGTGAAAACCGATCCGGGACAAGGTGTTTATGTGTGGATTGATTATAACAACAACGGCATCCAAGAACTGGAGGAGTTTGAAGTGGCCCAGTTTCAGGACCAAGCGGAATACATTCGTATTTTGCTGCCCAACCAGATATTTTTAAAAATAAGACAGAACAAATTCAGTCAGATTCTTACTTTAAATCCGCAAAACTGGTCAAACAAGGAAGGATTTAGGAAGTTGCTCTCCCATTTTTATAATCAGACGTCTTACGCATTGGATCGGAAGGTAAAACGCAAGAATGATGGCTTCAATATTAACCCATTCCAGGATGGTGGTAAAGACCAATTGGGATTGGCTATGAATTTCAGAAATGCCCTGTTTTTCAATCGGGGGAAACAGTATTTCACTACAAGTTATACTTATGTAACTACTTCCACCGAAAACTTGTTGGCTGTGGGTTTACAAAAAAATTACCTCAACAGTCATCAATTAAATTTCAGTCATAAATTTTGGGAGAGCTGGCTGCTGAATTTAAAGGGAGTTACAGGCTCCAATGAAAGTTTATCGGAAAGTTTTCAAAACCGAAATTATCGATTGGAGTCTTATGAAGTAAATCCGAAGATTTCATATTTACTAAGTCAACAGACCCGTTTTGATGTATTCTATAATTTCAAAAACAATAAAAACCAACTTGGGGGAATGGAAACATTGGATCAACAGACGCTCGGTTTTTCCTTTGCTTATTCCAATGCGGAAAAAGTTTCAATAAACGGCGAATTCAATTATATCAACAACGATTTTTCCGGAAATGCCTTTACGCCAGTTGCCTACCAGATGTTGGAAGGGCTACAGCCAGGAACGAATTTTACTTGGCGCGCACTTTTGCAAAGACGGATTACAAAGTATTTGGATGCCAATCTTTCCTATTTCGGGAGGAAAAGCGAAACCACCAAAACAGTACATACCGGCAGTGTACAGTTGCGGGCTTATTTTTAGGATTTCTTAATTAAACAATCGAGTTCCAAATATTTCTCTTTCATAAAACTCAAAGCAAAAGCACCGCCCGAAGCAATAAATACTGAATAGTCGAAAACAGGTTTTATCCCGATTGAAAAACTCATAGAAAGCGCAAAAATCAGCAGAAGAAAGCCACTTAGCTTTGCGAACAATTCAGTTTTAAAACCAATCAAAAGGCAAATTGCAAACAGTATTTCGGCGGAGGTGGCAATGATGGCAAGTGTGGAAACCATGGAAACAGGAAACCATGGATTGATAACTGCCGTGTATTCCAAAAAGTTTCCCCAATTGCCCCAAGCGGATACATCCGCGTTCCAAAATCCAAATCTGTCGGCCACGGCTGATAAAAAGCCAAAGGAGATGGCCAATCTCAAAAACAGTTTAAGAGCTTTATTTTTCATGATAATTGTATTTTTAAGTTAGTCGGATCGGTGGCACACGATAGGCAGTCGCAAATTTTATCAAAACAATCAAGTCTGGATTGGAAAGATCGTCCACCGATTTAATTTTATAATGCCGAAATAATTTTCCACTTCCTTCCAATATTTTTTTTGGGTCGGGAAGTTCTGCGCCATAATTAAAACCTAAACTCACGTGCTTGCTCGCTGGCATTAACCAGCTGAAATGCTCGGTGTTTTTCTTGGGTCCTGTTCCAAATCCAATATTCTTTTGCCGTATCCAGACAACTTCAATCACTTCAGGGAAAACTGTATGAATCAGCTTTCTGGTTTCACGAGCGAGTCTTTTTATCTCTTCTGAAAAACTTTGGATTGCTACTTCAAATGCTTCCTCATCATTCATTTGCTTTCTTTTTAAAACTGCAAAACACGAAATTTTGAGTGGTATCAAACGGAGTAGTATGGTCCACGGTAATACACTTCAATTTCTTAAATCCATTTTTCAAAAGTTGAGGTAAAGTTTCTTCAGAGTATTGGACGATATCCAATCCACTGCATTTCTTAGGTCCATTTTCAGAAAATGCTCCAATTATTAGATATCCATCCACCGCCTTTCGAACGGTTTCTAGGTATTTATCTATTTTCTTCCGGTCAGTTAAGAAGTGGAAAGCGGCTCTATCATGCCAAAGATCATAACTCCTTTCAGGTTTAAATTCTGTTATATCACTCTCAATCCATGTTATATTTTCTGATTTCTTTCCCAAGCGTTGCTTTGCTCTTTTAAGTGCCTTGCCCGAAATGTCCAATACTGAAATATCCGTGAAACCTTCGTCCAGCAAGAAATCCACCAGTTTGCCATCTCCGCCACCGATATCGACTATAGGAGCATTTTTTGATAGATTCAATGATTTTATGAAGCTCAAAGAAGTTTGTGGTATTTTCTGGGTCCAACTAACTTGGCTCGGATTTTTGGTTTTATAGACCGTTTCCCAGTGATTTTTCATGTTCATTGTTTTTATTGATTTTATGTTAAATGAGAAATTGAGTTAAGGATTTACTAATCTTCGGACCGATTTGGTTTTATATATACTGTGGTATCTGGATTCTATTAATAGATGTGATTTTTTGTAAAAGTACATATTTCTTAAAGTTATTTTAAAACCCCGCAGGATATAAATGACATTGTATATATTGGTCTTTTATTAACAAACTATAAATTATAAAATGATGAAAAGATTACAATTATTAGTCCTGAGTTTATTTTTAATGGTAGGTGCATCTAGTTATGCGCAGGAAGCTGAAGTAGCTCCTTTTACTGGGACTTCAGGAAATACAGAAAGTACCAACGCACTATTTGATCCTCTTTTTAATTACGATATTACCAATGAAATTGGTGCAGCGGGTAATGCCGGTGTAGTATTTATTAACGACGAATTTTGGATATCCGCTTGGGCCTCCAGTTTAATTCACGTTTTGGATAATACAGGTAGTTTTAATGAAACATTTTCGGTTCCAGGTTTGTCAGGAACACGTTCATTTACCTCTGATGGTACATCTGTTTATGCGGGAACTGCCAGTAATAAGATCTATAAAATCGATCCGGTAGGAAGAACTATTGACAATACAATTACCATTTCTCCTTCTACGGATGCCATGGCTAGAATGGCTGCATACGATCCCTCGCTCGACGGTGGGAATGGAGGTTTCTGGACTGGAAGTTTTACTTCTGATATTTCTTCATTTGATATGAATGGAAATGAGCTTTCTGTGATCCCACAAGCAGTACATGGGACAACAGTTTATGGGGGAGCTGTTGATTTAGTTAGTCCAGGCGGCCCTTTCTTGTGGATATTTGATCAAACTCCAATGGGAGATCAAGCGTTGGTAGTACAATTGCAACTTCCTGCTGGAACTCCAACAGGTGTAGTTTATGATTATAATTCAAGTGGACAACAACCCTCAGGTAACAGTTCGATTGCAGGTGGTCTTTTTATTTCTGACGAAGTGGATTCAAACAAAGTTGCGATCATAGGTATTGGTCAAGGAACGCCAAATGATCAATTGTTTGCAGTTGAATTGGCCGATAATCTTGATGTTGGTGAAAATTCTATTTCGAGCTTGAATATTTATCCAAACCCTGCCCATGGCAAGGTAAATATTGAAACTGCTATTCAAGGAGAAAAACTTGTAGTGGTTTATGACGTCTTGGGTAAACAAGTTATTAATACAGTTGTTGCAGACAGGGAGCTGAATATCTCTGGACTAAAAACTGGTGTATATACTGTAAGGGTTACACAGAATAATACAACAGCTACCAAAAAGCTTATTGTGCAGTAGAAATTTAATTATATATCAGAAAAAGCCATTCCAGTATCTGGAATGGCTTTTTTGTTTTCATTCAATAAATATCAATTCTGTTTTTTCCTAGATACTCTCTTTCTCTTCACTGGGCCAAGGTCGCTTTTTCGATAGGCGAAATAGAACATTTGCGGAAGGACCGTTAACGATAAAATCAAACAGATCAATAGACCGCCCACAATCATAATAGCTAGCGGTTTTTGGATTTCGGAACCCATTCCAGTGGAAAGAGCTGCGGGAAATAAACCCATGGAACCCATAAGTGCGATCATAATAATGGGTCGGATTCTGTCTTTTACTCCTTTATTGATAGCTTCCTTGAGCGGTAGTTTCCGTAGATATTCCTTCATAACGGCAATAAGAATAATGGCGTTAATGGTATTTACTCCGAAGAGGATAATGAATCCAATTCCCGCGGAAATTCCAAAAATAGTTCCGGTTACCCATAGTGAAATGAATCCGCCAATAAAGGCGAAAGGAATGGTTGCAGCCGCAATAAGAGTGTCTTTTATCGTCCTGAAATTGAAATAAAGAAGGAAAAGAATCAACAGTAAAACCGCGGGAACGATTACCGCTAATTGCTTACTGGCGCGTTCCTTACTTTCAAACTCCCCGGCCCATTCCATTTTATTGGCTTTTGGCAATTTTACATTTGCTGCCACTTTAGCCTTGGCTTCTGCTATGGTACTTCCTAAATCCCTACCTTCAATACTGAATCCCACTGCAATATATCGGCTGCTGCCTTCGCGATAGATAAATGTTGGTCCCGTTATAAAATCGATTTCTGCGATCTCCCGCAGAGGGATTTTGTCGCCACTTAAGGTGGGAATAAGGATCTCTCCAATTTTTTGTTGATTGTCTCTGTATTCTTTCTGAAAACGGATATACACATCAAACATACGTTCGTCTTCATAGAAAGTAGTAGCCGCTCTGCCGCCAATAGCCATTTCAATAACCGCTTGTGCATCGGCCATGGCCACCCCGTATTTCCCCATTGGGATTTCATCAAATTTGATACGAAGTTCCGGCAATCCAATATTTCGATAAACGTTGAGGTCCTCTATTCCTTTCACATCTCTTATACTGTTGGCCACTTGATCGGCATATTCTTCTAGCTCAAAGAGGTCATCCCCAAAAATCTTTACAACCAACGAGCTTTTTACCCCTGCCACATATTCCTCTACGTTGTCCTGAATCGGCTGACTAAATCCAAATACAATCCCGGGATTGGTATGTAGCATGGTCCGCATTTCCTCAATAAGTTGGGTTTTGCTGATTTTACGCTTCCATTCTTTCTCGGGATGCAGTTCTATATGAAATTCGATATTGAAAAATCCAGTGGGATCTGTTCCGTCATTTGGGCGTCCAACTTGATTTAGGACGAACTTTACTTCTTCAAATTCTCGTAAATCATTTTTAATCTCTTTCGCCAAACGATTGGACTCGTCAATATTCACACTGTTGGGGAGAGTAGCGCGAACATAGAGCGCCCCTTCATTCAACTTTGGAATAAATTCGGTGCCGTAAAACATAAAGCTTACGGTACATATAGTGAGCAGTCCAATAAACCCATAAAGTGTAACACGTCTGCGACGGTTGCTCCACAAGAAAAGGTTGAAGAGGTTTTTTTGGAAAAAGTTTGAAACTCTATTTTCTTTCTCAACAATGTTCTTTTGTAAAAGTACTTTGATCATTGCAGGTACGTAGGTAATACTCAGGATCAAGGAACCTGTGAGGGCATACCCTAAGGTAAATGCTAAAGGTGAAAACATTTTGCCTTCTACCTTTTGAAAGGAAAAAATAGGTAAAAGAGCTACAATAAGAATAATCTGGGCAAAAACTATATAAGTGGCAACACTTCCGGCGCTCTTTTTAATCAGTCCCAATTTGCTCATTTTATTGAATTTCTCCATGCCCACTTCCTTAGCTTTTTTGTCCATGGCCACAAATACGGTTTCTACAATAACGAGTGTTCCTTCCAGCAATAATCCGAAATCAATGGCTCCCATAGAAATCAGATTGGCAGGAAGTCCCTGAATGCGCAGCATCACCAAAGCAAACAGAAACGAAAGTGGAATTACCGTGGCCACAATAACCGTAGTACGCCAGTTGAACAGAAAAATGAAAACTATTAGTGAAACCAATAAAATTCCCTCCACTAGATTCCTGCTCACGGTACTTACCGTTGCTTCCACCAAGTCGGTTCGGTCAATAAATGGCTCAATTAGCACATCGTCGGGCAGAATGCGTTCGTTGAGATCGGCAATTTTTTCCTTTACTTTTGAAATTACTTCATCCGGATTTTCACCGCGGAGCATCACTACTATTCCTTGCACCAAATCGTCTTCATCCTGCAGGCCTACCGATCCCAATCGCGGTTTTGCCGAAATAGCTACTTCGGCTACGTGTTTTACCAAAATTGGCGTAGTGCCACGAACTTCGATTAGGATGTTTTCGATATCCTCAATGCCTTCCAATAAGCCAACTCCCCGTACCACATAAGCTTGGCTACCTCGTTCAATCACGTCGCCTCCAACGTTGATATTGCTTTTTGAAACGGCTTCAAATACTTCTAAAGGAGATAAATCGTAGTTTGCGAGTTCCGTGGGATTGATTTTTATCTCATAAATTTTTTCCTCTCCCCCAAAACTTACTACATCAGCAACACCCGGCACGGAGACCAATTCCCTTTCAATCACCCAATCGTGAATGGCGGTGAGTTCTTTAATGGGCCAATCACTTTTTAAAACATATCGGAATATTTCACCCGTAGCGCCATAAGGAGGTTCAATCTCGGCCTTGGCACCATTGGGAAGTTCGATTCCCTGCATTCGGTTGGAAGCGTATTGTTGGGCGTAAAAATCGTCAACATCGTCGTCAAAAATAACCGTGACAACGGAAAGTCCGAAGAGAGAAATAGAGCGTACCTGGGCTTTCTTCGGTATGGTATTCACTTCCTTCATTATAGGAAGTGTTACAAATTTTTCCACCTCCTCAGCACTGCGACCCGGCCATTGTGTAATTATTCTCGCCCTCGTGTTTGTTACATCCGGAAAAGCTTCAATAGGTGTGTGGAGGTAACTATATATACCGGCAATTAAAAGAAGTGCCGTTAGGAAAAATACTATTATGGAATTCTTTAAGGAGAAACCAACGATACCCTGGACAAATTTTCTCATTCTGAATTAATTCTGAAGGTTTTTGATCTGCTCATAAACAAGCAATTGATTTTTGGAAACAATTTTTTCATTTTCCTCCAGCCCAGTCACAATAAAAGTATTGCCGTTGCCTTTGGAACTTGTTTCTACTTTTCGGATTTCCAAATCGCAATCGTCTCTATAGACTACCACAAAATTTTGGTTATTGTCAAAAACCAAAGCGTCGGTCGGAATGCTTAATGCGGTTGTTTCGCTTGTCTTCAAAGCATGAACGTCTACGAGCATTCCAGGTTTAAGTTTAAAATCGGTATTCGGGAGAACGACTCGAGCCTTGAGTACTTTAGCCTGCTCATCCAAAACTTGCGAGATAACGGTTATTTTTCCTTTAAAAATCTTATCGGGATAGGATAGTGTTTTAATGGAAACATCCATTCCGGAGGTAATATTTCTCACGTTACTGGCATAAATATTTACCATTACCCAAACATCATCGAGGTCGGAAATAGTAAACAGGGGTTCGCCTCCAGCCGATATTGAGCCGCCAGCTGTAATGGACTTGGCAGTTACGACCCCTGAATGGGGTGCTCTAATCTTAAAAACTCCTCTTTCGGGACTGGCACTATATAGGCTTAATTGGGAATCAATATTTTCCTTGTTTGCGTTTAGGATAGCTAGTTCACTTTGCGAATTCAATAATTCCCGTTGGGACGAAATGCCATCATCAAACATTGCCTGGGTGGCTTTCAAATCCTGTTCCGCTACCTTTATTTGGGAAGCGATTGTTTTGGACTGGGCATATAACTCCGCTAATTGCGAACTTCTCAATTCTGCCAAAACTTGTCCTTTTTTAACCTCGTCGCCAAGGGAAAAATAAGTATGGGAAATAATGCCATCTATCAAACTCATAAAACGCACCACCTTATCTGGATTGGTTTCAACAACGCCTGTAAGAGGAATGTTTTCAGAAATTTGCTGCAATTTGGGTTGCTCCAGTTCAATCTTCGATTTAAAACTCTCGTCCACACAAAATGCCTCGGCTGTGTATTTTGGGGGAAGTCTTTTTGGATTTGAGCAACTGCCAAGAAAAAACAAGGAGGCAAAAAAAAGAAAAGATGTAGATAGGCTTATATTTCTCATTGTATTGAATTTCAAAATTATTTAATGATGTCCTGCCCAATGGCGTAATTAAGGGCTTCGGCTCGCTGGTGGACTTCCTTGCCAGCTTCCAAAATGATTTCTTTATTATCCATATATGCTTCCAGGAAATCGATGAATTCCAGGAGACTGATATTTCTATCCCTAAAGTTTTTAATATAGCTGTCTAATAAGGTATCCAGTGTGTTTTCATATTCAGGATCTATCTTTTCATAAAAAGCAATTGCTTCGGCAAGATTTTGATATGCCATCACCAATTCGTTTTCAACGGAAAGTGTCTTTTCCTCGTAGAGAAATTCCGATTGCTCCATTCCTATTTTCGCCGCTTTGATGTTTCCTTGATTTCTATTGAAAATGGGAAGGTCGATGTCAAATCCAAAACCGATAAAATTGTAGAGTATATTACCCCCACGGTCATATCCGGCCTTAAAATTGATATCGGGTGTGCGTTGGGCTTTTTCAAAATCGTAGAGTTTTTGATACTGGAGCCCTTCCAATTCGGTTATTTTCAAATCGGCTCGATTTTCTTTTGCACTTTCTATCAGGCTGTTTAGGTTGAGAAGTTTAAATGGGTCGGCATTGATCAAAAAATCCTCCTCGGTTATCACCAAATTGGTCTCGGCCGGCAAGCGCATAAGTTGCTTTAGCTCCTTTTGGGCTTCGTTGATTTCATTGCCAAGATCTTTACTGTTTTTAGCAAACTGTAATTCCAATGCTTTTAGACGAATGAATTCCCCTTTTGGGATATGCCCCAATTCCACTTGTTTGCCATAAGATTCGGTAAGTTGGTTTATAGCATCAATCTGGCTGTCATAAACTTTTTTATGAAACTGAAGAAATTGAAGCTCCGTGAGCTGGTTTCGGAATTCTATTTTCAGATTTCGGAGTAAATCCTCAAAATATTGTGTGGCCTTATCGGCTGAAACCTGTTCCAGAGCCATGAGTTTTTTTCTTTTTCCCGCTGTTTGGATCAGTTGTTCAAGACCTATACTAAACTGTTGATGTTTCCCCCAATCGCCGAACAAGGGCGGTAGTTCTTCCCCGGCAACTTCTATTTGTTTTGGGCTTGCCCAGAGATTTACCTCATCAATTGATAATGTTGGGTTTGGCCATAGCTTGGCTTGAAGCACGGCGGCTTCGGCCTTGGGAATTTCAAGTTTTTCCGCAATAAGGCTGAGGTTCTGTTTTAGAAATACTGCTTCGGCTTCCTGACGGCTAAAACTTAATGGCTGTTGGGCCAAAAGTTCGGTGACTATAAAAAGGAAAAAAAGGGCCAAGACCCCTCGGTTGTTATGAATCATAAAGTTTGCTCCACTTGATTGAGGTGCAAAACTGGCCCTAACGACCTTAAAATGTCCTTAAAACCGATAAATTTTACCTTAAAGGAAGTCGGACGTCAAACACGATTGTATTGCCCGAAGGATTGGAATAGGAAATAGTTCCTTGATGGAGTTCCACGATTTTTTTGGTCAACACCAACCCTAAACCGAAACCTGTAAGGCCTTTGCTGTTGCTCCCTTTGTAGAAATGGTCGAACAAGTTTTCTTCTTCTTCGGGTTTAATTGGATTCCCTTGATTTATAAAAGAAATTTTAATTTCCCCAGATGTGCTGCCATTAAAAAAAATTTGGGCCTCCGGCTTTATGCTGTAGGCAATACAATTTCTCATAATATTGAGGAAGGCTTGCTTTATAAGAAGTGTATTTACCTTCAGTTCTAGTTGATTTTCTTCAAAATTATCTGGCTCAAAGCTGATTTCAAATCGAAAATCCGGATCGAGAATCGAGAGCTCTTCAATTGATGAAAAGATTAATTCATCGACTCTCATATCTGAAAGAGAAAGCTCATCTCCCGGCTCATTTTTCGAAATCTCCAATAAAACAGTAATAATATCGGCTAAGGATTTTGCTTTGACGATTTGATTTTGGATCACCTGATCTTTCAGTATGGGATCGGTAATATTATTGGCGCGTTCCAATTCTGAGACCAACACCGCGATGGGTGTTTTCAATTCATGGGAAATGTGCTGTGCAGCGTGTTTTTGAAAAGCAAAAGCATCATTTGTACGCGCCAAAAGTTGATTGAATTTTTCACTTAAATACCTCAGTTCAAAGGAAGTGGTATCTGTAGCCAACCCTTTAAAATTTTTATCATTTATATTGAGGGTTGCTACAGTTTCAGCCAAATCGGTTAATGGCTTTGATATTTTTCGAGATAAATAATGGGAAATAAATAGCACTATGGCCGTTATAATAACGAAAATGATGATGAGTGCATTTTTTAAAAAATTGAGTTTGGTATAGCCGAATGCGTCATAGGCCTTACTAAGAGCATAGAATTGTTTTTGTTCGCTTTCGAGATACATCCCGATTACGTCGTATTTTTCTTCTTTGGTTTCTATCCACTGGTTGGCTGGAGAAAGTTCATTCAGCATTGTTGCCGCCTCGTCAATGGGGAGGTCGTCCACGCTTTTATAAATGAGCTGTTTGTTTTGATCGTAAATCAGCATTTTTTCGTCGTAGAAATCGTGGATGGTGAGCCTGTCCATTATGGCGCTTAAATTCTCGCTCAGTTCTTTGTATTCCACGATCAAACCTAAGGTGTAAATTGCTTTTTCCTTTTGACGCTGTTGAAATTCCTCCTCCCGAAATTCTGCAAAGAGCACATAGATTATGACTGACGAGAGTGCCGTAAGGGCAATTACCGTAGTTGAAAAATAAATGCGTATTTTGTTTTTAATCTTCATTTACATCCAAATAATAGCCGTAGCCTATTTTGGTTTTGATGGTGTTTTTTCCAAAAGGCTTGTCCAGTTTATTTCGCAGAAAATTCATATAAACCTCAATCGTGTTGGTGTTTGCTTCAAATGACCCTCCCCAAATACTTTCTATTAATTGCGATTTGGAAACGATTTCTCCACTATGTTCCATCAATTTCAACAAGATTTGATATTCCCTGGGCGTGAGTGCGATTTCCTTTCCTTGCCGAAGCACCTTTTTTTGCGTGGTGTTTAAGCTGATATCTCCAGAAATCAATATTGGATTGGAAAGATGGGTAGCCTCTTTTTGATTGCGTTTTATGAGCGATTGGATCCTGATAATCAGTTCCCTCATAAAAAAAGGCTTGGTAAGATAGTCATCTGCCCCACAATCGAAACCTTGTACCTTATCTTCCAATTCCGCAAAGGCCGTTAGCATAATCACAGGTGTATGTTTGTTGTGTTCGCGAAAACTTTTACAGAGGTCAAAACCGTTTTTTCCCGGCAAGTTTACGTCCATCACAATGCAGCTATAGTTTTCCTTTCTCAGCAAGCGTTCGGCCAAAAGACCATCGTAAACCGGTTGTGGAAAAAATCCTTCGGCCTTGAGTGCCTCACTGATGTTTTGGCTTAGGGTGTGGTCGTCTTCTACAATCAATATTTTCATAAATACAAAGGTAGCATTTGCATGTGAGAGTATCTCCCCATTGGATTTCCACATTAAAAAGAAGGCTTTGAATGAGGAATATTTCAAAAGGTATTTAAATCAATTCTAAATACGCAGTAAAGCGGGGCGAATGTTTGGCAACAATATCTTTCGGGTGTATTTTTGTTTATCTATTCCTGAAAAAATACTGTAATGGCAATATTATCAACTTCAATAGCCAGAAAATTTGCAATGGCACTATCTGGGCTCTTTTTGGTGCTTTTCCTTGGGCAGCATCTCACCATTAATTCTACCTCTGTCATAAATCCAGATACTTTCAATAGTTGGTCCGATTTTATGGGAACCAATATTGTTGTACAATGGATCTTGCAGCCCATACTTGCATTTGCAGTAGTTTTTCACTTTGTTATGGGTTTTGTGTTGGAAATCCGTAACAGGAATGCTCGAAAAATAAAATATAAATCATTTAAGGGGAATAGGAATTCCACTTGGGCATCGCGCAATATGATAATCAGTGGAGCGGTTATTCTCGCTTTTTTAGGACTCCATTTTTATGATTTTTGGTTTCCTGAAATGAACCTTAAATATATTGAGGGAGGACCTCTGGACCCTACCCGTTATTATACCGAGCTGGTGCATAAGTTTGATAGCCCAGTGCGTACGGCACTTTACTGCATAGCCTTTGTGTTGCTGATGCTCCACTTATGGCACGGATTTTCATCCTCCTTCCAGAGTATCGGTTGGAACAACAAATATTCAAAAGGTCTCAGAGGATTTACAAAGGTTTACGCTGTCGTTATACCACTTGGGTTCATTCTTATTGCGCTATATCTCCATTTTAATGTATCCCACTAAAAAACAAATGCTATGTCACAATTAGATTCAAAAATACCAAAAGGACCTTTGGCCGATAAGTGGACAAATCACAAAAACGAAATCAGGTTGGTCAACCCGGCCAATAAACGGAATATAGATATTATTGTTGTGGGAACCGGCCTTGCGGGCGGGAGCGCTGCAGCTACTCTGGCCGAGCTAGGATATAACATAAAAACCTTCTGTTATCAAGATTCACCGCGCCGTGCGCACTCTATTGCTGCTCAGGGCGGAATCAACGCTTCCAAGAATTATCAAGGGGATGGCGATTCGGATTATCGTCTTTTTGAGGATACCGTAAAAGGAGGTGACTATCGTTCGCGTGAAGCCAATTCATATAGGCTTGCCGAGCTTTCAGGGAATATTATCGACCAATGTGTGGCCCAAGGTGTTCCTTTTGCCCGGGAATATGGAGGTTATCTTGACAACCGTTCCTTTGGGGGAGTATTGGTTTCCCGGACGTTTTATGCGAAAGGACAAACAGGACAACAATTGCTTTTGGGTGCTTATGCCGCGATGAACCGCCAGATAAACCGAGGAAAGATAGAAGCTTTCAATCGACACGAAATGCTGGATATTGTAATAGTGGATGGCAAAGCACGAGGAATAATTGCGCGTGATTTGGTTAGCGGAAAACTCGAGCGACATTCGGCACATGCCGTTGTAATTGCTTCGGGAGGTTATGGAAATGCATTTTTCCTTTCTACAAATGCAATGGGAAGCAATGCAACCGCCGCTTGGAAAATACATAAAAAAGGGGCCTATTTCGCCAATCCTTGTTATACTCAAATTCACCCCACATGCATTCCCGTTTCAGGCGAACATCAAAGCAAGCTAACCCTAATGTCCGAATCCCTTCGTAATGACGGTAGAATCTGGGTTCCGAAGACATTGGAAGATGCGGAAGCTATCCGAAAAGGAACAAAGAAACCAAACGATCTTGCGCATGAAGAGAGAGACTATTATTTGGAAAGACGTTATCCTTCCTTTGGAAACTTGGTGCCGCGTGACGTGGCTTCACGTGCCGCGAAGGAACGTTGCGATGCAGGTTTTGGCGTAAACAAAACAGGGCAGGCTGTGTTTCTCGATTTTGCTTCGGCAATAGAACGCTACGGAAAAGAACGTGCTTCTACTCACGGAAACCACAACCCTTCCGATAGCGAAGTAAAAGCGCTGGGAAAAGAAGTGATAAAAGAGAAGTACGGGAACCTGTTCCAGATGTATGAAAAGATAGTGGATGAGAATCCTTATGAAACTCCTATGATGATTTATCCTGCCGTTCATTATACCATGGGAGGTATTTGGGTAGATTATAACCTGGAATCCACCATTCCGGGATGCTTTGTGCTTGGGGAAGCCAATTTCAGCGACCATGGAGCCAACCGTCTGGGGGCTTCTGCCCTGATGCAAGGTTTGGCCGATGGGTATTTTGTGGTTCCATATACCATAGGTGATTATCTGGCCCCGGATATTAGAACTGGGAAAATTCCAACAGATTCCAAGGAATTTGATGAGGCAGAAAAAAATGTGCAGGACATATTGGATAAATTGATAAATAATAAGGGGAAACATTCCGTGGACTATTTCCATAAAAAACTGGGCCACATTATGTGGAACAAATGTGGAATGGCGCGCACTGCCCAAAAACTGACAGAAGCAATGTCCGAAATCCGAGCGTTGCGGGAGGAGTTTTGGAAAGAAGTGCGGGTTCCTGGGGGACAATACGAACTGAATGCAGAGCTTGAAAAAGCCACTCGAGTGGCCGATTTCATGGAACTTGGCGAATTGCTTGCCAAGGACGCCCTGCACAGAAATGAATCCTGCGGCGGACATTTTCGGGAGGAATACCAAACGGACGAAGGGGAAGCCCTCCGTGATGATGAAAACTTTATGTACGTAGCTGCTTGGGAATACACCGGCGATCCGGCCAATGAAATACTACACAAGGAGGAGTTGAAATACGAGAATATTGAGGTGAAAGCCCGAAGCTATAAGTAAACTTTTGGTTTTGAATAATTTCAAGATAAAAAACTATGAAACTTACACTACAAATCTGGAGACAGAAAAATAACAAGGACAAAGGCGGGTTCAAAACCTATCCCATTGACGGAATTGAGGGTGATATGTCATTCTTGGAAATGTTGGATGTGCTCAACGAAGAGCTCATCAATAAAGGTGAGGAACCAGTACAGTTCGACCACGATTGTCGCGAGGGAATCTGTGGCACCTGCTCCCTGCAAATAAATGGAGAACCACATGGACCGGACCGACTGATCACTACCTGTCAACTACATATGCGCAGCTTTAAGGATGGAGACAACATTGTCATTGAACCCTTCCGCGCCAATGCGTTTCCCGTAATAAAAGACTTGGTTATCGATAGAAGTTCCTTTGAGAGAATCCAACAAGCGGGTGGATATGTATCTGTAAACACTTCGGGCAATACCGTGGATGCGAACTCGATTCCCATCAACAAGCACGATGCCGATGAATCTTTTAATGCCGCAGCCTGTATTGGTTGTGGAGCCTGCGTTGCCGCTTGTAAAAATGCGAGCGCTATGTTATTTACTTCTGCCAAGATTAGTCAGTTTGCACTGTTGCCACAAGGAAAGATTGAGGCTACCGAACGTGCGCTGAATATGGTAAAACAAATGGACTTGGAAGGCTTTGGGAATTGCACAAATACTGGAGCTTGCGAAATAGAATGCCCTAAAGGGATTACACTTGTCAGCATTGCCCGGATGAACCGGGAATATATGGGTGCAAGTGCAAAAGGCCCGCTCTCCAATGCTTGGACCATAGACGACGAGTCATCACTTTTCGATTAGAAAATTGATAGATTTTGTAATAAATGGAGACCATAACAATGAATTAAAATAAAATTTCTGTTGAAACTTTTTAAGCCCTGCCAATCGCAGGGCTTTTTTATGATTTTTTGAAATTAAAGGAAATGGGGGTTTTACAATAATATAAATTATCTTTAAACAACTAATCCGTATTATTATGAAGCCTTATCTTTTATTGATCACAATCCTCAGCGTTTTGCAAATGACTGCCCAGAACCAAAAACCGAACGATCCCTTTGCCCATACCTATTCAATCGTAGCTCGCGATGCCAACACCGGTGAAATGGCGGTTGCCGTGCAAAGTCATTGGTTCAGTGTAGGAACCGTGGTGTCTTGGGGCGAGGCAGGAGTTGGGGTTGTAGCCACTCAATCGTTTATAAATATTTCATTTGGTATTCGAGGGCTCGATTTGCTAAAGGCCGGTAAATCTCCACAGGAAGCTCTGGAAATTTTATTGAGTGATGATAGTGGTAGAGAATTTCGTCAATTGGCAATTTTGGATAAACTTGGACGAGTGGCCACCCATACCGGCAAAAATTGCATCGATTTTGCAGGTCATACCAATGGTAAAGACTTTTCAGTACAGGCAAATATGATGCTAAACGACAAGGTTGTTCCCGCAATGGAAAAAGCGTGGAAAGAGAACTCGAATCTTCCTTTGGCAGAAAGGATGGTAGCGGTGCTAAAAGCCGCTCAAAACGAAGGCGGGGATATCCGCGGAAAACAATCGGCAGCATTATTGATTGTAAAGGGAGAAGCTTCTGCGGAACCATGGAACGACCGTCTTCTGGATTTACGTGTGGATGATGCCGATCATCCTATTCAGGAGCTGGAAAGGCTCTTAAAAGTATTCCGGGCCTATGAAAATATGAATCGAGGCGATCTATATGTGGAGAAGAACCAAATGAAGCATGCCATGGAGGAATACAATGCGGCTATGAAGATGTTTCCAGAAAATCTGGAGATGCAGTATTGGACCGCAATAACCTTGGCGAATGATAAACAAGTTGAAAAAGCTGCGGAAATGCTCCAGAAAATTTATAAGGTAGATCCAAACTGGCGTGAACTAACCAAACGCCTGCCCAAAGTGGGTTTGCTCAATGTGTCTGGCACGGATTTGGAAAGACTTTTGAAATAAATCGCGTCGGCAATTTCAATATTAATAGGAAGGAGACGTTTTCAATAAACAAATACAATTCAAGTGGTAAGAAGAAGTTTATATACAATAAGTTTATTTTTAATTTTTGGAGGTAGTCTTTATGGGCAGATTGGCGATATTATTGAAAAAAAACAAAGTCGTACAAAACATTCCAATAAAAACGAAACGGCTGTTTTAACTAAAAAACTGGCTAAAAGGATAACCAAAGATGCGCAGTCGGATTCGGAAAAGGTATATGCCATATATCACTGGATCGCAACAAATATTTCTTATGACAACCAACTTCGCCTAAATACGGATCTTCAAAGAAAAATATATGTTTCTGAGGAAAATGTAATCAAAAATGTTTTGGAAAGACGGAAAGCCCTTTGTGGGGGATTCGCTTTTCTTTTTAAGAAACTTTGTGAAAACGAGGGTGTTTCAGCGGAAGTAGTTCACGGATTTACGAAAAATTATTCGTCTAAAATTCCAGATGACAAAACCCCAACCCATACCTGGAATGTTGTAATGTTGAATGGCAATTGGAAACTGTTGGATATTACTTGGGCGGTTGCCCACGGACAATCCAACATTCCAGATGATTTCTGGTATTTGACGAATCCCCGTGATTTCATTTATTCCCATTATCCCGAAGATCCCAGGTGGATTCTTTTGCCATCGGCAATTTCACTTACAGAGTTTCATTCGGTTCCAAGACAATAAAAAAAACCTCCACATTGCTGTGAAGGTTTTTATTTATAATGGTAAACAGTTATTATGCTTCTGCCACTGGGACAATAGAAACATAACTCTTATTATTTCTCTTCTTGGTAAACTTCACTACCCCATCCACTTTTGCGTGTAAGGTATGGTCTTTACCACCATATACGTTATCACCGGGATGGTGCGTATTTCCTCTTTGTCTGACGATGATATTTCCGGCAATGGCCGCCTGTCCTCCAAAAATCTTAACGCCAAGGCGTTTCGATGCTGAATCGCGACCGTTTTTGGAACTACCAACTCCTTTTTTGTGAGCCATGGTTTATAAATTTTTAATTAATAAATTATTATTTTTTGTTTTTCAACAACTCTTTAGCTTGCTTAACCCACTCATCAGCTTCAATCTTGTCGCGGGTAATACCTTCAATAGCGGAAAGTTCTTGCCGATCTGCAGCTTTAAGCTTGCTGATTTGCTCAAAGGTATAAATACCGAGATCATTGAGCTTTTCTTCGTAAACAGGTCCAATCCCATTGATCAATTTCAAATCGTCGGCATCAGCTTTAAGTGCCGTCCCGACGCTGTGAAGAACTTTGTCGATATTGATTTCGATGTTTGCCTCTTCAGCACGTTTTTCGGCACGGGTTACCAAGTTTTCGCTTACTTCAACTTCCTTCCCGCCTGCCGGACGGGCAGGTTTGGCCTTAGGAGCCTCTTTTTTGGATTCAGTTTTAGCAGTGGGCTTAGTTTCTTTCCCAACTGCCGAAGGGGCAGATTTAGGTTCAACTTTAGCCGCTGGCTTGGTTTCCTTTTTTGAAGTAACTGCTTTAGCTTCTTCCTTTTCTTTCTTGCCTCCTGAGGCTAGGATGCTTTCGATTATGATTTCTGAAAGATATTGACGGTGACCGTTTTTCACGCGGTACCCTTTTCTTCTTTTCTTTTTGAAAACAATAACCTTGTCACCTTTAAGGTGCTTAACGACTTTTGCTCCTACTAGAGCGCCGTCTATAGCCGGGGCGCCGATGGTAATATTGTCTCCGTCACCAATAAGAAGAACATTGTCAAAAGACACCTTCTTTCCTTCTTCAACTGGTAAACGGTGGACAAAAACCTTCTGGTCTTTTGCAACTTTAATTTGCTGCCCTGCTATCTCTACAATTGCGTACATAGCGAATCGTTTATAAAATTAGTTAAACTTTGATTTTTCCCCCACTCATTCAACAGCTTGTTGGCCATCAATGCAAACAGGTTTGCGTAAGGGGTTGCAAATATAATTTTAAAAAACTAAACAGCAAAGGGTTTTTGTCTAATTTACTGAGTGTTCCTGTTTCCGGCCGGCGTGTTCCAAGATTTTTTGTGTAGTTGCATAAAGGCAAGAGTTAAAACCAAAGTAGTGGCAAAGCCCATAATCAGAATCGACACTAGGAGTATAGAAGCACCCAAATCATAATCGAGACTCCAGGATTCTAGGATGTTGGCAGCAAATTCCCCATCTATTTGGTACATATATATTGCCATAAAAATCGTAAAGATAATTGTAGCAATCCCACCCGTGAATAATCCTATTTCGAATCCTTTTTCATACTTCCAGCCGGTAGTTTTAGACCGATATGCTTTGGTTACCATATAAAGACCGACCCCATAAATAATTCCATTGAATATACTAAAAGCCGGATATTGGTGAAGGCCTACCAACTTTAGCAGAAGAAAATAAGCAATGAGAACAATTGCAATCCAGATCCCATAGGTGGTGGATGATTTAAACATATTAGCTAGTTTTTAAGATGAAAAGTTACAAAACTTCGGGGATATGCCATAAAGTTTTAATTTTATTTATGAAATCAACGGCTTGGTTAACATAAATCCTTCATTCCATCTATTTTGGATAATACCTTCAATTTAGAAAATTCAGGTTTCTAAAATCCATTCTTCTTGCAAACGTTTAAAAGTGAAAATGTACAATTATGTTAAAAACCCCATATTTCTTTGTACTTTTACCGTTATTTTGATGTAAAATATTCTGTAAATTAAAACAATGAAAAAAACATTTCTTCCCGTTCTGATTGCTCTCGGTCTGATGACTGGCCTTCAGGCACAACATGTAAATTTTGAAGAATACGATTTGGACAACGGCCTTCACGTTATTCTTCATGAGGACAACACCTCGCCGGTGGTGATTACTTCTGTAATGTACCACGTGGGAGCTAAAAATGAAACTCCCGGGCGTTCGGGCTTTGCCCACTTTTTTGAGCATCTTCTGTTTGAAGGTACTGAGAACATCGGCCGTGGACAATGGTTTGAAATTGTTTCGTCCCACGGAGGTACAAACAATGCCAACACTACTGACGACCGCACTTACTATTACGAAATTTTCCCGTCAAATAGTGTGGGATTGGGACTTTGGATGGAAAGCGAGCGTATGCTACACCCTATCATCAACCAAATAGGAGTTGATACCCAGAATGAGGTGGTAAAGGAAGAAAAGCGTTTAAGAATAGACAATCAACCTTATGGAAACATCCTTAAAGCAATAAAGGAGAACCTTTTCAAAAAACATCCCTACCGTTGGACCACTATTGGCGAGATGGAGGACTTAGACGCGGCAACCCTTGAGGAGTTCAAGGAGTTCAACAAACGATTTTATGGCCCAAACAACGCCACCCTCGTGGTGGCAGGCGATATCGACAAGCCCGCGGTTAAAAAAATGATTGAGGATTATTTTGGTGATATTCCCAGAGGTCCCGAGGTTATCCAACCCAATATTAAAGAGGATCCTATTACACAGCAAATCGATGCAAAATATTACGATCCAAATATACAATTGCCGATGATTATACACGCTTACCGAACTCCTTCCATGAAAGAACGGGACGCTTATGTGCTGGATATGATCTCAACTATTCTCAGCGATGGGAAAAGCTCACGATTGTATAAAAAATTGGTTGACGAAAAAAAATTGGCCCTCGAAGTAGCGGCTATTAATTTCAGCCAAGAAGATTATGGGAGTTATATTACACTCGCCTTACCTTTGAACAATACTCCCCTAGCTACTTTGACGGCTGAAATTGATGAAGAGATTGTAAAGTTGCAGAATGAGCTTATTTCCGAAAGAGAATATGAGAAACTTCAGAATATCTACAAAAACCAGTTCGTAACTTCCAATGCTACCGTTGAGGGCATTGCAAATTCCCTTGCAAATTACTACACTTTTTACAAGGACACCAACCTGATCAATAAGGAATTGGATATCTATAAGAGTATTACCCGTGAGGAAATTCGTGAGGCGGCCAAAAAATACTTGAACCCTAACCAACGGTTACGTTTGGAATATTTGCCAAAATCCGATCAATAATCTTAAAAGCATTTACAAAAAATGAAAAAATATATATACCTATTATTCGCTGCAATTTTGATGTCCAATTTGGCCAGTGCGCAGATAGACCGGAGCAAACAACCTATGCCTGGCCCAGCGCCAACGGTAAATTTGCCACAACCCTCTACCTTTAAGTTGGATAATGGCCTAACAGTACTGGTTGTTGAAAACCATAAACTGCCGGCCGTTCGGATCCAACTTTTAATAGACAACCCTATTCACGCCGCGGGAGAAAAAGCAGGTGTGGATAATTTGGTTTCCGCAATGTTGGGGAATGGTACAACTACCATTTCTAAAGATGATTTTAACGAAGAGATAGATTATATGGGTGCCTCCATAGCCTTTGGCTCAGAAAGTGCCTATGCCAATTCCCTGGCGGAATACTTCCCTCGAATTATGGAATTGATGGGTGATGCCATTAAAAATCCATTATTGACGGAAGAAGAGTTTCAGAAAGAAAAAAACAGGTTGATAGAGGGTCTAAAAAGCCAAGAGAAAAATGTTTCAAACGTTGCAAATAGAATGAGGTCGGCACTTATGTACGGCAAAGGCCATCCTAAAGGCGAATTTACAACTGAGGAGAAAGTCGAGAAACTTACTTTATTCGATGTAAGAAACTATTATGAAGAATATTTCAATCCTAAAAATGCGTATTTGGCCGTTGTAGGCGACGTGAAAACAGCCGAGGTGGAAGCCTTGGTCAGAAAATACTTGAGCGACTGGAGAACTAAACCCATCCCTGTGGTAAAATACTCCACGCCCAAAGATGTCCAATATACCCAAATCAACTTTATCGATATGCCAAACGCCGTTCAATCGGAAATAGCAGTTGAAAATTTGGTAAGCCTTAAAATGAGCGACCCCGATTATTATGCGGTTTCGGTGGCCAACAGGATCCTTGGAGGCGGGTTCACCAGTCTGCTGAATATGAATCTCCGCGAAGCTCATGGATGGACTTATGGGGCGCGTTCCGTAACCGGTGCCGATAAGGATATAACAGGTTTTATGGCAATGACAAGTGTACGAAATGCCGTTACCGACAGTGCCGTGGTGGAAATGTTGAAAGAAATCAGATTTATTCGAGACAATAAGGTAACAACCCAACAACTCGTAAATGCAAAGGCAAAATTCACAGGTGATTTTGTTCTCGCTCTTGAACGCCCTGAAACGGTTGCCAATTATGCATTAAGAGTGAAAACGCAAAATCTGCCTCAAGATTTTTACACCAATTATTTAAAGAAAATAAATGCTGTTACCCTCGAGGATGTACAACGTGTCGCGAAGAAATATTACAAACCGGAAAATCTTCGCATTGTAATAGTAGGTAAAGGGTCAGAGGTATTGGAAGGACTGAAAAAACTTAAGGGACCTAAAGGCAAGGAATTGCCAATTTTCTACTTTGATCAGTATGGTAATTCCGTTCCGGAACCGGATTACAACAAACCCGTTGCTGAAGGGGTTACCGCACAAACGGTTTTGGATAAATATATAGAAGCTATTGGCGGTAAAAAGAAATTGGAAAGCGTGCACTCTCTATTAATGGAGGGAAGTTCTGAAATCCAAGGAATGCAGTTGGGATTAGAAATGAAGAAAACCGATAAAAACCAATCTTCTTCAATAGTATCTATGGGAGGCATGGAGGTCCAAAAAATTATCTTCAACAAGGATAAAGGTTATATGACGGTGCAAGGCCAGCGCATTGACAACACCGATGATGTCAACGCTTCGGCATTGGCGGAAGCTACTCCTTTTATGGAACTAACGGCCAAAGACGCTAAATTGGAGCGAATGGAAGCTGTGGATGGGAAGGATGCTTATGTGTTGTCCTTTGGAGACAAAAAAGAAGCTTTCTACGACAAGGAAAGTGGCTTGAAGATAAAGGAAGTAACCAAAGGCGAAATGATGGGGCAGACTTTCACAGCCGTTACTAGCTTTTCTGATTATGCTGATGTAGATGGTATAAAATTTCCATATACCATAAACCAAGCTACAGGGCCTCAGGAATTTACTTTTAAAATATCAAAGATAGTCATCAATGAAGGCGTCAGTGATGCCGATTTTGAATAATCATTAATTGAGATTGCTAAAAAAGCCACTTCATAAAAAATGGAGTGGCTTTTTTGTCTTTAGCGGGAATTTATCTTATTTCCAAGTTATGGTTTCCATTAATCTCCGCATATCCTCGCGCAGGTATTCTGCTGCTGGATATATGGAGTCGTAGTTGGGCTTTGCTTCAAAATAAACTGCGCCATTCAGAAAATGACGAATACTGTCAGTTACATAAAATTCTGCCTGGGTGGCGGCATTTCCATCTATCATATAAAACATTCCGTACACTTTTGAATCCGGGTTCACAAAAGGATATGCGGGAATGCTGCTGGCTTTGATAGAATGATCGTAAGCCAGTTTTTGTGCGTCGCGGAGTAGAGAGTCCAAATTGCTCTTTGTAACTTTTTGGTAGGTCATATACAAAGTAGCCTTCATCTGGGGATAATTGATGTTGAAACCACAATTTGGCTTGCTGATCAGGTTGGCGTTTTGATTCATTTCAAAAGAGAAAGGACAGTCAGTATCCGCCAATTGATAGATGGGCTCAGGGTATTCCAGGCGCAACTTGGCGGCTGGTTTTATCATCACCTCATCTTGGCAAGCCGTAAGCAGTACAAAGGGGATAAGTAAAACGACAAAAAATCTTCTAATTCGCAATGGTAAGTTTTATTTGTTTTATTCGTTTTCCTTCAAAGGCTTCAATGGTAAACGCATAATTGTGGAAGGATATTATTTCGTTCTTTTTTGGAAATCCTTTTGAAATTTCCAAGAGAAATCCTGCCACAGTTTCCGCTTCGCCTTTCGCATCTTCAAATAGATCAATGTTTTCCAGCTTTATGACCTTATAAAAATCCTTTAATGGAGTCTTTCCATCAAAAACAAAAGTGTGGTCATCCAGTTTTGAAAAAATTAAATCCTCATCGTCAAACTCATCCGATATTTCGCCCACGATTTCCTCAATAATATCTTCCAATGAAATTAATCCACTTGTACCGCCATACTCGTCAACTACTATGGCCAAGTGCATTTTCATCTCTTTAAATTCGTTGAGCAGATCGTCGAGCTTCTTGTTCTCAGGAACAAAATAAGGTTCCCGTTTCAGGATTTTCCAATCCAGATTTTTTCGGTCTAGGTAAGGTATTAGATCTTTTACATAAAGAATTCCCGTAATGTTGTCTATGCTGTCCTTATATACAGGAATTCTGGAATATCCTTGTTTTATTATTTCCGGAAGAATTTCCTTAAAGGCCTCGTCTTCGCCTATAGCAAAAATATCCATCCGGTTTTTCATAACCTGTTTCACATCTGTATTCCCAAAAGTCACGATTCCCTTGAGGATTTTTTGCTCTTCTTGAGTGGTGTCACTGTCCGATAGTTCCAAAGCTTGTGATAAATGGCCAACGCTTAAGCTTGATTTTTTCTTTCCATAGCGTTCATGCAGATATAAGGTAGCAGAACGCATCGGCATACTTACGGGAGTGAGCAGGGTGTCCAAAACGTTGAGGGGCTGCGCCATAAATAAAGCAAATGAAACTCGGTTTCGGTTGGCGTAAATCTTTGGAAGGATTTCGCCAAACAGTAATATGAAAAATGTAACTACCCCAACTTCTAGTATAAACCGAAGGTCAATTCCGAAGAGATTGGTCGGCAGTCCCGAAAAAAGTGTATTGGTCAAGGAGCTAAAGAGTAGTACGATAGCGATGTTTATAAAATTGTTCGCAACCAAAATTGTTGCCAAAAGTTTTTTTGGTTTTGAAAGCAAAGTATCTAGAATTGCGAATTTTTTTACATTCGATTTCTGGCCGTTGGTTTCAAAATCGGATGGTGTAAGGGAAAATAGAGCCACCTCCGCTCCAGAAATCAATGCGGAACATGCAAGTAAAACAATTAGCAAAACAAAGCTCGTTATTTGGGCAACGTCCAAAACGGCAAGAAAGAACAAACCAGGGGGTTCCGTGTCCAAGTCGATAGGTTTTAGCCGGCAGGCAGGTTAAACATTAAGATGGAATATCCGTCTCATCATTACTGTTATCGTGTTTTTGCGGCGAGGTTTCAAATTCTGAAGGATTGGCTTTTGGTGTTGCCGTATTCCCAGCCGATGGGTTGCTGCTTTCACTTTTGGAGCCAAGAAAGGTAAAATCCGTACAGTGCACTTCAGTAGAATACCTCTCAATTCCCTGTTGGTCTTGCCATTTACGGGTTTTTATTCGGCCCTCAATATAGACTAAATCGCCTTTTTTCAAGTATTTTTCGCAGATTTCGGCCGCTTTATTTCGAACTATAATATTGTGCCATTCGGTATTGGTTACACGCTCATTGGTCGCTCTGTTGGTATAGGTTTCGTTGGTGGCAAGAGGAAAACGGCCCAGGCTGTTTCCCCCTTCAAAATAATGCATTTTTACATCATCCCCCGTATATCCAATTAGCATTACTTTATTTAAGGTTCCGCTCATATTAATCTCTGTTTCTTTTTTAGCAAAGATAATTTTTGTGTTTTAAATATACGGCTTTTTTAAATCTTATAACAATTGATTTCCAATAGAAGGGGAAGTAGTGGTTTTTCAATAGGTTTCAAAAAATTCGGCAACGAAGTTTTCTATCAGCACAGGAACAGGGTATTTGTTGATTTCCGAAATGGGAATGGAGGAGTTTGTATCCTCCAAAGTATATACTATCCAAAAACGGGTGTAAAGATGTTGATGCGATAACTCGTGGATCACAGACTTTTCGTTGAACAAGGAAATCGACTCGATACTGTTGTTTTTCGAAAATGCCATGAACTGCGGCAACTTTACCAAATTGTGGATATCAACTTCCATTTCTGTTTCAATCAAAGGAAATTCGTATAGCATGTGCCAGATTCCTTTTTTTAATCGCTGTTGTATTAAAGTGTGGTCAGTTCCGGAAATAGTGACCAAATAATTAAAATATCTCTTTTTAATCGGAATGGCTTTAGGCTTGACGGGAAGTTCAGCTACTCTTTTTTCTTTGAAAGCTATACAGTTTTCCTTAAAAATACAGTTTTCGCAATTGGGGCTCTGGGGGATGCAATACAAAGATCCAAACTCCATAAGTGCCTGATTGAAGGTTCCAGGTTGTTTTTTGTCAATTAGCTCCTGGGCTAGTTGTTTGAACTGTTTCTTGCCGATACCAGTATTTGTCGGGGTGGAAATTCCAAAAATTCTTGCGAGAACCCTATACACATTGCCGTCAACCACCGCCTGGACTTCGTTGAAACAAATACTGGCAATAGCACTGGCTGTATAATCGCCCACACCCCTTAATTTCATTAAATCCTTGTGATTGTTGGGAAAAACCCCGTTCATTTCCTCAGACACCATTTTTGCGGTTGCATGTAGGTTTCGGGCACGGGAATAGTACCCCAACCCTTGCCAAAGTTTTAAAACTTCTGTTTCGGAAGCTCTTGCCAAATCGGTAACCTTTGGATAGGCGTCCAAGAACTTTAAATAATAGGGAAGTCCTTGTGCTACGCGTGTTTGCTGCAGAATGATCTCTGATAGCCAAATCTGGTAAGGATTGGAGATCTTTCGCCAGGGCAGCATCCGTTTATGCTGCAGATACCACAAAATGAGTTCGTTGGAAAATTCCTTGGAAAATTGATGCATCGCACGAAATTATCCATATTCGATTAAATTTTAAAGGATTAAGCTTGGAATTATTGATTTTTAAATCCGTATATTTGCGGTCTCAAAAAAAACCCTATTTAAAAGATATTAATCATAAAAATTACTTAAAATGACGAAAGCAGATATTGTAGCAAAGATTTCAGAAAGACTAGGAATGGAAAAAAATGAGGTGCAAGCTACCGTAGAAACCTTTATGGATGAAGTGAAAAATTCGTTGGAAGGCGGCGACAACGTATATTTACGTGGTTTTGGAAGTTTTATCATCAAAACCAGAGCTGAGAAAACCGGAAGAAACATTTCAAAAAACACCACCATCAAAATTCCTGCCCACAACATACCTGCCTTTAAGCCAGCAAAAGTTTTTGTGGAAAGCGTAAAGACCAATGTAGAGGTAAAATAATAATAACCCGTCCAGTCCCGATAACTTTTGAGTTTTTGGGACTTAAGGACCATAACAACTAGAAGCACTATGCCAAGTGGTAAAAAAAGAAAAAGACATAAGGTAGCGACCCACAAGCGTAAAAAACGAAGACGCGCTAACCGCCATAAGAAGAAAAAGTAGTTTTCCGACTGCTTTTTCTGCTTTATACAGTGTTTTAGGTTTTTTATAAAGACAAAGACTAGAACAAAATAAAAAATCGTTCTTTGAAAATGAAATAAGCGACTGACATCTTGGTCAGATTGCGATTTCGCCGGGTTCTTAAGAAAGAGGACCTGTTAAAACACAAATTGTTTAATTATAAAATTAATGTAACGTGAACTACGAATTATTTATTAGGTCCGGTTCACAAGCAGTTGATTTTGCCCTATTAAAAGATGGGAGATTAATAGAATTGCACAAAGAGGAAGAGGATAGTGAATTTACGGTAGGCGATATATTTTTGGCCAAAATCCGTAAGACAGTTCCCGGCTTAAACGCCGCCTTTGTAAATGTTGGCTACGAGAAAGATGGTTTTTTACACTACCATGACCTTGGACCCAAAGTGCCTTCTCTATTAAAATTTATTAAAAGTACAACCACTGGAAAATTGAAGGATTTCTCTTTAAAGGAATTTCCCTTCGACAAAGAGATTGATAAAAATGGCAATATAAACGATGCCTTAAAAACCAATCAATCCATTCTTGTACAAGTAGTAAAAGAACCCATATCCACTAAAGGACCACGCCTTAGTTCCGAGCTTTCCATAGCCGGACGATATATTGTGCTGGTACCCTTTTCGGACCGGGTTTCGGTTTCCCAAAAAATAGAATCCAATAAAGAAAAAGATAGGTTGAAACGCTTGATAACAAGCATTAAACCAAAAGGATTCGGCGTAATTATACGCACTGTTGCCGAGGGCAAAAAAGTAGCAGAACTGGACAAAGATTTGGAGAATCTTGTGGAACGCTGGACAGCGATGTGCAAGAAACTTCAGGGAGCGCACCACCCATCAAAGGTGCTGAGCGAGCTAAACAGGGGTGCATCTATCATCCGGGATATGTTTAACGATTCTTTCTCCGCAATACATATTGACGATGAGACCCTATACTTGCAAATAAAAGATTATGTGCAGGAAATTGCACCTAAAAAAGAAAACATTGTAAAGTTCCATGATTCAAATGTGCCTATTTTTGAAAAATTCGGAATAGACCGACAAATTAAAACTTCCTTCGGGAAAACAGTGTCGAGTAGTAAAGGAGCCTATTTGGTAATAGAGCACACCGAAGCAATGCACGTGATAGATGTTAACAGTGGTACCCGAAGCAATAAGGCAAAAACACAAGAGGGCACAGCCCTGGAGGTGAATATGATTGCCGCTGCCGAGGTAGCCCGTCAGTTACGATTGCGCGATATGGGAGGGATTATAGTGGTGGACTTTATAGACATGGCAAATGCCAACCACCGCAAACAACTCTATAACCACCTTCGCGACGAAATGAAGGACGACAGAGCAAAACATAAGATTCTGCCGCCCAGTAAATTCGGCCTGATACAGATAACCCGGCAACGGGTGAGACCTGAGATGAATATTAAAACCCGCGAGGAAGATCCAAGCATAGGCGATGATGGTGAAATAGAAGCACCAATCATTGTAATAAACAGGATCAATGAAGAAGTAAACCGACTATTTAAAAAGGATTATAAAAAACTTACCCTTAATACCCATCCTTTTATAGCTGCCTTCTTGACCAAAGGATTTCCATCCGTGCGTACCAAATGGTTTTTGGAGCACAAAAAATGGGTCAAAATCCAACCTCGGGATGCATATACCTATCTCGAATATCACTTTCACGATAAAGATGGTGAACTGATAAAATAACTTAAAACCCCCTTCTCCCGATAACTATCAGGATTGAAGGGGTTTTTTTGTGCCCCATCCCTGTCCAAATGAAGGTTACGGTTCTTTTCTGGGGAAGTAAAAAGTTTTATCTTCACGAAAATTTGCATCCAACATTGAACACACACAAAACATACTCCGTGGAAGAAGCCACCAAACGAATGGAGCGTTATTGCGCATATCAAGAGCGTTGCCATAAAGAAGTGCATCAAAAATTGTATGAAATGCGAATGATTCCCGAGGCGGTGGACCTTATTATAAATCATCTGCTCCAACATAACTTCTTAAATGAAACCCGGTTTTCTCAAGCTTTTGCCCGTGGAAAATTTAGGACGAAAAAGTGGGGAAAAAATAGAATAATTAACGAGCTAAAGCGGCGCGATATCTCAAAATTCAATATTCAGATCGCACTAAAAGAAATTCCGGACTCTGAATATTACAAAACCTTTGAAGCCTTGGCGGATAAGCGGTGGCAGCAATTGACATCAGAAAGTAATCTTCAAAAAAAACGAAAGAAACTGGCGGATTATCTTTTTTATCGAGGGTGGGAGAGTGAATTGGTCTATGGAAAGGTGAATGAAATCTCGAAATAATAATCTATTAGTTGACGTGAGTTGCGAAACCAGATACTTCGAGGACGTATCCGACTTCTAAACACATAATTTTCTCATATAATTTCGCTGGGTATCCTATTATATCTGCAACGTCACAAAAGTCAGTATCAAATGTTGCGATTGTAAAACCATTTGCGTTTGCATAACGCTGGATTTTGACTTTCTGAGTCATCTTCCAATTCCACTGCTACCATTTGTTGTGGAACAGGAAATCTTAGGACTTTAAAACAGGCTTGATTTTCTGCTTTATAGCCACATATTGTATAAAATGAACTGAGGCAATGCCCCTATAAAAAATCCAAGTGCGAGCTCAGTGTAATTGTGGGAATTTGAATATAGACGCGAAGATCCTACCCAACCGTTTACGAATAGAAAAAAACTGATGCTCACTAAAAGATTGATTTTAAAGTGAACACTCAATCCTATTAAAAATACCAGTAGTCCGGCTACTCCCACTTGATGAAGACTGATTTTTATCTTAAAAAGGACCATAATCAAGGCTGTAAAAGCTGAAAAAAGTATTCCCACAAAGAAATAATACAACTCTGGATTTTCATAGGGGTCAAACACTATTTTGATGATAAGCAACAGCAGTATGCACTGTATCATCAACGGAAACTTGCGTTCCTTTACATCCTGCAGATAGATACTCTCCACCTGCCCTAAGTTTTTTAAAAGAAAGAACGTAACTATTGGAACTAGAATGGTGATAATACCTATAGCAAAAAGATTGGCAGTTACCAATTCAGGTTCCAAAAAACGGGGAGTAACACTATAATATATGGCCGCCCCAAAAATGGGCATCAAGAGGGGATGAAAAATATAAGAAGGGATTTTTAGGAATATTTTCATCAGAGTTCCTTTCTTAGGCGCGCTACTGGCAAATCCAATTGTTCCCGATATTTGGCTATAGTCCTCCGTGCTATTGGATAGCCTTTTTCCAATAATATCTTTGCGAGCTTATCGTCCGTATAAGGCTTGCGTTTGTCCTCTTCACTTATTGTGATTTCGAGAATCTTTTTAATTTCTCTTGTAGAAACATCCTCTCCTTCTACATTCTTCATCGATTCGCTGAAAAACTCTTTAATTAACTTCGTGCCATAAGGGGTGTCAACATATTTGCTGTTTGCAACACGGGAAACGGTTGAAATATCCATATTTATTTTGTCCGCAATATCCTTGAGGATCATCGGTCGGAGTTTGCGTTCGTCCCCAGTAAGAAAATACTCTTCCTGATAGTGCATAATAGTATTCATGGTAACATATAGCGTTTGCTGCCTTTGTTTAATGGCATCGATAAACCATTTGGCGGCATCCAGTTTTTGTTTGATGAACATCACGGCTTCCCGTTGCGATTTGGATTTCTCCTTGGCATCCCTATATCCTTTCAGCATATTGGTGTAATCCGGTGATACGTGCAGATCGGGCGCATTTCTACCATTAAGGGTTAGCTCCAATTGCCCATCAACAATACGAATGGCAAAATCTGGTACCACGTGCTCCACCATCTGTAAATTCCCGGAATAAAGCCCTCCCGGTTTTGGGTTTAGACCCTCTATTTCTTTAATCGCCTCCCGCAATTGATCTTCTGAAATATCAAATCTCTGAATCAGTTTTTTATAGTGCTTCTTGCTGAATTCCTCAAAAGATTCTTTAATTATAGTATTGGCCAAAGCCACTGCGGGAGATTGCTCTTTTCGTTTAAGTTGTAGCAGCAAACATTCTTGAAGGTCTCTTGCGGCCACGCCTGCAGGGTCTAATTCTTGAACGATTTTTAAAACCTGCTCTACCTTCTCTTCACTGGTATAAACATTTTGGGTAAAGGCTAGATCGTCAACAATATCCTGGGTTTCACGACGGATATATCCACTTTCGTCCACACTTCCCACCAGGAATTTAGCTATGTCCTTTTCTTCTTCGGTAAGTCTATAAGTGTTTAGCTGTTGAAGCAAATGCTGGTTAAAGGAAGTTCCAGCGGCATAAGGCATCTGCCGTTCCTCGTCATCGGCACTATAGTTGCTTGCCGACAATTTGTAGTCGGGAACCTCGTCATCGCTCAAATAATCATCTACGTTGATGTCTGTCTCAATTATTTCATTGCCATCATCGTCGTAGGTATCCTCAAAATTGTCATCTTCAAATTCCAAATCATATTCATCGCTCTCCTCTTTCCCACTTTCCAATGCCGGATTCTCCTCCAGTTCTTGAGCAACCCGTTGTTCAAAAGCTTGCGTAGGCAGCTGTATCATCTTCATCAACTGAATTTGTTGAGGCGATAATTTCTGCGAAAGTTTTAAATTTAATTGCTGTTTTAACATAGTTCGGACAATCCTTCTTAAGTTATGTAAACTCTGCCACTAAGATAGTGAAGCGGCGGGGTTATTCCAAAGTTAGGCAAAACGACGGAGGTTAAAGTATGAAGATCGTACTCCTTTTTAAAATACTGATATTTTTAATATTCCGCACTGCCAGGTGTCCGTGGATAGGGGATTACATCGCGTATATTCCCCATGCCGGTGGTGAATTGTACCAAGCGCTCAAAGCCCAAACCGAATCCACTGTGTACCGCAGTTCCGAATTTACGCAAATCCAAATACCAATAAAGCTCCTCCACGTCTATATCCATAGCGATCATCTTCTCTTTTAGCACATCGTAACGTTCTTCCCTTTGTGAACCTCCAACAATCTCTCCTATCCCCGGAAAGAGCACGTCCATAGCCCTCACGGTTTTTCCGTCGTCGTTTAAGCGCATATAGAAAGCTTTGATCTCGGCAGGATAATCAAAAAGGATCACGGGACATTTAAAATGCTTTTCAACCAGATATCGTTCGTGCTCACTCTGTAAATCCGTACCCCAATCCTCAATAGGATATTTGAATTTCTTCTTCTTATTCGGAGGGGAATCTTTCAAAATATCAATGGCTTCCGTATAACTCACTCGCTTAAAGTTGTTTTCCAAAATAAAATGAAGCTTCTCTCTCAACTTCATATCACTGCGTTCGTTTTGGGGCTTGCTCTTTTCGTCTTCCAACAAACGGTTTTCCAAAAACTCCAAATCGTCTGCACAGTTATTCAAGGCGTATTTTACAACGTATTTTATAAAATCCTCGGCCAGATCCATGTTGCCATCCAAATCCATAAACGCCACTTCGGGCTCAATCATCCAAAATTCAGCTAAATGACGGGAGGTATTCGAGTTTTCAGCTCGAAACGTTGGCCCAAAAGTATAGACCTTCCCCAACGCCATAGCATACGTTTCAGCTTCCAATTGTCCGCTTACGGTAAGATTGGTTTCCTTTTCGAAAAAGTCTTTCTTGTAGTCTATATTACCGTTTTCATCAAGTGGCGGATTCTTACTGTCCAAGGCAGTCACCCGAAACATCTCCCCAGCACCTTCGGCATCACTTCCGGTGATGATAGGTGAATGCATATAGAAAAACCCATTTTTATTAAAATATTCGTGCACCGCAAAAGCCAGTTTGGAACGGGTGCGCATTACCGCACCAAAAGTATTGGTGCGTATTCTTAGATGGGCTTGCTCGCGAAGAGTTTCTAATGAATGCCGTTTAGGGGAAAGAATCGTGAGCTTCACATCTTCCGGGTTCGCTTCGCCTAAAACCTTGAGTTTCGACACTTGGACTTCTACTGTTTGCCCTTTGCCTTGGCTCTCAACCAACAAACCAGAAACTTCTATAGCTGCTCCAACGGTGACTTTCTTCAGAGTTTCCTCATCAAAATTTTCAAAATCCACTACACATTGCAAGGTTTTTATAGTCGAGCCATCACTCAGAGCGATAAAACGATTACTTCTAAAAGAACGTACCCAGCCGCGAACCTTTACCTCATGATGAAGGGGACTGCTTTGTAATAATTGATCTATGGTTTTGTACTGCATCATATATATTTTGAAGGCGTAAAGATACTTTTAATTAAAATTCCAAAAAAAATAAAAATCTATATTCCAATGGGTCTGCACTAATTTGAAGACTAATTAGATAGTGTTGCCAGAATCGGCCTCCTTGTCAATTTCCTCATCGTTGTGGGATAGAATTTCCAAAGGAGGTTTCCGCATCGTTTCCTTGTTGGCGATACTCCTTTCCAAGGAAAGCAATAAGGAGGGCAAAAGAAGCAGATTGGAGAGCATGGCAAAAAGGAGCGTAATGGATACCAAGGCTCCCAAAGCCACCGTGCCCCCAAAGCTGGAAATGGTAAATACTGAAAACCCGAAAAACAAAACGATGGATGTATAAAACATGCTCACCCCTGCTTCGCGAAGCGCATTGTAAACCGACCTGCGGATTTTCCAATTGTTCGCCACCAATTCCTGCCGGTATTTCGCCAAGAAGTGAATGGTATCATCTACCGAAATCCCAAAGGCGATGCTGAACACCAAAATGGTGGATGGCTTTATGGGAACGCCCAAATACCCCATTAAACCCGCCGTAAGAATAAGCGGCAGTAAGTTCGGTACCAAGGAAATCAAGATCATTTTAAAACTTCGGAACATCCAGGCCATAAACAAAGCGATCAGGAAAATAGCCAAGGAAAGCGAAAAAATAAGGTTGTTGACCAAATAATGCGTTCCCTTTTGAAAGACTAACGCTTTTCCCGTGATCGATACATTGTAACGGTCTGCAGGAAAAATCTTCGCCACTTCACTGTTTAAGTCCTCCTCAATCCGTTTAAATCGATCTGGTTCGGTATCCTTCATAAAAGTGGTGATGCGCGCAAATTGCCCAGTAGAATCCACATAGCTGCTTAATAGGTCGGTGTTGGTGCTACTGCTCTTGGCATAGGAAAGAATAAAGTTCCTTTCTTGATCGTTTGGGATTTGATAGTATTCCGGATTGCCGTTGTAATAAGCCTGTTTGGAATATTTTACCAATTCCACTACCGAAATGGGTTTCGCGAATTCGGGGATTTCCTTAATGTGATCCTGCAACTCGTCAATTCGCCTGAGCGTGGGAAGGCTCATTACGCCCTTTTTACGCTTGGTATCGACCATTATTTCCAAAGGCATAATCCCTTCAAACTCCTTTTCAAAAAAACGTATGTCCTTAAAGAAATCGGTGTTATTGGGCATATCCTCAATCAAGCTTCCTGAGATTTTAATATTGTAAATCCCGATAATTCCCAGACAAAGAAGCGTTATAGCGGTAATATAGATGGTAATCCGCCGATGTTTTACCATCCGTTCTATCCATTTTACAAACTGGTTGATCCAGGTTTTGTTGAGATGCTTTAAATGCTTGTACTTGGGAACAGCCATATAGCTGTATATGATCGGAATGATAAGTAAACTCAGTAGGAAAATCGCGATGATGTTGATAGAAGCCACGATCCCAAATTCGCTTAACAGTTCACTTTTTACCAAGATAAAAGTGGCAAAACCCGAAGCGGTCGTCAGGTTGGTCATCAAGGTTGCATTTCCCACTTTGGTAATAACCCGTTGTAGCGATTTGGCCTGGTTGCCGTGAAGTTTAATTTCCTGCTGGTATTTGTTGATAAGAAAAATGCAGTTGGGAATTCCGATAACGATTATCAGCGGGGGAATCAAAGCTGTGAGAACGGTGATTTCATATTGCATCAACCCTAAAAATCCAAAAGCCCACATTACGCCGATAATCACGGTGAACATCGAAATAAACGTGGCACGCCAAGAGCGAAAAAAGAAGAAGAAAATTAAGGAGGTGACCAATAACGCGGCACCGATAAACAGACCGATCTCGTCGATAATGTTCTGTGAATTGAGCGTCCGAATATAAGGCATCCCTGAAGTGTGGACTTTAACGCCTGTTTCCTTTTCAAACTTTTCCACTAACGGAATCAGATCATCGATAATGAAATCTTTTCTTTCCGAAGTGTTTACAATTTCTTTTTTTAGATAAATAGCCGAGCGGATAGCTTGTTTGTCGGGGCTGTAAACCAGGCCGTCGTAAAATGGGAGATTGTTGAAGAGCTCCTCCTTTAATTCCAAAAGATTTTTATCTGTATAGATCGAATCTTTTAGTAAGGGCACCAATTCAAAACCGGTAGTGTCCGTTTTTTTCTGAAGTTTTTTAAGATTGCCGATGGAAAGGGTAAAATCTACCTCCTTAAATTTCGCTAAATCCTCTGTGAGTTTGTTCCATGCTGCAAATTTTTTGGGAGTAAAGAGGGTGGAATCTTTTACGCCCATCACGATCAGGTTTCCCTCTTCCCCAAAATGGTTTAAAAATTCGGTATATTCCAAATTTACCGGATGGTCCTCAGGCAGTAGATTGGCTTCGGTATAGGTGAAGCGCATGTTTTTCCACTGTAGCGCCAACAATACGGTAATAACTGCGATTACAATTAAGATAGCTGGGCGATTGCGCAATATAAACCGGGCTATGGCACTCCAAAACCCTATGCTGAAAAGTTTGCTCAAAATAAAATTTTAAATGGTGGGCAAAGGTAGGAAATACAACAAAGTAAGGGATTTGTTTTGTAAACGAATTTGGGGTTAAAAAAATTATATACTTCAATGAATAACCTTTTTATCTGATTAAATGAAAAATAGAGATCGATTCTAAATCTTACAAATCCCGTAAAATCCCTATTTCATTTTCGTATTACTGTATGGTTCAACGGGTATAATGCGTACTTCGGGAGCATGATAGTATGCTTCATGCTGTGGTACTGTATGCTTCAAGGGGGGTAAAGGCTACCCAAAGCCTAGTATAAGGCTAGTATAAGCCTAGTATGTTAAAATGATACTTCTGACAAATTATTTTTACAGCTTTAAATAAAAAGTAAATTTGAACGAAACATTCTCTTCAAATGTCGGTAGATGGTAGTACCCATATCTATAAGCGAAACTAAGCCCAAACCCAAAGAGGATTTTGTTGAGCTCCAGCCCCGATTCATTGTAAAATTGGTCCAAGGTAGTAAAAGGAATGCCAAAATGCCGATCGGTATTGGCCATATCGCCCCACGCATGACGAGTGATAAAAACAAGTTCCGGCTTCCATTTTTCGGTGAGTTTAAAACGGCGTAAAGCGTGTTTTAGTTGAAAGATTGCCAGCTTATCCGAATAGAATTCCCCAAAGTGCATAGTCTCAAAACTCTGAACGCCTGCAACCGAAAAACGTCCGGTCCAAGTTGCCTTATTGGGCTGATTGGGGTAGGAGTGGAACAGATGGGTAAGTGGTACATCGCCCGTTGCCAACATCCCTTCCAAGATAATATTGGTGGAGGAAAGATCTGTACGCTTAATGTAATAATCGAATTTTAAACCAAATTTACTGTAGCTGAAATCACTTCCGGCAACGCCCTTAAATCCTTGGGTAATCTGCCCACTAATCTTGGGGAGGCCATCAAAATACTCCCTAGTGCCATCCTCATTGACAAGAAAATTGGTTTTAGGACTATAACGGAAAGCGAGGGAGGCTTCCGCTAATTCATAATTGTGATACGGCTTGTCGTTATCGATAAAATAATAGCTTTCAATATTTTCAACCTTGCTGTGTTCTACACGGAATTCGGAAAGTAATTTCGGATTAAGCTCACTGGTTATATTGGCATGCCATCGTTGATACTTGTAGAATTGGATAATGTTGATCAATCGCGGTTCAAAAATTGAATAGACACGCGCATCGGTTAGAAAATCGAAGGTTCCTATTTCCTTTATATCATCGGTATAATATAAACCGACCCACGCTTTCTTTTCCTTGTTTACCCGTGCGCTGCCTCCTACTCCGTACTTCCAAGCTCTATCCTTAAATCCATAAGCAGCATATCCGGCCAATTTGTAGTTTTCAAAAAGCCTGTTGTTGGTCAGGCCACCTACACCCAACCGAAACCCTTCATAATGGTTGTACTTGATCAAGGTTTTTAAGTCGATATCGAAAAAACCGACTGGAAAAAAACCAGTGGAAAGTGGATGTTCTTTCTCCTCGACAATTGTAGAAACAGTGTCTCTTTTGGTTTGTATTGCGGGTTGTTGGGCGAATCCAACAACTCCTATGAGCAGTACAGCAAGCAGAAATATTTTTTGCATAAGACCCGTATCGGATTTGAATGGGCTAAAAATACAATAAAGCGACCTTTGTGCCGCTTTATTGTATTTACTTTAATAGTATCCTTATACCGTCATTATCTCTTTCTCCTTGTTGGCAAACATCTCGTCAATCAGTTTGATGTGCTTGTCGGTCATCTTTTGTACGTCCTCTTCCAGACTTTTTCTAAGGTCTTCCGAGATATCCAATTCCTTTAAATCGTTATTGGCGTTTTTACGGTCGTTTCGAACCCCAATTTTGGCTTCCTCGGAAGCTGCCTTGGCTTGTTTGGCCAAATCTATTCTGCGCTCCTCGGTTAAAGGCGGCACGTTTATAATTACGCTTTCCCCGTTGTTCATCGGGTTAAAACCTAAATTGGCCATGTGGATTCCCCGTTCAATCTCCGAAATCATCGCTTTTTCCCAAGGTTGAATAGTGATGGTCATTCCGTCGGGAGTATTTACGTTTGCAATTTGATTTAGAGGCGTCGGGTTGCCGTAATAATCAACCATCACGCTGCCCACCATAGAAGGCGACGCCTTTCCCGCGCGAATATTAGCAAGTTCTTTTTCAAGATGCCGAAGGGCTCCGCCCATGGCTTCTTTTGTACCGTCCATTATAAAATCAATTTCCTCTTCCATAGGATTTAAAATTCAAGTATTGTTGTTCAACAGTAGTTTTCAACTCGGGACTATAGATTTACCTTGGTCCCAATTTTTTCTCCGGAAACTACTTTCATTAGATTCCCTTTGGTGTTCATATCAAACACTATAATCGGCAGTTCGTTTTCGTGACTCAAGGTGAAAGCGGTGCTATCCATAACTTTCAGGCCTTTTAACAGCACATCCTTAAAACTGATAAAATCGAACTTGGTGGCCTCCTTGTCCTTTTCGGGATCGCTGGTATAAATACCGTCCACCCGAGTACCTTTTAAAATTACATCCGCCCCAATTTCTATAGCCCGCAAAACCGCTGCGGAATCTGTTGTAAAATAAGGATTTCCTGTGCCTCCACCAAATATTACTACCCGCCCTTTTTCTAAATGCCGGATGGCCTTTCTGCGGATAAAGGGCTCGGCCACTTCATTTATGTTGATGGCACTCTGCAATCGCGTTGGCACATCCTCATTTTCCAGGGCACTTTGCAATGCCAAACCGTTGATGACGGTGGCCAGCATCCCCATATGATCGCCCTGAACGCGGTCCATCCCGGTACTAGCACCGGACAGGCCCCTAAAAATATTGCCGCCCCCTATAACGATGGCCACTTCCACGCCCTTGTTGGTGATCATTTTTATTTCTTGGGCATAGTCTTTTAAACGGACTGGGTCGATGCCGTATTGCCGATCGCCCATTAAGGCTTCACCGGATAGTTTTAGTAGTATTCTTTTATATTGCATAAATTGGCTTTGTTGGGCAAAAATAAAGAAAAAAATTGATGCTACAGAAGAATATAAAAAAGTAACTCTTAGAATGAAATACCTAAAATCTTGATGACATTTCCTATTTCCTTACGATAGATATGTATTAACCATTTATAATCCTATCAAAACTATGAGAACTTCATTACTTTATTTGCTGTTGGCTATAGGCCCATTGCTTTTTGCACAGAACACGGATTTAAACCTGCCGCCTTCACAAGTTTCCTTTCATCCCGTTTCAATTGAACCAACTGAATGCATTTCAGATGAGGTTCGTGTGGAAGTGAACAAAACAATTGAAAAAAACAAAAAGGCGCTCATGAAAATAAATCCTGATGCCTTTAACACCCGTACCGCCCATCCGCTTTTTATCCTGCCCTTTCGCGCAAAAGCTGGATTTGACGATTATGGCTATTATTCATTATTTAACCAGGTGGACCATGACCTTCGTCCCAATAATCACCTGCTCGACTACAACTGTGGGGAACGAACATACGATTGGGCCACAGGTAGCCACGGGGGTACCGATTATGTGGTATGGCCCTACCCTTGGAAAAAGATGCAGGATGACGTTATGGAAGTAATCGCCGCCGCTCCAGGAATCATTATGGACAAACGCGATGGAAATTTTGATCACAACTGCGACAACAACGGAAATCCACTCTGGAATGGAATCGTCGTGGAACACGCCGATGGCTCCCGCGCATGGTATTGGCATTTTAAGAGTGGGGCGATTACCTCCAAAAACATAGGCGATTCTGTGGCCGAAGGCGAATATCTTGGGGGAGCTGGAAGTTCCGGCAGTAGCACCATTCCACATTTGCATTTTGAGGTTTTCAATTCGGCAGGACAGCGGGTAGATCCTTATACGGGACCGTGCAATAGCATGAACTCCGATACTTGGTGGAAAAACCAACCGAATTATTGGATCCCGGAAATTCTAACTATTTCTACCCACAATTCCCAAGCCTATGACGACGAATGTCCGTTGGTGGAAAACACTTATGAACATTACAATTTTGATACTGGTGATGACATTGTTTTCCGTTCCTTTTATCGGGATCTACAAAATGGTGCTCCAATTCATTTTACTTTTAAAAAGCCGGATGGTAGTATTCTTTATGACTGGGTACTTGAGTCTCCTTGGCCGGATAGTGTGGTTGCTTGGGCGCAGTACGTTTTCCCGGTGGATAATTCTTGGCCTACCGGCGTATATACCATTACCGCAGTTTTTGCCGGCAATACTTATGAAACCCAGTTTGGCATCCGTACCCCATTGGGAGTGGAGGACCTGCAAAACTCGGGGATTTCAGTATATCCCAATCCCACTAACGACCGAGTAAATGTAGAAGCAAGGTCACTTATTGAAAAAGTGGAGATATACGATCTTTTAGGCCGATTGGTGTTCGAAGAATCTCCCATGTCCAACAAAACTCAATTGAACCTCGGTTCTTTAAAAACTGGAATGTACATGGCCCTAATTTCCTCTGAAGGAAAAAAGACAGTAAAGAAATTGCTAAAGGAGTAGTTGCAATTAATTCCCCGCAAAAAGGAAGAGGCTGAGAACTCAAACCTATCAGCCTCTTTTGATTTGTGGAGGAATCTATTGACCTCGAAATATGTTTCTTCAATTGGGTTTTTCATTGAGCTTTTAGAAATTATTCTTCAAAGGATTAACTTCACTTTTAAACAAAAAAAAGAGACTGAAAAATTTTCAACCTCTTTTTATTATATAATATGTTGTTCAAAAGCTTACGCCAAAGAAACACGCTTAAAGCCAACAACCTCAACATCGCCATAGGTTTTTACGTACTCGGCAACGCTTTTCTTTTCGTCCTTGATAAAGTTTTGGTCAAGCAAAGCTTTTTCATGATCCAAAGTAGTGTTGTCGCTGATAAAACGATCCATCTTCCCGGGAAGAATTCGGTCCCAGATATTTTCCGGTTTGCCTTCTGCCTTCAACTCGGCTTTTGCATCTGCTTCGGCCTTTGCCAAAACTTCTGGGGTAAGCTGCGCTTTTGAAATGTACATAGGTACATTCTTAGGGGTTTTTCCCAAACGGCCCAATTCGATGTTCTCTTTTTCAATTTCGGCAATACGGGCCTCAGTTTCCGATTCAATATAAGCTGGATCAAAATCTTTATATGAAAGGGTAGTCGCGCCCATTGAAGCTACCTGCATGGAAATGTCTTTCCCTAATTCCTCTGCCTTGTCCACCTTTTTGGAAAAACCTGTCAATGCCGCAATCTTATTCCCATGAACATAGAACCCCACATAAGGAGCCTCAAGAACCTCGAAACCGCCGATTTCTATTTTCTCGCCGATAACTCCCGTTTGCTCGGTCAATTTTTCCTGTACGGTGAGGTCGTCAAATTTCTTGTTCAAAAACTCTTCTTTGGAATTGGCTTCCAAGGCAATCTCTGCCATCTTGTTTGCCATTTCAACGAAGGAATCGTTTTTGGCCACAAAGTCAGTTTCACAATTCAAAGAAATGGCAACCCCTTTTGTATGGTCGCTATTTACTTTGGCGGTTGCTACTCCTTCGCTGGAATCGCGGTCGGCCCTTTTCTCAGCAATTTTCTGTCCTTGTTTTCTAAGGATTGTGATTGCCTCGTCCATATTACCCCCTGCTTCCATCAAAGCGTTTTTGCAATCCATCATCCCGGCACCGGTGGCCTGTCTTAATTTATTTACTTCTGCTGCGGTTATTTTTACCATTTTTTTATCGATTTTTTAAATAGAGGCCAGTGGAGATACAATACGTTGCGTCTCCAATGACCCAAATTATTTGGATTATTCTTCTTCCTTTAGAACTTTTTTCTTGGATTTAACGGCGACTGGCTGTTTTGCCTCTTTTATTGCATCTCCATCTTCCTTGTCTGTTGAAGGAACTTCTACATCATCGGTAATTCTCGCTCTCTTAGGTGCTTTTTTAGCGGCCTTTTCCATTTTTTCCTCTTCATCATCCTCTTCATCCTTTCCTGATTTTCTTTCGGAAAGACCTTCAATAAGGGCTTCGGAAACAAAACTCATGATGCTTTCAATGGATTTTGAAGCGTCGTCATTACTTGGGATAACATAGTCAATCTCGCGTGGATCGCTATTGGTATCGACCATAGCAAAGATTGGAATGTTCAATTTTAAAGCTTCTGAAACAGCAATTCGCTCTCTTGTAGTATCAACCACAAATAGTGCAGCTGGAAGACGGCTCATATCAGATATGGAACCGAGGTTTTTTTCCAATTTTGCTCGAAGACGATCAACGGCCAAACGCTCTTTCTTTGAAAGGGTGTTAAAAGTACCGTCCTGCTTCATCCTGTCAATGGAAGACATTTTCTTTACCGCCTTGCGAATAGTTACAAAGTTGGTAAGCATCCCGCCTGGCCATCTTTCAGTAATATAAGGCATGTTGGCGGCTTGTGCCTTTTCGGAAACAATATCCTTAGCCTGTTTTTTGGTGGCTACGAAAAGAACTTTTCGTCCACTGGCCGCAATTTTCTTAAGGGCTTCAGTAGCCTCATCGATTTTTGCAGCGGTTTTGTAAAGGTTGATAATGTGGATCCCGTTGCGCTCCATATAGATGTAGGGCGCCATGTTAGGGTTCCATTTGCGGGTAAGGTGGCCAAAATGCACACCAGCTTCAAGTAAGTCTTTTACTTCTACTTTTTTTGCCATTTTTGTTTTAGTTTACGTTCTGTGAAAGGATAGCAACCTATTTCGTTTGTTCGAATTTGGTTTAGATGCTAAACTAACTCCGCCATAGGCGGATAACAGCTTTTTGATTAATAATAGATATGAACTTAACAACTTAAATTGGGTACCTCCAGGAGATACCCAATAAAGTTGGGTAATATTAACGTTTAGAGAACTGGAATTTCTTACGGGCTTTCTTCTGTCCGTATTTCTTGCGCTCTACCATTCTTGGGTCTCTTGTCAATAAACCTTCCGGTTTCAAGATCCCGCGATTTTCGTCGTTAAGATCGCACATAGCGCGCGAAATAGCAAGACGAATGGCTTCTGCCTGTCCAGTGATTCCACCGCCAAATACGTTTACCGAAATGTCGAAAGTCTTTTCGTTGTCGGTAAGTGCTAACGGTTGTTTTACTTTGTATTGAAGCGTTCCCGTTGGGAAGTAGTTTTCAAATTCTCGCTTGTTCACGGTGATAGTTCCTGAACCTGGCTTAAGATATACCCGTGCAACTGCCGTTTTTCTTCTGCCTATTTTATGAATTGTTTCCATTATTTGCCGTAGTTAAGGTTAATAGTTCGTGGTTTTTGTGCTTCTTGACCGTGATTGGCATCGGCATAAACCTTTAGATTTCTGAACATTTCTGCTCCCAATTTGTTTTTGGGAAGCATTCCTTTTACAGCTCTTTCAACAATTCTGTTAGGGTCTTTTTTGTACATCTCGGCAGCGGTAAGGCTGCGTTGGCCTCCAGGATATCCCGTGTGGCGGATGTAGGTCTTGTCGTCCCACTTGTTGCCACTTAAGCTTATCTTGCTGGCGTTGATGATAATTACGTTGTCACCACAATCTACGTGAGGGGTGAAACTCGGCTTGTGCTTTCCACGAAGTAATATTGCAACCTCGCTAGCAAGACGACCCAATGCCTGGCCGTCCGCATCTACCACCAACCATTCCTTTGTAACGGTGTTTTTGTTGGCAGATACTGTTTTGTAACTTAATGTATCCATTTAGTCTTTGTCAATTGTTAATAAATCATTGTTTTCTCACCCCAAAACAAAATAAATTTCGTCTTAGAGGGGTGCAAATGTAGTGTTATTTATTTGAAAAACAAGTTGGAAGAAGTAAATTTTCTTATGAAAATAGCATAGCATTCCTTGCCAACCGGCGGGTCTTTTTTCTTATCTCAGACAATATTGATTCTAAATCCCCGATCATTCCAGCGTTAAGATCAAATCGTCTTTCATCACCATAGTTCCAGATTTAAGGGTTATAGATTTTACACTTCCTGATTTATTTGCCGTAATCGTAGTTTCCATCTTCATGGCTTCTATGATAAATAAGTGGTCGTTCTTTTTGATTTTCTGACCTTTTTTTACCAAAACCTTGTAGAGATATCCCTGCAATGGGGCACCATATTGATTCATGTCTTGTACGTCGACTTTTAAGTGAACCTCTTTTTTTACTTCTATGGATTTGTCCTTGATTTCTACAAAACGATTTTCTCCATTTACGGAAAAGAATACAATTCGAATTCCATCTTCATTTGGTAACCCTATCGAGAGAAGCTTAACCAAAATCGATTTACCCGGCTCCAATTCGATCGTGGCCTCCTCTTGAGGTTGCATTCCGTAAAAGAAATTCTGCGTGGCGAGGATTGCGGTATTCCCATATAGCTTGTATCGTTCGTGGGCATCTTCGAATACCCGTGGGTATAAACTATAAGAAAGAAAATCTTCAAATTCGAGCGATCTTGAAAACCCTTTTTGGAACTTTTTATTAAATGCGCTGAATTCAGAATCAAAATCTATGGGCTCTAAGTGAGCGTTGGGTCTTTCTGTATAAGGAATGGCGTTTTTGAGAATTATGTTCTGAAGCTCCTTGGGGAACCCGCCCAATGGTTGCCCTAAATCGCCTTTAAAGAAACTGATTACCGATTCAGGAAAGGATAGCGTTTCTCCTCGCTCCATAACATCTTCAGGTTGAAGATTATTGGTCACCATAAAAATGGCCATATCTCCTACTACTTTCGAACTTGGTGTCACTTTTATTAAGTTTCCGAACATTTCGTTGACCTTTCCGTACATCGTTTTTACTTCATCAAAACGATCTCCCAGTCCCAAAGCCTCAGATTGTGGCCGCAGATTTGAATATTGCCCTCCCGGGATCTCATGCTGATAGACTTCCGCAGTTCCCGATTTTAAACCTGATTCAAATGGGTAATATTTTTCACGAACATCTTCCCAGTAATTCGAAAACTCATTTAATTTGGTGATATCAAATTTATGTTCCCGTTCCTGGTTGCGCATCATCTCCACAATTGAATTGAAATTGGGCTGGGAGGTAAGCCCCGACATTCCGCCCAAAGCAATATCAACTACGTCCACTCCCGCTTCAATAGCCTTTAAATAGGTGGCGGATTGGATGGAGGAAGTGTCGTGGGTATGCAGGTGGACTGGGATATTTAAAGTGTCCTTTAACGATAAAACCAGTTCGCTGGCTGCATAAGGTTTTAACAATCCGGCCATGTCTTTTATCGATACTATATGGGCACCAGCATTTTCAAGGTCTTTTGCAAGCTGGGTGTAGTACTTTAAAGTGTACTTCGTTTCTTTGGGATCAAGAATGTCACCGGTATAACTTATTGCCGCCTCAGCAATTCCGCCGGTTTTGTCCCGAACGAAGTTGATGCTGGGCTCCATCGCTTTTACCCAGTTTAAGGAATCGAAGATTCTGAAGATATCAATGCCGTTTTCCCAAGATTTCTCAATAAACTTTTCAATTAGATTGTCGGGATACGCTTTATAGCCAACCGCATTGGATCCGCGGAGCAGCATCTGGAATAGAATATTTGGAATTCTCTGTCGCAGTTCCCGAAGACGAGTCCACGGACTTTCGTTTAAAAATCGAAGACAAACGTCAAAAGTAGCGCCTCCCCACATTTCAATGCTAAAAGTGTTGGGATGGTTCTTGGCGAAACTCTCGGCAACCTCAAGCATATCATACGTCCGCATTCGGGTGGCAAGCAAGGACTGATGGGCATCGCGAATGGTAGTGTCTGTATAATGGATCTTTTTTTCATCCTTTAACCAGGCACAGAACTTTTCTGGCCCCAATTCGGTGAGCAAATCCTTTGTTCCCTTGGGATAGCTTCCGGAGACATCGAATTTTGGAATTTTCGGAACCCGGAAAACTCTGCTTCTGTCAAATGTCTTCACATCTGGATTTCCATTGACGATAACCTCCCCTAGATAATTGACGATCTTTGAAGTTCGATCTTGCGGAAGCTTCACAACAAACAAAGAGGGCGTGTTTGCAATAAAGTTGACCGTCGCCTCCCCATTTATAAATGTTTTATGCTGAATTACATTTTGAAGAAAGTGGATATTTGTTTTTACGCCCCGAATACGAAACTCTTTTAAAGCCCGTATCATTTTGCGGACCGCCCCATCCAAGGTTCGGCCATGTGCAGAAACTTTCACTAACATGGAATCGAAAAAGGGACTGACACTATATGACTGATAAATACTTCCCGCATCCAGCCGAATGCCCATTCCGGCAGCACTTCGGTAGGTGGTTATAGTTCCGTAATCTGGGGTGAAATTGTTTTCAGGATCTTCTGTGGTCAATCGGCATTGCAACGCAAACCCATAGGTGGCGAGGACGTCCTGATCGTATATCTTAATTTGCTTATCCGAAAGTTTGTAGCCTCCAGCGATGAATATTTGGGTTTTTATAAGATCGATACCGGTCACCATTTCCGTAACCGTATGCTCCACTTGGATTCGCGGATTTACCTCTATGAAAAAGACTTCGTCGTGTTTGTCAACCAAGAATTCTACGGTCCCCACGTTGTTGTAATTGACTTCGTGGGCGATTTTTAGAGCGTAGTCATAAAGAGAATCCTTGACTTTTTGGGAAACGTTGAAGGAAGGCGCAATTTCCACTACTTTTTGATGCCTCCGTTGCACCGAGCAATCGCGCTCAAACAGATGCCGAATGTTGCCGTGATTGTCGGCTACAATCTGAACTTCCAGATGCTTTGGGTCTTCAACATATTTTTCCAAAAACATAGTGTCATCCCCAAAAGCATTGAGAGATTCACTACGGGCAGAGTCGAAGTGGTTGTTCAAATCCTCATCATTTCTTATTACCCGCATTCCCCGTCCACCCCCGCCGAAAGCAGCTTTGAGCATTAAGGGATAGCCGATGGTTTTGGCTTCAGAAAGAGCTATTTTTAAGGAAGTGAGCTTTTTGATGTTGCTCTTTATAATAGGAACCCCGCATTTTTCCGCTATTTTTTTAGCGGTTATTTTATCGCCTAAAGCGTCCATTACTTTAGGATCGGGACCTATAAAAATAATTTCGTTTTTTGCACAATTACGTGCAAATCCAGAGTTTTCCGAAAGAAAACCATATCCAGGATGAATGGCATCCACATTTTTTGCCTTGGCCATGGCAATAATGGCATCCCCATCCAAATAAGGCTTCAAAGGTTCATTGTCTTCACCAATTTGATACGATTCATCTGCCTTGTATCGATGTTGTGAATAGCGGTCTTCGTGGGTGTAAATAGCAACCGTGATTAAGTTTATTTCAGTACACGCCCGTAAAATCCTGATGGCGATTTCGCCCCGATTGGCAACTAAAACTTTTTTTATTTTCATGGGACCGCTAATTAAGGATTAATTTTAAGTTCAAAGGTAAGCTACACAATAGCGGGCAAGATTAAATTTTTGAAATAAATAACTTTAATTCAGCATGCTCTCTTCCATCTTAACGAAATCGGGGTCTATATGTAAGCTATTGACTCTTGTAAGGAAAGGATAACCGAATGATTATAAGCTTAATAGCTATCGAAATTGATTTTAAAGCCTTCCGGGAGGTCTCCTTCCGATTAAGTAGGGATTTTCATTTTTATAATTTCGCACCACAAAATCCAAAGCACTTTGCAATACTTCGCCCATATTAGTTGACTTTTTAAAATTGACATCCCCCGTTAGATCAAAAAGACTCATTTTTAGTTGCTCTACCTTTTCTGGAGAGGAAAGTGTATCATTTTTCATGCAATTCATCAGCCCTTTTAATCTTTTTCTCTCACTGGTAGCCCTTTTTGCAAGTAAGGATCGTTCTTCATTTTTGTATTGGTCTATAGACGTTTGCTGCAATATCTCCATCGTCATTTTCACAAGTTTGTTGTTCTCTTTTAAAAACTGTGGTTTATAAACTTTTGAGTTGCCCTCATAACTCTGCTGATCAAAGTCAATGGCGCGGAAACGGTATTGGATCCGGTCAAAATCGTGGGTGAGGACCACTACGTAATTATACGAACGCATATCGCCCAACAATCTCACGAAACAGCGTTCATTGAATTTCACAAATTCCTTGGCGATTTCGGCTTTGTCCCGAGCTGAACAATCGTCGAGATGATTGTCAATAAAATCATCCCCGGGAATGCCGGATATATGCTCTTCAATTAAGGTGTTTTTGTGGACAAGGAAGTTTATATGGTTGGGAGAGAGTATATCCTCCAATTCCAAACCGTAGATCCTGGAAGCATCAGCTTTTTTGACGTAGAGAAAAATATAGTTGTCATTGAGGATATTTCGCACTTTTACACGGAAAGGTTTTGAATTTCCAAAAGTGCAAAAGTCAACGCTGTCAATACTTAGATAAGGCAAAATGGTGTCGGTGCCATCGGAGTGTAAAACGGAATATACCTTTTTGAGACTAAGATGGATCTCCTCTGTCTCCAATTCAGAATAATAAACACTTATCCATAAAGTATCCTTTCCGTTTGCGTCATAAACCGACACAAAACCTTGAAACCGCAACAAATCGTCATAATAAATCGGAATTTTTATGGTCCGTCCCTGCCGTCTTAGGTAATTAAACAGTGTTTCGGTAATGGGATACGTGGGTTTCTTTTTGGAAATGAGTTTGTTTTCTATGTCCATAGTTTTGGAAAAAATTCTTTTGAGATAAAGATACGGATTTAGGGAAGGACATTAAAGATGTTGAGGAAGGCAATATCGTTTTACGCTTCCATCTTGAGAATGCTCCCACGAAGTTTTACGACAATTTCGAAATCGTTTTCCCCTGTCTTTATCAAATAGAAAAACCGTTAAAGTCTTAATAAAACCCTCACAAACCTATTACAAAAATATAGCTCTGTATTATGGAATGCACTTTATTTGAAACTCCTAACAAGTAAACATATATATTATGAAAAGATTATTGAGTATTTTATTTATCGCAGTTTTGTTTGCTTCCTGCTCCTCGGATGATGACAATGATTCCGCACCTACCATTGTAGGAAGTTGGACTTTAGTGGAATTGAATGCCGCAATTCCAGTGGACTTAAATAATGATGGCACCGCAGATACTAATATTTTAAAGGAACTTCCCTGTTTTAAGGGTAATGGCGCCTTTACGGCCGATGGCAAATTTCTCCTGACCATCAGTAGCGTCAAGGCGGAAGAAGTAAATGGTGTACTGGTCTATACTTGTGATGGCAGCATTGCTAGCTCGGGAACTTATGTCCTTAATGGCAATCAGCTCACAACCACCACCGACGGTCCTGAGCCGGAAACTACTACCACAACCATCGATTTAACCAATGAGTATCTGAAAACCACAATGGATGCCGGAAACCTCGGACAACTAAAGATGGTGTTTAAGCGAGACTAAAACAAACCTAATTTGTATAAATGAAAAGAGCCTTTTTTCGGAACTGGCTCTTTTTTTATTTCTTTTCAAATTTATTGAAAACTAATTCCTTAGTCACTCCTAATTTGGAATTTGGTTTTTGGAATTTGGTTTTTGGAATTTGATTTCCAATCACAGAATTCAGATTAATCAAAAGGGTATTTCTGCTTTATTCTTAAAGTTTTGTTATCTTTATGCTACTCCTCACGCAATTTAACATATAAGCTATGAAAACAATTGCTACAAAAAAGAGAATTTTCTGTTCAAAAAAGCACTATTTATTTCTTGTTTTTCTCTTGTTTGCGGCCTTTACTGTAGAAGCCCAGTTCCAAATTGTGGGCATGCAGTACAATGGCCAGTATGCCACTACTGTAAACCTTACTATTCTAACCCCAAAAGGAAGCCCATATAACGGTCCCGTTAACGCTGACCCCAACAAGCTTTATAATTCGGGAACAACCTTTAAAACTCCAGCAAACACTTCCATATCGATACTCTGTAAAGGTCAAAAACAGATAATGGAGCCAAATTCCACACTTAAATTAACTCTTGTTAACAATGGAATAAAAGCACAAACCATCACAGGAACTGTTAAACACATTCTGGATAACGTAAAAGGCAACCTCAGTTTTTACGTTGCGGGAAACGGCTATACTTGGGCGCACGCCCAAGGCACTGTGTTTGATGTACAGGCTTATGATAAGAGCAAAAAAGTAAAGTTTTCTACCGAAGAAGGCACCATTGCAATAATTGAAGACGTGCCTGTATCAATTGATGAGGCCGCCAAAAACCAAATAAACAGAAGCGGAAAAGCTAAAGAGCGAGAGCTTTCCACCTCCCAAAAAACCTTGAATTCTGCTGGCCAGGAGTATATATCCGAAAATGTTCAGCCAATAGAATACGCCACTTATGAGGAAGCTTTGGCCGCTTTTGACGACGAAACATATTCCAGGAATGAAGCGGTTGACCCAAATAATCCAGACTGGGCGTTGGTCGCGGAACTAGCAGACGATTTTGCATTGCTGGGTGGTCTTTATCTAGAAAACGGACAGCCAGAGATGGCCATTGAGCCACTTCAAATTGCTGTGTACTACTACGGATTAACAGATCCGGAAGGTTTTATGACCTTAGAATCTTTTCTCTATCTATCAGAAGCGTTAATTATGTCTGATGATGAAGAAAATAGAAATGAAGGCGAAAATAAGGTGGGCATTGTTCTTGAAGTTTTAGAGGAAGTGTTGGATGAGGACATTAAGGAATTAAACTACGCAATAGCAACTGGCGATGACGATTATGCTTGGGAAATTTCGCAGGAGTTAGTAGATATATGCGAATATTTTGGATGGTCCTACGATCTTTTGGGCCAAACGGAAATAGCGGATCAATATTACGATTGGGTGGATCGATATAGCCAAGACTAGGATATGAAACTACTTTCTATCGAACGGCTGGCAATTTACTTGCTTACATTTTTTGCCATTCTTGCCATATCTTTTATTTTGCTTAATGGCTTCTGGAAACAGTTGGACCATGGCATTTATAAAGTGCTATATATGGATAATGCAGAGGCACAGGAAAAACTGAGCCCCAAAATTGTAGTTGTTGATATTGAAAAACCTAACCTAGATAGTAAAGATGCATCGTTGGGAATTTTCCGTAAACGCATTATTTCCTTCCTAAATACCGTTGGCGAACACCAACAGACCAATAATGAACACTCGGAAGCAATACTTTTGGATATTTCTTTTTCAAAAGATTCCATTCAGCTAGAAGAATTAAAACAAGCCATAAAAGCTATAAAAGCTAAACGTATTAAGGTATATGCAATTTATAGTCTGATAGACTATTTTGAAAAAACCCCAATTTTTGAAGCCAATGAACTCGAGCAGGCTAGTGTTTTGTACGACAGCCTGTTGGATGGTGGAAGATTGCACGCGGCCTTCGTTGTCGCAAACGATCTAATAAGCTATCCCTCAGATTTATTTTTGACCGGCGCATTTGTGGACACCGTAAAAATTGAATCCATTATTAAAAGGGTGACATTGGATGAAAATTCGTCTCACTTTAATCCTGGATTTAAACAATTGGTAACGCCTTTGGGCCCCCAAGAATCTATGATGGCGCAGACCTATTCTTTTGTGGAACCAAAAGAGGATTCTATTGCCACAGGTACTTTTATTCCCAAAGATGCGGACAGCCCAGCTTTGGACTTGGACGATAAGTTTATTTTGGTCGGCGATTTGAAAAACGATTACCAGCAGGACATCGCAACGCCGAGAACCTTTTTTATGGCCTGGGCACTCAATGAAAAAATAATCCCTGAAAAAATTGTAAAACAACCTTTGGATAGTATAACTGTGAAAATAGGCCAGACGCTATTTTTTAGTTTTTTTACTGTGCTGATTTTCGCATTTCTATTTAAATATATAAAAACCTTACAGACCAAACCTAAGACATTGGCGGTACTGGCATTTGTGATTGGGCTGCTGTTTTTTGCCATTTATGGTGCTTTAGTGTATTCCTTTGAAAAGATTATTCCCGTTGGTTTAACTCTTATAGGAATGCTTATCGCTACAATTTTGGCTTGGAGGTTTGCGTACAAATTTCTGGTTACCGGCGTGGCCGAAGGTTCACAGAAGTATGATGTATTTATCAGTTATTCCCACGGAAATAGTGAATGGGTCAAAAAGAATGTCTATCAGCCGTTACTGGAGTACAGAAAACCAAATGGCGATAAATTGGAAATATTTTTTGACGAAAAGAGTATTGGCATAGGCGAAGCATTTACATCAAAATATATGTGGGGTATTGTGGACTCCAAGTTTTTTATTCCAGTGATTTCAGAAGAATATTACAAGAAGAACCATTGTCGCAACGAGATGGATTTGGCCTATAAACGCTATGTTGAAAAACTACTTCACATGCTTCCTATTGCCTTTACCTTTGCCTCGGTACCAGAAATATACAACCATATTAACTTTGCGGATATTACCGTGAATCCAAACTTTATGGATAAGATTAAAGAGGAACTGGAGAAGTAAGATCATAAATACATATCCCGAATTCCTCCCTAGATTCTTTGGAGTCTGGAAATATAGATTGAAAAAGTAAACTCAAAATTCACTTCTTGGTTTGCCGAAGTATTGAAAACTGCCACCTTATTTAATGTGCCTCCAACCAATTCTGACCTATTTAGGCATTCCAAAAGCGGAGCATCGACGTTTTCGGTGTGTAGCACCTAAATTATTTTTTGTCAATATTGAAGATGGCCAAGGGAACGGGAGCGTAACCATCGTCCAAATTCCGTAAACCCAGAGCACTATCGTTTTATGGCATCCATCCCATAAACAGTTTTGATGATTTCCCAATTTTCCATTAATCCATATTCTAAAACTCTATAAATGAGGAATTCATTGGACTCCGCAAAATCAATCAATTTTTTATCCCCGCCCCAAAATAAAGGTTCAGATAAGTCGATTATGGAATGAATACCAGGAATACTGACTATTTTGAAAAATGGGTTAATTTAGAATTCATAATTTTTCAAGACTATTGAAAATGAATGTTTTGGTTACTCTTTTTCGGAATTTGGAATTTGGATTTTGGATTTTGGAATTTGGAATTTGGAATTTTGTACGTCCCCTCAATGTGCCTCCAGCCAATTCTCCCCAACTCCCAAATCAACATCCAATGGCACCGTGAGTTTATGGGCATTTTCCATTTCGTGTTTCACTAGGGTTTTTAAAGTTTCCAACTCCGGTTTGTAAACATCAAACACCAATTCATCATGCACCTGCAGGAGCATCTTGCTCTTTAGGTTTTCTTCCGTCAATCGCTTATGAATATTGATCATTGCGATCTTAATGATATCTGCGGCACTTCCTTGTATTGGCGCGTTTACCGCGTTTCGCTCCGCCGCCCCTCGCACCACCTGATTGCCCGCATTGATGTCCTTTAAATACCTTCTCCTTCCCAAAACCGTTTGCACATAACCGTGTTCACGGGCAAATTGTATCTGCTCACTTATATAGTTGCGCAATTGTGGATAGGTTTTGTAATAGGTGTCTATCAGATCCTTGGCTTCCCCGCGGGAGAGATCGGTTTGGTTGCTCAATCCAAAGGCCGAAACTCCGTAGATAATCCCGAAATTTACGGTCTTGGCATTGTTTCTTTGCTCTCTAGTTACTTCCTCAATGGGCACATTAAAAACCTTTGAAGCCGTGGAGGCGTGAATGTCCTCGCCCTTTTTAAAAGCCTCTATCATATTGGCTTCTTTACTTAAAGAGGCGATTATCCGCAGTTCTATTTGCGAATAATCCGCCGCCATCAATATATAATTTTTATCTCTTGGCACAAATGCTTTTCTCACTTGCCTTCCCCGCTCGGTACGGATCGGGATGTTTTGTAGGTTGGGATTATTGGAACTTAAACGTCCCGTAGCTGCAACGGTTTGCATATATTCCGTATGCACCCGATGGGTCGATTTCTCCACTTGATCGGGCAAAGCATCTACATACGTGCTTTTTAGTTTTGCCAGCCCCCTGTATTCCAAAACATCGCGGATTATTTTATGGTCTTTCGCCAAGATCGACAGCACATCCTCCGCGGTGGAGAATTGACCTGTTTTGGTCTTTTTAGGTTTCTCGATCAGTTTTAATTTGCCAAACAGTATGTCGCCCAATTGTTTTGGAGAGGCGATGTTGAATTTCTCACCTGCTTCTTCATAGATTTCTTGTTCCAGTTTTAAGATGTCCGCATCTAGGTTTTTTGAAAGACTTTTTAAGAAATCGGAATCCAAATTGATGCCTTCCAATTCCATGTCGGCCAAAACTCTGAGCAATGGAATTTCAATATCGTCAAAAAGGCTTTGGGTGTTGGCTTCTCCGAGCTCTTTTTCAAAATGTTGTTTCAGTTGAAAAATGATGTCGGCATTTTCAACGGCGTACTCGTTTTGTTTTTCAATTGGAACTTCCCGAAGCTCCATCCTATTTTTTCCCTTCTTCCCAATTACTTCTTCTATTGCCACGGGCGTATAGTTGAGGTAAGTTTCGCTCAGAACGTGCAGGTCGTGACGCATATCGGGATTTATCAAATAATGGGCGAGCATGGTGTCAAAAAGTTTTCCTTTTACACTAAGCTTGTATTTGGCCAAGGTCTTAAGGTCATTCTTTAGGTTTTGCCCTATTTTCTCGGTGGCTTCGTCTTCAAAGAAAGCGCGTAATTCTTCAATTAAAAGTTGGGCCTCCATTTTGTTTTCCGGAAAAGGAAGATAAAACCCCTTGCCTTTTTCCCAAGAAAACGCGATCCCTACCAATTCCGCTTCCAGGCAATTGGCACTCGTAGTTTGAGTGTCAAAACACACGCTTTTTTGCTTCATCAAATTTTGAAGAAATAGTTTTTTGCCCATTCCATCCTTGACAGTTTGGTAAAAATGTTCCGTGTTTTCAATGGTATTACGGGAACTGTAATCCTCTATGGTTTGCGTTGGTTCGCCATCGCCGCCAAAGAGCGAAAATTGGCCGCTTCCTGCTTGCCCCATCTTGGTTCCTCCTGGGGATGACGAGGGCTTCTGGGAAACTATTCCATTATTTTGACTTCCGTTTGTCTCTTCTGCCGAAAAAAGTTTTAGAAATTGATCCTTGAGTCTACGGAATTCCAAATCCTCAAAAATCTGTTGCACTTTTTCGCCGTCGGGCATGGTGAGCTCATAATCCGTTTCATTGAAAGTAACATCGCAATCGGTATTGATGGTGGCGAGTTTTTTTGAAAGTAATCCGAGTTCGGCATTTTCTTCAATTCTCTCCTTCATCTTTCCTTTTAGCTGGTGGGTATTGGCCAAAAGATTTTCCATAGAGCCGTACTCCGCGATAAATTTCTTGGCGGTTATTTCCCCTACTCCGGGCAAGCCGGGGATGTTGTCGCTGGCATCGCCCATCATTCCCAAGAAATCTATTACCTGTTCGGGCCGTTCCACCCCAAAACGCTTTTGTACTTCGGCTACTCCCCAGGTTTCAATGCCATTTCCCATTCGGGCGGGACGGTACATAAATATATTTTCTGTTACCAATTGTGCGAAATCCTTATCTGGCGTTACCATAAATACCTGATATCCTTCCTTTTCAGCCTGTTGCGCCAAAGTGCCGATAATGTCGTCGGCCTCCAAGCCTGAAAGCTCCACACTGGGAATGTTCATGGCTTTTAGGATTTCCTGAATAATGGGAACCGATTGTTTTATCACCTCGGGAGTTACGTCCCGGTTGGCTTTGTAATCCTCAAAAAGTTCGGTGCGCTCCGTGCTGCCATCCTTGTCGAAACAAACCGCAAGATGGTCAGGTTTTTCCCTTCTGATCACGTCGAAAAGTGAATTCATAAACCCCATTATAGCAGAGGTGTCCTGCCCCTTGCTGTTGATGATGGGATTTTTTATAAGCGCGTAATACCCTCGAAATATCAGGGCGTAAGCATCGAGAAGGAAAAGACGTTTTTGGGTGGACATGAATGATTGTTTAATTTAAAACTATATATCCCCGAGTGTTGTCGAGGGTTTTTGTGAAACTGTACTCTTTGGAGGTTCTCAAAAAAATGTTGGCTACACAATGACTTCAAAAATATAAAGAACCCTGCACAAATAGATGGTTTTATATTAAAAAAGAAAATTTACAGGAAAGACCTCACAGATTCAAAACCAGAAAGAACTTAAACGACATATATTTAAAACCAAAGCGTACTTTTGCTAAATAAGTACTACTAAAAATTAAAAGATACCCGCCTTTGCGGGCATAAATAATGGAGAATAAAAAATATAGCATTGCCATCCACGGGGGTGCCGGCACCTTGGTAAAAGGTTTGATGACGCCAGAAAAAGAAGAACAATATAAAACAGCTTTGGAAGATGCTTTGGAAGGCGGTTATGAAATACTGGAAAAAGGTGGCAGTGCGCTAGATGCCGTGGAAATCGCGGTGAAGCGTCTGGAAGATTCGCCGTTGTTTAACGCCGGCAAGGGAAGTGTTTTTACCAATGATGGCACCCACGAAATGGATGCGGCTATTATGGATGGAAAAACCTTGGAAGCGGGAGCTGTTTCCCTGATTACTGGAATTAAAAACCCAATTGCCCTTGCCCGCGATGTGATGGAAAAAAGTGGTCACGTTTTTTTGGCCGGGGAAGGCGCTATGCGTTTCGCAAAGAGTTTGGACTATAAATTGGAGTCTCCCGATTATTTTTTTGACGAACTCCGCTATCAACAATGGCAGGAAATTAAAGATTCCGGCTCCTTTCAATTGGACCACAGCGCGAAAAAGGACAGCAAATTCGGCACTGTAGGTGCCGTGGCTTGTGATAAACTCGGAAATATTGCCGCTGCCACTTCTACTGGGGGCATGACCAATAAGCGTTGGGGCAGGGTTGGCGACAGTCCTATAATTGGTGCCGGAAATTATGCCAACAACCAAACCTGTGCTGTTAGTTGCACGGGAAGTGGCGAATTTTTTATTCGTGGCGTAGTAGCCTATGATGTTTCCTGCCTGATGGAATATAAAGGGATGACATTAAAAGAAGCCGCCGACGAAGTAATAAATAAGAGAATCCTAAAGCTTGGGGGCGATGGCGGACTAATTGCCGTCGATTCCAAAGGAAATATCGCCATGCCCTTTAATACCGAAGGAATGTACCGAGCTTTTAAAACTTCCCAAGTCAATGGAAAGCTTACAAGTGAAAAAGATATTGCAATTTATGGATAGATTTGCCAGCAATTCCCAAACTTTTTTAAAAATTCTAACCGATAACCGACCCCAAGCACCAAGCACCAAGCACCAAATTCCAAATTCCAAAATTCAAATTCCAAACAATAATCAATAGCGATAAACAATAACAACCGATAACCGAATTAACAAATCCCGAATCCCTCAACCGACCACCGATCAGTCTCACGTCTCACGTCTCATGTCTCATGTCTCACGTCTCACGTCTCCTCAAAGCGTTTCCGCATCAATCAATTTCAAATGGATCGGTGAAAACTTTACCTTTTTCTTTTTGATGTTGAGTTTATCGCCATTGGCGAGGATGTGGATTTTTAGATTGGTCAAGGACATCGGGGAGCCTTCCTTCACAACTGCTTGATTGTTGTGAATTAACTTTCGTGGGTCAAAGAGAATAACCATCCCCGAGCCGATTACCTCGCACTCGTTCCCTTTTTTGATGACCAGGCCGGTATCTTCGGCCAAACCAATTCCCACTTTTAAAGGAAATCTGGCAACGGCCTCCGCCAAGCGTCCAAAACGTCCCCGACGGATAAAATGGGAGTCGATAATGAAATTTGGAATTAAACCTAAACCCGGTCCCATGTTAGTGGCGCCTTTTGTAAAGGCTTCCTGGGTCCCACCCCCGGTTATCATTTCTTCGCTCATGGACATGGCCCCAGCGCTGGTGCCGGCAATCACGAATTTTTCGTTTTTATATTTCTCTTTGATGATTTTGTCGAGTTTGGTCCCGCCGATAAAATTTACGATTTTGGACTGGTCACCCCCAGAGAACATAACACAGTTCGCCGTTTTCATTACCTCGAGATATTCCGGCAATTCGGCATCCTCTCGACTTCTAATGTCCATAACGTGGATACTTTCGCAACCGAGTTTAAAAAATGCCTTCCGGTAATTTCTGCTCACTTCCACAGGGATGCTAGAGGCGGTGGGAATCACCACTATGGTTGCATTCTTGCCGCCACTTTCGCGTAACACCCGGGATAAAATCCCCTCCTGAATATACTCTAATGTATATCTTTCGCTCTCTCCGTTGCCTTTGTCTTCATTTCCGCCAATGGGAATTAGAATTCCTTTTACACTCATGGATTTATTCGATTTGACGCCAAAAATACATTAAATGTTATAAAAATTAATCATATATTTAGCAAATTCTAATCCGGATTACTATAGACACCTTCAAATATGTCAGCTCATGAGAATTAGGGAAATCAATGCCATGCGCGGGCCAAACTACTGGTCCATTCGTCGCCATAAATTAATTGTAATGGTTTTGGATCTGGAGGAAATGGAAGATTTCCCCACTAACAAGGTCGATGGTTTCTTAGATCGACTAAAGTTCATGTTTCCTGGCCTATACGAGCATCGCTGCTCGGTTGGAGAACCCGGAGGATTTTTCCAGCGAGTGGAGGAAGGCACCTGGATGGGTCATGTAATTGAACATATAGCTCTTGAAATCCAGACTTTGGCCGGGATGGATACGGGCTTCGGAAGAACAAGGGGCTATGGCGAAAAAGGAGTTTACAATGTGGTTTTCAGTTATATGGAAGAAAATGTGGGCCGATACGCTGCCAAAGCTGCGGTTGATATTTGTAAAGCTCTTATTGTTGGGGAAACTTATGATCTCGAGGATGACATCCAACGGATGCGCGAACTTCGCGAAAACGAGAGATTGGGCCCTAGTACTGGCTCCATAGTGGAAGAAGCCGAAAGCAGAGGGATTCCGTGGATTCGGCTGAACAAATATTCTCTTTGCCAACTTGGATATGGGACCAACCAAAAACGAATACAGGCCACCGTTACTTCGGAAACAAGTAGTATTGGGGTAGAGCTGGCTTGCGATAAGGAAGATACCAAGTATATTTTGGAGCAAGCGGAAGTCCTGGTGCCACGTGGCGATATCATTACTCGCGAAACCAGTCTGGAAGAGGCCTGTCGCTATGTAGGCTTTCCTTTGGTCGTGAAACCTATAGACGGCAATCACGGACGCGGGATTACTGTCAATATAACCAATTATGCGGATGCCTTGGTCGCCTTTAAAGCCGCTAAGGAAGTTTCACATAAAATAATTATTGAAAAATTTATCACTGGGGAGGATTACCGTTTGTTGGTTATCAATAATGTGTTTGTGGCTGCCGCAAAACGGACCCCCGCACATGTGGTCGGCGATGGGAAGTCCACTATAAAGGAATTGGTGGCAGAGGAGAACCGTGATCCTAGAAGGGGTTACGGACATGAAAATGTGTTGACCCAAATAACGATCAACGATCTCACTCGAACAATCCTTGAAGCTATCGGCTATACCGAGGACTCGGTTCCATTAGAGGATGAGATAGTAATCTTGAAAGACACCGGAAACCTGAGTACCGGTGGAACTGCGGAGGATGTAACCGATATTGTACACCCTTCCAACGTCTCCATGGCCGAAAGGATTTCAAAAATAATCGACCTCGATATCTGTGGAATAGATATTATGACCACGGATATCAGTAAGCCTTTGGAGGAAACTGGAGGTGCCGTTCTAGAAGTGAATGCCGGTCCAGGGTTTAGGATGCACCTTGCCCCAACCAAGGGTTTGCCCCGTAATGTGGCCTCTCCCGTAGTGGACAAGCTTTTCCCAAAACAAGGAGATACCGGTAGGATTCCAATTATTGCCGTTACAGGCACCAATGGGAAAACCACAACCACGCGTTTAATTGCCCATATGGCAAAAATGAAGGGGTATCGCGTGGGCTACACAACAAGCGACGGAGTTTATATCCAGAATAGATTGCTGATGAAGGGCGATTGCACAGGACCTACAAGTGCAGAATTTGTTTTAAAAGATCCAACAGTCAATTTTGCTGTTCTTGAATGTGCTCGTGGAGGATTGTTGCGTGCTGGTTTGGGATTTAAAAGATGTGATATAGGTATTGTAACTAATGTGGAAGCGGACCATTTGGGGCTAAAGGGTATCCATACCATTGAACAGTTGGCCAAGGTGAAGGGTGTAATCCCAGAAACGGTTCTTCCCGATGGCTATGCCATTCTTAATGCAGATGATGATTTGGTATATGAAATGCGACGCCCGTTAAACTGTAATGTGGCTTTGTTTTCGATGGACGAGGAAAATCCACGGATCAGAGCCCTTCAAAAACTTGGGGGGATTACTGCTGTTTATGAAAATGGCTATGTAACCCTTTGTAGGGGAACTTGGAAAATGCGAGTGATGAAGGCCGAAAATATTCCCCTGACCTATGGTGGGAAAGCGCTATTTATGATTCAAAATATACTGCCGGCCATTATAGCCGCCAATGTCCGTGGCATTAGTATAGAGGACATGAAAATGGCTTTGGAAACTTTCATTCCTTCCGCAGCACAAACCCCGGGTAGATTGAACCTTTTCAAATTTGAAAATTTCAGTATCCTTTTGGATTATGCCCATAATCCAGCAGGGATGAAGGCCCTGAAAAAATTCACCGATAATCTTGAAGCCTCGGAAAAAATTGGAATAATTGCCGGAGTAGGCGATAGGCGCGACGAAGACACCAGAGAGCTGGGAAGTATCGCCGCCGAAATGTTCGATGAAATTATCATCCGTCAGGACAAGAACTTGCGCGGAAAATCGGAACAACAGATTATCCACATGCTGGATGAAGGCATCAAAATGAAAAACCCGAATAAAAAAACCACTATCATTCCTTCAGAAAAGGAAGCAATTACCTTCGCTATTAAGAATGCCAAAAAAGGCTCCTTGATAATCTGTTGCAGCGATGTAATACCTGATGCTTTGGAACTTGTGATGCACTTCAAGGAATTGGAAAGTAGGGGCGAATTGGTTTTTGCGGAGTAATTAAAATCAAGGATAATTCAAATAAAATTGTTTTGATTCCCAAAAACAGTTGTGTTTTTTGTGATATAGCAAATTCGTGGTATCAGAGGCTTCCTTTGACCAAAAACTGATTAGAATTGTTTTGTCTAAATTTGAAAATTAATATTTCTGAAATTTAAGCATCATGAACAGAGGTGGATTTTCTTGGAGACGGTTAATAGGCATCTCCCGTGTGAAATCAAATATTTCCCGAAAAATCGGAATTCCATTGACCAAAAGCGGAAGAAATCAAAAGATCGGGAGAATAGTCACCAAAGGTTGTTTGGGTGTTTTAGCGGTCTTGACCTTCCCCTTATTTTTAATGGTTTTGATGATTATTCTCCAATTTAGATTATAGATATAGCGCGCTAAGCAAAGCACCAAGCACCAAATTCCAAACAATATCAATAAACAATAAATCCTCAGCGCTCTCCGCGTGAAACCAACCAAGCACCAAGCACCAAATCCCCAATTAACGAATTAACCAATCCCCAATCCCCACAAATACCAAGCACCAAATTCCAAATTCCAAAACCAAACAATAATAACCTCCCCGCATCCCGTAACCCGCAACCCCAAACCCCAAAGAGGGTTTATTTCTTATCATAAAAATCCGAGGGGATATTCTCGTTTCTATCATTTTGGTATTTGGTAACCGAAAACCCGTCGTGTATGGAATAAAACCCAGTTTCACCTTTCTTGTTTACAGCGATATAACCCACTTGAAAATCCTTGTAATCTGGGTTCTTCTTTATTATTCTCCCAATTGCTTCCTCACAGGCCTGTTGCGGACTCTTTCCTTGGCGCATCAATTCCACAATCAAAAAACTGCCGACGGTTTTTAAAACCTCCTCGCCTAAACCTGTGGCTGTTGCGCCACCAACTTCATTGTCGATAAACAATCCTGAGCCTATTATTGGCGAGTCGCCTACGCGTCCAGCCATTTTGTAGGCAAGGCCACTCGTGGTACAACCTCCTGCTATATCACCATTTTTGTCCATCGCCAACATCCCGATAGTATCGTGGTTTTCAATATTGATAATGGGCTTGTATTCCGAGGTTTTTTTCCACTCCTCCCAATCCTTTTTGGATCTTTCGGTAAGCAGATCAATGGGTTCAAAACCTTTTTCAATAGCGAACTTTTCTGCTCCTTTCCCAGCCAAAATAACGTGTGGCGTGTCTTCCATAACTTTTCGTGCAACGGAAATGGGATGAAGGATATTTTGCAAATAAACCACCGCGCCGTAATTTCCCTTGCTGTCCATAATGCAGGCATCCAGGGTTACATTGCCATCTCTATCAGGCAATCCGCCAATCCCAACCGATTGGCCCTCGGCATTGGCTTCTTCTACTCTACAACCTTGTTCCACGGCGTCAAGAGCCGATTTCCCTTGCTGCAGAACCTGCCAAGCCACAGCGGTGCTTTCCTTTACGTCCCAAGTGGCAATAACCAACGGATAACTGCCGAATATTCCGTATTCAGCTGGCTCCTCATCTGAAAAGTAATTGGTTTTTTGTGATGCAAACACCGCACCCCCCACCGCAATCCCCAATGTGGAAAGCGAGGCGTTCTGTATAAATTTTCTTCGTTTCATTTTTTTATGGTGTTTTTTAATATATTCACTTGACCTTCACTTTCAAACTGCCACTGCCCACTGCCCACTGCCCACTGCCCACTGCCCCCAGTCCCGTTGGAAAGATACTAAAACCGTTAAATATAAGTAAAGCGCAAGCCTCCTAATTTGGAACTTGCTACCTTTGGGCATTATTTCTACTATGCGCTGGATTCTTTTTATACTTATCTATATTCTAGTCGATATTTATGCTTTTCAAGCCCTGAGGACTCTTACTAAAAGTCCATGGCTCCACTGGCTATATTTCCTCATTTCATTGGGGGTGTTGGCAGGTCTTTTCTATGAGCTTTCTTTTATGGGCACCGGTAAGATGATGCGACCGCCCAAAATGTATTACTTCGGTATCTTTCTGGCTGTTTTTGTCCCGAAATTGATTGTCGTCATTTTTATGTTTGGCGAGGATATCGGCCGTTTTTTTGTAGGAATTTTTATGAAAGTGGCAGGCAGTACAGAAACTCCATTTATGGGTTCCCGCAGAAAATTTGTGAGCACCATGGCTCTCGGGGTCGCCGCCATTCCCTTTGCTTCCCTGCTGTACGGCATGGTTTGGGGGAAATACAACTTTAAGGTTTTAAAATATGTTCTCGAATTTGACGATTTGCCCGACGCTTTCGATGGATATACCATTACCCAATTGAGCGATATACATTGTGGGAGTTTTGACAAGCGGAGTAAGGTGGAATACGGAATAAACCTGGCCAACGAGCAAGGGAGCGACTTGATTGTGTTCACTGGCGATTTGGTCAATAATCTAGCCGATGAATTAAACGATTGGAAGGAGCTTTTGGGCAGTTTGAAAGCAAAGGATGGGGTGTATTCCATACTGGGAAACCACGATTACGGCGATTATGTTAAATGGGAAAATAAAGAAGATAAGGCTGAAAACCTTCAGAAGATAAAGAACATCCAACGCGAAATGGGTTGGGACCTTTTATTAAACGAGAATCGATATTTGGAAAAAAATGGAGAAAGAATTGCTTTGCTGGGTGTAGAAAATTGGGGATTGAACGGTTTTCTGCAGGCAGGAGATTTGGATAAGGCTTGTGAGGGACTTTCCGATACCGATTTTAAAATATTGCTGACCCACGATCCCTCACATTGGCAGGCAGAGGTTAAGGAAGACCCTCGGAACTTCCATCTTACCTTGAGCGGACATACCCACGGAATGCAGTTTGGCGTGGAGATTCCTGGAGTTTTTAAATGGAGCCCCATCCAATATCGATATAAAAACTGGGCGGGCATTTATGAGGAATTCGGAAGATATATAAATGTGAACCGCGGCTTTGGGTACCTGGGATATCCCGGGCGGGTGGGAATTTGGCCGGAAGTTACTGTTATCAAACTCAAGAAAAAAGCCCCATCGGAAGTATCCGTAAAAACAACAGCAACTTAAATGGATTAAATTTTTGCGATATTTTAATCGAAAGTTCTATATTGGGGTTGAAATGTTATATTTGTAATACAATTGTTCAAGTAACACTAAATAGTAGATGTCAAAATTTGGAGAATTAATTGAAACCCGTATTCCAGTTTTACTGGATTTTCATACTGATGGCGATAAGGCTTCCGCGGAAATGAGCGCAATACTTCGCGAAGTGGCAGCAGCGCTCGGGGAAAAAGCTAGGGTCATAAAAATTGATGTGGAGAAAAACAAGGAACTGGCCGATGCCCTTCGCATAAAAGACCTGCCTACATTAATGATTTATAAAGATGGGGAGATGAAATGGCGCCAAAGCGGGGAACAGGACGCCAACACCTTGATCGACCTTATCAATGAATATGTATAAACTTCATTATATATTCTCATCCCTCTCTTCTAAACTTTAGTTTTCTCCTTCCGTTAAATACCTGTTTTTTCTTAAAATAGGTTAAAAGTCATATTTTCCTGTTAAATAGCTTCCATTAGAGGCGGGGCCTTCTATCTTTGAAAAGTATTTCCTAAATCCCCAAATTATTAAATCTCCCCAAATCCATGGATGTTTTTATACCCCCCTATTCTTCCTATTTTCAAATTATTTATTTAAAGAAATTATTTTTCGCAGTTCTCCTGCTTCTTAGTGTTAGTATGACATCCCAAGTAGGGATCGGCACTACAAGTCCGGCGCCAACATCCGCTTTGGACATCCAGTCAAACTCCCAAGGGCTCTTAGTCCCGAGAATGACTACCGCACAAAGAACTGCAATAATAACCCCTGCCAACAGTTTAATGGTTTATGATACGGATCTTAGATCTTTTTATTATTACCATTTTCCTTCTACTACTTGGGTAAAGATAAATGCTAGTGCCAATCAAAGGGATAATTACGTTTTAGTTAAAAGTTTGGCTGATCTCCCTGCGCCTTCAGGGGGTGAAATCACATTAGTTGCAAATACTTTCTATGAAATAAATGGAACCATAACTTTAACAGCGCCTATTAACCTAAACACCGCTACCATAGCCGGCTTGGATGCTTTTGAAGATGTACTCTCCTTTCCAGGTGGTGCAGTTTTTAAAGGAAATACAGGCGGAAATATCAAAAACGTGACATTGAAAGGGGGAAAGGCATTTGAAATTACGGGTCCAGGGATATCATCCAGCTCTTCATTAATAGTCCAAAATGTGATTGTCGATGGAATGACCTCAAGTGTAGGAAGTATCTCTGGTTTAGGGCTCTATTTTGGAAATATTATTCAGTACATGAATAATACGAATGGGATTACTTATTCTAATATTGGAAATCTGTTGTTGAACAATCAAGGATGGTTCGCAGGCAATAATGGTACTTATGAAACTTTTACGGGTACTTTTAGCTTAATTGAAAAAGTGAGTGGTTTTAGTACGGCGAATGTTGGTGCTATTGCGATGGATTTTAGTTCTAATCCTACTACAGTAAGTAATGGTGTTATTTTGAATGTTGTATTTTCAGGAACTAGTACTCAATTTGTAAAAGGATATAACCCTGCACCCTATGCCGGTTATAATTTCACAAATAAATGGACCGTTGATTCCCCAGGTATTCCGAGAGAAGGAGATGCGAATGCTTCAGGGAATATGAGTTTAAATAGCGCAGTTCAAACATCATTTTCTACAAATCCGAGTCTCCTAAAACTCCCTGTAACAACAACCTCAAGTAATCTTTTTCGGTTTGAAAGAGAGGTGCTTACACCTAACAATAAAATTAAGTATATAGGCTCAAAAAAGAGATATTTTCAAGTAAACGCCTCTATTTCTTATGAATCTTCGACTACCGCAGCAACAGTTTATATACTATATATAGCAAAAAATGGAGCTATAATTGGAGACACTAAAGTCTATGGTAGGACTGCTTCAAGTACCCGAATCTCGTCATTACCGATAGTAGCAACAATAGAACTGGAAAAAGACGATTATATTGAAATATGGGCAGAACGTCTTTCTGGAAGCGCTCAAATGGATGTACGTTCCTTAAGCCTCTCTATTGATTAAATATTTGTCCAAAGCGCATTCTACGTAAATTCTCAAGAAAATGAAAAATCCATTCTCAATATTATCTTTTTTTAAATCAAATAGGATTTCTTTCTTGTTTCTTTTTCTCTTTTCTATTTCCGCATTTCCACAAGTTGGAATAGGAACTTTGTATCCAGACGCTTCTTCTGCTTTGGATATTAGTTCAGATTCTCAGGGGCTTTTGGTCCCCCGGATGACCACTTTAGAACGCACAGAAATATCCGAGCCTGCCAATAGTCTTCTTGTTTATGATACCGATGAACGCTCATTTTTTTATTATGATTCAATACCTCCCAATCCGAAATGGATCAGAATTTCTTCAGATCTTGAAAAAAGAAATAAACATGTTCTTGTGAAAAGTGAAGCCGATCTTCCCGCCCCATCTGGTGGAAAAATTACCTTGTTGCCTGATCATCTCTATGAAATAAATGGAACTATAAATATAAGAGTTCCTATTGATCTAAACAACGCAACTGTTGCAGGATTGGATGCTTTCGAAGATATCCTTTTCTACCCAGGAGGTACTGGAGGTACCATATTTGAAGGGACTACGGGAGGTACTATCAAAAATGTCACTTTAAAAGGCATAAGAGCTTTTAATATTACTGGACCAGGCAAGGATACAAACACTTCTTTAATAGTTCAAAATGTTGTGATTGATGGGCTGGTGGGCTCTAGTGTGGGAACTATTTCTGGATTAGGGCTCTATTTTGGAAATATTATTCAGTATATGAATAATACGAATGGTATTACTTATTCTAATATCGGAAATCTTCTATTGAGCAATCAAGGGTGGTTTGATACCAATAAAGGCACTTACGAAACCTTTACGGGGACTTTTGGATTAATCGAAAAAGTAAGTGGATTTAGTACCGTGAAAGGAAGTGCTATTGCTATGGATTTCAATTCCAATCCTACAGTTGGAACTGGGGTTCTTTTAGGTCATGTGTTTTCGGGAGCGAATGTTACAAATTCTATCAAAAAATACACTACGGGGTCATATTCTGGTTATAATTTCACAAATGCTTGGACAGTTGATTCTCCCGGTATTCCGCGAGAAAGTGATGCTGAGGCAACTGGAGATATAAATTTTCCAGGTACCGTTACTGGTGGGGATGGTTACACTACTTCTTTTAATGGAAATCCTCCTCGAGAAAAAGTTTGGGGTGATACAAATTCAAATAATCTATTTCGATTTACGCGCGATGGAAATAATAGAATTACATACAAAGGGGCAAAGAAGAGATATTTTCACGTTAATGCGTCAATTTCATATCAATTAACAAGCACAGATACTGAGGTAATGCTTTATTTTGCAAAAAATGGTGTTACACTTCAAGATACTAAAATATATGCTAGGGTTGGAAACACCGATGAGATAGAAGCTTCAAAAATTTTGGGAACGATAGAAATGAAGCAGGGTGATTATATAGAAATTTATGCAGAACGGGTGAAAGGAGGCGGAAAAATGTTTACGGTCTCCCTAAACCTTGCTGCCAAATAGCCTAAAAATTATTTATTGGTTTACATAACCACTTCTTCTCCCCCAAAAACTCCAAAACCTTCGGCAACACATATCGAAGGTTTTTTTCTGCCTTTAAGCTATCGTGAAACACAACTACGCTTCCAGGGCGAATCTTTCCCAAAACGTTTTGTAGGCATTCCTCCTCTGAAATCCCCGCATCAAAATCATAACTTATTATTTCCCACATCACAATTTTATAGCCCTTATTCTGAAGCAATTTGGCTTGGGAAGATTTTATACGGCCATAGGGGGGGCGGAATAATAATTTTGAATCCTGATACGCATCGGGATCGGAATTGGATTTGAGCGACTCCTCGCATTTTAAGACATTCTCAATATACTCCGAAGTCTCGGTTTTCCATCCGTTCAAATGATTGTTGGTGTGATTTCCCACCGCATGCCCCTCGGCGGATATTCTTTTAAAGATTTCTGGGTGCTTTGCAACATTCTCGCCTATGCAGAAAAATGTGGCCTTCGCCTGGTGTTTTTTTAATTCGTCCAATACCCAAGGCGTGATTCCTGGAATGGGACCATCGTCAAAAGTGAGATAAACGGAATTTGATTCGCGCGAAAAAGCCCAGATGCGTTCAGGATATAAACGCGGAACGAAACTGGGCATTTTTGCAAAAGGCGATTTCACTGCTATGGATGTAAGGGCGCTTCCATATCTATTTTCTGACTGCGCTCCAGATTCATTTGCTCGAGAAGACTTGAATCTATTGGCATATCGATATCAGGATTGCTGATCAATTCCTTGTCTATATCCAATGCTTCATCCGGAGAATAGAAATGTCTAAACAGTTTTAAATAGTCATTGAATTTTTTGGCTTCCGTCCGTGCAAATTCCTCGTCGTCATACATTGCCACATATTTCACCAAACTTCTATACCGCTCCATATCGGTGATAATCTCATCGGCTATGCGACGTTGCCTATCGAACTTAAACCCGCTGTAATAAAGCAGGTGTTCTTGGTATATTCTGGAAACGTCCTCATATACTTTTCTGGCTTTTTCAGGCCGGTTCAATTCATAATATCCAATGATATAAGGCTCGAGCAGGGAGTAATATTCAAAATATTTAACCGGCATTTTCTCCATGGCCAAATCCAATACTTTTTCGGCTTTCCCAAGTTCTCCTTGGTTGATAAGGGCCTCCGATAAACGGGCCAGATTGCTTCGGTAGGTGATTCCGTTCCTTCGGGTCTCGGTGTCGTGATAAATATCGGGACTGCCGCTATTGCCCCAATCCCATCCCATAACTATATCATACATTTTGTCGGCATCAATGCGTCCCATATCATAAGGGTTTCGTTTGCTGAGTGGGGTGCGTATCGGCACTAATTTGTACACCACTCCGTCCAATTGCAGATAATCCTTCATCCAAATATAATCGTCGTCCCCAAAACTGCCGCCACTGAAATATATAGGTCGCTCCCAATTGTTGTTGGCGATTATATCGAGCATCATCATTCGGTTTTTATAGATTATATCTCTTTTTACGTTGATGTAAATGTCGTCCACAATTTTATCGGCGTCTTTCATCTCCACTATCCCGTGTTCCAATACGGATTGTTTATCTACAGGAATACGGATGACTTTGGAAGGAAAAGTGTGGACTATTTGCCCGTTGTCCAATTCTAGTTTGGTGGCTTCTGTGTCGTTGGCAACAAAATTCATCCAAGTCTTAATATCAACGGTGTCTTTTCTTGTTTGCTGATAGAATAAAAAGTCGCGCGTGCCATATCGATATTGATTATGTGTCAATTGTGATGGAATCGGATCACTGCTAAATGCCTTTTTCTTCATATCGTCAATATACCAGTCGGTCTGGAACAGACTTGTATTCACAATTCTAACGTCTTGGCGGTATCCTTCAACATTCTGGGCGTACCAAAGTGCAAAAGTGTCGTTGTCTCCAATAGTGAATAAAATGGCGTTTTCGTCGCAGGAATCCAAATACATCTTGGCCATAGAAAGTGCCGTGTACCTGTTGCTTCGGTCGTGGTCATCCCAGTTTTGTGAGGCCAAAAGCACCGGCCCCGCCAGCACTGTAGCCACTAACACCAAGGGGAGCGCAATCTTGGGTTTTAAGTAATTTTTCATCAAGTCAAAAAGCGCATATACCCCATAACCAATCCACATGGCAAACACGTAAAAACTCCCCACCAAGGCGTAATCCCGTTCCCGCGGTTCAAAAGGCCGTTCGTTGAGGTAAATCTTTAGGGCGAGTCCCGTAAACAGGAAAAATACCAGTAAGACCCAAAAGCTTTTTTGATCATTTTTAAAATGGAATACCAGCCCGATAATCCCCAAAATCAAGGGCAGGAAAAAATAAGTATTTCGCGCCTTGTTGTTTTTAATATCGGCGGGCAGATTGTCCTGGTTCCCCAAACGCATCTCGTCTATAAACTTGATGCCGCTGAGCCAGTTGCCGTGCAAATCGGTGTACTGCCCTTGGATGTCGTCCTGCCGCCCCGTGAAATTCCACATAAAATAGCGCCAATACATATACCCAAACTGATACTCGAACATAAACTTTATGTTTTGGAAAAACGTGGGCTTTTGAATATCGATGTATTGGCCGAAGTTTTTAAGGAACTTGTCGTAATCGCTTTTCTCCACCACGCCGGAACGGTAGGCCTGTTTAAATTTGTTGATCTCCTCTACCAAGCGCGGCTCATCCAAATAGATGCTTTTTACGGAAAAATCCAGGCCGCCCATAAACTCCATATAGTTGGTACTGTGCTCCGTACTCCACATTCTGGGCAAAAATCCCTTTTGTGAATCCTCAGTGTTTTGACTGGCGTTTTTATAATTGTTGACTATAATGTATTTTCTTGTTTCATAGTCCCTTTCGTAGTTTGGTTTATCATCCTTATACGGGTTTTTCTCATCAAGACCAACGTAGGATTCAGTGAAATACGGCCCATAAAAAAGGTGGGTTTCCGGATACTGTTCGCGGTTGTAATAGGCTAAAAGCTCCCGCGCATCGGCAGGATTGTTTTCGTTGATAACGGTGCCGGCATTCGCACGGATGGGAAGCATCAACCAGCTTGAAAAGCCGATAAAAATAAAAAGAACACAAAGCAACAGCGTATTCAGTTGTACAAATCCTTTTTTTCTGGTGTAGCGCAACCCATAAATAAAGACCACAATAAACAGCAAGGCCGCTATAATGGTTCCAGAGTTAAAAGGCATGCCGAGGTCATTCACAAAGAATAATTCCGAGCCGCTGAAAAACTTCATGGTCATCGGCAACAACAGTATAAAGATAAACAGCAGTATGGCTGCCGTAACAATATTTGCGATTATAAAGTTGGTTACCGTAATCTTGGGATAGTGTTTAAAGTAATAAAGAAATCCGATGGCCGGAATAGTGAGCAGTGCCATAAAGTGTACCCCAAACGACAACCCGATAATAAAGGCGATAAGGATGGCCCAACGGTTGCCACGGGGCTCAAACATATCGCGCTCCCAACGCAGGCCGAGGTAAAACATAACCGACATTAAAAATGCGGCCATGGCATACACTTCCGCTTCCACGGCATTAAACCAAAAACTGTCGGTAAAAGTAAATGCCAAGGCTCCCACCGCGGCACTTCCGATTATTGCGATGGCATGGGTTTTTTCTATTTCGTGATGTTTTGAGACCAAATTGCCAATCAAAATGGTAAGCGACCAAAACATGAAGAGAATGGTAAAGGCACTTGCAAAAACGGACATCAGGTTTATGGTAAGTGCAATATAGGAGGAGTCCAATGCAAAAATGGAGAAGAAAGCCCCGATTATTTGGTATAATGGCGCCCCAGGGGGGTGGCCAACTTCCAGATTACTGGAGGTGGTAATAAACTCCCCCGCATCCCAAAAACTGGCAGTGGGTTCCACAGTCAGCCAGTAGGTGGTAAGGGCAATGGCAAAGACACACCAGCCTGTAATTTTGTTCCATTTTATAAAGTTAAAAGAACCCATAAGCACATGAAATTTTGATGGGACGAATTTACTAATAATATGTTTAGCCCCAAGTACCCAAATGCAACTAACGAATATTGCCCTTTGATATTTTAGCCTGCTACTATTTTCCGCCGCTCAGGAAGGCAAATATTTATATAGAAATGTTTGTACAAGCCAAAGATTATATTAATTTTGCCCCCGCATCAAGGAATTGGCCCATGGTGTAACTGGCAACACGTCTGGTTTTGGTCCAGAAGAGTCTAGGTTCGAGCCCTAGTGGGCCAACTTTTTAAGACCCTAAAAAACTGTTAATCAGGTTTTTAGGGTTTTTTGTACAGTTTATTGTACATCCAGGCTGAATTTAAGTAATAATATGGATGAAGTGTAGAAGATAAATATAACTAACTTCTGCTTTCCCAAGCCAACATCTCCTTGGTTATCTTAGAAACATAGGTGTTGCAATGCACATAAAGTTCGTTTTTCAATGAATTATTGAGTCCGGAAATTTCCTATTTCTAACTTCTCTCCCCACCGATTGATAATGTCCTATCAATAGCCACGGAAATATTATTTTCAGGAAAACTATGTTAATGGACTATATAGTTTTTATATTTGGTTCTGAAGCTTTGGCTTTTTCTCCCCAGTTAAATTTTAGGCATATTGCCATCCCATGGCTTAAAAGGTTTATTTAGATAAGCTTTCGTGCATATGGAAATATACGCCATAATGTATCGAGACGTTGCCTATACCAATGTTAACTATAATTATAAGAATATGACTTTATCACCTAAACAACTCGCAATAAACTATAATGCACATGCTCGAATTTTTTTAGAAGCTGCTTATCTTGCAAGTCAACATTCAAATAACAAAAGACACGAAAATCCGATGGCATACGATCTCTTTAAAGGTGTTATTGTGGGAACTAACCATTCGTTCGCAGCAGAATTAATGTTAAAAGCAATAATAGTTTTTCATTCAGGATCTTATCCCAGAAAACATAAGTTAAACGATCTAATGAATCATCCAAAATGTAAGGATTTTAAAAATAAATTAATAAATACCTTTGATTCGAATAAGCACGTTTCCTACAATAAGGAGAGCTATTTGAAACATTTAAATTTGTACATAAAAAGCCTCAATCCTCAAGATCCTTATGATAAAAAGGAAATTGATCACATTAATAAAATAAAAAGAGACTATGTTTTTAAAAGTTTTGAATATTTCCTCGAAATGCATAGTAACCATTTTGTAAAAATGAGATATGCTTGTGAAAAAACACCACCACCTTTAGACATTACCTTCACATCATTTTTAAATAGTAGCTTAAGGCATGAATTAGAAATAGAACTATTAAAGCTATGATTAAAAACGATTGGCATAACCAAGAATTTATACAACTATTAATCCATCTTCTCAAACCCCACCAATGTCCGAAGACCATAAAAAACAACTAGAACAACAACTCTGGAACATAGCCAACACCCTAAGAGGAAAAATGAACGCCGACGAGTTCCGCGATTATATCCTGGGGTTTATTTTCTACAAATACTTATCCGAGCGGATGGAAATCTATGCCAATGCCATTCTAAAACCAGATGGGATTGAGTTTAATGATATAGACGAAAACGCTACCAACGGCAAGGAATATATTGCTGCCATTCGGGAAGAAGCTTTGGAGAAACTGGGCTACTTTTTAAAACCTTCCGAACTATTTAGCGCCGTTGCCAAACGCGGCAATCACAACGAAGAAGTTGCTTTTGATTTAGCTGCGGAAGAAGTACATAGCTACAACACCAAACACAACTTTATACTTGAGGATTTACAAAAAATCCTAAACAACGTACAAAACAGTACGATGGGCACAGAGAGCGAAGAAGATTTTGACAACCTCTTTGAGGATATGGATCTTAACTCAACCAAACTGGGGAAAACGCCAGCAGCACGCAACGAGATTATTGCCAAGGTTCTAGCGCATTTAGATAAAATAGACTTTAGGCTAGAGCAAACCGAACTGGATGTTTTAGGCGATGCCTACGAATACCTTATCGGGAAGTTTGCCAGTGGAGCAGGGAAGAAGGCAGGCGAGTTTTACACCCCACAAGAAGTGAGTATCGTTTTGGCGAAGTTGGTAACAACTGGAAAAACCAAGTTACGCTCGGTCTATGATCCCACCTGCGGCAGTGGTTCGTTACTTTTGCGGGTTGCCAAGGAAGTGGAGGAAGTAACCAACTTTTACGGACAAGAACTAAACCGCACCACCTACAACCTGGCGCGAATGAATATGATCTTGCACGGCGTACATTACCGTGATTTTGATATCAAGCAGGAAGACACCTTAGAGCATCCCCAACATTTGGAACACCGCTTTGAGGCCATTGTTGCCAATCCGCCGTTTTCTGCGCAATGGAGCGCCAACCAGCTTTTTATGAGTGACGATAGGTTTAGCCAATACGGCAAACTGGCCCCCAAAAGCAAGGCCGATTTCGCCTTTGTACAGCATATGGTGCACCATCTGGCCGAAAACGGACAAATGGCAGTGGTATTGCCGCACGGCGCGCTGTTTCGGGGCGGTGCCGAAGGCCATATCCGCGAGTATCTTATCAAGGACAAAAACTATCTGGATGCCGTTATAGGCTTGCCGGCAAACATATTTTACGGCACCAGCATTCCCACCTGTATTTTGGTGTTTAAAAAGTGTAAGGAAAACCCAGACGATATTCTGTTTATAGATGCCAGCGAACATTTCGAAAAGGTGAAAACCCAAAATATGTTGCGCGATACCGATATCGAAAAGATAGTAAGCACCTACCGCAACCGCACTACCGAAGATAAATACAGTTATGTAGCCACTTTGGCCGAAGTAGCCGAAAACGACTACAACCTAAACATCCCGCGCTATGTTGACACCTTTGAAGAAGAGGAAGCTGTAGATATTAAAGCCGTAGCCCGAGAAATACAGACCTTGGATGCCGATTTAAAAGAAACCGATGCCCTGATCGCTTCCTTTTGTGAAGAATTGAATATTGAAACCCCGTTTTAAGCTATGGATATAAATAAAAATATTTTGGGCGTGCCCCAAGGGTCGGGCTATCCACTGCAATCTTTTTGCGAAAAAGCAAAAAGGATTTCCGTTACTATCCCTCACGCAAATCCGGCTAACCTATGAAAACACGGCAAATAACACCACAATTACGCTTTCCAGAATTTGAAGGGGATTGGGAAGTGAAGAAACTCAAAGAGTTTACCACTATAAATCCAAGAAGCGAAGAGTTGCCCGACTCTTTTATATATATTGATTTAGAAAGTGTTGATAGTGGAGTTCTTTCAAAAGAGGAAAGAATTTTAAAGAAAGATTCTCCAAGTAGAGCTCAACGACTTTTGCATAAAAATGATATATTATATCAAACTGTTCGACCTTATCAAAAAAACAATTATTTCTTTAATAGGCTTGAGAAAGACTATGTTGCGTCAACGGGATATGCACAAATAAGAACAAAAAATAATCCTCTATTTGTATATCAGTATATTCATTCGAGCTATTTTGTGAACAAAGTCTTATTGCGATGTACAGGAACAAGTTATCCTGCAATAAACTCTAGCGATTTGTCGAAAATTAAAGTTGCCTTTCCTCAACCCAAAGAACAACAAAAAATAGCCACTTTCCTAACCGCCATAGACAGCCGTCTGCAAAGCTTAGAAAAAAAGAAAAGCCTTTTGGAGGATTATAAAAAAGGCGTGATGCAGCAGATTTTTAAACAGGCATTGAGACTTAAGGATGCTGAGGGAAATGAATTTCCAGAATGGGAATTTAAAAAAGGCAATCTGTTATTTAAAAGTGTTTCAGATAAAGATCACAATTCAGACTTACCAATATTAGCAATAACCCAAGATCAAGGTGCCATCCCAAGAGACCAGATAAATTATAATATTGGTGTTACTGAAAAGAGTGTTAGTTCCTATAAAGTCGTTCAAATTGGTGATTTCATTATCAGTTTAAGGTCCTTTCAAGGAGGCATTGAATATTCAAACTATCACGGGATTTGTAGTCCTGCGTATATAATTCTGCGCCTTATTAAAGAAATGGATAGAGATTTTTATAAGTACTATCTCAAAACTCCATCATATATAGGCGAATTGGTTAGTAAGCTCGAAGGAATTAGAGATGGTAAAATGGTTAGTTATAAATATTTTTCGGAAATAAAATTACCCTATCCATCATTAGAAGAACAAACCAAAATCGCCAATTTCTTATCAGCAATTGATAAAAAAATTGAATTGGTCAACGAGCAAATAGAAAAAACCAAAACCTATAAAAAGGGATTGTTGCAGCAGATGTTTGTATGATAACAAGAATTGCTAACAAATATTAATTACAATAAATTGTAGTAAAATATGTTAAGATATAGTAATATATACCATATACATTGTATATTTGCATCAACAGTACACACCACGCTTACCCATAAGAACAGCGTCCCAGGGTGTGTCTTTTGCTTTTTATACCTTTCCTTTTTTGCTAATTTTAATTCTCCCTTCTATGTTTAGCAAAAAAGCTTTGACAATCGATGAGCAAATAGCACAACTTCAAGAACGAGGTTTAGAAATTCCAAATTCTGTCCTCGCTGCAAAGTATTTATCTAATATTAGTTATTACCGATTAGGGGAATATTGGTATGTGATGCAGTCCGATAAGATAAAACATACCTTTAAGACGAACAGTAAATTTAAAGATGTAATAGCGCTATACAATTTTGATGCGGAATTACGTATTTTACTCTTTGATGTTATTGAAAAAATAGAGATCAGTTTACGCAGCAAATTAATTTATCACTTATCCCACGAAATTGACCCTTGGTGGTTTCAGAATTTCGAATTGTTTAATGATAGTCTTGCTTTAGTAAAAACATTGGCAAGCCTTCAAGAAGAACTAGAAAGATCCAAGGATGTTACAATAAAGAATCATTTTAAAATTCATAAAGATGATAAGCGATTCCCACCTTCTTGGAAATCCTTAGAACAAACTAGCTTTGGAGCATTGTCTAAATTATATGGCAATTTAAAACCTACTGTAAAATCTAAAAATGTAATTGCAGAAGAATTGGGTGCCGTAAACCATACTTATTTGCCAAGTTGGTTACAATCTATTGCCCAAATCAGAAATTATTGTGCTCATCATTCGAGACTATGGAATAGGAATTTGCCAGGCACGGTAAAATTATTGTCTGCACCGCCAAATCCGTGGATTGAAGATCCTATAAACGTGCCAAAACAGCATGAGTTTATACATCTTTATGTTCATATGTGTTTAATGAAATATCTGTTGAACGTGATTCAACCTCATAATAATTTCACCCAACGCCTAGATGGTTTATTTCTAAAATATCCAAATGTAGATCCAAATGCTTTGGGTATGAAACCCAAATGGCAAGAGGAACCACTTTGGAAACAATAATAGCTATGAGTACGCCACCAAAACAAACCAAAATCGCCAATTTCTTATCGGCCATTGATAAAAAAATTGAATTGGTCAACGAGCAGATAGAAAAAACCAAAACCTATAAAAAGGGGTTGTTGCAGCAGACGTTTGCGTAAAGGGTATTCTTTTTGTATATTAACTATAAGTTATAAACTTAAAACAAAATATTTTTTAAATTCACATTTAACCTTACATTTGACGCCTGAGTCTGGCTCAAATTAAAACAAACGATTATGGAAACTATACTTGACAGACTAAAAAAGTATTTCAAAAATACTTCTTTAGAGCAGGTAAAGGAAGATTGGAAAAAGACGGAAAGTTATGATCTTATCGATAGCCCATCCGCAGAATCCTTTATTTTTGAGACTAAAAGATTGATAGATGTAGGTAAACACGCAAACTTACCCCCCGAAAGCTTTATTAATAACTTTGAAGAAGCCGTCTCAATAATCAAATTGGGGCGGTTTTTTTATGTTTCATTTGTGGCGATACCTTTTCAGTGATTTAGGATTTTGGTTAAAATGGCCCTTTCTCAGGCACTTTTCTTCCTTAGATTATG
>JBARWQ010000082.1:0-19052 GCA_049646885.1 Aequorivita sp. | reverse complement strand
GAGCCTATCTCCGTTTGACTTTACAGGTTAAAATTAAATATAAGAAATCGATAAAGTAAAATATGTTATTAACAAGAAGTTCAATAAACTGGATATAGTGTCAATCAAATATATGAATGGACAAACAACAAACAACAAACCACAAACCACAAACAATAGTCATAAATGGAATTTGATGTTTCAAAAATAAAAGTAGTTTTCTTTGACATCGGGGGCGTATTGCTCACCAATGGTTGGGGACATAAATCGAGACAAAAGGCTGCAGAGCATTTCGGTTTTAACTATGATGAAATGAACGTGCTTCACAATTTTATCTACAACGTTTTTGAGATTGGCAGCATCTCGATCGACGATTACCTTGATACTGCTGTCTTTCATGTTCCCCGCGATTTTACAAAAGAAGAGTTCAAAGATTTTATGTATGCCCAATCTGTAGAATTGCCAAAGATGCTTGCCTATGTGAGGGAATGGAAAAAGCAGACTGAGCTTCCCATATTTGCGCTAAGCAACGAAAGCAGGGAGCTAAACGATTATCGAATCGACAAGTTTAAGCTTCACGAAGTATTCGACGGTTTTTTCTCCTCCTGCTATGTCGGTATGCGCAAGCCCGATCCACGTATTTATAAAGAAGCAATGCAAATAGTGCAGGTAAAACCTTTAGAAACAATTTATTTTGATGATAGGGAATTGTTGGCTAAAACCGCAGAGAAATTGGGTATGAATGCTGTGCATTATAAAAAATTTGAAACAACACAAAAAATTCTGGAAAAAATAATATCTAAATCACATCGTCATGAATAAGGAGAGTACAAATCTAAATGCATTTGGAATGATCGGGCTCGGCACTATGGGCTCTAACCTATTACAAAATATCGCCGACCAAGGGTACAACTGTGCCGGTTATGACAATGATTTTGGTAAAGTAGATCGCCTAAATCAATTGGATCAAGGCAATATCCACGGCTACTCTAATATCAAAGATTTTGTAAACAGTCTGAAGACTCCCAAAACTGTAATGATATTGGTTCCCGCCGGTAAAATTGTGGATGTGGTAATTGAAGAATTGCTCGCAGTACTTCAAAAAGGAGATATCATTATCGATGGTGGAAATTCGCATTTTACCGATACCGAACGCCGTTATAAAGATTTGGAAAGCAAAGGATACCACTTTATAGGAATGGGAGTTTCAGGAGGTGAAGAAGGTGCGCGGAAAGGACCAAGTATGATGCCCGGTGGCGATAAAAAAGCATACGATGTTGTGGCACCAATTCTAGAGAAGATTGCGGCACATGTAAATGGTGAACCTACCGTAGCCTATATGGGGGCTCGTTCCGCAGGTCATTTTGTAAAAATGGTTCACAACGGAATTGAATATGCACTGATGCAGCTTATCTCTGAAACATACGAAGTCATGAAAAAAGGACTCAAAATGGATGATGAACAAATACATGCGGTTTACGAAAAATGGAATGAAGGCCGATTGAAATCGTATCTAATTGAGATTACCCGCGATATTTTCGCCTATAAGAAAGCAGGAGAAAAACATCTGTTGCTCAACAATATTAAGGATGAAGCAAAAGCGACAGGTACCGGAAAATGGACTTCCCAAGCTGCGATGGACCTGGGTTTGCCTGTGCCAGTAATAGATATTTCAGTGTCCATGAGGGACTTGTCAAAGTACAAGGACTTGCGTGTAAAGGCATCCACAATGTATCCCGATTCCCAAGATACCAAGTTTACAAGTAATGCTGATAAATATATTACCAAGCTCGAAGCAGCCTATTATTTTGGAATGGTATCTGCCTATGCCCAGGGAATGCATTTGTTATACCAAGCAAACCAAGAATATAAATATAACCTAAATCTGGATTTGATTGCAAAAATTTGGCGTGGAGGATGCATTATTCGGGCTGATTTTCTCGAAGATATCTACTCGGCATATAACAAGAACCCCCAATTGAAGCATTTGTTTTTGGACGATTCCATTCACGATTATCTTATATTGAGTACTGAGGGTATTCGATCCGTCGTTTCGGATGCCTCAAGATGCGGCATTGCAGTTCCTGCTTTCTCGGCAGTGTTAAGTTATTTCGACAATTTCAGAATTGAAATTATGCCCGCAAATCTCATTATGGCACAACGCGATTATTTCGGGTCGCACACTTACGAACTCAATGGTAAAGAAGGGGTTTTTCATACCAAATGGGATGAATCCAATAATTAATCATCTCGTATTCGGAAGCAGCAGCTTCTTTAAAATTTAAAAATTATGGCAAAGACATCAAATAAGGAATCAAATCCAGCCATATTTATCATTTTCGGAGGTACGGGAGATCTTACCAAAAGAAAAATCATACCTGCGCTGTACAATTTATATCTTGAAAATCGTCTTCCCGAAAAATTTGCTGTTATCGGAACCGGACGGAGCAAATTCACCGATGCGAAATACAGAACCTCCTTATTGGAGGCTGTTGATGAATTTTCGCGTAGGGGAAAGGCAAAAAAAGAAGATTGGTCCAAGTTCGCGTCAAATATTACTTATCAGATCGCGAATATAAAAGATGCAGAGGAGTATAAAGAATTTGGTTCAAGAATAGATACGCTTAAGGAAGAATGGAAAGTAGATCCTTCCATAGTATATTATTGCGCGGTATCACCTGAATATTTTTGCACCATCGCAGAAAATATATCCAAGAGTAATTTGGAAAATAATGAAGATACCACTCGTATCGTTATAGAAAAACCCTTTGGTAGCGACCTAAAATCGGCTGAGGCTCTTAACAAAAGGTTACTTACTATTTTTGACGAAAAACAGATTTATAGAATAGACCATTATTTAGGAAAGGAAGTAGTTCAAAATATTATGGCGTTCCGTTTTGCCAATGCCATTATGGAACCCCTTTGGAACCGGAACCATATTGAACACGTTCAAATTTCCGTTACCGAGCAAATCGGAATCGGTTCCCGTGGTGGTTATTTTGACAATGCAGGTATTTTACGCGATATGGTGCAAAACCACTTATTGCAATTGCTATGTACCATTGCCATGGAGCCACCCATTAATTTTGACGCCGATGTGGTTCGCGACCGTAAAGTTGAGGTTCTACAGGCTATGAGAAAAATCCTTCCCGGAAAGGTCGATACTATTGCCGCTCGAGGACAGTATGGTCCCGGCTGGGTAGAAGGCAAAGAAGTTCCCGGATATCGAGAAGAAGAAGATGTGGTCTCAGATTCCAATACCGAAACTTATGCTGCACTAAAATTTTATGTAGATAACTGGCGGTGGCAGGGAGTTCCGTTTTACCTACGTACAGGAAAGCGGCTTTTCAAATCGGCTTCCTTGATTACGATCCAATTCCGTGAAGTTCCACATAATATGTTTCACAGTGAAGCAGGACACGTTCCCAAACAGAACCGACTTGTTATCAGCATTCAACCCGATATGGGAATTCGGTTTCAAATGGAGGGAAAAACTCCAGGTTTGGAAATGAGCTTGAATACAGTGGATATGGTCTTCGATTATGCCGGGAAATCAAAATCGGAATCTCCTGAGGCTTATGAGACTCTTCTTCTGGATATTATCTCGGGAGATCAAACGCTGTTTATGCGCGCAGACCAAGTGGAAGCTGCCTGGGAACTTATAATGCCTGTACTTGACTTTTGGGGAAATAGCAAAATGGCTAACTTTCCGAACTATCCGGCAGATTCCTGGGGTCCCGAAAATGCGGAGGCACTTATTGCAAAAGATGGTTTTCACTGGTTCAGCCTTCCCGAAAACAATAAAAAATAATAGCGATGGTATTGAAGATTTATAAAGAGATTGATGAACTGATAATGGCATTGGCAGAAGTCATCCAAAAGACTTCCCAAGAGGCGATTGCCTCTCGCGGTCAATTTAATTTTGTTCTCTCTGGTGGAAGTTCTCCGAGAAAACTTTACGAGTTGTTGGCATCCGAAACCTATAAAAACAAAATTGATTGGGATAATACCTATTTTTTCTTTGGCGATGAACGCTTCGTCCCTGAGAACGATTCCCAGAGAAATTCCTTAATGGCAAAAGAAGTTTTGTTTGAGCCTCTTGGAATAGCGGATTCCCATATCATTAAAGTCGATACCACCGGCTCTCCAGAAGAAGCATCCAAAAGATATGCCCATGCTATAGCAGCCCATTTTCAGAATAAATCAATTGAATTTGATTTTATACTTTTGGGTCTTGGTGATAACGCACATACCGCTTCACTTTTTCCAAATACTTCGGTATTAAAAGAAACCGAACCTGCTATCAAGTCAGTGTTTGTGAAGGAAGTGGATATGTATAGAATCACAATGACCGCACCGCTTATCAATCAAGCGAAGAAAATCGCCTTTTTGGTTTTTGGAAAAAGCAAATCGCAAGCGGTTTATCATGTTTTAGAAGATAAAACGGGTTCAGTAACCATGTATCCAGCTCGTTTAATCAATTCAAATGAGAAAAAAGTCGTTTGGTATTTAGATACCGCTGCAGCCTCTCGTTTATAGAACAAAATAATAACAGAATAAATGATTTACCGTATAAAGGAAATTTGACGTTAGACCAAAGGAATTAAGACTTTATTTCCTAGATTTAGTCCTACGTCCCATATCTTCCAGTCCTATCTCATATTATTTATATTCTTATAATATAATTCAAAAAGAAATAATTCTCTAAAAATCCTAAATATGTTCCCGAAAATAAATCCCACAGAAACACTGGCCTGGAAAGCATTGATCGCCCATCAGGCCGAGATGAAAAGGGTTCAAATGAAAGACCTCTTTGCGAAAGACCCCAAAAGATTTGAAAAGATGTCCATTCAATTTGAGGATATCCTTTTCGATTATTCCAAAAACATCATTACGGATGAAACTCTTAAAAAGCTCTTGCAACTGACGGTCGATTGTAAAGTGAAAACGGCGAGAGAAGCGATGTTTGCGGGTGAGAAAATCAATGAAACTGAAGATCGCGCCGTCATGCATACTGTCTTGCGAAATTTTTCAGATAAACCGATAATCATAGACGGAAAGGATATTATGCCGGAAGTACGAGAAACCCGGAAAAAAATGCAGTCTTTTTGTGAAAAAATTCACGGTGGGGAGTGGAAAGGTTATACCGGAAAAAAAATCACGGACATCGTAAATATCGGAATTGGTGGGAGCGACCTCGGTCCAGTAATGGTCACCGAAGCCCTGCGGCCATATTGGATTGAAGGAATTAAAGCGCATTTTGTATCCAATGTGGACGGCACCCAAATAGTGGAAACGCTAAAAGATCTGAATCCAGAGAAAACACTTTTCACTATTGCCTCAAAGACTTTTACTACGCAGGAGACCATGACCAATGCCCACACTGCACGGGATTGGTTTTTATTCGCCGCTAAGGACGAAAAATACGTGGCCAAACATTTTGTTGCGCTTTCCACCAACGAAGAAGGGGTAAAGGAATTTGGAATTGCCCCCGAAAACATGTTTGTGTTTTGGGATTGGGTAGGGGGTCGTTATAGTCTTTGGAGCAGTATTGGTTTGTCCATAGCGCTCACCATTGGATATGGCAATTTTGAGCAGTTGCTCAAAGGTGCCGAAGCTACCGATCACCACTTCAGGTCAGCAGAATTTGAGGAAAATATCCCTGTTATTATGGCTTTAGTAGGAATATGGTACACCAATTTCTTTGGATCCGAAACAGAAGCTATTTTGCCTTACGATCAATATATGCATCGGTTTCCCGCTTATTTTCAACAGGGCAATATGGAGAGCAATGGGAAACATACAGACAGAAACGGAAATAAGGTAACTTATAGTACGGGACCAGTAGTTTGGGGAGAACCTGGCACAAACGGCCAACACGCATTTTACCAGCTCATCCATCAGGGCACTCATTTAATCCCCTGCGATTTTATTGCGCCTGCCATCAGTCACAATCCTATTGGTGAACATCATCCTATTTTGGTATCTAACTTTTTTGCTCAAACGGAAGCTTTGATGAACGGGAAAACCCCCGATCAAGTTGCGGCTGAACTTAAAGAGAAGGATATGGATAAATCGAAGATGGAAGAATTGATTCCCTTTAAGGTTTTTGAAGGCAATAAGCCCACCAATTCTTTTTTGCTCAAGGAGATAACTCCATTTTCACTCGGTTCGTTAACAGCGCTTTACGAACATAAAATATTTGTTCAAGGAGTAATTTGGAATATTTTCAGTTTTGATCAATGGGGGGTAGAGCTCGGGAAACAATTGGCTAAAAAGGTATTGCCCCAACTGAAAAATGATGATAAAATCAAATTCCACGACGCTTCGACCAATGGATTGATAAATATGTATAAGGAGTGGAGAAAGTGAAAAAGGGACGTTTGGAATCAGGACATTTGGAATCACGACTGTTACTTGTAAAGTGGGTTCAACAGAGTAATACATCCAAATTATATGCCCGAGAATGGCAGTCTGGAAAATGTTCTTGATTCCCGTTGACGGCGGGCAGGCCTATTTCCAATAGTCTAACCTGTAATCGGAATATTATCCGGAATTTCCAACTTTGCTACTCCAATTCGGTCATCGGCCATACCGTAATACACATCAATTCTGTTAGGTTGACCGATATCGTCGCGACGATCTGTTCCGGTCGGGAATACTACGTCACCTACTATCCCGATAGTTTCACTTGGTAATTCTGGTGTCAAAATCGGCTCGGGGGAGCGATAGAGTATTTTTTGAGGGGCTTTCTCCGATAAAATCATGACACCAGCAGAATAGGTGTATTTTGGTTGCTCCTCAGTGGAGTCGTCATGTCTTCGGACGCCGTGATAGACCAGCAACCAACCAAACTTGGTTAAAACTGGCGGTGCGCCAGATCCAATTTTCAAGTTTTCCCAAGGGTGTACCGGGTGTGCCAAACAATGATGGGATGTAAATTTTGCATTTTTCAGAGAGGTCTCTTTTCCATTTTTCAAGTTGAAATAAGATATCCAGATACTTTCTTTGTTTTTATCTATTTTCCGATTGTCTCCTTTTTTAAATGTATCCTCAGGTGTGGAATCAGGGAACAGTGGCCGGTGCAACATTGCCATGGATGGATGTTTATGCGGACTGGGAAGGTCTATTGGGAAAAAACTAGCATCCTTGTTGTCAATTCCATTAAAATCAACTTCTTCATAGGGTAGAAATTCCACCAATCCCAAACGCTCCCAATTAAAAAGGTCTTTTGACCTTGCCATTGCAATACGCGGTCCATTTGGCCCATAAGCCGTGTAAGTCATGATGTAGTGTTCTACCGGTTCCACATAGGTGATTCTCGGATCTTCACAGCCACCGCCCCCGTTTGGTCGTTTCTCATAATCGGCCTCGGGCTCAAGTACAATGCCCAGACGCTCCACGTCTATGGGATCACCAGCGTCGTTGAATTTCACTCTTGCAATGCCGATACGCGAATAGTTGTTTTTTGCAACCATACGAGGAAACAGGTATAACTCCCCGTCAGGACCACGGGTCACGGCGGGGTTAAGCACTCCTTCAACTTCCAATTCGTTTCCCGCTTCGGGTTTCATTATCGTACAAATGCGGTGTAGCTTAAAGGGGGTCATATTAGTTGTCTTTGGGTTTATGATTGGAACAAGCGATTATCGTCTCTATAATTCTCTTGGTTTCCTCGGGGTCCCTGACCTGAATACAATCCACGCCAGTTTTTCTTGCGGGATGGTCATTGCCACCTTCGAATAAGGCATCTCCGATAAATAGCATTTCAGGGATTTCGATTTTGAGAATATCTTTGAGTTTGTTTATGCCATACGCTTTGTCAATTCCAGGTTTGGTAATATCGACAGATGTGGTTCCGCCCATTCCGACAGAAAATCCCTTCAAGGACTTTTCGAGCGGTTTGGTAATCTTTTTACGTTTTGAAAAGTCCGGATCCCAATCTTTTTTCTCGTCAAGTGGTGCTTTTTGACCCAAGGCCGAAAAGGTGATCTGACTGCCGCGGTCCTCAATTTGATCGCCCCAGGTTTTTTTGATATTCAAGTTCGCTCCTTTTATGGCGGCCTGGAGACTTTCGAGTATTTGCTTTCTTTCCCCTGGTGTAAAATCTTCTGCGTACAGCATTTTCCAATCTTCCTTATACCGGTAGAATTTCGTACCGCAAGTGGGAAGAATGGATAGTTTTTTAAGCAATGCTTTTTTGGGCAAATGGCTCAATACCTGTGTTTCAAACTGGGGCCAAGCGCCTCCAGAAATTATGGAAACTTGGGCCACTTCGAGTAAATTGGATAAGAGCCCGGCCATTTCATTATCAATTGCAGATTTGCTTTTGGCCAAGGTACCGTCTAAATCAAATATAATTAGCTTTTTCATGATTGTTGTTTCTCTTACCTATCTGGAATTGCTATTTGAAGTACCGTAATTTCTGGATTGGGCTTAAGGTCAAGTTGCCCAATAATTGCAGGCAATAACATTACTTCCCCTCTAGCAATAGAATATTCTGTGTTGTTATACATCATTGTACCCCTCCCCTCAGTACATACCAAAATGACGGGCTCATCTTTAAGACCTACCGTATAATCCGATTCCGTCTTGATGCGCCGAAGAATAAAGTGCTTATTGTCAAAAAGTCTTTCAACATTTTTATTGTCCGGATCCTTAACAGGGGTTACCGGCCGGATATCTACCTGATCGAAATCAATACATGCAATGGCTTTCTCAACTTGCAGCTCGCGGGGTTTTCCGGTTTTCGGATCTGTCCTATCCCAGTCATAGAGACGGAAGGTGACATCACTGTTTTCTTGAACCTCAAAAACCACCGTGCCGCCAAGAGTGTGAACCGTTCCAGAATGGATAAAAATTCCATCATCCTTTTTTGGCACAAAACTGTGTAGTCGCTCGGCTACTGATTTGTTTTTAATAGATTTGAGCAGGTCTTCTTTGGTCGTTCCTTTTTTCAAACCAGCGTAAATACGGCTGTCATCACTGGTTTCCAACACCACCCAGGCTTCTGTTTTTCCAGAGTCGCCCTTTGGGATGTACTCTTTTTGTTGGTCTGAGGGATGCACTTGAACCGACAACACTTCCTTACAATCCAAAAATTTCAACAAGAGGGGAAAGGTTTCGAAGTGATCGCCGATTTTACCCATAATCTCATAGCGAAAATCTTTCATCAATTTTGTGATTGTCGCTCCTTTCAGCTTCCCTTCAGATACCTCGCTCGCGTGATCTTTTCTATCACTTAATAACCAGGCTTCCCCTATAGGATCATCTTTGGGCAGTGGTTTTGAAAGTAAATGTTCCAAGTTTCTGCCGCCCCATATTCGATATTGATAAATCGGTTCGAATTTTAAAGGATAGATTTGATCGCTCATTTTGATTTATATTAGAATAATCTGAAGATTCAATCTTTTGTTTTTTTCAATTAGAGGGGAGAACTCTTTTCCAAGGGAATTTTTGGCACATTACATCCTGACTTATAAAAACCTCCAATTTTTCAGCATAAATAAAAGAAGGATGTAGTTTTATCTTACATAAAATTAAATAAAAGTGGAATAGCTTCGTAAAAATTCAGTTACATATTTGCGATAAAAGTTATATTAATTACAGATTTATGAATTTTACTATCAGGCCTCTGTTTTTGGTGGTGTAGAATGCTTAACACTCTTCGTTTTTAGGAAATAATTTACAATAGAATATAACATTGACAGAAACACCAATGTCCATGTGCAAAAAGATATGATTAAAAATACAGACGGAATCGACATTAGATAGGGCAAATCAAAGGTGTGGGATAGCTTCACTGTACAAACGGTATACATTCCCAACGGGAAAACCATTCCCCAATAGAGGGAAGAGTATTTTAATGGGATCTTTTTAATAAAGTGCCTCCATATACCCAACAGGATCATAACAGGGATCCACCAAGTGCCAATTGCCCAGAATAGCAGGGTTAATCCTTTAAGAAATGGTAACAAATCGTTCGAGATGGCCCATTTATCCGCAATGAGGATCAAGCTAGTTCCCGCCAAGACGGTAATAGCATCAGCACCCATGCTGATCCAATAAGGGGTTCCTAATTTTTTGGCGCGCACCTCAAAAAACAAAAGTCTATAGATTATAAGGGTTATCAGTATAATGTAAAACATACATCCGATGAGAAACATCAACAATGAGAAAAACAGTACTCCGTCAAAGGAAATAGGTAGTCTTTCCGCCAGCTGAACACTCAAAATTGAAATTGCCTGTGTGGCAACAACGATCAGCAACCACGTGCCGCTGATTACCTTTAAAGAAGGCTTGTATCTTTTTTCAATATGAATGGCAAATAGGGTATAAATGAGAAATATCCATGATAAAACGCCTATTGATAGAAATATACTCCCAAAAATGAAATTGTTTGAAATAGTGACAAATTGACTTCCCAAAATGCAATTTGCGGCCACAAAAGAGAGAAAGCCCATGTTTGTTTCCAAATTTAAAAAGTTGGAATGGAATCTTTTCCAATAAAAAAATATCTGGACAATGAATAAAAAACACAGCACTACGTAGGCAGCAATGTTAAGATAAAACAATATCCTTGCAAGAAGTAAGTAATCGAAAACATGCACAGCAATGGAAACAATGCCTGTAGCCATGACCAACGAAAAATAGTCGGGAGACAAAGTGGCAATGCCCCTACCAAAGCGGCTCCGCCCGATTGGTTGGGCATTTTGTTGTTTATGTGGTTCTTTTTGTGATAAATTGGCCTGCATTCCAAGAACTTCATTTTGATATATCTAAGGTACGCAAGATTGCCAGAAATTACAATAACTTGTTTCTTATGCTCAATTGTTTAAAAAATAATTTATCAAAATCTGGGATTCTATCTGGATAGATTTTAAGCTGGAATCAGAAGAGCATTGGAATTATCTTTTATTTTCCGATAGACCTTCATAGACATGTGTTTCATTGGCCTAATAAATAAACATATTTTGATTATTTTCATTTATATTTAAGAGTGGAATTTTAGTAGTTTTTACAGAAAAGCGTCCTCCAACAAACAAATCTTTTTAATTAAATAAAACGGCTAAGACGGAAAAACAAAAAAAAGAGGCAATCGATTTTATATGGCTAAACACAATTTATTGGCTACTAAAGAACTCTGAAATACCAGTATGTTTATTTTGGAAATACCTTACCTATTCAACAATGTAATCTGAAAAAACTACAAACAGGAAAACTGAGGCCATGTCATATTTAACTTCCATAAAAACAAACAAAAAACTAATTTTAAAAATTGCCTTTGCAATCCTTTTTGTCTTATTGGGAATATATTTTATAAAGCATGAAAGGGCAGAACTCGTGCAGGTAAAAGCTGTGTTATTGCAAGCTGATAAATGGCTTGTTATTCTTGGGCTTTTATTGGTGCTTTTTTTTACGGTAGTTCAAGGATGGATGTACCTATACAGTTTTAGGGCGGTTCAAAAGAATATTTCACTTTTCAGCGGAATCCTGATCTATTTAAAACGAAATGTCATCAGCGTTTTTATTCCTGCCGGAATGGTGACAAATATATTTTTCTTCAATAAAGGAATTGAGGAAAAGCATGGGATTGACAAAACTTATAGTTATTACGCCTCTACCATCTTTTCAATTTGTTCCATTGCCTCCAGCGTGCTTATTGCCATCCCGGCCTTGTTCATTCTTTTTTTGAAAGGGGGGATCAATAATGATATTTCAATTGGGATCATTAGCATTTTGGCAATTATCGGCATTTTGGTTTATTTGATTGTAAGCCTTAAAAACAAGGGGAGCGTTTTTCGTTTTTTGGAAAAAAAGACCCCTGAATTTGCGGCGGCTCTTAACCTTTTATATACGTATCCAATTAGGCGCAGTGAGATTGTGAAAGTGTTTTTGCTCTCTTGTGTTATTGAAATTATTGGGATAGTCCAACTTTATATTGCAATGATGGCCTTAAATCTTTCCCCATCCATAATGGTGGCTCTCCTAGGATATACTTTGGTTTTGATTATTCTAATGAGTTCACCCTTATTGCGAGGTATTGGTATCATTGAAGCATCGCTTACTTATGCGCTAACTTTTTATGGGTTTGGTATAGTCAATGCACTATCTGTAGTTTTCCTTTTTCGCTTTTTTGAATTCTGGAGCGTGCTTTTTCTGGGAATTGTCGCCCTAGTGGTAAAAAAAGACAACTTGTTTTTTCGCGTATTTCCAGCAGTGCTTCTTTTTATTTTGGGAATTGTCAATATCGTTTCCGCAATAACTCCTGCATTGCCGCACCGTTTACTCCAGTTACAGCAAATGATTCCCATAGTCGCTATTCAAGCCTCTAATTGGTTTGTCCTTTTCTCTGGGATCCTTATGTTAATGGTTGCTGTATACCTTATTCGTGGACTCAAAAGCGCATGGCTTGTGGCAGTGTTGCTTGCTTCTATTTCGTTAATTGGTCACATTGCTAAGGGGATCGATTGGGAAGAGGCTACAGTAGCGCTCATAACTGTCATCTCTCTGCTGTTTACACGAAAACAGTATATCCTCAAACAATTTGCCCCTATAAAAAGACAGATTTGGTTTCCCGCTCTTGTCGCATTTTGTTGTATTCTTATTTTTGGAACAATCGGGTTTTATTTTTTGGAAACCCAACACTTTAATGCCGATTTCACCCTATGGGAATCCTTTCAGGAAGCGGTAACCGCCGGTTTTTTACTGAATGTAGATTTAACTCCCGGCACCTCCTTTGGAAAATCCTTCTTGTTTGGGCTTCATATTTTGGGGCTGTTAAACATGATTTTTTGGGTGTATCTACTCCTTAGGCCCTATATTTTTAAATCTGATCTACCTATTCTAAAAGAGAAGCAGCTTGCAAAACTGTTGGTGGAAAAGTATGGCAACAGCAGCCTTGATTATTTTAAGACTTATGTAGACAAACAATTCTGGTTCAATGATGATAAATCAGGGTTCATAAGTTTTAAAATAGCTTATGATTTTGCTCTAGTCTTAGAAAATCCCGTTGCCGAAACACTTGAAATCCAACGGCAGATTATTGTTGAGTTTGAAGATGCGTGTCGAAAAAATGGTCTTCGAGTGGCCTTTTATCGAATCCCAGAAAACAGCCTACCTCTATACAAATCACTCAAGAAAAAGATACTTCCCATTGGGAAGGAGGCAGTTGTCAACCTAACTGATTTTACTCTTGAAGGAAGCGAAAAAAAGGGTTTGCGAAACGCCATTAACAAATTGGTCAAATTGGGCTATGTTTTCAAAATATATGAATCCCCCCAAAATGAAGGTTTTTTGCAACAGTTAAAAGCGGTAAGCAACGAATGGCTTGAAGATACCAAGTTGAAAGAAATAGTTTTTTCCCAAGGTGTCTTTTCAGAGAAAGAGTTGAAAAACCAGACCATTTTCACCATTGAAAATCGAGAGGAGAAAATAGAAGGTTTTGTCAATATCATTCCAGATTACGTAAAGGGGGAAGCGAATTTCGACCTGATGCGAAAAACTGCAACTGCCTCGAGCGGTACTATGGATTTCCTTTTTGTGAATATGTTTGAAGAATTGAAAAACAGAGGCTTTACCTCATGTAATCTCGGCATGGTCCCACTAAGCGGAATTGACGAGCCTAAAAACCTGCAGGAGAGAATGTTGCAGACCGCTTATGAAAAATTAAAAAGATTTGAACACTACAAAAGTCTTTATCAATTTAAAGAAAAGTTTAACCCAAGGTGGACAATGATGTATCTAGTTTTTAATGATCTTTATGACTTGATCTTGTTGCCAAATGCCATGTATAAGGTGATAAAATAAAATCCTTATATTTATAAGACCTAATAAACCAAGTTAAAAGAGATCCAAAATGATAGATTCAAGTAATAACAAGTATCTGCATTATTTGGAAATACTGCAGGGTTCAGATTTTTTCAATACTATTAACGCGACTTCCCTTTCAGAAATGCTGAGAAAAATGCGACCTGTAAAATGGCCTTCAAAAACCTTTAGGAATGGCAGTAGTACAGCCTCTCATATTCACTTTATTATTTCTGGAAGATTGAAGGTTTATCAAGTGAATCCCGTTACAGATCGTGAGCATATCATTTTTATCCTGTCAAGGGGAGACCTGTTCGATCTCTTACTTTTATTGGACAATAAGCCCCACGAAATATTTTGGGAAGCCTTGGACGATATGGAACTTTTGAAAATTCCCTTAACCGAAATGCAAAATTGGATTGTAGCCCATCCTGAAATAAACAAAACGCTTTTGAATTATGTGGGCAAGCGCATGCGGCAACTCGAAACCATTGCCACGGATATTTCATTGCACAATACCCTTATTCGCCTGACAAACCTACTCTTGGCCAATATCAATGGGAAAACAAATAAACTTCAACTCATAAACAATCTTCCCAATGATGAGATTGCCGGCCTTATAGGAACTACTAGGGCGGTGGTAAACAGGCACATCCAAGAATTGAAAAAATGTGGAGCTATTACCGTTCACAGAAAAGCCATAGATGTGAAAGATATTGAAACCCTCCTATCCATAGCTGAAGATAAATATTGTCTTTAACCTATTAAATCTTTTCATTTTCAATATTATTTTTTCGCTTTAGCTACTAAAGTAGTAAACCTGAAATCTTCATTCCATTAAATTTGGTTTAAAATTTACGAGTTTTTGGATATAGCTTCTTTTTTATTCTAAAACCGACTCGTTTCTTTATTACTGTATTTTTTTAAAGAAAACAATATTCAAATTGCTTTCATCCGCTTACTCGGAAAAACCAATAGACAGAAGCCTGCAATCATTTAAAGAAAACTGTCTTCATCTAAATTTTCGAAAAATGAAATTCAAAAGAAATATTAAGATTTTGCAAATTAGGATTTTGTATTTCATTTTAAATCTTTTTGAAAAAAAGCCTGAACAGAATATAATTACAGCTTTTGTTGAGAAATATCCAAAATCAGAATATCCTGTATGGCATAAGTCCAAAGACGGTTCGTGGCAGGTTAGTTTTGACGAGAATCAACATCCCTCCATAGCGGTCTTTGCCAATGATGGAAAATGGTTGGGGAGCAGATTTTTTATCCAGTTATTATTATTGCCTCAAAATGTTAGGGACGCTTTTGAATCTCAGTTCAACAAAGAATTTATTATGGGTGTTTATGATCTTAAGTTTAAAACAGCCAACCTCTATGAGTTCTTAATATGTGAAAACCACAAAACCAAAAGTGTGCTTTTTAGCACTTCTGGATTATTGCTAAACATCACTTCCTTAAAAAGTTAATGATTATTTTACTAAAGTAGTATTCGTCAGAGACAACTGTTAAAAATTTGGTTTCATTAATGTCTCCATACATCTTAAACCAAAAGTAAGCTTCGTTATAAAAAACCCAGAAATCTGAAAAAGAGTGCCAAAATGCTACTTTAGTAGCAATGTAGGTCTGGCTTTAATTTTAAATTTACTCATGATCCAAAGTAGAAATGAGATGGGAAAGTTAGAGAGTAAAATTTTAATGTTCACCTTAGTTTATATGTCTTTTACTATGTCTGTGGCATTTGCACAGAGAGTACCCTCAACCAAAATATCCTATCAAGTAGATTCCGGACCGGTATTTCCGATTGATGGAGAAAGTGTTCAAATGACGGGGAAATTAGGACTTGATGATAGTACTGGTGAGATCCAGAGCTTATCGTTGCATGTGCCTCTCATTTCTTTTATCGGTTCTCACGGGGGTTATTTGGCTTGGCTCGGGAATGCCAGGAGGAATCCATATATGAACTTTAATAGCAGTTCTATTACCAAAAAAGATGATCATTGGGAAGTAAACGGCCAATTGGAGTTTCGAAGAAGGTTCAAGCCAATTACCCTGAATATAAAAAGACAGGATACGGATAAGGAAATTGTACTAAGCGGCACGTTCCAAATAAGCACCTCCGATTACTTTATAGGGCCCACCCCGTCAGATTTGGTTGCATCCTGGATACCTTTCCAGTTCACCATGGTTTTTGATAAACCGGATACAATCATTAAAGGGGAAACTCTAAGCTCAAACTAATCAGCTTTTCATATTGTAAAAAACAGAGATGCCTGGCACGTCTCTTATTTCATAACTGTTTTGAAATAATCGAATAGACATGATTTCAAATGTAGCTCCCAATTACATTTAAAACTGCTACCTAAGTAGCACTGGGCGGATATATAAAGTTCTAACTTTAAATGAAATTTTTAATCTAAACAAAGATGAAAACAATTCTTTTACCAACAGATTTTTCAGAAACTGCCAACTATGCATTAGAGGTGGCAGCACAATTGACGAAAAAGTTCGGCAGTAAATTAATTCTTCTGCATATGTTGGAGATATCCGAGCCTCTCTTGCCGCAGGTGCCATTGTCAAACGATGTGTCGCCGGTTCAAAATACCCATCAACACGATTTGCCAGAGGCCTTATTTTATATGAAATTAGCTCGTAAACGCTTTAAAGAGTTAGCAGATTTACCTTTCATGCAAGGCGTGGATCATGAGGATGAGGTTCAAAACCACTTGGATTTTAAAGGGATTATAGATTCTGCCCATAAATACAATGCCGACCTAATTGTAATGGGTTCTCACGGTGCAACGGGCATCAAAGAAGTGTTTGTGGGTTCCAACACCGAAAAAGTGGTAAGGACTTCTGATATTCCCGTATTAGTGATTAAAAGAAAACATGAAAAATTTAATGTGAGAAATTTTGTTTTCGCCACCAATTGGGAGGCCGAAAACAAAAGGGCTTTTTTAAATGCTTACAATTTTTTAAAAAAATTTGAAGCCAAAATGCACCTTCTTTATGTGAATACCGCTGGAAGTGAATTTTTGACTTCAAAAGAAATACATGAAAAGTTTAAAATCATGCTACAAGAAACTAATATCAATTCTGATGATATTAGCACTAACATCTACAGCGACAAAAGCGTTGAGCACGGCATACTTAATTTTAGCAAGGAAATCGATGCAGACTTAATAGGCATCCCAACTCATGGAAGAAGGGGGTTAGCTCACTTTTTAAACCACAGTATCGGGGAAGAAGTGGCCAACCATGCCGAAATTCCGGTTATTACTTTTAAAGTGGAATAAGCTTGTTTTAATATAATTATAAATTTCTCAATTTGGGAAACACATTCAACCATTAATTTAGGAAAACATGATGTTTTTATAATATTCGATAGATTTTAAATGATATAAAGTTCTTTCAAAAGACCGGGTAAAGATTATACATCTTTCAATCCGTTATCTTTTTCCCACGCCTCCATTCCACGGAAAAATACTTCACTATAAAGGTATTTAAGTCTAATTGAGTTGCTTGTCGCTTTTATATTTATGAATTTTATGCACAATTATAAGATCAAAATCCATTATTTGCTCTTTAATAAGAGAGAAATCCATATCCAAATTCAATAATATGAGAGTACCAGTAACACGAAAAAAAATAAATTTTCTTCCCGATTCCAGTAGGGTAGTGGCCCGATATTTTATGAACGGAGAAGCACCTACAAAAGATATGTTGGCGTTGGTTTTTGCAATGAGTGAAAGTGAAGTGCACTTGGCATTAAACCAAACATTAAGGGAATTTGCCTACCGGCACCGCAGCATTACCAGACTTTTCAAGAGGCATTGTGATAATGTAAGGGAGTTTATTGAGCAAATGCAGATAAACTTTGATGATATTTCTGATGAGCGCAAACTCCTAATAGGTTCGTATCTCACCATGGAATATTCCATAGAATCTACTGCGTTTTTTAACCCTTCTATGATTCCCGATATTGATCAGACTTATTTGGAGGAAGGTGAAATGCGGGTGATTATGTCGTTTAGAGCCACGGGCGAGGGACATATTTCATCTATAGTATTCAGAAGGGCGATCCTTGACAAAAACAATGATCTACATTTGATGCCCATTGGCAAGTCGATGGATGTTGCCGAAGTTTCACAAAAAAAATCATATCACAAGGGAAGATTCGTAAAAAAAATGAAGGAAATGAACATCCCGGATAAATATTCAAAGATAATTGTGGAAGATCTCCCAGATCATTTTGAATATTCCGTATTAAAAAAATCTGTAAATAATATTTTGAAGGATGATAGTATAAGTGGAGACAGGAGGCTTGCTCTTGAAGAAATTACCTGGTTGGTAGATTCTTATTATGATATTGAATTCCAACGTTACACGGACATCAGTGAACGTGTAATTTATCCCATTTCAGAATCCGAAAGCGGTGGAATAGAAGATGCCCGTTTTGTCCGTTTTGTCGATGACGATGGCAGTGTTAAGTTTTATGCCACCTATACGGCTTATAACGGTCATGTTATTTTGCCAAAGTTTCTTTCTACCGATGAGTTTTGTAGATTTCGGATAATGCCTTTGCATGGAAAAGGGGCAATGGGTAAAAATCTGGCGCTTTTTCCCAAAAGAATTAATGGTAAATACGCCATGCTTTCGCGATTGGACGGAGTCAATAATTACATCATGTTCTCAGATAGAAATACCCTTTGGACGGATCCTATTCTTCTTCAGGAACCAAAATTTCCTTGGGAATTTTCAAAAATGGGAAATTGTGGATCACCCTTATTGACTGAAAAAGGCTGGCTGATAATCACCCATGGGGTGGGCCCTATGCGCCGCTATTGCATCGGTGCGGCACTATTTGACCTGGACGATCCGACCAAAGAAATCGGGCGGCTAGAAGAACCGCTGCTCATGCCTCTTGAAAAAGAAAGAGAGGGATACGTGCCAAATGTAGTATATTCCTGTGGTTCTCTTATTCACAATAACAACCTGATTTTGCCTTATGCGGTTTCCGATTATTCTACCACCTATGCCGTTGTGGAAATGGAGGCGTTGTTTGAAGGCTTATGCTCAAGTTAGAGGTTAGAGGTTAGATGTTAGATGTTAGATGTTGGAGGTTATACAGTTGTCCATTCATATATTTGATTGACACTATATCCAGTTTATTGAACTTCTTGTTAATAACATATTTTACTTTATCGATTTCTTATATTTAATTTTAACCTGTAAAGTCAAACGGAGATAGGCTCTGC
>JBARWQ010000081.1:0-44111 GCA_049646885.1 Aequorivita sp. | reverse complement strand
GAGCCTATCTCCGTTTGACTTTACAGGTTAAAATTAAATATAAGAAATCGATAAAGTAAAATATGTTATTAACAAGAAGTTCAATAAACTGGATATAGTGTCAATCAAATATATGAATGGACAAACACTGAACACTGAACACTGAACACTGAACACTGAACACTAAACTTACTTCCTTTTTCGCAACTTCTTTAAATTCACTCTTTTCTGAAATTCCCGGCTGAATTTGGTCATCAGGAGATGGGTTTCCCCATAACTTTTACCATAGAGTGTTGCGTATTCCTGAGCCATGATTTTGATCATAGTCTTGGATAGCCAAAGCCGTCGAAAGTTACGCATGCGTTTTTCAAAATCCAGTTCTTCAAAACGCATTCTATTGAGGTCTATCAGATAAAAATCGTATTGATTATTTCCTAAGTCCTTTATTAATGTGTTACCCGGAGAATGATCCAAAAAATTCACCCGATTTTCATGAAGCTTAAAAGTAAAGGCGGTAAACTGTTTTAAAATTTCATTTCGCTTCTTAAACCTTGGATTGTGGATCAGCTCCCTAAAGTCAAAATCGTAGTCTATATGTTCACTTATATAAAAACTTTCCTTTAAGCCTATAGAAAACATTTCCAAATAAGCCACGGGGAAGGGAGTGTTTATTCCCAAATCAATCAGCCTGCGAGCGTAGTCAAAAGAACGTTTTGCCTTACTGTCACGAATAAATTGATAAACAACAGCTTGAAATACATTCGGAGTTTTGAATTTTTTAATGTTCAGGTCATTGCCCAAGAGGTTCACTCGTTTGATCACATTGCGGTCGCCCTTCAAAACATACTCCCCGCTCTTGGTGAAATTGTGCAGCACATCTTTCAGCTTGGCAGCCAGATGTTCATATTTGGGATGAATAACAAAATTCTCACGCATCGGTCAAAATATATCTGTAAAAAAGCTATTTTGCGAAGGTAATATTAAAAATCCTTGCTTGGCCTGAAAGAATACTTTTTAAGGCAAATAGACATCTGGAAGTCGCAAAAAACTATATGAAAAAAATTCTCGTTATACAAAACAAACGGATTGGCGATGTGCTTATCAGCTCCGTTATTGCGAACAATATTAAAAAGGTGTTTCCAGAAAGCGAGGTCACGTATTTTGTGTATGACTACACCACCGGAGTACTCATAAACAACCCGAACATCGATCGTATTATTTCCGTAAAAGAAAAAGAGCTCAAGAAGATTCCCAAGCTTTTAAAAACCATTGCGCGGATAAAGAAGGAAAAATACGATATCATTTTCGATCCCTACTCCAAATTCCAGAGCAGAATGATTTGTCTTTTCTCTGGCGCCCCATATCGAATTGGCCTCAAACGTGCCCATAAAGAGCTGAGACTGCCTTTTTACACCCACCCTATCAGCTTTCTGGAGAAACGCTCTACCAATTGTGGCAAGGCTATCGAAGACAGAATTAATCTAATCTCTTCAGTTTTTGAATTAAAATATCCAGAATACGCACCAAAAATCTTCCTGACCGAAGAAGAAGAAAATTACGATAGAATCAATTCACTTCAAAGACCGGTGATTATGTTGGGCATTTTGGGCAGCACGCCACAAAAATCAATGCCTTATGAGTATATGGTCGAATTGATTGATTATATAACAGAAAATTACAAAGGCACCATTCTCTTTAATTATGCTCCTTATCAAAAGGAGGAGATGATGAAGATTTATGAAATGTGCCAAAACAAGGAACGCATCAACCTTGATATTTATGAAGATTCCATTCGGGGTTTTATTACTTTAATGAACCAATGTGATATTCTAATTTCTAACGAAGGTGGCAGTGTTCACATAACCAAAGCGCTTGAAAGGCCAACATTTACTATTTACTCTCCCTATGTAAATAAAGAACATTGGTGCAGTTTTGAGGATGGCGATCAGCACGATTCTATCCATCTATTGGAAGAAAAACCAGATCTTTTCAGCAGTTTCACTTTGGAAGAACGCAGAAAAATAGAAGAAGATCCGCATTCACTTTATAAAGAATTGACACCGGAAATGATTCTTTCCAAGCTGAAGCCGTTTTTGAACCATCACTTAAAGAAACTCAAAACATCATGAACATTCTGGAGAAATTTCATCATTGGAGAAGAAGACAGCGTTGGAACAAGCAGTATAAACAGGGTCGTTGGGAAAGCTTGCGAAGCGAAAAGGAAGCCGTTCGATATCAAAAAATAATCGAATTAATTGATGTTTTTGCCCCAAAAGCTCCCAGTATTCTCGATATTGGATGTGGTGATGGACTACTTACCGAAAGGATGGCTCCACAGGATTATTCATACTTTATGGGCGTGGATTTTTCAAAGGAATCCATAAAACTCGCTACTAAAAAGAATCTTCCAAAAGCAGAATTCCAATCTGTGGATGCCATAAAGTTTTATCCAAAACGAAAGTATGACTGTATCATTTTTAACGAAGCCTTCTACTATATTCACGATAGTGAAAAACAGAACGTACTGAATCGGATGCTGGACCAATTGACAGATGGCGGAATTTTAATCGTATCTATATACCGAGAAGGCTTGGGGTGCTGGGAGTTTTTTAAAGAGAATCCCAATTTGCAGGAACTGGAATTCACAACGCTTCACACCAAGGAAGAACTTCGATACTGGAAAATTGGGGCCTATAAGAAAAGATAGCCTTTTAAAAAGTCAATTAATTTCCACACTTTGTTTTATGAGTCCATATTCAGTCCAGACCCGTTTTTCCTTTTTCGTTATTCGACGGATAGCTTTATTTTTCACAAACATATCATCGGTCACATAACCCCGATCGTGGTCCAGATGAAGGGTGACTGTACTGTATCTAATTTGAAGAGGTTTGATACCATAGTTCATCAGCCGCTCCCCCATTTCACGATCTTCGCCACCATACTGCATCCTTTCGTCAAAACCGTTTACGGCCAATATATCCTTTCGCCAGCCAGAGGAATTGTTGCCTCCCCAGGTGGCACTGGTGGGAGTGAAAAAATTTAAAATATCTTCCTTAAACCCGTTGGAAGTAAGTTTGTTCAGTTTAAATGTCTTTTTTAAGCCCCTATCCAAAAGCCATTTCGCCTCAAAACAACGCTGTGTATCGATATCATCTTTTGTGATTTCTTTTGAAATCTTCATAGACAACTTAAAATAGCCAGCAGAAAGGAAACATCCCGGCCTGCTTAAACTTAAATGTGTTGAAACAAAATCATTCCTAGGAATGCAATCGCCATCGGTAAAAATCAAATACTCACCCTTTGAAGCTAAAATCGCTTTGTTGAGAATTTTTGTTTTTTGAAACCCATGATCTTCTTGCCAAACATGACTTATCTGCAAGGAAGAATTTTTCTGAAACTCCCGTATCAACTCGGCTGTATCTTCCGTTGAACCATCATCCGCAATAACGATTTCAAAATTCTTTTCCGATTGTTGCTCAAACCCCCAAAGTGCTTTTCTGAGCCATTCGGGTTGGTTATAAGTGCTCACAATTACTGAAACAAAAGGAGTGGGATTTGTATCTTTTACAATTCCATAAGGCGTCCATTTCTTCTTTTGATCGCGGGTCAGCTTTCGTATTGCTAGATTTTTATCGATTGATTCTTGATTTTTATATCCACGTGGATGATCTAAGTGAAGAACAACAGCGTTGTAACGAATCTGCTTGCTTTCTAGGCCCAAATTGATCAAACGCTCTCCCAGCTCACGATCCTGCCCTCCGTACTGCATTCGTTCGTCAAAACCATTGATGGCTATTATATCTTTCTTCCAGCCCGAGGCGTTGTGGCCATTCCAACTTGCCTTTGTGGTTGTAAATGAATTGAGAAGAAAGGCTTTTATAGGCCCAGAATAGAGTTTATTGTTTTTGAATGAGTATTCAAGCCCGTTTTTTCTCAACCAAGAAATGTCAAAACATTTTTCTGTATAGATATCCTCTTTTGTGATTATTTCGGAAATGTCTATCGGCAACATAAAGTATCCCCCAGAAAGAAAATATCCTTCCTCGCGATATTTCACGTGCTGCTCCACAAAATCCTTTCGCGGAATGCAATCGCCATCACTCATTATTATATAATCTGTGCTGCATTGAAGAATGGCTTTGTTGAGAATCTGCGATTTCTGGAATCCCTTGTCCTCATGCCACACGTGAACAATTGGATAAAACACCTCCTCTTCCATTCGTTTTATCAACTGCCGCGTTTCATCTCTTGACCCATCGTCGGCAATCACAATTTCAAATTGTCTATAAGTCTGGTTGTTATAACCATATAGCACCTTCTCCAGCCATTCGGGAGAATTATAGGTGCTGATAATAATGGAAGTGTCCAATAGCTTCATGGCTGCAAAGATAAAGTTATTTATGGAGTTGACTTAGGGCTCAAAAAGTTGTAATTTCGAATCGAAAAATAAGGGAGCCACGAACTTGCCTGCCGACGGACAGCTGCACGATAGTTTTTTATAAATGTGTGTGCCACTGCTCGTGTGGATTACTTTCTCCAGTCAAGGTAGGCTGGTTTATGACAAACAAAGATGCCCAAACTAACAGTAATAATACCCACCTTCAACGAGGAAGCTTATCTGGAAGATGCTTTATTCTCCGTCAAATTCGCGGATGAAATTATCGTGATAGATTCTTTCAGCACCGATAGAACTCCAGAAATCGCAAAACAATATGCAACAAAATTCCTACAAAGAAAGTTCGATAACTTTTCCAGCCAGAAGAACTTTGCATTAAAAGAAGCTACGGGCAACTGGGTTCTTTTCGTAGATGCCGATGAGCGAGTTACCCATTCTCTTGAAGCAGAAATAAAGGAAACCATTCGAAATCCGAAACACAGCGGTTACAAAATCAATTTTCCCCATTTTTATATGAACCGTTTCCTGTACAATCACAGCGACGATGTTTTGCGACTGGTAAAACGGGAAGGCGCCAAATTCTCAGGTTCCGTACACGAAAAACTTCACTGTGAAGGCAGTATCGGAAAATTAAAAAACAAAATGTTGCACTTCACCTATAAGGGTTTGCATAATTATATTACCAAAAAGGAAGCGTATGCGTGGTTTCAAGCTGAACAACTTCATAAAAAAGGCAAAAAAACCACCTGGTTCCATCTACTCTTTAAACCGAACTATCGGTTTTTCCGTTCTTTTATCCTAAAAGGAGGTTTCAAGGATGGAGTGCCTGGGATGACAGTGGCAGCGGTAAATGCTTACGGGGTTTTTGATCGTTATGTGAAATTGATGCTATTGCGTCGGGGGATGCGTTAGTGTTAGATGGGGGGTGTGGGGTGTTGGGTGCGGGGTGCAGTTTTGAAAATTTAAACAACAATTAGATTTTCTGTTCGAATATTCTTTGGTGCCTTATTCCTTATATAGCGAACAATATCTCAACTCTTAAACTTCTCAACTCATCAACTCTCTGCTTATTAAAACAATTTCCCAAACCTGATTTTCTGTCGAAATTTCAACAGGCTCCATTCTCCCTTTATGTCAATTCGCTCAATTTCATAAGGTCTTGGGAAAGGAAATTTATTTATTCTGTTTCCGATGCGAAGTCCGAATTTTATCCCATTCTGTGAAAGAATTCTATTGAAGATCTCATTCCGAGGTGTATCTCTAGGATATTTACCGTAAGGATACGCAAGTACAGGTGCGAAATTCAAATCCTTCTCTGAAACAAACTCCATACTTCGTATAGTGTCCGCTTCAATTTCGTCATTGGACAATTCAGTGTATTTTTTATGGTAATAGGAATGGTAACCCAATTCCACAATTTTCGGATCTAAAGATTTGAGCTGTTCTGCTGTCATAATCTCCACTGAAGAAGTATTCCATCCGTCCGTTCTTCCCAAAAAATCCAAGGGCGCAAAAAAAGTGGCTTTCAGTTTATATTTTTTCAGCAATGGCAGCGCTAGTTCCTTATGGCTAACATAGCAATCATCAAAGGTGATGACGATATTTTTCCCTTTTGGCAATTCCTTTAAATCCAACAGTTCCCGAAAATGGTAGCTCCGATAACCACTTTCCGACAAATGTTTAAACTGGCTTTCAAGATTTTTGACCGATATAGTCAAATCCTTTCCCTCATCAACGTCAATATGATGATACATTAAAACAGGAAGCTTTGCCATAAACCCTTTAAATTTTATAAACGTAAAATTCTTACTTTTACGCAAATTACAATTCGTTTTTGGAAAACACTATAAAAATTACCGCTCTTGCCATAACCCTCAACGAGGCGCACAATATTGAAGGCTATATAAAAAACCTATGGTTTGCCGATGAAATCATTATCGTGGACTCGTTCAGCACGGATAGGACGGTAGATTTGGCTTCAAAACATGAAAAAGTAATTGTTTATCAACGAGAATTTGACAATTTTTCGGCCCAAAAAAACTTTGCCATTTCAAAGGCGAAAAATGACTGGGTCACATTCTTTGACTTGGACGAGGAAGTGACCGAACCCTTGGCGCGAGAAATTGTTGCGGTTTCCAAAAACCCCAAGGCAATTGCCTACTTCGTAAAGCGAAATTATAACTTTATGGGGAAACGGATTAGGTTCAGTGGTTTTCAGACGGATTACGTAATTCGATTTTTCAATAAAAACCATTGTCAATACAATGCCAACTTGGTTCATGAAACCATAGAAGCCGATGGAAAAACCGCAAAGCTAAAAAACTCCTGCCCGCATTACACCTACAAATCTTTCGATCATTATACCGGAAAGCTGCATCAATACAGTGAGTTGCAAGCTCAAATGCTTTATGAAAAAGGAAAGAAGCCCAACCTATACCATTTTTTGTTCAGGCCGTGGTATCGCTTTTGGCATCAATATGTGGTTCGACTAGGAATCTTAGATGGTAAAGAAGGTTTTATTTTAGCCTATGTGAGCGCTTTCTCGGTTTTTAAAAGATATGTGAATCTTTGGCTGTTGTACCGGAAGATAGATTGAAGGAATAATGTAAAAAAGGTACATTCATCAAAAATTAAATATATTCAAATTGAAACAAGTCTTCTTAGAATCGCATAACTTAAAAAACCCATATTCAGGCTTTGGCCAATTTAATTACCACCTGATCAAGGCTCTCTCGGATTTTGCGCAGGAGGATTTCGAAATTGTGCTAAATGCGAAGGATGTTCAAGTTTTGCGGGATGAGTTTGGCGATAGTTTTAAATATCATAAATATCATTCACTTACACGGCACAAACCCTTCAGAATTAAAAAAAAATACGATTTGTGGCATTGTTTGAACCAAAATATTAAAATAGAACCGTTTTTCGATATCCCCTATTTATTAACGGTGCACGACATTCATTTTATAACCGAAGGTTCCGCAGAGCAACAACAAAAATCAAAAAAGCAATTCACGGAAAAGCTGAAACGCTGCAATGCCATTACTTATATTTCAGAGTTCACGAAAAAGGATACCCATGCACACTTTTCAGTACCAAAAGTTCCTGAATATGTCATTTACAATGGCAATACCATTACGGATATAAACTTGCCAAAAGACTATCAACCTTCTCTTGTCCCCCAAAAACCGTATCTCTTTTCAATCGGAGACTTTAGTGAACGCAAAAATTTTCTGAGTTTGGTGGAAATGCTCCCTTTTTTACCAAATTACCATTTGGTTCTCTCTGGAAACAACACTTCGAGCTACGCCGAAAAATTGACCGAAACGGTAAAACGCCTGGGGCTTCAAGATCGTGTTTTACAAACTGGAAAAATCGCAGATTTGGACAAACAATATTATCTTCAAAACTGTGAAGCCTTTGTTTTCCCATCACTACGTGAGGGATTTGGTATTCCTCCCATCGAGGCAATGCATTTTGGAAAACCTGTTTTTCTTGCCAACAATACATCACTTCCAGAAATTGGTGGTGAGAACAGTTTTTTTTGGAACCATTATGAACCCAAATATATGGCAAAAACAGTAACTGACGGAATGGAGAAATTCAAAACAAACAAGGGATTTTACGAAGAATGGTACAGAGAACGTGCCAATAGCTTCAGTTGGAAAAACACCGCCAAACAATATATTGAGGTTTATAAAAGCTTGATCTAGCTTTTTGAAATTTAGTATAGCATATTGCGATTCCTGAGTTTTGAACCCCTCCCTGAAATCTGTAATTGTATCTTTGCCAACAATCTGAAATTCCTTGCCCAATACCAATAAATGGATATAGCCATAATCATAGTAAATTACAACTCTTCAAAATACACTTTAGAGTGCATAAATACGGTAATTGAAAAAACCTCTGCTTCATTAGAATACCAGATAATAGTAGTTGATAACAACTCAAAACTCCCGGAGTATAAAATCTTAAAGGACGGCTTTCCACGAAATCAAAACATATCGCTCCACAGAAGCAATATCAACACGGGTTTTGGCGGCGGAAATATGTTCGGCGCACAATTTGCAAATGCCGATTATCTCCTTTTTCTGAACAATGACGCCATGTTTTTAAATGATTGCCTACAAATTTCCTGGGAATTTATGCAGGCTAATCCCAATGTAGGTGTATGCACTGCCCAGAATTTTAATGAACACCATAAACACGTTCCTTCCTTTGACCATAACAAAGGACTTAGACGCCTCCTATTCGGAAGGAGTTTCCTCGAAAAAATCAACCCAAAATTATATCCGAAACGCAATAAGGAATATTCAAATCCCATCGAGGTAAATTGGGTAAATGGTGCCTTTCTGTTTTTTAATGCCAAGGCCTTCGCTCAAATTGGAGGTTTTGACACCAACATATTTCTGTATTGGGAAGAAATGGATTGCTGCCACCGCCTTAAGAAATTGGGATATAAAAGCGTATTGGTGCCAGATGCAAAAATTTTGCATTATCAAGGTGTGAGCACAGGAGTCTCCAAGCCCATAAATCGAGAAAGCTATATTTCCTATTTATATGTGTTCCGGAAAAATTATAGTTATGGAAAATATATGCTCCTTAGAATCTATCTGACTTTGGTTCTTCTTTTAAAACCCAGAAAATGGTATTTACTACCTATTATTCTACAAAGTAACAACCAATCCCAGTCTTTAAAACAGAAACAAGAAATCAATTTTTTATATGAAAACTGAAATCGACAACGCATTAACCGTCCTAAAAAGAGGCGGCCTTATCCTCTACCCCACTGATACCGTTTGGGGAATAGGGTGTGATGCCACCAATCCAGACGCAGTGGAAAAAGTATTTCAACTTAAAAAACGAAGCGATAATAAATCGTTGATCTGCTTGGTGAACGACTTTAAAATGTTGGAGCAATATATTGAAAATGTACCGGAAGTAGCTTACGATATCCTAAAAAACTCTTTCCGACCTACCACCATTATTTACGACAACCCCATTCGAGTAGCCGAAAACCTGATCGCGGAAGACGACTCTTTGGCCATTAGGGTGACCAAGGATGATTTCTGCAAATCCCTGATCCGTTATTTTCGAAAACCGATAGTTTCAACCTCGGCCAATTTCTCCGGCACCAAAACCCCGCAAAGCTTTGCCGATATAGATCCTTTAATTTTGGAAGGCGTGGACTATGTTGTAAATTTGCACCAAAACAAAAAATCGGGGAAACCTTCGGTAATTATCAAGCTAAAAAATGACGGAAGCGTTAAGATAATTCGAAAGTGAGGTAGAATACCACGAATACACGAATGTTTATGTGTTTTTCTAAAAGATCATGACAGATGTAATTTATAGAAAGGAAAGTTATGATATCGTGGATTGCACCACGAATACACGAATGTTTATGTGTTTTTCTAAAAGATTATGGCAGATGTAATTTATAGAAAGGGAAGTTATGATATCGTTGGCTGTCTCTATGAAGTGTTCAATTGCTTGGGAAATGGATTATTCTACTTTTCGAATAATCCAAATATCGAGTGCAGCAAAACAAAATTCGTGTATTCGTGGTCAACATTGCCCAAAAATAAGAATAAAATAAAATATTAATTGATTCGTGGTAAAACCAACTTACACCTCCGCTTTAGAAAACCCGATTTTCAGAACAATCTCTAAGGCTGCTTCAAATTTAAATATTGAAAGCTACGTCATTGGTGGCTACGTACGCGACTTTATGTTAAAGCGTGGCGATGCGATGGATATAGATATCGTAGCCGTGGGAAGCGGTATAGATCTGGCTGAGGAAGTCTCAAGACTCCTTCCGGGGAAGCCCAAAGTATCGGTTTTTAAAACCTACGGCACCGCTATGTTGAAAAGTGGCGGGATAGAACTGGAATTTGTAGGCGCCCGAAAGGAATCCTATTCCGAAAAAAGTAGAAATCCAGAAGTGGAAATCGGCACTTTGGAAGACGATCAAAATCGAAGGGATTTCACCATAAATGCTCTTGCCTTAAGTCTTTCACAAGAAAAATTTGGTCAATTGCTCGATCCTTTCAACGGCATGGAGGATCTTCACAACAAAATAATCCGCACTCCTTTGGATCCCGATATTACTTTTACGGACGATCCTTTAAGAATGATGCGCGCAATCCGTTTTGCGACCCAATTGGATTTTCAGATTGAAAAAAAATCCTTGGAAGCCATTCACCGTAATCGGGAAAGAATCAAGATTATTTCAAATGAACGTATTGTTGTTGAACTTCACAAGATTCTATTATCAAAAACCCCTTCCAAAGGATTCGCACTTTTAGACAAAACCGGGCTCCTTCCTTTCATTTTACCTGAATTGGTAGCCTTACAAGGCATAGAGGAAAAAGAAGGACAATCGCATAAGGATAACTTTTGGCATACTCTGGAAGTAGTGGACAATATAGCAAAAACCACAGACGACCTTTGGTTGCGTTGGGCTGCTCTCCTTCACGATATCGGCAAGGCACCTACCAAGAAGTTTGATAAAAAATTGGGATGGACCTTCCATACCCACGAGTTCGTTGGTGCCAAGATGGTATATAAGTTATTTAAAAGACTGAAGATGCCTCTTAACGACAAAATGAAATTCGTCCAAAAAATGGTTTTGATGAGTTCCCGTCCCATAGCTTTGGCTTCGGATGTTACCGATAGTGCCGTGCGCAGGCTGATTTTTGACGCGGGGGAAAATGTGGAAGATCTCATGACTCTTTGCGAAGCGGATATCACCACCAAAAACCCAAGGAAGTTCAAAAAATACCTCGCCAATTTCCAACTGGTACGTGAAAAGATCGTAGAAGTCGAAGCTCGTGACCACGTCCGAAATTTTCAGCCTCCGGTAAGTGGGGAAGAAATTATGGAAACCTTCAACCTAAAACCATCGCGTGAAATAGGCATCATAAAAGACGCAATAAAAGAAGCTATTCTCGAAGGAGTTATTCCCAACGAATATGAGGCGGCTCACGCCTTTATGCTCATAAAGGGAAAGGAATTGGGATTGAAGGCCAAGCAAAACTGAAAGCGGATCGCAAACAAGGTCAATCCTACATACACGGTTTAATTAAGCCTTGTTCATTAGTTTTAATACTAGTTGCACCTTATTAGAGCGCAACCAGTCCTGTTTCCTGATTCCCTTTAGTCCTGTTTCAAGCCACTCGCCTCAAAAATCAATCTCTCCCAAACCATTTTTTAAAAATTGGCATTAGAATTGTATTTTAGCCTTCACAACCAAATGATTTTCATTATGAAGTCTTTTTACATCCTACTTTTTACAGCCTTAATAGGCATTTCGTGCAATAGTGTGAAGCGGACCCAAAAGCTTGTTTCCCACGGCAATTATGACGAAGCCATCGATTTGGCGGTCAAAAAACTAAAGAAAGACAAAAACGCCAAGGAGTACGATGCTCATATCCGGCTATTGGAAGAGGCCTATCTAAAAGCTACTGACGATGATCTCCGCCGAATAACCTTTCTCAAAAAAGAAAACAGTCCCCGAGGCGCGAAAGAAATCTATTATACCTATTTGGATCTTGACGCACGACAAGACTTGGTCCGTCCTCTGCTTCCACTCTACAGCATGGAAATGGGCAGAAATGCCAGTTTTGTATTTTCAGATTATAGCAAGGAGCGTATCGCTGCAAGGGATATTTACATAACTGCCCTCTATCAGGAAGCGGCAGCCTATATGCAACGAAATAGCAAATGGGATTATCGGAATGCCTATAATGTTTTATGTGAATTGGATGAAGTGCAACCTCACTATAGAGACGTGGATCAATTGAAAAAACAAGCACATTTCAGAGGAACAGATTTCGTATTTGTTAGCTTAAACAATCATACCCGACAAATTATTCCTTTAGGCCTGGAGCGGGATCTGCTGGACTTCAATACGTATGGTTTGGACAATTTGTGGACAGAATACCACGGACGACGAGAAAATGGGATTAATTATGATTTGGGGATAGACCTAAATTTTCAAGAAATCCAGATTTCTCCAGAACGTATTTCCGAAAAACAATACACGCGAAAGCAAAGGATTAAAGATGGATCAGACTACCAACGCGACCGCAGAGGCAATATAGTCCGTGACAGCCTTGGCAATCCTATTAAAATCGATAAGTATATAGATGTTTCGGCAACTATTACTATTACTACCCAACAAAAGAGCGTATTTGTTGGAGGGACTGTGGTCTATCAAGACCTAAACAAAAGACGACCAATCAATAGTTTCCCTCTCGCCTCCGAGTTCATTTTTGAAAATGCATTTGCCACTTACAGAGGAGACCAGCGCGCATTGACTGCCGAAGATAGACGTTTGGCCAGTAGTAGCTTTGTTCCCTTTCCAAATTACGATCAGATGATTTTTGACGCCGGAACGGATATTAAATTAAGATTCAAGGATATTTTGAAGAACAACACATTTAACTAAGCCTCAAACTTTGCTAAATGAAAACAGCTCTGGATCCAGAGCTGTTTTTTACTTCAAAAACTCCTCTATCTGCGAAGTCTCTATAGCGTGATGGGAATTGTGGTAAACCACCACTCCATTCTTGATTATCAGCAATTGTGGACTTTCGTGCCTGACCTTAAAACGGGCGGCGATGTCATTGGAGATATCTCTATTTTGCAATAAATCAAGAAAGTAAAGTTTCACTTGATCGTCTGTATATTTGTAATTTCTTTCAAAAATCTTCAACACCCCTCGACTGATACCACAACGAGTGGAATGCTTGAATATAGCCACCGGCATTTCTTTCGACTCCTCTATAATTGTATCAAGTTGGTCCAAGGTCCCTAAAACGTGCCAAGGCACCTCAATTATTTCCTCTTTTACGATATCTCTCTGGGTTTTAAATAAATCTAAAAATCTCATATCATTCCTTTTTGCAAAGCTACAAGTAATGACAACGGTAATTTCTAAAGGAAATGATAAAGAAGCTCTGTTAAAGCCGTCATAATGTCTGTTAAACTCAACGGATTAGCCGACATTATGTCTTAATTTTATTATGGCTTTGAATTTGAAATCACCATACTACAAGTTATACATCACAAACTAATTTATATTTATATATGAATCTTAACAACTTTACAATAAAGAGCCAAGAGGCCATACAGCAAGCCCAGCAGATTGCACAGGGTTATGGCCACCAGCAGATAGAAAACGAACATCTCTTCAAAGCCATTTTGGAGGTGGATGAAAATGCGGCACCTTTTATCCTTAAAAAGTTAAACGTCAATCTGGTAACCTTAAAACAGATTCTCGACAAAGAGCTGGAAAGCTTTCCAAAGGTTTCTGGGGGCGATCTGATGCTTTCGCGGGAAGCTAACAAAACCATTATCGAGGCGGGTAACATTGCCAAGAAAATGGATGATGAGTATGTGTCCATCGAACATTTAATGTTGGCTATTCTGAATTCAAAAAGTGCAATCGCCCAAAGCTTAAAAGACCAAGGCGTTACTGAAAAAGGAATGAAGGCCGCTATTATGGAATTGAGAGGCGGGGAAAAAGTAACTTCCCAAAGTGCCGAAGAAACTTACAATTCCTTAAACAAATACGCCAATAACCTCAACCAACTTGCTAGGGACGGAAAACTGGATCCCGTTATAGGCCGGGATGAGGAAATACGAAGAATTCTTCAAATCCTTTCTCGAAGAACCAAAAATAACCCCATCCTGGTAGGAGAACCTGGAACAGGAAAAACCGCAATCGCTGAGGGATTGGCCCATAGAATCGTAGATGGCGATATACCCGAAAATTTACGGACCAAGGAAATCTATTCTTTGGATATGGGAGCCCTGATTGCCGGCGCAAAATACAAAGGAGAATTTGAAGAACGCCTAAAAGCCGTAATTAAGGAAGTGACTTCCAGTGAGGGAGACATAGTGCTTTTTATAGATGAAATCCACACCCTTGTTGGTGCAGGAGGCGGACAAGGCGCTATGGATGCCGCCAATATTCTAAAACCTGCCTTGGCCCGTGGGGAGCTTCGAGCTATTGGAGCGACCACCTTGGACGAATACCAAAAGTTCTTTGAAAAGGACAAGGCTTTGGAGCGTCGTTTCCAACGCGTGATGGTGGACGAACCGGATACCGAAAGTGCCATCTCGATTCTCCGTGGGATCAAAGAAAAATATGAAACCCACCATAAAGTGCGAATTAAGGATGAAGCCATTATTGCAGCCGTAGAACTTTCGGAGCGATATATTACCAATAGATTTCTTCCTGATAAAGCCATCGACCTAATGGACGAAGCAGCTAGTAAACTGAGGATGGAAATAAACTCCAAACCTGAGGAATTGGATGTTTTGGACAGAAAGATTATGCAGCTCGAGATTGAAATTGAAGCTATAAAACGGGAAAAGGATGAGACCAAGCTGAAATCATTATACATGGATCTCGCCAATCTTAAAGAAGAACGCAACGAATTGAATGCCCGATGGCAAAGTGAAAAAGAGGTGGTGGACAATGTTCAAAACCTTAAAACCCAAATCGAGGAATTTAAAATTGAAGCGGAAAAAGCAGAGCGCGAAGGCGATTTTGGAAAAGTGGCAGAATTGCGTTACGGGCGAATTAAGGAAGCCCAAGAGAAACTAAGTAAATTGGAGACTCAATTGGCAGAAAACCAAGATGGCACTTCTATGATTAAAGAAGAGGTTACCAGAGAGGATATTGCCGAAGTAGTAGCAAAATGGACCGGAATACCCGTTACCAAAATGCTGCAAAGCGATCGTGAAAAACTCCTCAATTTAGAAGAGCACCTTCATCAACGCGTAGTGGGCCAATATGAAGCCATAGAAGCAGTGAGTGATGCCATTCGCAGAAGTCGAGCTGGGTTACAGGATGAGAAAAAACCCATCGGCAGTTTCCTTTTTCTTGGAACTACAGGAGTTGGAAAAACCGAACTGGCAAAGGCCTTGGCAGAATACCTCTTCGACGACGAAAGTGCAATGACGCGAATAGATATGAGCGAATATCAGGAACGCCATAGTGTAAGCCGCTTGATTGGCGCACCTCCTGGATATATTGGTTATGAGGAAGGAGGTCAACTTACTGAAGCCGTCCGCCGTAAACCATATAGTGTGGTCTTGCTCGATGAGATTGAAAAAGCGCATCCGGACACTTTTAATATTTTATTGCAAGTGTTGGACGAAGGAAGATTGACCGACAATAAAGGAAGACTGGCCGACTTTAAGAACACTATTATCATTATGACCAGCAATATGGGCAGCGACTTGATTCAAGAGCGTTTTGAAGCAGTAAAAGACCCCGTGACAGCAATGGAAGGAGCAAAAATTGAAGTGCTCGCTCTCCTACGCCAAACGGTTAGACCGGAGTTCCTGAACCGTATAGACGATATCATTATGTTCACGCCGCTTTCAAAAGCCGATATATTAAAAATTGTGGAATTGCAGTTGAAAAATGTATCCCAAATGCTGTTAAAGCAAAATATTGTACTGGATGCCACGCCTGAAGCTATGGCATATCTGGCCCAAAAAGGATACGATCCACAATTTGGTGCAAGACCCGTTAAAAGAGTTATCCAGCGGGAAGTACTAAACGAGCTTTCAAAGGAAATCCTGGCAGGAAAAGTAACTGCCGACAGTGTTATTCTTTTGGACAGTTTTAATGATACCCTAGTGTTTAGGAACCAAGAAAGTATGGTGGGCTAAGCAAATCTTATAAATAAAAGTGAATAATGGGCAGCTTGATTTTAGCTGCCCATTTTCTTTTCATTTTATATCTAATGTTAAGTGGCGTTTCGACGACAAAGACCTAACCCATCAATAAATTGTAAGGCCGACTTATCTTTTTCTGAAGTTCTTGTATTCCCATCAATCGAACCTTCCTTAAAAATTCTTTCCCTTCAAAAAATACCAATAAAGTTGGTGCGGAGAATACACCATAAATACCAGATATGCCAGGCGATTTATCGATTTCTACGTGGACAAATTTCATAAGTGGAAAATGCTCCATTAACATTACCTCAACTTTCGGCCTTAACGCATGACAGACCCCACAATTGGGCGCAGAAAAATAAACCGCGACAGCAGCTTCCATTTCAATCAATTCTTTTAAGGTGATGGAATCCATTGGCAAAAAATATTACTGCGAAATCAGGAACCTCAATCTTCCTTTTTCATTCTTATAAAGTTATATACTCCTTTACCTTCGGCTATCAACTTGTCATTTTGAAACGCTTTCATTCGGGTAACGAGGATTCTATTTCCAAACCTAATTATTTTCCCTTCAACCATGATAGCTGTAGGTCCGGCGCCTTTTAAATAATCTACTCTTAAATCGATAGTGGCTATTTTATCCTCGAGGGAAGTAAAGTGCATGGCGCCAATAATACCACCTACAGAATCCATCACTGTGGCAATAACCCCGCCGTGCCATCTGTTAGTCCTGAAATCGCCAACTAATTCTTTTCTGAAAGGCACCCTTATTCTCACGAAGTTTTTCTCGAGTAGCTCTATTTTCAATCCCAAAAACTTATGCATCGGGATGCTGTTCTCAAAGGTGGTTTTTATAAGCTCTATATTATCTTGAAGCATTTGGGGTTTTTAATTTCCTGCATTAAAGTTTCGAATAATTCAATTTTTTAAAGGCAGAGGTTATATTTTCTAACTCCTTCAAATATAAAAAAATATACCTCGAAATGCTAAAGAGGAAAGACTAACATTTTTTGCGCATAAATAGACAGTCTGCTTCTATCCATGTAGATTATCATATTATGAATAAAAACCAAACCTTCGGAAAACTCCTAAACTAATGACACAGATTAAGTGCAAACAGCTACAACGAATCTTTTTCTCTAACTATTTGATTTTTTTCCCAACAATTTCCTGTCCTCCTTGAAACAAGGTCAAGCTCTCAACAGCACCAACTTCACTTTTATTAAAAGTAATTTGAGCCGAAATCACTTTCAAATAAAATTCAGTTTCCGATTTTGGAAAAATCTCAAAAGGAGCCTGTCCAGTGGCTTGTGCTTTCAGTTGATTCCCTTCTTTGGTAATTGTAAGGATGAATCCTGGTTTCAGTTCATAATTACCCACGTAGCTAGCCAAAATAGCCTCGGGAACCATTACATCCTTTAGCATACCTTCGGTTTCCACGCCCAACTTTTTCAGCATATCAATTCCGTTTTGATTTGCAGGATTTATTTCAATAGATTTTTTATAATTGGCAATTGCTAGCTCATTCTTCCCCTGCCCCATCAAAGCCTCGGCATAACTGTCATACACATTGGATGATTTTGGAAACGATTCCACATTCAGTTTAAAGACCGCTTCTGCTTCTTGTTTCTTTCCACCTTGTAACAGCCTATAACCCATACTGTTCATCTCATCCTCGTTAAGGGAATATTCCTTAGAATCCTTATTCTTCTCATAAAAGGCAAGGCCCGCCTTCAAACTTTTACCCATAATTTCATCGTAAACCAAATTCGATAAGGATTGCTTCGGAAGGTCATACGTAGTGCCGTGCAGGATTCCGTTGATGGCCAAAGTAATATCCTCTAAGGGCGCTCTTCCAGTATTGTTCAACAAAATAACAGAAGATCTCTCTTGAGGCAGCCGCGTAATTATGGTGTTGAAACCATTTATTCCGCCTCCGTGACCAATGACCTCGGTGCTGTCCTTGATATTGCCAACCGCAATCTTACCAATACTCCATCCATAACCGTAAAACTGCCCAAAAGCGGGAACGTATTTTTCATACATCATATCCATATATTTATTTGGCAGCAACTTCTCTGTATATAAGGCTTGATCCCACAAATACATATCTTCCACGGTAGAATACAGCGCACCCGCCGCGTATGGTGTGGACATATCTATATATGGTGCATTTTCAGGTGTGTTTCCCTTCATCTCATAACCCGAAGCTCGCTTTTTCAGAATGTTGCTGTGATGGTCATAGCCCGAATCGTTCATTTTTAAAGGAGTGAAAATTTTCTCCTGCAAAACTTGTTCGTAAGTTTTGCCAGTAACTTTTTCAATTATGGCACCCAATAAAATATAACCCGAATTGCTATAAGAAAACCGCTCACCAGGTGTAAAGGTTAAGGTAGAATCCGCAAACAATTGCACCATTTCGGTGGGGGTGTAAGGATTGCGGCTCATTTCCTTAAAGAATTTTGGAAAAGACGTATAATTAGGTGTTCCCGAAGTATGGGTCAGCAATTGGTGAATAGTGATTTTATCGCCGTTTACATTTGAATAATCCGGTAGATATTTTGAAACGGTTGCTTGTAAATCCAATTTCCCTTCGGCCACTAACTGCATAATGAGCATAGCTGTAAACTGTTTGGTGATACTGCCCAAACGGTGTTTAGTATCGGGCGCGTTGAGAATTTCCCATTCCATATTCGCCAATCCGAAACCTTTTTTGTAGATAACATGCCCCTTCTCAGCCACCAACACCGAGCCATTGAACTGGCCGTATTCTGTGTATCTGTTTAAAAGTGCATCAAGTTGTGCTGTTTTTGTTTGTGAAAAGCCAAGGCTTATTGTTGCCATAAAGACAATAATTGCAACCAAGGTGGTTCTGCAAAAATATTTTTTCTGGATTCTCATAGCTCTTGCTTTATGAATTATTTTCGACAACAATAGGACGTGAAACAGGAACTTCCGTTACAAAAAAGTGTGATTTATTGAAATACTATCAGCCTACCCACAACTCATATCAAGAAGAACCACGAAAAGATAGATTTCTTAGAAGGAGTCTCAAATTAACCATTTACTTATCTTTACAAAATCAACAAGAAACTTGAAACCTGAAACAAATGAACTACTTCTCCACCAATTTCACCCTTGGCATTCTTGGGGGCGGACAGTTGGGTAAAATGATGTTATACGAAACACGCAAATGGGATATTCGAACACACGTCCTAGACCCGAGTGCAGAGGCCCCATGCCGTATAGCCACCGATCATTTTCAGCAAGGAGACTTGATGGATTATGAAACGGTTTATAACTTCGGCAAAAATGTAGATGTTCTTACTTTTGAAATTGAAGGCGTAAACGTCGATGCTCTGGAAAAACTGGAGAAGGAAGGCGTGAAAGTTTATCCCAGTTCTGATACCCTTCGAAAAATCCAGGACAAAGGGGTTCAGAAACAATTTTATAAAGAACATCAAATTCCCACTTCTCCCTTTAAAGTCTATAGAGATAAAAACGCTTTAAACGAAGCCATTGTGCGTAAGGAGCTGCATTTTCCATTTGTTTGGAAAAGCTGCACTGGCGGGTATGACGGCAAAGGTGTTAGCATTATCCGCGAGGCGGAAGACGTAATTCCATTATCGGAAGGTTCCTGTATCGCTGAAAAATTAATCCCTTTTAAAAATGAACTCGCGGTAATAGTAGCACGGAATCCTTCTGGGGAAGTAAAAACCTATCCAGTAGTAGAAATGGAATTCCATCCACAAGCCAATCAGGTGGAATACGTAATCTGTCCCGCAAGAATAGACGAAGCCGTTTCACAAAAGGCACGGGCTTTGGCAACTAAAGTTTCCGAAGCTTTTCAACATGTAGGTCTCTTAGCAGTAGAAATGTTTCAGACAGAGAATGATGAAATCCTGGTAAACGAAGTCGCTCCCCGACCGCACAACAGCGGCCATTACAGTATTGAGGCCAGCTATACCAATCAATTTGAACAGCATATCCGCGCTATTTTGGATTTGCCTTTGGGCAATACCGATAGCAAATTGGGTGGGATAATGGTGAATTTAGTGGGTGATGAAGGACATACAGGACCTGTGATTTACGAAAACATTGAAAAAATTCTTGCGATGGAAGGAGTAACGCCTCATATATATGGTAAAAGCGAAACCCGCCCTTTTAGAAAAATGGGGCATGTAACCATAGTGAACAAGGACCTCAACAAAGCGAGGAGCATTGCGGAAGAGGTAAAAAACACAATTAAAGTGATTTCCGAAAAGAGATAAACTGCCGACTCCTTGCCATAAAAAGAAAGAGTTATGGATGTCTTGAACTAATGAGATTCCAGTCTAATTTGTTTCCAATACTATCTCATACGCTTTTCGTGGGCTACCTCGAAAATAGACTTCCCCACAGTATCTGTAACCCAATTTCTCAAACAGTCTTAGCATTGGGATATTGTCAAAATTTGTATCTGCCTTGATACTATTGATTCCCTTGGCTCGTGCGAAATCTTCAATATGTCCAAGCAATTCTTTTGCGAGTCCCTGTCCGAGCCATTTTTCGGCGATTGCCACGCGATGGTAAACCACAAAATCGTCGTTGGTTAGCCATTTCCCTTTAAGATTGGCATATTCCGGCTCGTCATTTATAAGAATAGCCACGTAACCCACAATCTCATCGCCCCGCATCAAAACGTAACCAACCCCTTGCTCAATATCCTCGGCAATTACTTCAGGATTGGGATATCCATCCTGCCATTGGTTACTGCCGTCCTGCTTCCTGCGAGTAATAGCGGACTCCAATATTTCCCAAATTGAGGGGAGATCGGATGAGATTGCTTTTCTGAATAAGTTTTTCATCGATAGCGTGCTTTAAGTAAGGTTCACGCAAAGAACGCAAAGACTCCATTTTCCTTAGCGAACTTTGCGAAAAACTTTGCGGACTTTGCGAGAAATTGATCTTGGGCTAAAGGTTATTCACTATTCTATGAATGCCATCTTTTAATTGAACCGAGTTAAAATTCACGAGCAAAGCTAATTTCCTTCCAGACAAACGTAGATACGTTAATGTTTGGGCAAAATGAACGGGAGCCAAATTCTCTATGGATTTTACTTCAATCACTACCAATTCCTCTACCAAGATACCAATTCGATATCCAATGTCCTTTTTGACTTCTTTGTATATCAAGGGAACCCCAACCTGGGTTCTGACATTTAAGCCCATTTCTCTCAGATCATAGGCAAGAGCCGTTTCATAAACCGACTTCAATAATCCGGGACCTAAGGTAGAATGGATTTTTATGGCAGCTCCAATAATCGTATGGGAAAGCGAATTTTCTTTCATATCAATAATCAGGTTAATCTGGAATAAATCTAAGAATTTAATCCATAAAAACAATAACACCAAACTAAAGTTTTCACTCAAAGAGCGCAGAGGAAAAGCCCAAAGGATCGCAAAGAACCAACTATTTCCTTAGCGAACTTTGCGAAAAACTTTGCGGACTTTGGGTGAAAAAATAGAAAAGCGTCAGATCATTTTCGATTTCAATTTCAATTTCAATTTCAATTTCAATTTCTAAAGATCATACTTAATCACAAACATCACAATCCGCGGCATCACAAAATACTGGCTAGTAATGTTGAATTGGTCGCTAAAACTGTCGTTATTTAAAGATTCAGTATTTAGAATATTCGTGGCGCGAATGGAAAACTCCCACGGACTTTCTCCATTCCTAAAATACAGATTGGCATTTACGAAGGAATAGGTGTTCTCAATTGTTTTTTCGTCGTTGGTGTAGTTGTAATAATCCCATTCTCCCGTAAGTTCAAAATTCTTTAAAAAACGTACATTTATATTTGCGTAGGGTTTATGCGTGAAATAAGTCTGCTCCACTCCCCCATTGTCATAGTCGTTTTTCATAAACTGATAGCCCACTTCAAAATTAGGGAACTGCTTAAAATTGCTAAGCACGCTGGCAGTGTAGTTTTGAGTAAAACTCTGGCTTTCCTGAATTTCGTTATTAATCGTGTTATTCGTTTTGCTGAGAAACAAATTCGCATTCAATTTAAACTGGATTCTCTTCACCCTCTTACTAAAACTTCCCATCGCGGAAAAAGTTTCGTCAGGGAAATTGCTGTCAAAATTTATGGGACTGCTCACCTGATTAATGCCGGCCAAAGTAGTATTTGTTTTAATCGCATCAATTCGTCTAGTATAATTCAAATTCCCACCAATATTGGTGTAGTTGAAAAGATTGAAGCTAAAATAAGTCAGATTATAGCCATGGGAAAGGGAGTTTTCCAACTCTCTATTTCCTCGGAAAAGTCGATTGTAATTGTTAAAAACATAAGCTTGGGCGTAATCGTTTACATCGCTGTACTCAGAAGTAACGGCGTAGTTAAATCGAAGGGTCTCACTTTTCTTCAATTCCAAAATCACATTTAAATCAGGAAGCAAACGCCAATCGTCTTGAGAGGAAATGCTGCCAAGCTGTTCGTTTCTCAGATTGTAATTGTGAAGGGTAACCCCGGGAGTTAAAATAAATTTCCCTGTTTTTAATTTGTAGTGAAGCCCTAAAAAAACATCCGAAAAAGTATAGGAAACGTCGTTATTGAAATCGTCCTCCTCAAAATTATTTCGATTGCCATTATCCAGAATTTGGAAGATCCCTGAGTTGAATCTTTGATGGCTATAAGTTGTTCCCAAAGTGAAGTTCAAGTTGCTCACGTTGTTGAGCACGTAGTAATAATCAACCTTCCCGTCAATCTTATGACTTTTCACGGTTTTGTTTTGGTTGATATTATATCGATCTGCTTGTTCTAAAGGATCAAAAGTATCGGCATTGCTGTTAAACGGATCCAACGGATCAATTTGGGTAAAAACGCCACGAAAGGGAATGGAGTCCTGGATGGCCTGATAAAATGGATCTTCATTTTGAAATAAATGCTGCACTTGGGCAGCAAAAATATTCTTTTCATTTAAGGTGAAATAAGCACTCGCATTCTGATTGATGGAGAAAGGCTTGTTTTCTTTCACCTCCGAAATGTCGTTTTGGTTTCCGCCCACGATCGAAATCGTTGAATCATCCTGACTTTGTTTTGAAGTCTTTACCAGGGCATCATAATCCAATTGAAAGTTGTGGTTGGGTTTATAAACGCTTCCCAGCTTCAACATTGCCAATTGGTTGCGCTGGTTGTTTTCGGAACTGGTGTTTTCGGTAATTCCCGTTGATATATATTGGCGGATGCTGTTGTTTACTATATCGGTTTTGTTGTCGCTCAAGATGGCAAACCCACTCAAATCCAATTTACTGTTGACGGCATAACTGAAATTCCCCGCAATAAACTTGGCGTCGATTGCCTTGGCGCGATCGTTTTGCGCTATTGCGAAACCCAAATCGCTATCACGAATGCTGAAATTGGTCCCTCCCCCGCGATTGAAATTCCGAAACCCACCCGTAAAATTGAAATAATCTCTAAAGGTAAAGGGTACTTCTCCTATATTATTGAAGTCGGTAATCAAGTTAATGCTGTACTTCGGACTGTAATAGAAGAGTTTGGGATGCGCTAGATACCGACCTTTTTCATCCCCATAGGTATCTGCAATTCCAGCTCCAGCTGTGACTTCCCCAAACCAAAAGTTCTTTTTTCCTTCTTTGAGTTTTATGTTGATGGCAATGTTGTCTTGATCATTGCCAAGACCTCGCATCTGGTCCACTTGGTTGTAATTTCGTAGAACCTCAACTTTATCGACGGCATCGGCGGGAATGTTTTTGGTGGCGAGTTTACTATCGCCATCGAAGAAATCCTTGCCTTCTACCATTACTTTTTGGACTGTTTTTCCTTCTACTTGTATTTCACCATCGGAATTCACCTCGATGCCAGGGAGTTTTTTCAGCACGTCACCCAATTTGCGTTCGGTGCCAGTGGTAAAACTATCGGCGTTGTAAACAATGGTATCTCCTCTTATAGTCACTGGCATTTCGTAAACTAATTCCACCCCATCCAATTGACTTTCCTGTTGTTGAAGCACGAAATCAATCTGTATATTTTGTGCATCGGAAGCGACTTCTACAGTCTTCTCTACCGTTTTAAACCCGAGAAAACTGGCCCGCAAGAGATAGGTTTCCCCCTTTGGAAGATCGAGCTGGAAGCGACCTTCGTGATTGGTGATGCCATACGATTCGGTGGCGCCTGAAGATTTGATGCTAGCTATCACATTTGCGAATTCCAAGGGACTGCCAAGGCTGTCTTTGATGGTGCCGCGGACTTTGATGCTTTGGGCGGAAAGGGAGATTGAAAAAACAAAAAAGAGAAGAGTGAAGGTTTTGTTCATCAATAATGTTTTATACAAAAGTTAATTCTAATTAGAGAACATCTTTCGGCTGCTATGGGCAATTTTGCAGGGAATAGTTAACTCTCAAACGCGCTTAAACGATATACCTACAAGGTAGCCTGCGGCAATACCTTGCAGGATATAGGTCTTCTCCGCGACCCTCTGCGTTTAACTCCGCGTCCCCTGCGTGAAACCTCAACAAATCCTTTTATAACGCAATGAGGTTTTTCAATAGTTAATAGTTCCGGACCGTTTTCGATTTCTCCCGAAACCTATCAAGATCGATTTCAATTTGGACTTGCCTGCCGCAGGCAGGTTTTGATTTCGATTTCGGTTTCGGTTTCGATTTCGACCTGCCTGCCGAAGGCAGGTTTCAATTTCTATTTCGATTCAAATTTAAAACCCTCCCCTCCCTCTGCCACCACTATTCTGGAAGTTTTCGCGTAATTCCTCCATTTTTTCTTTAACGATGGCTGCATATTCTTCCTGGCTCACCTTTTTTCCCTTTTTAGGGCGTTCTATCTTATCCGGGTTATTTGGGTTCATCACGATTTTGGAACATAGAAGCGTGGTTCTGTAAAAGTTCAGCTCCATTATCAGCCCTGGAAGACCAGCATACTCGCCCGGACCATTGCTAACCGGAATTTGCGGTGTGTACCAAGCTGTGACCTCAATCTCTTTGGGGATTTCAATCATCTCCATCGGGTCTTGGGACTCTTCTTTTTTGGCATCATCATTTTCATTAGCCTTGTCATCTTTTTTCTTCGGACGTGCCATCTGAAAATCGTTGGGATCTACTCTCTTTATAGCTGTTGCTTTAAAAACCACATACTGCCCTATCTGCTTGGATTCCTTGCCCAATTTCCAATCTAAATTATCAATGCTGTCGGTAACCAAGAATTGCTTTCCGAAGAATTCATTTTCCTGTATCAATTCTCCCGTCTTTAAATTCTTATACTGAAGCCCTGGGGTGAAACTGCCAATCATCATATTCAAACCCGCGTTCATCGGATTTGCGTCCAATTTGGCTTCTTCCTTGTAAATAGATTCCTCCTTGTTAAAAGTGAGGATATAGGTTTTTTCAAGCGCACTTTTCATCCGCTCGGCAATCATCTTTTTCATGTCGTCCGTCATCTCCCGATTATTGCCAAAAGCATCGAGATCAACAGTTGTTTTGGATTCGTAATAGGCTTGGCCGCTGATATTCTGAGCGAAACTTTGAAGGGAAAAAATTAAAAGAAATAATGATATGTATATTTTCATCGGTTATAATTTTAAATTAAGGTGAATTTAGTGGCTTCCTATTTAATTCAAACAAATATACTCAATAAGACCTTCTAAAACTGCTACTGTTACTGCCACTGCCCACTCATTTACCCACCCACTCTAATTTCTATAGTTTTGCTGTTGCTTGGAAAAGAGGTCTGTTCCTGCATCTCCATAAGTTTCTTTTCCTTTATTGCCTCAAATTCCTCTTTGGAAACCATTTGTCCTTTTTTTGGAGCCGCAATGTTCACACCATTTTTTGGGTTTAGGATTATTTGATTACAAAGAAAAGTAACATCCCCGGATTGCACCTCCAGAATGAGCCCCGGCAAACCACCGTGTCCACTTGGCCCGCCAGCTACAGGAATTTGTGGCGTGTACCAAGCTGTGATTACATTTTCCCTGTTTTCCCCTGTTTCCTTATTTTCCAAAACAGAGGTGCGAGTGGCTTTAAAACAGACGTACTCTCCAATGTTTTTAGTCTCCTTTTCAAGCGTCCATTCGTGTTTCTGCAGGGTATCGGACACCAAAAACATTTTGCCCAAAATTTCAGTTTGATGTATTTCGAGGTTTTCTTTCAAATTTTGATACATCACCCCAATTCCGCCAAAACTACTTACCGAAGCATTCTCAAACATTTTATTGCCCGGTGCTGCCAGTTTTTCTTTCTCCTTAAAAAGCATCTCATTTTTATTGAAATAGAGGTCGTATTCTTTTTGTGTGTGCTGTTTTATCATCTGTTTAATTTGGTCCCGCATTTCAGCACTCACCTGGGTACTGTCCATTTTCAAATCCAATTTCGCAAAGGATTTATAGGTGGCTATCCCGGTTATCTCTTGGGAATAGGACATTTGAAATACAAAAAGGATTAATGGCAAAAGTAGATAAGTAGTTTTTTTCATTTTTTAAAAATGTTTAACTTAAAGACGACCACAAACTTAGAGTATTACAAGTCTTACACAAATTGGATGCTAAAAACATATGGATATCATTTTTTTAATTGAGAAATATATTGAAAATTTTTAGCGCCTCTGTGATTGGCGAAGGTGGACATTTAAAATAAAACGAAACAATCCTTTACTTAATACGTTTGAAGTATCTTCGCTTGAGACAAGGTAAACGGTAATTATGAGATTGATATTTTGCTTATTTTTTCTTTTTCTCTTTCAAATCGGATTTGGACAAACGGTTTCTTTAAAGAGTTCTACCCCTTTTGTGATGGATCGATTCATCGGAATAGACAGTTACAAAAACGCCTATTTCCTAAAAGATCGAGTACTCCATAAAAAAGGGGAAGATGGCAACTTCATCTATAATGCATTGCAATTGGGAAGGATTTCCTCCGTGGATATTATCAACCCCTTGAAAATTGTTGTTTTTTTCCAGGATACCAATACAGTAATTTTACTCGACAACAAACTCAACGAAATTGAACGCATCGCCTTCAACAATCTGCCACAGTTTTTAAACGTAGGCACTGCCACGAGTGCTGGGGGCAACAGCTTGTGGATTTTCAATATCGACACCCAGCAATTGGAACTTTACGATTACCGAGCCAAAATGCAGACCGTAGTTTCCCAACCCTTTTCGGGGAAGTTACTATCCCAGGCCAGTAATTTCAATTATTGTTTTATATTGATGGAAAAGAAACTCCGGGCGTTTAACGTTTATGGCAGTCTTTTAAATGAAACCGATGTAGATGGTTTCGAAAAAATAGTCCAACAAAATGAAAATCTCGTGGCGCTTAAGGATAATTCCCTATATTATATTCCAGATTTTGCCAGGCGGAACAAGGAGACAACAAATGAAGTCCTTAAACTGGAATTGCCCGAAATCACTATAAAGGACTTGCAGCTTATGAATGATTTCCTTTATATTTATGACGGCACAAATTTGCACACTTTTACACTAACCCTTCCAAAGAAAGAATAAATATGCACGTTGCGATTGCAGGAAACATTGGTTCCGGAAAAACTACCCTTACTCGTTTATTGGCAAAACACTATAAGTGGCAGCCCCATTATGAGGAGGTCGAGGACAATCCGTATCTGGACGACTTTTACAACCAAATGGAACGTTGGTCCTTTAACCTACAGATCTACTTTTTAAACAGCCGATTCCGACAAATTCTCGAGATCAGGGAAAAAGGGAAAGACGTGATCCAGGACAGAACTATTTACGAGGATGCCTATATTTTCGCGCCCAACCTCCACGCAATGGGCCTGATGACCAATCGCGACTTTGAAAATTACCGATCGCTTTTTGAATTGATGGAAAGCGTAACCGAAGGTCCCGATTTATTGATTTATTTGCGAAGCAGTATCCCCAATTTGGTGAAACAGATCCACACTAGAGGACGTGAATACGAAACCTCTATCAGCATCGACTACCTCAGCCGCTTAAACGAACGCTATGAGGCGTGGATCCACGGATACGATAAGGGAAACATTATTATAATAGACGTTGACGACGTCAACTTCGTGGACGACCCAGAGGATTTAGGAATGGTTATCAATAGGATTGACGCGGAATTGCATGGATTGTTTTAGGGAGATAATAGATTTTAGACGTGAGATGTGAGACATAGATTCTTAACACCTTTTTAAAATCATTATTAAGATTAAGAGACCCCAAAGTTTTTGAAACCTTTGGGGTCTTGAGCATTTTATATTTTAAAACCTTAACGTTTCCAAAACAAACCTTTCCACCACAAATCGTTTACTTTGGGAAGTAGGACCTAATTTTTAAAAAGATACCCGCCTTCGCGGGCATTTATGGCACCACTTTACAACAATAAATTTTATCATCGCGACCTCTCTTGGCTTCGGTTCAACCACCGAGTGTTGCAAGAAGCCGCGGACGCGCGTAATCCTCTGTACGAGCGAATTAAGTTTTTGGCCATTTTCTCTTCCAATCTCGATGAATTCTATAGGGTGAGAGTTTCGGATATTCGGCAAATAAAACAACTTGACAAACCTCTTAGAAAAAAGCTGGTAACAAAACCCAACCGACTTTTAAAGGAGATAAAAAAACAGTTGGACATCCAACAAAATGAATTCGGAAATATTTTTACGGATGAAATCATTCCCCAACTGGCTTCCGAAGGAATACATATAATTCGTCATGAGAACTTTACGAAAGAACAAAAACAGATAGCTAGTGACTATTATCAACAAAGTTTAAAGCCTATTATCGAAATAGGCCGCCATCCTTATTCGGGAAAACAAAAGGTTTTTGTAAAGAACGAAACCCTCTATTTGGCAACGCCACTTCCGAGAGATGAATTTGCATTGGTGGAAATTCCACAGACGGAACCTAGATTTTTTGTATTTCCGAATAAGTCGGAAGAAACTACTTCAGTAAAAGCTTCTTCATATTATATCACTTTTATTGATGACATACTTAAATTCAATCTCGAAAAAGAGTTTTCCAAATCCGAAAAAGTAAAGTTCTATTCTATCAAGATTTCCCGCGACGCGGAATTGTACATAGAAGATGAATTCTCCGGAAATTTGATGGAAAAGATAAAAGCCGCCCTCCCAAAACGGGATACCGGACAAGCCACCCGAATTTTGATCGATCCCCGAATGTCCGCCGACCTGCAGGAAGGATTGAAAAAAGCTCTAGATCTCTCCCATATCGATGTGGTTTTAGGCGGGCGTTATCACAGCTTTAGGGATTTTATGGAATTTCCAAATCCTACCGACAAAGACCTTTTCAACAAAAAATTGCCGCCACTCCCCCATCCCGTATTGAGCGATTGCGAATCTATCTTTTCAGAAATCGAAAAGAAAGACCAGTTACTGCACTTTCCGTATCAGAGTTTTGATCCTGTTATCAAATTGATGCAGGAAGCCGCCAACGACCCGGCAACCACAAAGATAAAACTGACGATTTATCGTACCGCAGACGCGTCGCCCCTGAACGACGCAATAGCGTTAGCAGCCAAAAATGGCAAAGAAGTAACTATTTTTATGGAGGTAAAGGCCCGCTTTGACGAAGAGAACAATCTGAAATGGGGCGAAATATTCCGTGAGAATGGAGCCCAGGTAATTTATAGTTATCCGGACATTAAGGTACATTCAAAAATACTTTATATAGAAAGAGAGCTAGAAGAAAAAGCTAAGGGTTACGCCTATATTGGAACCGGGAATTTCAATGAAATCACTGCCAAATTGTACACCGATTTTGGATTGATGACGACGGACAAAAAGATTGCCGCAGATGTGAAAAAAGTATTTATGGTTTTGGAGCGAAAGATGATGGTGCCAAAGACCAAGCAACTACTCGTTGCGCCATTTTCTGCTCGCCTGCGCTTTACGGAATTGGTGGAAAAGGAAATCGAATTGGCCCATGAGGGAAAAGAAGGTTTAATCGTCCTAAAGATGAACAGCCTAGAAGACAAGGGTATGATAAAGGAACTTTATAAAGCCAGTAATGCCGGCGTAAAGGTGCGCTTGTTGATCCGTGGAATTTGTTGTCTAATCCCAGGTATTAAGGGGCAAAGTGAAAATATTTATATCACCAGCGTTGTGGATCGCTTTCTGGAGCACGGGCGAATTTACATCTTTGGAAATGGCGGCGATGAACAAATATTTATCGGCTCGGCCGATTGGATGACCCGAAATCTCACCCATCGAATTGAAGTGATAACTCCCGTCCTGGACCCCGACCACAAAAAAATTGTCAGGGATGTGATAAACATCGAATTGGCAGACAATGTAAAAGCACGAATAATCGATGCGGAGCAGCGGAATGAGTACGTGCGCAATTCGAAAAAAGAGGTGCAATCACAGGTGGAGATTTATGAATATTTTAAGAGGATGCTGGGGTAGTGAATGTTGAATGATATTGGATAACTTCTTAAAATTGACCTATCAAACCTCCATTGTCCATCCGCGCACATCCGCCATATCAGCGTAATCAGCGTTCCAGCTTACATCGTTATTGAACACGGATGACACGGATCGAACGAATAGGCTCGGATTCTTTATCCGCGCACATCCGCAATATCAGCGTAATCCGCGTTCCATCTTACATCGTTATTGAACACCGATAGACACGGATCGAACGGATAGGCACGGATTCTTTATCCGCGCACATCCGCAATATCAGCGTAATCCGCGTTCCATCCCGTAATCAGCGTTCCATCAACCATCACATTCCATAAAAACGCAATAATGCGTGGTTCAAACTGTTTAAGGCGTTGTTCAACAGTATGATAGTATAGCTCGCAACGCAATAGTGTATGGTTCAAGGGGGGTAAAGCCTACCTGAAGGCGTGCTGAAGCTTTGCCAGAGGCTAGTCAAAGCCTAATATAAGGCTAGTATAAGCCTAGTTTGTTAAAATTACCGTAGCGTGGAAATCCTCCAAAGTAAAAGGATTTTCTCTAAAAAACATCCCTCCTCTATTTCCACTTACAATTCAGTATTTAATTAAGCCTGAAGTGCTATAGACTTTCTTAACAAACTGAAAATCTGTTACATTCGTGAAATCCATAACCGTTTAAGAAGCCAATTCAGTATCCAATGTCAAAGAATTCGGGCTAATTGGTGCCATTTGTGGTTCAAATATTCCTCAGGCAATAACATAGATTTCCCCACAGATTAAAAATCTGCTATATTCGTAAAATCCAAGAGCCAATTCAACGCATAATATCATTGAATTTGTGATTATTAGTGCAATTCGTGCTTTGAACTCACCTCAAGTGAGGAAACCCGTAAAGAATATCAAAACTTATAACCTTTCTTTGTTTTAACAAACAATCCTTTTGTAAAATGAAACTTATTCTCTCCCTCGCTATTATTCTTTCATCCTTTATAATGGATGCACAAGCCTATATCAGAGAGGGAAAAGGAGATTATAATCAGGTTCTCTTCACCTGGGACGGAAAATATATACGGCAGGGAAAGGGAATGTACGAAACGGTACTATATACTTATGACGGCAAATATATCCGACAGGGCAAAGGCAATTACAATACGGTGATAATTACTTGGGACGGGAAATATGTACGGCAAGGAAAAGAAGATTACAACCAAGTACTCTACACCTGGGACGGGAAATATGTGCGACAGGGTAAAGGAGATTACAATCCGGTGATATACACCTTTGACGGGAAGTATTTACGACAAGGCAAAGGTGATTACAATACAGTGCTTTATACCATTACGGGCGAAATCCCCATTGAAGTAATAATCTTTGCAGTTATATAAATCCGATAAACGTGGGAAGCAGCCAAAAACCCAACCAAAACAAGAAAGTAGGCACAACAACCAAACCCAGATCGAAATGAAAAGTTTAGCAATCACCTTTGGCCTCGTAGCCACCATGCTTATATCCGCTTGCCGCAACTCCATCGAAAGCGACGCCAAAAGACTGGCAGAACTTCAATGTAGGGCCAAATTAATGTCCGAAAAAATGATGTCGGGAGAATCGGAACTCGCCGATTTGTCGGCCACCATTTCCCTAGCCAAGGAAGCCAGCGAACTGATGGAGGAACTGGATGGAAAATATACCACTGAAAAGGAGAAGGAACAACTTGAAAAAGCCCTTCGGAAGGCTATGGAGGGTTGTAAATAAAACCCCTCTATTATTTTTATTTTTTATGGAAACTATTAAATTCCTTATAAAGTTATTAGCCGAAGCAAAAGCTGACCAAATTTTTCTTCTTGAAAATTATACTTCGAAATCAATAGTTTCTTTTGGAAAGGAAATTCGGATTTCACATAAAAAATGAGAACCAATTTAATCCCGCTTCATTGCGTTGACCCCCCTAAAATCAATCTAAAATAAATGACCTTTCAACTTCGTACCTCTCACTTCCAACCTCGGACTTCCTTTTATATACTTCCTGAGTTTAAGAATTGCTTAACTATCTCCTTCAATAAAATCTCTAAATTTGGATCTCGCTTCTTGCAATTAGAAGTTTAGAATATGACCTATGGGCCAAAAATATCACGTCCTAAATCCGATGCGCACACCCAACACACAATGACGGGCACTTCCCTAACCAACCATTTTCAAAGGACTTCCCCTCTATTACAGGGCATTGTCTTTATAATATTTCTTATGCTCGTCAGCAATGGATATTCGCAAAGAGAGGTCTTGGAGGGAAAAATAAGTACCATAGAAGATTTGGATGTGGAAGGTATCAATGTCTTCAACCTTACAACCAACAAAGGAACTGTTTCCAATGCCGACGGGATATTTCGGATTGCCGTAGCCCTGCAAGACACTCTGACCATTTCCGCGCTCCATATTCAAACCGCCACTATAATCATTGGTAAGGAGCAGATGGCCAATAAGAAAATCCCAATTAACCTCAGCGAAAAAATGAACCAACTTGGCACGGTGACCTTACGAAGATTTCTCACCGGCTATCTCGGTTCAGACGCCAACATTATCCCCACCGACCAGCCCATTACCGCCTCTTTCATCGGTCTGCCCAACGCCGATTTAAAACAACTCTCCAAAACCGAACGGGAACTCTACACCGCCAATTCCACCCCTGTGGATGCTCTTCTCAATTTGATCTCCGGCAGAACTAAAATGCTGAAAAAGCGTCTGGAATTTCATAGGACAAACGAGCTCACCCTCTCCCTCCTCGACAAATTCCCTGAAACCTATTTTACCGACGGATTAAACATAGAAAGTTATAAAGTCTATTCCTTTCTCTACTTCTGCGAAAACGATGCGGAATTCAAAAAGGTTATGGAAGGACCCAGTATGGAAATTATTGAGTTTTTGCAGAGGAAGAGTAAGGAGTTTCTGGGGGAGTGAGGTTTATTGTTTATTGAGTATTGAGTATTCAAAACTGGACTGTTGGAAACTGAATGATTTAAATAAGGGATGATCCTCCTATTTATTCGACCGCAAGCACCAAATTCAAAATTCCAAATTCCAAATTCAAAATTCCAAATAACAACCCCCTCCGTGAACTCTCCGTGCACTCCGTGGTTAAACCCTACAACCGACCACAGACCGTCAAATTCCAAGCACCAAGCACCAAATTCCACCATCCAACAACTGAGAACCGATAACCGACCTTATCCGCCGTAGATTTTTCAACAAAGGCGGGGACAAATCCACAACTAGGAATCAGAAACTCCGAAGATGTGATTAAAAAACGTGAGCCGGTTCGAAGAAAGGCTTGATTATAGCCTGTAGCTTTTTAGTATATTTTGATGGTTTCTGACGTTGCAGCTCCAATTCAAAGCTATTCAATAGTTTTAGGCTACTAAGGTTTAGAGAGGCGGTTCGAAAAGTATTGAAAAGTCTATGTTCTATCGGGGAATCCAACATTAGGGTAATTTGATCGTGACGCTCATCATTGCGAATTTGTGAAAAGAGATGGTGGAGACGATCCATTTTACCCTCCAGAACTTCAATAAAAGTACCTTCGCAATATATTAATATGCCTGTGATACCATTTATTCTATTACGCAGTTTACAGGAGTTGTACAACTGATGGAGTTGGTCTTGCTGCCATAATTTCACGGCATTGCTAATATAACATAAAGAATACAACATTATTTTTGATTTGTTGCAAGGTAGATATTGATTGCTGAGTGTTTATCCAAGGTCTTGTTAAAGTATTCATTATTAATTAGTTAATTAACAGCCAAAATCCATTTTGAAAAGTAAATGATTTAAATTAAAGTGATTTTCTTATTTCTCCAACTACCGACCACCGACCCCAAGCACCAAAATCCAAGCACCAAATTCCAAGCACCAAATTCCAAAACCCAATTAACAAATCCCGAATTAACAAATTAACGAATTAACCAATCCCCAAATTCCAAGCACCAAACACCAAATTCCAAAACCCAATTAACAAATCCCGAATTAACAAATTAACGAATTAACCAATCCCCAAATTCCAAGCACCAAACACCAAATCCCACCATCCAACCCACAACCGACTACCGACCAAATTCCAAGCACCAAGCACCAAATTCCAAAACCCAAGCACCAAAATCCAAGCACCAAATGCGAAGTACGAAATACGAAGTTCGCTCAGGAATCAGGAATCCGGACTCAAGACCGACAACCCACAACCGACCACCGACCACCGACTACCGACTACCGAGGCCCCAAACAACAAACAATGCGAAAAAAACATTTGCATTTTCTAACAGAAAGACTTAATCTTGCATTGAATCAATCTAAATAAGGAGTAATGCCAAGAGCTTCCCATTTCCTTATACTGCTTTCTTTCCTTCTACCCTTTCTTTGCGTCCCAAAAATCTATGCCCAAGAAGACCGAACCATTGCAGAAACAGTAGTCCATCTTCTGAGTTATGTTTCCATGGACTATCCGATGGCTGTTCAAAATGGTGAGATTATCGATCAACACGAATATGAGGAACAACAAGAATTTTCTGCCGAGGCTTATAAACTCACGAAAGAAACTTCCTTTCTTCCCAATTCTCAAAAGGAACAACTCCTGATGCAGTTGCAAGAGTTGATAGAAAAAGTGGAGACCAAAAGACCAGACACCGAGATCAGCAAATTGGCCAATGGCATCAACAAAAAGATCATAGACCTTACAGGCATTCAAACGGCACCTAAAATTTGGCCCTCCTTATCCAATGGAAAAAGACTCTACGCACAAACCTGTGCCAGTTGCCATGGAGCAACTGGAAAAGGAGACGGAGCGGCTGGCATCCATCTCAACCCCCCGCCCAGCAACTTCCAAGACGACGATCTAATGAATAACTTTTCGGCCTATCAAGCCTATAACAGCATCCGTTTTGGCGTGAGCGGAACCGAAATGATAGCCTACTCCAATTATAACGAAGCCGAGTTGTGGGCACTGGCTTTTTATGTGAAATCCTTACGCGATCAAGACCATCTTGCCGACAGTATAAAGCTGAGAGCGGAGTTTCAAAAAACTATGCCGAAAATCGGATTGCAAAATCTGGCAAGACTCACTGACAGGGAGCTTTTGGATACCATCAGCCATCTTTCCGAGGGAGATGCCGAACTTAAACTAATGGCTTTGCGCCTGTTGGAGCCTACCGGAGAAAATGTGGGAAACAGCCTGCCAACCGCTAAAGAAGGACTGCGAAACGCACTGGAAAGCTATAGGGCAGGCAACCAGAAAATGGCCCGTACCCTAGCCATCTCAGCTTATCTGGAAGGCATAGAACCAGTAGAGGTCCGGTTGCGGTCTATCGATGCTGCTTTTGTGGTAGAACTGGAAACGCAAATGTTTAAGGTGCGCCAAGCTATAGAAATGGATAAAGGTGTAGCAGCGATAGCAGTTGAAATCGAGAAAGCGAATACCCTTATTGACCAAGCCGACGAAATGTTGGGAAGCGAGCAACTGAATTTTTGGCTTACCTTCCTTCTTGCGGCCTCCATAGTGTTACGGGAAGGTCTTGAGGCCTTTTTGATTTTGGGCGTTGTAATTGCTCTAATACGTGCTGCCAATGCCAAAAGAGCGATGCCCTGGGTGCACGGCGGGTGGATTTCCGCTCTGCTTTTCGGATTTGCGGGATGGTTTCTGTCTGACTACATCATCCAGTTTGGAGGAAAAAACCGTGAGATAATGGAAGGCTTGGTTTCCCTACTCGCCGTGGTGATATTGCTATATGCTGGATTTTGGCTTCACAATAAATCCGCCGCAGGAAAATGGACGGCCTTTGTAGAGGATAAAATAGGCATGTATCTCCAAAAGGAGCAAATGTGGGGGTTAGCGGTTTTTTCTTTTATGATCGTCTTTCGCGAAGCCTTCGAGGTCATTCTCTTCCTGCAGGCCATCAAATTGGAAGCCGGGCCGCAAAACAAATCGGCCATCGGTTTCGGGACTCTTGCTGCATTCATTGCCATCGGGATCTTGATGCGTATTTTTTTAAAGTACACCAAAAACATACCCGTACGGCAAATATTTAAATATTCATCTTATTTTATAATCCTGTTGTCGGTTATTCTTATGGGAAAGGGCTTCCATTCCCTTCAGGAGAGTGGGTGGGTATCGGTTACTCCCCTCCCATCCATGCTCCGGGTGGAATGGTTGGGGATATATCCTACCGCCCAAACCATTTTGGCGCAATTGGTCCTAATAGTCGTGATTGCATCCACTTATTTTCTCAGAGGTCGGAAAACAAGGGATAGTGGTAATTGAAAACAATACTGGACCAAAGGGAATCAGGCCTGCCCGTTGTAGGTGGGAAACAGGACTTTTTGAAATAGAACTATCTGAATCACGACTTTTTGAAACAGAGCCTATCCAGATTTTTCATCGGGAACGTTTTGATCCAGGACTGTCGGAAACTGAAGGATTTATATTAGGGATAATTTTCTTATTTCTCCGACCCCGAGCACCAAATTCCAAATTCAACCATGCGTCCCACAACCCCTTATATCTTAACGCTAAGCAACTCCTCAAGAAAAGTTGTTTTTTTCACCCTCGATGGCCCCATAAGCTTGTCGCTTTCGGTAACCTCTACAAAGCCCATAAACTTAAAATACCGCATAAATGTACGGGTATCGTAGCAGCGGAAATCCGTTATAGTACCACCCAATTGTGGGAAGGCCAGAAAATACTTTTCGGCATAAAAGCCGGATTCTCGCTCTTGGTCACCGTATTTTTTTAGCAAATAGAGACTAAAGCTAGGGATCACTTGGCCAATGTTTTCAGATTCGTAACCGTCGTAATAACCCCAGTTGAACTTATGGAACAGGCAGGACATCAATTTCCAGAGGATGAAGTTGCCGTCGTCAAGGTGCTTCTCGCCTGTTTTTGTTAGACTTAATTTCCCATATCGCTTCTTGACCAAACTGGAAAGTTCCAACAAGTGACGGGTAATATTTATCTCCATAATATCCCTCTCTTTGTACACCTTTCCCAATCCATTTTCGATAAAGTAGTTCTTCAGATGACCCAAAGCGTATATTTCTTTGACCAAGGCGGTAGAAAGTGCTCCCGTTTTGGTGAGTTGCAATGATTTTCCGTCCCTCATCTTTTCCATTATAAATCTAACCTGCATAAGCAAGGGACATTGTTGGAGCTGCGCCTCGCTAAGACGATTCATAACCAGCGGCCCCTTATCCTCGGTATTCGGAAAGTTAACTTGCAATTCATACATTTGCTCAGGCGATAGCCCCTCAAATGCGGGCAGGGCACTACTGTTATGCTGCCGCATTCTCAGCTCCAGAGCTTTTTGAAGATCTTCCAGATTGTCGAAATTGCCGAGATCGTCTAAATTGATGGTGCTCATTTGTTATATTTTTTTTATAAACAGTAAGTCGGTTGCATTGTGTTTGAACTTGGTAGGGTAACGGATCGAATGATTTTATCTCCCAATTCTCCTCAAAACTAATGAATATTCCCGATTTTTCACCACTTCCTCCTTGGCCCTTTACCAAGCGAAATGAGCCTTAGGCTAAAGATGCCTTCCAACTACCTCCTGAACATTAAAAAACCCAACAGGTCTTGAAAACCTGTTGGGTTTGGTAAGTACGGTATACGGATGACATGAAAATAAGCAAGACAAGGTTGGCCATCCCTCCACCAGCCCAATTTATTTTGACGTACTAAAGATCTATCGATTTAGAATTGTACTTCCGGATGGATTCCCCAACGTGTTCTATCAGCAAAGGCAAAGTCCAATTTATATTTCTCAGGAATCTCTCCATCGCGCATTGACCCTGGTCGAATGGATGGGAAAAGTTCCTCATAGGTGATCATATCATTGAAGGAAATACGGCGATAAATATGGGAACGGGTTAAATTGTTGGTTTCATCCAAACCAGTAGCTCCTAAAAGTTCTACGAAATTTTGAATTGTCTTTTTGTGATATTGGGCAACGCGAACCTTTTTGTCGGAAGGAACTAAACCTTTGGTCAATTTAGGATCCTGCGTTGTAATTCCCGTCGGACATCTATTGGTGTTGCATAATAATGCTTGGATACATCCCAATGCCAACATCATGGCACGAGCTTGGTAACATGCGTCGGCCCCTAGCGCGATGGCCCGTGCTATGTGAAAAGAGGAAGTGATTTTACCCGAAGCAATTAACTTTATATGCTGCCTTATACCCATTCCGCTAAGAATATTATGAACAAAATCAAGACCGTCAATCAATGGGGCACCTACATAATTACTAAATTCCGGTGGCGCGGCTCCTGTTCCTCCTTCCCCTCCATCTACTGCAATAAAATCAGGATAGATATCCAACTCTACCATGGCTTGGCAGATGGATATAAATTCACTTTTATACCCGATACACAGTTTAAATCCAACAGGTTTTCCTCCAGATAAATCTCGCAATTTCTGAATGAACTGTACCATTTCAATTGGATTATTAAAAGCGGAGTGAAACGGGGGAGAGTTGACTCTAACATGCGGCTGAATATGTCTAATTCTAGCAATCTCTTCGGAATTTTTCTCTGCCGGCAGTATGCCCCCATGTCCAGGTTTAGCACCTTGGGAGATTTTCAGTTCGATCATCTTCACATGCGGATGTTTCGCTTTTTCAGCAAAAAGTTCGGGATCGAAATTTCCATCTTCTGTCCTGCAACCAAAGTAAGCAGTACCGATCTGCCAAATGAGATCTCCTCCATGTTTTAGATGGTAATCACTCAAACCTCCTTCTCCGGTATTATGGGCGAAATTCCCAATTTTAGCACCTCCGTTCAATGCCTCTATGGCAGCAGCACTAAGGGCTCCAAAACTCATTGCCGAAATATTCAATATACTGGCGGAATAAGGTTGTTTACAATCCTTATTACCGATCATAACCCTCGGATCGTGATCCAGTGTATCAAATGCCTTTGGCGCGATAGAATGGCAAATCCACTCGTATCCTTCGGCATAAACATCCAGTTGGGTTCCAAAGGGAATGGTATCGCGTACCGCCTTGGCTCTTTGATATACGGTGGAGCGATCCACTCTATTAAATGGACGGCCATCAATGTCAGATTCAATAAAATACTGGTACATTTTTGGGCGAAGTTCTTCGAGCACATAACGCAGTCTTCCCAATACGGGATAATTCCGCATAATAGTATGACGCGTTTGAAAAATATCATAATATCCCAAAACAGTAAGCCCTAAAGCAATGGCAAAAACCACATACCAATTGGGACTTAAAAAAAAAGCCAATGCAAAAGTTACTACGAGTGAAATACTGGAAAAAATATAAAAGGGAGTGCGCATAATGAGGTTTTATTGCAGATCAAGCTAAATCCAAAAGGAGATAAATAGCTTTTCTAAAACATAGATTATTGATAATCAGTTATTAGTAGATATCGATTATTGGGTACAAATTACAATTAATTTTAAAGATTCCATTATGTAAACGGAGTATTTATAGGGGATTGTTTTCGATTATAAGGGGGCTCAACTTTAGTTAACCCTAACATTCGTCCACTGTCACCCTGAGCATTTCGACGCAGTTTATCCTAGCCTGTCGAACGGCTCAATATAAACTCGGTCAAAGGACTCGCCTTGACATTCTTCTATTGTCCCGCTGAGTATGCGAAGTGGTTAATCCACCCCCCTTCCGCCCACCAAAGAAATAAACAATTCCCAAACCCATCTGCCAAAGGAAGGTCCCAAATTCTATAACAGCCCTGAAGGGGCGAAATACCTCAGCATAGGGTGAAGCCCTATGACCCAAAAATCCGCCTGACCCAAAGCCCTGAAAGGGCTATAATTTGAACAAAACAAAACCACCGCACCCCATTCGTGTCCTTCGTGGTCAAACCTATTCAAGCAATAACAACTCCCAAGCGCCAAGTACCAAGCACCAAGTACCAAGCACCAAGTACCAAGTACCAAGCACCAAATTCCAAATTCCAAGCACCAAGCACCAAATTCCAAAACCCAATTAACAAACCCCTAATTAACGAATTAACCAATCCCCAATTAACGAATCCCGAATTAACCAATCCCCAAATTCCAAGCATGAATGAAGTTGCCGCTACCGCACGATTGTATCGTGTGGTCCCCCAAGCATGAATATAGTCGCAATTCAATCATAATCGACATAAACCATGAACAATAAACCCCAAACACCCACAACCGATCACCGATCACTGAACACTGCAACTGAACACTGCAACTGCCAACTGAACACTGACCACTGATCACTGAACACTGAACACTGAACACCGCAACTGCCAACTGCCTACTGCCACTGCCTACTGAACACTGACCACTGAACACTGAACACTGCAACGGCCCACTGCAACTGCCAACTGCCACTGCCACTGCCTACTGCCACTACCCACTACCACTGCCACTACCGACTACAGACTACCGACCACCGACTACCGACTACAGACTACCGACCACCAACTACCGACCACCGACTACCGACTACCGACCAAATTCCAAGGGCACAGTGGGAAAAAGAACGAGGCCGAAACCACAAAAACCTCATTGCCCCTGCCCTAAAGGGTGGAGGCTTTTGTGGTTTCTGTTTAAATTGGAATTGGGCTTATAATGGATGATTTATTGAAAGATTTGGAGTAAATAGTGAAATGGTCTATATGCATCTTACTGAAATACAGACCACTTCCCTTTTAATCGACCCTTAAAACTTATGACATTTATATCTTGATTACCTTTTTGGTAATTGCAGTTCCATTGTTTTCTATTGATAGAATATAAACACCTTGCGATAAGAAAGAACCATCCCAACTAAAGGATTTATCACTTTGATTTCTGGCATAAACAGTCCTGCCACTAAGATCCATAACTTTTAAGGTATAATTTCCCATTACATTTTGAGGAAGGATAATGTTTAACTGTTCCGAAAACGGGTTGGGATAAACCGCGAAGTTTGACATAGCAATATCTTGGATGGATAAAGGTTCGTTTATTTTAAAAGCAGGGGAGATTATTTGTTCCTGCTTGTTTCCATCTGTATCTATACATATCACCTTTACATCATACCAAACGTTGCTATTTTGACTGCCAATTCCCGTAAGGGAAGCTTCATAATAATCGCCAAATCCTGGCATTTGGAAATATGTGGGGTCTTTGGTAAGTCCTAATTCTGTCCAATTGTTTTCATTGTGAATACTGTAGGAAAGAGATACATTGCTGCCCTCTTTATACGAATAGTATCCCCTGGAACCACCAATTGCATGATAGACGAAATCTCCAGCAGCCAATCTTACGGTTGCTCCTTGGCCAGAATCAAAAACACTAGTTACTTGGTCATCGGCATCCCGGAATTGTAGATGTTGTAAGGTAGGAGGTACATCGTTCTGATCTGCATTATAGGTAATGGAGGTAGTGTTTAGACCTTGAAGTCCTTCCATTAAAGTGTTGCCATTGGTCAATACTATTTCAAACTGGCCACCGGAGGGAAAATGGAAAGTTGTAAAATCCTCATAACTTCCAGAAAAAACAATACTTCCATTTTGTTTTACTACTATATGGGTAGCCAAATAATCACTTTCCCTGGTCTCTCCATATCGTCCTCTATATATGGAATTAAAACTGTTGGGAGTAGCCCTAAAATTTGTAACAATGATGGGCACATTATTGCCTTGTACCGCAGATGGCGTTGTAGTATCATCAAAGCTAAATCTAGGATTTAGCGGCAATAACTGGACATCTCCATTGCTAACTACATAATAATCATCGCTCGGAAAAGCACCTGCTTGTGACACGTCTCCAGAACCATATATAACCCCGCCGTTGCCATCTGAAAAAACAGGATTTCCTTTGGTAAAATAATCGATGCCGCCAGTTGTGGGACTAAACGGAACAAACCTATCTATAATGGCAGGGATCACGATTAGATCTACGGGATCGCCATCCAACGGATTATTAATAAAACCTCTAAAATCTGCATCTCCGGGAGCTATAAGGCCCCCAGCACTTTCCATCCATCCAACTAATAAAATCCCGTTAAAGGTAGATGCTACAAAGTGAGCCTGAAAAACCTCACTCAACGCCACTTTGGTGGGTTGGAAATTCTCCTCGTGATAGCTCCAGGCAGTAGGGTCGTTCTGTAGCGATACAGAGTTGTCTATACCGGTTAAGGTCTGAAATTTGGTATAATAATTAGCATGAGAAATACTAATTGTTTTTAAAGATTGTATAATTGAATAGCGGCTGCTCACATCATTGATATAAAAGTTGTGATCGGGATCTGCCCCACCCACGGGCTCATCCTCATTCAAAAAATCGCTAGTGGTAACCTTATTTATCGGATTAAAATAAAAAAAACGTTGAAACGAAATAGAACCTCCTTCTATGTCTAAAAGTATATCCCCATTTTCGTCGTAAGCGGTTATGGCCACATAATTATTGGCATCCGCTGTATTGATTTGAACCGTCGTGTTGGTTTGAATATTTTGCTGCTCCTTAAGGACATAATGATCGTGGGAAGTACCTGAAGTAAGCGCTTTAAATTTTGTCACTATATCATACGTCCCATTTGGTAGGGATACTACAAGAGGGTTTGTGAAATTTTGGTCGGTGGTGGTATGTAAATAACCACTTTCATCATATATCAAAACGGAGGTTACATAAAATTGATTTTCATCAAAGACGAAATTCATGGTTAAGATTATATTGGCCATCGTGTTTTCGCGTTGCCGCATCCCCTGTATCGGGGATTGATTTTTCAGGAAAAGCTGGGAGCCGTTTTCTTCCAATAATTGCGTATAATTATTTTTATCACTATTAAATTTGAGGTTTGTGTGATCATTCAAAGTAGCGGAGTTGGGTTCTGCAATAAGTTGCTGTGCGGCTATTGAAAATCCGACAAAAAGCAGCAAAAGGGTGAAGATCCCAGTAAGATGGAATTTTCTGGAAAAATAGAGCTTTTTCATAATCATTTAATTTTTAAATCTTATTGATTAAAGAAATGCGATCGAAAGGAATTGACCGTTCGGTTCACAAATCTGTTGTCTATTTGATGAAAATTTTGGTTTTCAGTTACAAATCGTTTTTAACTCCTCTGGGCATCACGCTGCCAAATGAGTCAGATGTATGGCCAATGACAATACACTTGAAAAGAATGGATTGATGGTCGGAGGTCTGTGGTCCTATTATAATGAAACTTGGAAAACCTTCTCAACTCCTCGACTTCTCAACTTATCGACTTCTCAACTCATCAACTTATCGACTTATAAACTTTTGGGTAATAGTTGGTAGTCGGTAGTCTGTGGTCGGTGGTCGGTGGTCTGTGGTCCTATTATAGTGAAACTTGGAAAACCTTCTCAACTCCTCTACTTCTCAACTTATCGACTTCTCAACTTATCGACTTCTCAACTCATCAACTTATCGACTTATAAACTTTTGGGTAATAGTTGGTAGTCGGTAGTCGGTGGTCGGTGGTCGGTGGTCCTTGTTATGTCCTGAAATAGGTTGACATTTTATAAACCTATAAACTTATGAAACAATCTAAACAAACATTCCGCTATTCTGAATCATTTAAACTATCTGTTTTAAAGGATATTGAGTCGAATCACCTT
>JBARWQ010000080.1:0-1571 GCA_049646885.1 Aequorivita sp. | reverse complement strand
TACCGTCACTATCTGTTGCGGAAAATTCGATAGTAGTAGTTCCTACTGGAAAGGCGCTTCCGCTTGGAGGGCCACTGGTTTGGACTGTGGTAATTACACCATCTTCAGGATCGATTGCAATAGCATTGGGAAAGTTGACAACAGCACTACAAAGTCCGGCGTCAGTATTCGCTGTGATGTCGCTGGGGCATACAATAACAGGAGGATTGCCCCCCACTACTACACTGTTGCCATCTAATGTAACCGCCGTTTGTGCCAGAGCCCTACCGTCAAAAGCTGCTCCTGTCTGCAAAGATATAAGTGTTTTACATAATATGATTCCGCTGAAGTCAGATGTTGTTCCAAGGGTAACCTGACCGGCCACCTGCCAGAAGATGTTGGATGCCTTTGCACCTCCACTAAGATTAATAATGGCTCCGTTGGCTACAGTTAGATCCTGCGCTATCTCGAAGATCCAGACATCAGTTGGGCTGCCTGAGATAGTAACCCCACCAGCAGAAACCAGGACATTGGTACTCCATTTATAGACACCGGTAGTTAAGGTCTGTCCGGTAAGATTTCCAGCGTACAGTTCAGTGTAATCTGGTGTTCGTCCGGCTGCGTCGGTGTATGCAGCTTCCATATCGCTCACAGCCGTAGTCAACATTGTAGGAGTTGGGGGCGCGTAGTCTGCCGCATATATTTTTCCATCAACTAAAGATGAAGTTGCAAATTGACCTGAGGGATCTAATATTAAACCAAATCCGGTTATGGCAGTATGGTCTATAGGGCTAACCCCAATATCTCCGACGATGGAAGTGGTTCCCGTAGTTGAAATTCCTGATTTTGCCAAAACCACGAAATTGCCGGAAGTTCCAAGATCCACCGGTGCCGGTGATTGTGATACAGCCGTAGCAGGTATCATTAAAGCGATCATCAAAATCGTCCCGAGAATGTACCTCAAGTTGATTAAGCTTGTTTTAAAATTTTGTGTAGAGTTTTTCATAATGATTTCTTTTATAAGGAATATATAAGATCGGTGTTGGTCTAATATGTACCGGGTTAGAATCGCAAAATTAAACTAATAAGAGCCTTCAGGTTAGCCAATATTTTACTAAAATTCAAAAATAATAGTTAAAACGGCACTTATCCGAGCCACTCGCTCACGCTTAAACCACTAATTGATAAACTTATGTTAAAATGATCTATAATTAATTTTATTGTGAAACCCCGCAGTAAGGCATTAAAAAAGCCATTCCGTGTTTTAGGAATGGCATTTTTGCAATATGATTTAGAGAAAGGACTATTTAAAATCAAAAACCCCCTCAGCATAGCTGAAGGGGCTTCCTTTTTTTGGTTGGTTATTTGGTGAATTTATTCAATAATCAAGCGCTTCACAGTGCTTGCATCGTCACCGATTATCTGTACCATATAGATACCAGAGGCAAGTGCTGATACATCCACTGACTTCTCACTCTGCATAGAGCGAAGGTCAATTTGGTTGATCAGTTTACCGTTGATGTCATATATCACCATCTTATCTAAAGATAGGTTGGTCTTGTTAACAAGGTTTACCACGCTTGAAGCAGGGT
>JBARWQ010000079.1:0-75074 GCA_049646885.1 Aequorivita sp. | reverse complement strand
AAAATAACCCGTAAATGACTGGGACACAAAGAAAGAGCATGACTATATGGCAAAAATCAAAAACTGCCGCATGACAATTTGGCCTTGTACGTTTTTGACTATATTTGAGACTGATTAGTTACTATTTTTTTTATTCGTCAGACCAATTTGGTTCTCTTTTTTCTCTAAATGCCAACATGCCTTCCTGAGCGTCTTTGGACATAATTGTTTTTTGAAGCATTTTCATTAAATAGACATGTTCCGATTCTTTTTTACTTATGTAATCCGCTGCTTCCAATCCTAAACGAATAGCAGTAGGGGAGTTCTCAAGAAGCTTATTAATAATGGTGTTCACCGTTTTATCTATGGATTCTTTACTAGAAAGATGCGTCACTAAACCGTATTCAAATGCTTTATGGGCATCGATAATATCTCCATTTATGCACCAATCGATTACTTTTCTTTTTGGCATTATTTCTAAAAGGGATGCCATGACTTGGAATGGGAATAAACCACGTTTTACTTCTGGTAATCCAAGTTTTACATCTTCATTACAAACTACATAAGTTGGCCCAGCAAGGAAAAAGAGTCCGCCTGCAAAAACATCTCCTTCAATTTTAGAAATCACCGGTTTGTGTACTTTATTGAATAGTTCACCTAATAATATTTCTTTATCCGATTTTGGTATGGAGGATTCAAACTCGCCTACCATTCCCATAAATGCTTTTAAATCGGCACCGGAACAAAAGACATCTCCCAAAGCATCCATAACCACCACTCTAACGGTATTGGTATGTTTTGCAAATTGCATGGCAAAAGCTATTTCTTGTACCATGTGAGGATGAATTGCGTTTTTCTTATCTGCTCTGTCCAGCGTTATCGTAAGTACGTGCGCCTCTAATTTTAAGCGTATGAAAGCAAACTTTTGCTCCAACGCTTTTACTATAAGTTCTTTATTAAAAAAATCCATAATTACTTGCTGTTTATTTTTAGTAATAAATGACCTGCTTCAACATTCTGACCTTCTTCAATAAAAATTTCTTCTATGGTTCCATCTTCTTCAGCCAAAATGGTACTTTCCATTTTCATGGATGAAATAACTATTAAAGGATCACTTTGTTTAACCGCATCACCAGTAGAAACAAGCAGTTTTATTATTTGTGAAGGCATTGGGGATATATAACCGCCTTTTACTTTTTCCTTCTCTTTTATAGGAAAACGATCTAAACGAGTAACTTCCACATTGCCAACTGAAGGCGTATGTATCCATGTTTGATTGTCTCTAACGCAAATAGTGAATGTTTTTTGAAGTCCGTTCGTACTAAGTCGTATGCTTTCTTCCGAACAATTTATAATTTCTGAAATATGTTTTTTATCGTTTATAACCACCTCAAAGCTGTCTTCTAAATATCTATAATGAATGGTGATTTCTTCATCATTTATAACAACCGTTTCTTTTTGATGTTCGTAAAAATTATTTCTCCAACCAGAAGGAATTGCACTTAATTTTGTTCTCTTATTTTCTCTTTGTTGCCAATTATATAAGGTGGCGACTATGGCTAGTTCTTCTTTTTCTTGCTGATTTAGAGTAGTTAAAGCAGTTAAGTCTATTTTGTTTTCAATGAAATGCGTATCGTATTTACCAGCTATAAAATCTTCATTTTCTAGAATGGTCTGTAAGAAGGCTAAGTTTGTTTTTGTGCCTTGGCAAATAGTGTTTTTAAGCACATAATTCATTTTATGAAGAGCTGCATTTCTATTGCTGTCGTGAACAATAATTTTAGCAATCATTGGGTCGTAATACATCGAAATCTCGGAACCAGTTTGAATGGCAGATTCTATTCTTAATCCTTCTACTTTTGGATAGGTAAGATTGTGTACGGTGCCTGTAACTGGAGAGAAATTATTAGCTGCATCTTCTGCGTACAAGCGAACTTCTATAGCGTATCCATTGCTTTTTATGTCTTCTTGCTCCACTTGCAACGACATTCCTTTTGCAGATTCGATTTGCATTTTAACCAAATCCAATCCTGTAATTTCTTCTGTAACAGGATGCTCTACTTGCAATCTGGTGTTGACTTCAAGGAAGAAGAAGTCGTTGGTATTATCATCAAAAATAAATTCTACCGTTCCAGCATTATCATAATTAAGTGTTTTTACTGCGGCAACAGCTACTTCGCCCATACGCTCTCTAAGTTCTTGAGTCAAAAAAGGAGAGGGGCTTTCCTCAACTACTTTTTGATAGCGTCTTTGTATGGTACATTCTCTTTCTAAAATGTGAATGACATTCCCATGTTGGTCACCAAACACTTGGAATTCGATATGTCTGCCCGAAGCGATATATTTTTCAACCATTAAATCATCATTTCCAAAAGCATTCGTGGCCTCTCTTTTTGATGAAATAATTGCGGTATCCAATTCTTCTTCTTTATTAACTATGCGCATTCCTTTTCCACCACCACCATAGGTAGCTTTTAACAATAATGGAAATCCAATTTTCAGGGCTTCTTCTTTTAATGTTTTTGTAGATTGATCTTTACCTTTATATCCCGGTATTGTTGGTACTTTAGCTTTTTCCATAATGGATTTAGCTTCGGTCTTTGAACCCATTGCTCTGATGGCTTCAACATTAGGACCAATAAATATGATATTCTCTTCGCTACATCTATCTGCAAAATCTGGATTTTCAGATAGAAAACCATAGCCTGGATGAATGGCATCTGCATGCACTTGTTTTGCTGCCTCAATGATTTTATCTTGATTTAGATAAGATGCTGCCGGCTCAGAATCTCCAATATGAATGGCAAGATCTGCTTCCTGTACATAAGGTGCATTTTTATCGGCATCTGCATATACAGCAATGGAGGTAATCCCCATTTGTTTACAGGTTCTGAAGATGCGCGAAGCAATTTCTCCTCTGTTTGCAACTAAAATTGTATTTATATTTTTCATTTTATTTAGTTCCGTTTAATGTCTCCAAACACCATAACTATTGGTGCCCTTAATTTCTTGATTGTATAAAACAGCTAAACAAAAGCCGAGATAATTTCTTGTTTCTTGTGGGTTGATAATGCCATCATCCCAAAGTTCAGAAGTGGAATGCCATGCCGATGATTTTGACTCAGCTTCAGCAACCAACATGGCTTTAATCATATTTGTTTGCTCAGTATTATCAGGAATTCCTTTGGCCTCATTGGATGCTTTTTGAATGATTTCCATAACACCTGCCAATTGCTCCGAGCCCATCACACCAATTTTTGAATTGGGATAAGCAAATAGGAAATTAGGCTCAAATGAACGTCCGTTCATACCATAATTACCAGCTCCGAAGGAACTCCCAATCATTAAGGTGATGGACGGTACTTTACTGTTAGAAACTGCATTTATTAATTTGGCTCCGTTTTTAATAATTCCGCCTCTTTCATATTCTTTACCCACCATATAACCCGTAGTATTCTGTAGGAAGAGTAGGGGAATGTTCTTTTGATTGGATAACTGGATAAACTGCGCGCCTTTGTTGGCAGATTCAGAAAAAATAACACCATTGTTTCCAATGATCCCAACGGGATATCCGTTTATTTTGGACCATCCGCAAACCATAGTACTACCGTATTCCGCCTTAAATTCAGCAAACTCAGAACCATCGGTAATCCTCATAATGAGTTCTCTAACATCAAAAGGAGTTTTGATATCGGCAGGCACAACACTTAATATTTCTTCTGAATGATATAAAGGTTTTTTAATGTCTTCCGAAGGAATCAAATGTGGCGTAGTTTCTGGGACAAACTCCATGATTTCTCTGGCAATTCTAATGGCATCCAATTCATCTTCAGCCAAATAATCGGAAACTCCAGATTCTCTACTGTGCATTTCTGCACCTCCTAATTCTTCATCGGTTGCAATCTCATTGGTTGCCATTTTTACTAAAGGTGGGCCAGCTAAAAATACTTTTGCGGCTTGTTTTTGAAATATGGCATAATCCGACATTCCTGGGATATAAGCCCCTCCAGCAGTGGCATTACCAAAAACGACGGCAATGGTGGTAATTCCTAATTTGGAACGTCTTGTGATTTCTCTAAATCCTTCGCCACCATAGTTGAATATTTTGGCTTGATCGGGTAAATTTGCGCCACCACTTTCTACTAAATTGATGGTAGGCAATTTACATTCTCGTGTAATATCACCAATTCTCAATCCTTTAAAAACGGTAGCATAATCTACCGAGCCACCTTTCCGGGTGCCCACATTGGAGTTTATCATACAAAACTTGCCATGAACCAAACCGATGCCAGAAACGCTTGTACCACCAGCACCAAACCCATTTTTGTTGTTTATTCCCGCTAAAGGCAATAATTCTAAAAAAGGACTGTCTCTATCCAAAAGCAATTCGATTCTTTCTCTGGCTAAGAGTTTTTCTCTCTTTCTTGCTCTTGTGATATGTTTTTCATCACCTTGAAAACGACCTTCCTTATATTTTTTATTCAATTCTTCCACCAAGTCAACCATCTTTTGATAGTTTTCTTTGCTGGCTGCAGAATTGATATTGATTTTTGATTTTAAAACACCCATCTTAAAATTGAATTTGTATTAAAGTTGTACTATGCTGTTTTTGAAGAATAATTTTTCTCATCAACAATCATTTTTGAAATAATTTCACAAAGTATTTCTGAGGTTCCGCCACCAATTTGGTTCAATCGTGCATCTCGCCACATACGTGCCAACGGATAGTCTTCCATAAAGCCATTCCCGCCAAACATTTGAAGACATTCAAAAGTGACTCTATCGAGCATTTGTGAACACACCAGTTTTGCCATAGAGGCTTCTTTTACAAGATATTCGCCATTACTATGTCGATCATAAATGCTGTATAAGAACTGCTTGTTGCACTCAATTTCTGCCGTCATTTGTGCGATTCTATGCCGTAAAACCTGAAATTCTTTTATTTTTTTACCAAAAACAGCTCTTTGATTCATATAATCCAAGGTCAGTTCTATGGCATACTCTGCACCAGAGACAGAACCTGCTGCAATCGACAAGCGTTCAGAAACAAAATGTTGCATGATATAAAAGAAACCGTGGTTTTCTTCTCCCAATAAGTTTTCTACAGGAACTTTTACGTTGTCCAATCCTATTTCTCCAGTATCGGATGCTCTCCAACCCAGTTTGTTTAGCTTTGTAGCACTAACACCTTTTCGATCGCGTTCGATCAACATCATACTGATGCCGTAATACCCAGCTTCCGGATTGGTTTTAACGGCAGCAACTATATAATCGCTGTTAACACCGTTGGTAATAAATGTTTTGGCGCCGTTAATGATATAATGATCACCTTCCTTTACAGCAGATGTCCGAATAGATTTTACGTCAGAACCTGTATCTGGCTCGGTAACCGCCAAACAGCCAATGAGTTTTCCTTCATTCCCTGCCGTCAGATATTTTAGTTTTTGTGCTTCATTTCCTGACCCATTAACATGTACCATGGCTAAGAAGAAATGCGCACCCATTGCCGCTGCAAATCCACCAGAATTTATTCTTGATAGTTCTTCGTGCAAAACAACTTCATACCAAATGTCTAAATCGGAACCGCCATATTTTTCTGGGAAACGAAGTCCGAAATACCCCATTTCTCCAAATTTCTCATAGACCTCTCGAGGCACTTCCCCATCTTTTTCCCATTGATCCAGGTTTGGAATGACCTCACGCTTTAAAAAGTCTTTTACGGAAGCTCTGAATAATTCGTGGTCTTCATTAAAAGGGGTAGGGCGTTTTGTTTCGGTATTTGGAATTATGAGGCTTTTATACTCCTTTTTGTCAATAACAACTTTGGCAATTATTTCTTTCATCATTTCGGAAGACCCAGCGCTCAATGTGCCAGCTCGTGTATCTCTATACATACGTGCTAATGGATGATCTTCCATAAAGCCATTTCCACCAAAAATCTGCAAGCATTGCGTTGCTACTTTTTCGTGTAATTCTGTTGCAATTAATTTTGCCGATGCAAAAAGTTTCACATCATAAATGCCTTCGTTGTACAAGTTGGCGCCGTGATAACTAAACGCTTTTAAGGCTTCTACTTCGGAGGTTAATTGTGCTATTTTATGACGTAAAACTTGAACTTTATTTAAGTTTTTTTCAAAGGTTTTACGATTCGCCATATAACGCAAAGATTCATCAAGAGCATATTCCATTGTGGCAAGGGAGCTAGGCACCAAGCATAAACGTTCTAGTTGCAATCCGTTCATCAAGTAATAAAAGCCTTGGCCTTCCTCACCAATTAGATTTTCTTTGGGCACCTTAACATTCTCAAAACGCAATACTGCGGTATCAGAAGATTTCCAACCTAATTTTTTCAATTCTGTTTTATGAATGCCTTCCGAATCTAAATCAATCACCAATAAACTAATTCCTTTGGATTCGGCTTCCATATCCTTTTTTACAGCTGTTACAGCAAAACTTCCCTGGATTCCGTTGGTGACAAATGTTTTTGTTCCGTTTACGATATAGTAGTCATCTTCGGCTTCTGCAGTAGTTTGAATGTTAGCAATATCCGAACCTGCTTCTGGTTCCGTAATGGCGATACAACTCACTTTATCGCCAGAAATAATGCTTGGTAAATAGGTATCTTTTAATTGTTCTGAACCATAGTTTAAAATATAGGGTCCAGACATATATTGTACGACTTGTTGGGTAATTACAAAGCCGCCAGAATTCATTTTACCCATTTCTTCATTAAATACAACGTCGAAAAAATAATCTAAATTCTCACCTCCATATACTTTAGGGTAAGACAATCCCAGAAAGCCATGATCGCCCATTTTTTTCCAAATAGAAAGTGGAATTTCACCATCTTCTTCCCATTGCGAAATATGGGGCTGCACTTCTTTTTCAAGAAACTCCCTTAACCTTTGTCTGAATTCGTTATGTTCTTTTGAAAAATGCTTCATCATTAAAAGGATATGTGTTTTTCTATATTAATGTTAAATGCTTCCCCTAGATTATCTAAATATTCCTCTCCAAAAAATGCAATCATTGAATTTTTACCCTTTTCGGTGAAGTGAGGTAAAAGAATGGACCAAATAAGTGCTTCCCCATCTTCTTTACTTTGCTCACCTCTAATTATTTGTTGTGCCGACCAAAAGAAAGCAATCATCCAAACTAGAAGTGAAATATTATGATAGGCCCCTTTAAAAGGCTCCGGCTTCATATTGCCAATAGAAATAGCAAAAGCAATCGCTTTCTTATTATCAAGAATGGTTTCTTTGGTCATTTCCCTAAACTGTTTTATAACCATAGGGTGCTTCATAACTTGAGAGTCTAGAAAGATGAATGCATATTCTTTTTGAAATCGATAATACAACTGCACTTCATTATGAAGATTCTCAAAAGAAGGTAAGGCTCTGGATTTTGCTCTTTCTGCGGCTATTTTCTTCCACATAGCATCCGTTATTGCCTTAAGCAATTCGTCTTTTGTTTTATAGTGATAAGTGAGATTACCTCTTGTCATTTCTAAATGGCCCGCAATTTCATTTAACGTTACCGCAGTAAAACCGTGTTGGTTAAAGTATTTTACGGAGGAATCGATTATTTTTTGTTTGGTTGTCATTTTTGAAATATTGGTTTTGTTTTTCAATATTAGTCAAAATAAACTAAGAATTAGTCATTTTTGACTAATTTATTTTTTAAGTGAGATTTATTCGTGTAGAACATTAATGCCAAACCTTTTAAATGAAGGGGTTATGGAGTTAGTCAACAGTGCCGATTCTAAAGAAAAAATCCTTGTCATTCCCACAAATGGAGAATTGGAGATTGCAAAACAAGTCTTTCAGTTGCTTAATTAATTACTTCTTCCTCTAGTGCCCGTGCCTATATTGGATCTGCCCCTTTTTATATTGCTTTCATTATGGTAGTCTCTAATATTATCACCTCTATAGCCTTTTACCCTAACATATCTGCTCCGGTTTAAGTTTATGTTTCGGTATTGGGGTGGCAGTACTTTTACGCGTACCCAAACGCCATTATTCATATAGAGATAATTGCTCATTGTTAAATCGTAGTAAATAGAATATTCCGGAAAATACACATAACGCACCACTTCCAGCCTATTGGGATAAAACCAAGGTGGGGGTGGATGGTTTGGTCTTGAAGTAATGACCACCGGACCACAACTTGCCAACGCCAGAAACAGCATAAATATTAGTGAAAGAACTCTTTTGCTTTTCATTGCTTCCCAATTTACACCGCAAAGTTAAAGGGTGAGAAAGACATTGTAGATGACCCAGATCATTTTGAGAAACCTTCATTTTACATAGTTTTGAAATATGTTAAACTTCAAAAAAAGGAGTTTATAAATTATTTTGCAATGAAGGTAAGCTGGAAAAAAATAGCCGTCTTTTTAATTATTTTAATTATTTCCCTTTTTGGATTCCTGATGTGGTATAAATATGCCTATTCCATGGAAATTGCTGAACCTTTTGAGGTCAATAGCCCACTATTGGAGCAAAAACTATTAATAGCCACACAGGGCAGTGATTATAAAGATAAAGTTGTTGACGGCTTAGTTGAGAAATTAAGAGATAGTTCTATTTATATAAAAGTAATTGATGTATCATCCTTGCCAAATATTGAGGAGGATGATTTTACTGCCATTGTCGTGATCCATAATTGGGAGTTGCAAAAGCCGCCTAAGGTTGTAGAACAGTTTTTAAAACAATCAAAAAATATTGAAAAAATTGTGGTGTTGGCGACTTCTGGAGGAAGTGATACGTCCATGGAGGGAATCGATGGCATAAGCGGCGAATCTATAGTTAGTGAAATCCCAGAAAAGGTAAATCAACTTATGTCTAAATTGGAACCATTGTTAAAATAAAATTCAATCATTTAAAATTATAAGGTTATGATTAAGGACTATTCAAAAAACTATAACGAACTCACAAAGTTGATGAGAGAAATGGGAACTAAGATTCCTGAAACTATGAAAGCCTTTAACGCCCTTCACAAGGCCAGTACAGATGCTGGTGCATTGCCCACAAAATTCAAGGAACTCATTGCGGTGGGAATTGCCATTGTTGTGAGGTGCGATGGATGCATAGCTTTTCACGTAAAACACGCCTTAAACGCTGGAGTCAGTTCAGAAGAAATTATGGAAACCATTGGTGTAGCCGTAACAATGGGAGGTGGCCCTGCCGTAGTATATGGATGTGAGGCCATGGAGGCATTAAGGCAATTTACGGCATAAGAATATTAAACTTAGCCATTCGAGATGGGAAACAAACAGAAACTTAAAAGAAAATTACGATAGAATCCATTTTTAAAAGGATTCTATTTGGTGTCAAAAAATAATATTTTATTTAAAATTGATTTTATAAATTTTTTCAACAAGACTAGGTCATTTTAAATATCGAGATAAAACTGAATCTTTGAAAACGTTTGTTTTAAACAGATAGCACAATGGAAAAACCAGTTTTATACAACTCCAATATGGGATTTGAATATCAACAGTGGAAAGGAGAAATTGCTTTTTGGAAAGATGAATTAATATCTTTCAACAACAAGTTGAGTGAACTTATAACCCGTTGGGAAAATAAAGAAGTGCTCGCGCAAATAGGGCATTACCAAAAACGATTTGTTTTTCAGGGGGATGCTATAGAAGATTTGCTCGAACTGATTAAACAACAGGAAACGCATATATCGGCACAAAGGGAGGCAGGCACACTTATGCAGGACACAAAATTATCCAAAAAGCATATCGAGATTAGAAATCAAATGGAAATGCAAAGAGAGATAAGCGCCGAACTTAAAAAAGATTTTTTTAGGTTTCTTGAGAAGTATTTGTAGCCGTTTATCCATTTTCACTCAAGAATAAATGCAAATATATCAAGATATAAATGGGTGAGTTGAATCAACTAACATGGGTTCAAATTATACACGTACATGGAAGCAAATACAGAAGATTTAGATAGTTCCTTAAACAATCCCTTTATACAAAGGAGTAATTGGTTAAGAGCGGCTGTTCTTGGAGCCAATGACGCAATTTTATCCACCGCCAGTATTGCAATTGGGGTAGCTGCCGGAAGTGATATGAGAAATTTTATAATACTTGCGACCTTGGCGGGCTTGGTTGCAGGAGCTTTATCCATGACTGCCAGTAAATACGTCTCGATCAGTTCTCAAACAGATACTGAAAAAGCCGAGATAGCGCGTGAAAAAATAGAATTGGAGGAAAGTCCAAAATTGGAGCTACTTGAATTAGCAGGAATCTATGAAAAAAGAGGCTTAACGAAAAAAACCGCACTCCAAGTAGCAAAGGAATTTACAGAAAAAGATGCTTTGTCGGCACACGTAAGAGATGAATTGGGGATAAGTGAAATCCATCAAGCAAAGCCTTGGCAGTCTGCACTAGCTGCCGGTGCATCATTTATCTTGGGAGGAAGTCTTCCTCTTATGGTAACAATATTCCTACCCGAAAAAAGTATGGGATATACCCTATATGGTTCCGCTATTTTCTCTCTAATAATCTTGGGCGTTGTAACTGCCAAAACAGGTGGTTCAAGTGTTTGGAAAGCAATTACAAGAATCACCCTTTGGGGAACTTTAGTTATGGGCACTAGTGCATTGGTCGGATATTTATTCGGAGTGAATATGTAATATTAAATTATTTAAAGCAATTAGATTATGAAAACAAAAAACTTTTTTATGCCCATTCTTTTTTTAATGGCAGGAATGCTAATTACGAGTTGTGGTGAAAAAACCAAAAAGCAATCAAGAGAAGACCAAAAAGACGAATTGGTGACGGATATCAATAACGACCGTGAAGATATTAAAAGAGCTTTAAATCAAGAATGGGAAGAATTTAAAGCAGCCTCAGAACAAACTCTTCAAAACACTGAGAAAGAGATAGAAAGTTTACGGGAAAGGATTGCTAAATCCAACGAGAAACAACGGGAAAAACTCAATGAAGAGATAGAAAAATTAGAACAAAAAAACCAGGAATTAAGGGGGAGGTTAGCAACGCGATCCGACAAATTCAAGGAAAATTTGATTGACTTCAATGAAAAGGCAAAGGAAGATCAAAAGGCTTTTCAACGTGAGTTTAAGCGCGATATGGATAATATAGGAAATGCTATAAAGGATTTATTTAAAGACAACGCAAACTAAAAAAACAAATTATGGAATCAACAGTATTAAGTACGGTAAAATCATCAGCAAAAAACTGGTGGCTCTCCCTTATATTGGGAGTATTGTTCATCTTGTTAGGTATTTGGGTAATCAGGACACCCTTGGCGAGTTATATTTCTTTAAGTATGCTCTTTAGCGTCTTTATTTTTATTTCCGGAATATTTGGGATTGTTTTCTCAATCTCAAATAGAAAGGAAATGGAGGGATGGGGATGGCATTTAACAGGAGGTATCCTAGATTTAATGATAGGTTCACTTCTAGTGCTACACCCCGCTATAACAATGACAATTTTACCATTTTTTGTTGGTTTTTGGATATTGTTTCGAGGTGTTTTTGGTATAGGCTTATCGTTTCAGCTTAGGTCCTTTGGCGTGCCAAATTGGGGTTTACTTTTGGTTTTTGGCATTTTAACTGTATTGTTTTCATTTTTACTATTGTTAAACCCTGTTTTTACAGGATTAGGGATAGTGTATATGACTGCGTTTGCTTTTATTGTTATGGGTATTTTTAGAATAATATTGGCCTTCAACTTAAAAAGGATCCATAAGTATCTTAAAAACTTTTAAGTTTCCTTTTAGATGTTTTTACTAGCTATACAAGGGCATGATGAGGTTTTTTTAAATAAAACTGGTAGGACTACATAAATAGAGGGTTGTGAAATTTCTAAATGATTAAAATCATTCATAAACCATAAAAAAACTGCGTATCTTTTTAACGAAATTTATAGATATATATGATTCAACAGCAGGGAACCATACGCGAATTGCTACTAGATTATCCGATGATTTTGATGATTGCCAAATTTATCGGGGTCATATTAATTGTCTTATTACTCATTCAATTAATACGAGTTTATTTAAAAAAGAAAATATCAAACACAGCCCTGCGTTACAAAGCGCAAAAAAGCATTGAGGTTTTTGGCTATCTACTTTTGATATTATTGGGAATTTCTTATTTCGCAGGGGTTATAAAGGATTTCCCCCTTATTATAGGTATTTCTACAGCTGGATTGGCTTTTGCCTTACAAGAACCTATTTTAAGTATAGTAGCTTCTATTTATATTGTTCTTCTTAAAGTGTATCAATCTGGAGACCGGATTGAAATTAATGGGATTAAAGGCGATGTTATTGATGTGGACAGCATGTACACTACGATGATGGAAATTGGCGAATGGATAAGTGGAGACAACTATAGCGGTCGCATTGTAAAACTAAGTAATGCTTTTGTTTTTAAAGGAGGCGTTTACAACTACTCTCAGGATTTTCCGTTTGTTTGGGATGAGTTAAACCTGTCTATTCGGTATGAATCTAATGTAGAATTGGCAAAATCCATAGTAACTCAAATTGCTTCGGAAATCCTTTCAGAATTTACGTTAAGCTCTAGAGAGCAGTGGAAAGAAATGGTCAGTAAATTCTACATTGAAGATGCGCAACTGGAGCCAACATTGGCAATATCACTTACGGATAATGGGTTGAAATTTAACCTTAGATATATTGTAGATTATAAGAAACGCCGCTCCGTAAAGCATCTTTTAAGTGATAGGATTCGGATTGAGTTTGAAAATACCAATGGTGAAATCACCTTCGCAACTACAACAATAGAGCTTATCAAGATTCCGGATATAAATGTAAAAGTGGATGACAATAAAAACCTATAACCGTTATTAATATAGAATATGAAATGGTGGTCTAATGAAATTAGCTTGTTCATTTTAACAGTTGGCGTTCTGAATTCGAGACTAAAGAAAATCCATGAATATCTTAAAGGCGTTTCGAACCTTACGTCACAAAAGTAACGATGGTTACGAATAAAGTCCAAAACCCTATACCATTTATAAATAGTAATTCTGTTACTCCATTAACGCCGTTTTTTAATATGGAAAGAAATACGGCTATTACTGTAAGAGCAATTATAGCCATTCCCGAAATGCCTAGAAATTTTGTTTCGGGAATAATCAGTGCCTGAAAAGTAATGATGAGCGCTGGCAACGAAAGAAATACCACAATAGCCAACAAGTTGTGGAGTATTCGCTGCAACGATGGCGCGAGACTTCTCAAACTATAGGGTTTTATATTATGGTGCACAAATGCTAACAGCGCAAGTGAAGCAAAACCGAGGTCTATGTACTGCATTAACTTATCGTACCCACCAAGGTCGTAATATTCGGTTAACAGCCAAAAGAAGGCGTAAGTGAGTAGGGCAGTGGTGATAAGCAACCATTTATAACCTTTGACCAATTTGTCCCCATAAAGGCTTTTATTGCTTAAAAAACTCAGGGTGTATTTTTCTAGATCCAACTTTACGTGTTGTAACGCCTTTTTAACGGCTTGGGGCAACAGGCTTGCCTGCGTGAACCCAATAAGCAATATTCCTAGTTTTGTGAAAATCATATTGGAAAAATAGATGCAATTCTATACTGAAACGATTTGGTTTAATTAAAAATACTTTTTTTCGAACAACTAATTGTACAAACTTGTTGAGGGTTTTCCTATTTCAAAACCTTGCAGTCCAAAATCTTCGATATTAAGCGCGTTGGTGTTAAATATTTTGGAGCATTCTATGTAGTAGCCAAGACAACATCCCAATGGACAAGAACAAGCACTGCATGAAATTATAACATTTACAGTATGTGCTTGTCCCGTACATTGGGATGTTTGCTTGACAAGTTCGTTGTAGCCAACGAATGTTATCTTACTTAGATCGCGGTATATCCACCATCAATAACCAATTCACTTCCAGTTGAAAATTTAGACTCGTCTGATATCAGATATAGTATTCCATAAGCAATATCTATAGCTTCACCAATCTGCCCAATAGGATGCAGGCTGTCCAAGTGCTTACGGAATCCAGGATCGTCCTTGCCCAGCTCTTCAACTAATGGTGTCCAAATAAAACCTGGATGTACAGAGTTCACTCTAATTTTATCTTTTGCATATTGTAAGGCATCGGTTTTCGACATTACCCGAACAGCTCCTTTGGATGCATGGTATGGTGGGAGATCTGCTGCCCCGACGATTCCATAGATAGAAGAAATATTGACAATACTTCCACCACCTGATTTTTTCATGTGGGGAACGGCATGTTTTGTGCAAAAGAAAACTCCTTTTACATTAATGTCCATAACAAGATCCCATTCTTTTTCGGTTACTTCTGTCGAGGGCTTGTCCGGACCGGCAATACCAGCGTTGTTCACGGTACCATCAAGTCTGCCAAATTCCTTGAATACTTCACCATAAACTTTCTCGACCTCTTTTTCGTTTGTCACATCAAGATGCCAGTATTTAGCCTGCCCACCTGACTTTTTTATTTCTTCAACCAATGCCTTGCCTTCTTTGTCAAGAATGTCGGTTACTGCAACTTTGGCCCCGTGTTTTGCCAACAAAAGACTTGTTTCGCGGCCGAGTCCTAATGATCCGCCTGTTACAATAACAACTTTATTTTCTGCTCTTTTCATAATTTTTGTTTTTTAAGTTAAATTAATATGTACTTATATCATTCTGAATGATATAGCTAGACTGATTTACAATATATCTTCGTTTAAAGATAAATGGTTTAGGAGTCAAATGAAATGACTTGGGTCAGTAGCGAAGGAAATATTTTCAGGATTGACTAAAGCTGAAGAGGTTGCAGATTTATTAGGATAATTGCAAATAATCGAAATGAGGCGTAGTTTATAAATATGCCTGATTTACTTAAATTGATTTTCTTAAGCTGGAAATTTCTTTTATGTTTTGCACTCTGAATACATTGTTTGCTAAATATTGATTATCCTTTTCCAATAGGTATTAAGTTCGCTGAGTTTTTCTTTTGCTAAGGTCTTGATCTGTTCTTTATCGGCAATACCATTTTTCAGTTTGAAATGCAGCAATTGCGGTTCGTTGATCGGCTTGCCAATTTGAGATACAATAAAGACCTGGGCCGCATCGGCAAAATGATTTTCAACAATAGCACGGCTCAAGTCCATGGCGAAGTAATTGTAGATTTTACCAATATGGCTTACAGGGTTTTTGCCTGACGTAGCTTCCAAACTCATGGGCTTGTAGGGAGTGATTAATCCATTGATGCGATTTCCTCGGCCTACCTGTCCATCATCGCCATTTTCTGCGCTGGTGCCACTTACCGTAAGAAAAATGCTTTCGCGATTATAATCATCTGCTGTGTTGATATGAATGGTTGAATCGGCTAAAAGTAGTTCTGCACGGACAAATTTCTTTATCCGTTTGATCTTGGATACATAGTCGTCTATATCGACAATGTATTTATCGATCATTGCAAGGGAGATTGTAAAATAATTTTTTAAACCGTTTTTTACGCCCATCACCTTAATATCCTCTCCAATAAAAGGGAATTCGTTTTTCGTGGTTTGGGAATTTAAAAGCTCTTCGATCTTAATGATGGTATCTTCCAAAAGGGTAGTGGGATAGAACCCCGCACCAAATGACGTGTCGTTTGACAGTGGAATTTCACCTTTGCCAAAACGATTGAAGAGTTCAACCAAGTCATCACTTCCTGGGTGTATTTTCGAGATTATTTGCACATTTTTTTCAACATTGAGATGTCGGACATTTTCGCTTAGCCATTTTTTTGCGGTTTCTATGGCAATTTCCTCCACTGGAATTATTTTGCCCTTTACCAGATGGGTAGCGCTTCCCGTAATAATCAAGGAAATAGGTTCTATTATTTTTCCACCACCATAAGCGGGCTTCGATTGCCCGGCGATTAAAAGAGCTTTGTCAACATTGTGGTGCATGATAGCTCCAAATTCTTTCAAATAATACTTGCAGAGTTCAACGGAAATCTGTTCTGTTACCTCATCGCAAATGGTATCAGGATGCCCGATGCCTTTTCGTTCGGCCATTTCAATGCTTTCGTCCGCAAGGTCTCCGATAATAATGTTAGTTTCCATTTTGTTTTTGTGCTTTGATGACTACAAAACTCCCTTCTCCAAAACCCTCTCTGGGCTGTTCAATTTGGGTGCTGTTTTCCTTAAAAAGTGTTTGCCAGTATTCAAACTTTCCGAAACTGGCTTGTTCCAGCAATTCCGTTATTTCTTCCTTGGAATGAAAATGGGCGTTTTTGTAAAATTTATTTTCGGCTTTTCCAATTTCGTATTTTTTCCCCAATTCGCTGTTTTTATCTATGATTGCGAGAATAATTTTCCCATCTGGTTTTAGTATCCGGTGGATTTCAGAAAATGCTTTGGGAATATCATTCAGAAAACACACCGTTGTCACCAACAAGGCGTAATCGAAAGATCCACTTTCAATGGGAAGGTTTTCCGCAACGGCCCGCACCACTTTAATTCCTCTTTGTTCTGCTATCTGCGCCATATTTTCCGATGGCTCCACACCGTGCTTTATATCGAAATGTGCAGCAAAACGTCCGGTTCCAACCCCAATTTCAATTCCTGTTTTTTGAAGTGGGATTGCTTGTTTAATGGCCAAGAGTTCAGATTGATAAGCGGGTTTATGTCTGTTGAACCAGTCATCGTAATCCAATGCGTTTTCGTCAAAAACCTTAAAACTATTTATCATATTTTATTTAGTATCATCTGTTAGTATATAAACTTCATTAAAAAGATTATATACAATTATCTGAGTTTAATAGAGTTCTGTATTTATTAAAATTATGATAGCGAAGCTACTTGATTGAGTAATCTGATGGAATGACTTAGGTCAATTGGTTTAGTTTTATAAACTTTAGTTTGATTATTATTTGTTTGATGCTTTTATAGTTGTGGTTATTCTACAAGTTTTTGAAGACCTTGTAGGTGTTTTAAAAGAAGGAATCATATTTATGGGATCAAAAGAAACCTCGCAGAATATACTCGATGCTAGTTTTCAGCACCGGAATTCCCTTCCAATAACAAGCTTACAACCAAGTGTTGAACCTTCTGATATACCAGTTCTTGACGTATTGTATAAGGAAACTATATGCCACCAATATACCGATCAACCAAGGGAAATAAGCCAATGGCAATGGTTCCATATATAGTATATCCGCAATGGGGGTGAAGGGGATGATTAGTCCGATTACCATGACCAAAGAAGTAAGGGCAACCACAGGAGCAGATGCCCAGCTTTGGATAAAAGGTATTTTCTTGGTTCGGATCATGTGCACGATTAATGTTTGTGAAAGCAGGCCCAGCACAAACCAACCTGTTTGAAATAGGCTTTGATGCTCGGGACTGTTTGCTTTAAATACAAAGAACATGATCGCAAACATGGCATAATCAAAAATGGAGCTCGTAGGACCAATGTAGATCATAAACCTACGAATGCCTTTGGGTTCCCATTTTTTGGGGGTTTCCAAAAAATCTTCATCCATTTTATCCCAAGGAATCGATGTCTGGGAGATGTCGTACAATAGGTTTTGTGTCAATAATTGAATGGGCAACATGGGCAGAAACGGTAAAAATGCACTTGCCCCAAGAATACTGAACACATTTCCAAAATTGCTGCTGGTAGCCATTTTTATGTATTTGATGATATTTCCATAGGTTCTACGGCCATAAATCACCCCTTCTTTTAGCACCATCAAGTCTTTTTCCAAAAGAATAATATCCGAACTTTCTTTTGCTATGTCCACGGCATTGTCAACCGTAATACCTACATCCGCCTCTTTTAAAGCTGCGGCGTCATTAATACCATCGCCTAAAACTCCAACGGTATGTCCCTTTGCTCTTAATGACTGTACCACTCTCACTTTTTGCAAAGGACTCATTTTGGCGAATATGGAAATATCACTTACTCGGGCAGTGAGTTGCTCATCGGAAATCAAAGCCAACTCATCTCCCAACATTATATTTTGAATGGGAATACCAACGTCAGTGCATATTTTTTTGGTTACTGTTTCATTATCACCTGTTAGCACCTTTACTTCGACATTTAATTTATGCAAGGCTTCAATACTTGGTTTTGCCGATGGTTTTGCGGGATCTAAAAACCCAATAAATCCTGTGAATATCAAGTTGCTTTCGTCTGCTACGCCATAGTTTAAAGGCCGACCTCCATCAAATTCCCGAATTGCGAGCAATAAGATCCGCAATCCTTTTGCGTTTAAGGCCATGGAGGTTTCCAAAACCTTTCTCCGCATAGCATCGTCCATTACCACTACTTCATCTTGTTCGACATGCAATTGACGATCTTCGCCCGGACTAAAACTATGGGTGCAGAGATCCAGCATTTCTTCTACGGCACCTTTGGCGATGAGCAGGTGTTTTCCGTTTTTTTGCTCTAATATAACGCTCATTCTTCTGCGTATAAAATCAAATGGAATTTCATCTATCTTTTTAAAATCCTTTTCAACTTTTAGATATTTTTTTATTTCTACGTGGTCTAAAACGGCTCTGTCCATTAAGTTTACCAGACCTGTTTGATGAAAACTGTTTAAATAGGCCCATTTCAAAACTTCATCATCTTCTTCCCCAAAAACATTCAGGTGCTGTTCCAAAACAATTTTGTCCAAGGTGAGGGTGCCCGTTTTATCGGTACAAAGCATATCCATCGCCCCGAGGTTTTGAATGGCATTTAACCGTTTTACGATTACCTTGTGCTTGCTCATGTCCATGGCACCTTTAGCAAGGTTGGCGGTAACTATAACAGGTAGCATTTCGGGTGTTAGACCTACAGCTACTGCAATGGAGAAGAGCAATGCTTCCATCCAATCTCCTTTGACCAAACCATTAATCAGAAAAATAATGGGAACTATGACCAACATAAAGCGAATCAGAAGGACACTCACTTTATTGATTCCAATATCAAAACTGGTTTCGGTACTTTTCCCGACTATGCTTTTCCCGATATTTCCGAAATAAGTATTATCGCCAGTAGCAATGACTACTACGGTTGCCGCGCCGCTTATCACATTAGTGCCCATAAAACATAGGTTGGCGAGGTCCAGAGGTCTTTTATTTTTGGAATCTGGAATTGCTGACGACGTTTTTTCTACTGGCAGCGATTCACCCGTGAGCATGGATTCACTTATAAATAGATCGATACTTTCCACCACGCGACAATCTGCGGGTATCATATCGCCAGCAGCTAAATAAATAACATCGCCCGGAACGATTTGCGACATTTCTATTTCGTTTCTGCCACGGTCCTTTCGAAGCACGGCGGCAGTATTGCTCACCATGCTCTTTAATTGGTCGGCAGCACGATTGCTTCGATATTCCTGAAAAAAGCTGAGAAGACCGCTAATAATAATCATCGCAACGACGACGATAACTGTTTTATAGTCCCTTTCACCAGAAGCAGCCCACCACACATCTATTGCGAAGGAAATTACAGCAATGGCTAAAAGGATGAAAATAAACGGATTGACAAACGATTTCGCCAATTGTTTGAACCATGAAGGTGCTTTCTCGTGCGCGACTTTGTTTAAACCAAATTTAGAGATGCGTTCCTCTGCCGTGTCTTGCGAAATCCCTTCCTTGGAACTTTCCATAAAAGTATATACAGATGGAACATCCAGGAGTGATGCCTCGCGCAACTTGCTTACCGCCGCTTGGTTCATTTCGGTGGTGTGCGGTGATTTTCTTAGTTTTTTATGTGGTTTGGTTGATTTCTTCATAGGGATTGAAACGGAGTATTTTCTATTCTAGAAAGTTAAAACTCTATCGCTATCTACGACCCAATTGGCCAATTCTCCCATAGTCGATTTAACTGCGCCTTCGAAATAGGGGTGGTTCTTATAAATTCCACAACGTGCCATGCAAGTTCCACAAACTTTTACCGAAACATCATTGGCTATCAGATCCTTAAGCATTTTGGATAAATCCTGATCATAAGCTGCGGGTGGTTTGCATGCGTCCCTCGCCATATCAACGGCGTCGTTCATTAAAAATATTCTTACTTCTTGATTGTTTTTTCTTAATGTTTCGGCAAGCCGAAGGCCGTTCCAGGTTACATCGGTATTGTCATAAGGTTCGCGGTTAAAGATAATCAGTACTTTCATTTGTGTTTTTATTAATGGCTTGGATATGTTTTTAAACTTACATTCTGCACGCTGGCTTATTCTTCTATTTTCAATAGTTTTTTTGCTTTCCTTTTCCCTAGGATTTGCACTAGATCCTCTTTATCGGCTATTTCTTTATCGAGTAAAAGTTGTGCCAATTCCTTGAGTTCATCCTTGTGTTTGGTCAAGATATCTTTTGCTCTTTCGTATTGCGTTGTGATAAGGTTATGGACTTCCTTATCGATTTGTTTACCCATTTCTTCGCTATAGGGTTTGCTCAACATACTTTGATATTGCCCAGAGGAATCATAAAAACTAAGGGGACCAATATTTTCATCCATGCCATAATAGGCCACCATACCGTAAGCTTGTTTGGTTACTTTTTCCAAGTCGTCGAGTGCTCCTGAGGATATTTCATCAAATATGATCTCTTCAGCCGCCCGGCCACCGAGCATAGCACATATTTGATCCATAAATTGTGATTTGGTTATAATATGACGCTCTTGGGGTAGATACCACGCTGCACCCAAGGATTTTCCTCTTGGGATGATGGAAACTTTTACCAGGGAATCAACGTGATCCAAATGCCAGCTCGTAACGGCATGTCCGGCTTCGTGATGGGCGACGATCAATTTCTCTTTGGGTGAAATAATTTTGCTGCTTCTTTCCAATCCACCCACAACACGATCCCGAGCTTGGGTAAAATCGATCTGGCTTACAACTTTCTTTTTTTTGCGCGCGGCCAATAGTGCTGCTTCATTACAAATATTGGCAATGTCGGCTCCCGAGAAACCTGGGGTTAGGGAGGCCAACAATTCAACATCTACCGTTTCATCTATTTTTATGGGTTTTAGATGCACATTGAAGATTTCTATCCTTTCTAATTTTGTGGGCAATTCCAGATATATATGTCGATCGAACCGGCCCGCCCTTAATAGGGCCTTATCCAATATTTCTACCCTGTTGGTGGCCGCCAACACGATAACGCCGGTGTTGTCGCCAAAGCCGTCGAGTTCAGCCAGCAGTTGGTTTAAGGTGTTTTCCCGCTCGTCATTGGATTGAAACGATTTTGCTTGATCGCGACTGCGACCTACGGCATCTATTTCATCTATAAAAATAATACTAGGTGCTTTTGCTTTAGCTTGTTTAAATAGATCCCTTACCCTTGATGCTCCAACGCCGACGAACATTTCAACAAATTCTGATCCCGACATAGAATAGAATGGCACTTGTGCCTCGCCGGCAACTGCTCTGGCCAACAATGTTTTACCAGTGCCTGGAGGACCTGTCAGTAATATTCCCTTAGGTATTTTTGCTCCGAGTTTTGTATATTCTTCAGGGTTTTTAAGAAAATCCACTATTTCCATTATCTCAACCTTGGCTTCTTTTAAGCCAGCCACGTCATCAAATGTTACCTTGCTTTTGGTATCTATGTTTGAAAGTTTTGCAGTTGATTTTCCGAAATTCATCATCGAGCCGCCCATTCCGCCTGTTCGCATCCTACGCAAAATAAATACCCAAAAGACCACTATAAGCAGCACCGGTAAAAGCCATGAAATGCTATCGGTCCAAATGAAGCGATCTTCGTATTGAACACCAACTTTATTATCGGGAGGAAATTCTTCCTGGGCTTTTTCGAGTTTGTTTTCAAAACTTTCTACAGAGCCGATTTTTATAATATATTGAGGTCCTGTTTCGTCCTTGATGCTTTTAAGGTCTTCTTTATATTTTCCCTCTGAAAGCCGGTCGGGTTTTATATAAATTTCGGCGGTTTCCTTATTGACGACTATAATTTTTTCAACATCGCCTTGACTCAACATATCCCGCTCAAATTGCAACCAACCGATTTCGTTGGTCTGGGAGAAGGGGTTAAGAAAGAAGATTAAGATAAAAACTAATAGAGATACATATAACCAATAGGGATTAGTGGTCTTGGGCGTTTTGCCTTTATTGTCTTTTTTCTTAGTAGTCACCTGATATGATTTTTGTGATTTGATTAAAAAAATAAATCCCAACCTATTGGAAAGCGGGAATTTGGTTTTTATACCCCCTCATTTTCAATACGACAATTGTGTTCATAATTATAAATTTCATACGTATTGTTGTAGCAAACACTATAATCGGTGGATATAAGGGTAAAATTACCGATTGGGGAAACCGTGTGAAATGACATAGGTCATTTACTTTCAACTTAAGCTTCAATATATTTACATTCTGTAAATTTTTGACGGGAAACATAAAGAAAGTATTTCCAACATTTGGTAATGCCGTGACTTTAGATTATAAAACTTATTATTCCTGTTGCCTTAATAAATTTTCAACCAATAATGGAAAAAGAAATAACTTCTCAAAGTATAGGTAGCGTTGTTGCGGTTCGCGGTAGCGTGGTGGATATCATGTTTGAGAAAAATCTTCCTTCCATCAATATGGTTGTAAAAACGGGGAAGGATATGGAAATTGTTCTCGAGGTGCATATGCAGTTGGACAACAAACATATTCGATGCATTGCTTTGAACCCTACCCAAGGTTTGGAAAGAGGAATGAAAGCCATCTCTACCTATGAGCCGTTGAAAGTACCAGTAGGCCCAGAAACATTGGGCCACATGTTTGATGTTTTTGGAAATACTTTAGATAATTTCACGCTGCCCAAAACTATGGAATGGCGTAGCATTCACAACCAACCGCCGGCGTTAACAGAGCGCTCCACTACTTCTGAGGTGTTTGAAACCGGTATTAAAGCTATTGATGTTTTGCTGCCTCTGGAGCGTGGAGGGAAGGCAGGATTATTTGGAGGTGCGGGAGTTGGGAAAACGGTTTTGTTGACCGAGCTTATTCATAATATGGTTAGAAACCACCAAGGCGTCAGTATGTTTTGCGGGATTGGAGAACGAAGCCGAGAAGGCCTCGAACTGTATCAAGAAATGAAAGAAGCGGGTGTTCTTCCGGATATGGTTATGATATTCGGGCAGATGAACGAATTGCCGGGTGCCCGTTTTAGAGTGGGCCATGCGGCATTGACGATGGCAGAATATTTTCGCGACGACGAACATAAAGATGTGCTGTTGCTGATAGACAATGTTTTCCGTTTTATCCAAGCAGGAATGGAAGTTTCGGGATTATTGGGACAAATGCCATCCAGACTTGGGTATCAACCGACAATGAGCACCGAACTATCGCAATTGGAAGAGCGGATTGCGAACACAAAAACTGGCGCGATTACTTCCATTCAGGCGGTATATGTTCCAGCAGATGATTTGACAGATCCGGCAGCGGTGCATACTTTTTCGCATTTGTCGGCAACCATAACGCTGTCGCGAAAAAGAGCCAGCGAAGGCATGTATCCCGCAATCGATTTGTTGCAATCCGGTTCAAAAATGGCCACGCCCCACATAATTGGAGAAAGACATTATAACATTGCCCAAAAGATTCGGCAAACGTTGGCACAGTATGAAGAGCTTAAAGATATTATTGCGATGCTAGGTTTGGAGCAGTTATCCCTAGAGGATCAAAAAACAGTAAACCGCTCCCGAAGACTCGAGCGATTCCTCACGCAACCGTTTTTTACAACAGAACAATTCACCCAATACAAAGGAAAAAACGTGAGCCTCAAGGATGCCTTGGATGGATGCGAAAGAATATTGAATGATGAATTTAACGATTATCCCGAAAGTGATTTTTATATGATTGGGACCATCGATGAAGTAAAAAAGAAGGCAGCAGTAAACGTATAGGCAATGGATACAAATTTGATGCATCTTAAGATTCTATTGCCATACGGCGTTTTTGCTGATATCAAAAACGTGAAACGCATTGTGGTGGAAACAACCGCTGGCTCTTATGGGATTTTACCCCGAAGATTGGATTGCACGGCGGCATTGGTAACGGGAATTTTAGTGTACGAAACAGAGGAGGAAGGTGAAAAATATGTTGCAGTGAATGAAGGGATTATGATTAAGGCGGGAATGCAAGTGTCCATATCCGTTCGCCATGCCATAGGAAACGCACCTTTAGGAAAACTTAGGGAGCAGGTAGAAAAGGAAATGATGGAACTGGATGAACTGGAAATAAACGCCCGTAATGTGATGGCAAAGTTGGAAACAGGTTTCCTGCGTAATTTTCAAAACTTGAGACGATAAGGGTGAGCGAGGAAAAACAAAATAAAAACAACTCCTTTGAGAAAGTAGTCGGCGATAAGGAAGAACGAAAATTGCAGGCCCAACGTGATAAAAAAAGCGTCTGGGCCGGATTGGGATTATTCGGGATGGTAGGCTGGTCTATCGTTGTACCCACTATTTTGGGTGCAGCCTTGGGAATGTGGCTCGACAAACATTACAAAAATGATTTCTCTTGGACGCTAAGTCTCTTGGTCGCAGGATTGATGCTAGGTTGTTTGATAGCGTGGAACTGGGTTCAAAAAGAAAATAAGGAAATTCATAAAAAGAACGAAGATGGAAATTAATGAAGTATTAGGCCTACTACCGGCTGTGTTTGCGGGAATTGTATTAGGAATTATATTTTTCGGAGGCCTTTGGCTTACCGTTCGGAAAGGTTTGGATTCAAAGAATGCCACCTTAATATTTATGGGCAGTTTGATTATAAGAATGGCGATTGTCCTTGTTGGATTTTATTATATCGGTGGAGATAATTGGCAAAAATTGCTGGCTTGTCTCGGAGGATTTTTAATAGCGAGAATCGTAATTACCCGATTGACGAAGAAAGGAAAACTTTTAAAGTCCACATTTATAAAAGAAGTAAGTGATGAGAATTAGTCCAGACGAAAAGATTTTCTGGGAGTACGGGTTTATGCATTTAAACCTCACCATCGTTACCACTTGGGCATTGATGATTTTGCTTGTGGTAGGTGCTTGGCTTATTACGCGAAATCTGAAAGCAGAAATCAAAACTACCCGTTGGCAAAATGTTTTGGAAATGTTGGTACTGATGATCCGTGATCAAATTAAGGAAGTGGGATTAAAGAAACCCGAAAAATATATGGGCTTTATCGGAACCTTGTTTCTCTTTATCGCAGTTTCAAACTTATTGACCATTGTACCGTGGTATGAAGCACCAACGGCATCGCTTTCCACCACAACGGCATTGGCGATATCGGTATTTATAGCGGTTCCCGTTTTTGGAATAGTGGAAGGTGGAATTAAGAATTATCTCCGTTCCTATTTACAGCCAAATTTCATTATGCTTCCTTTTAATATTATCAGCGAGATTTCCCGAACCCTAGCATTGGCAGTGAGATTGTTTGGAAACATAATGAGCGGTGGCTTGATCGCTACTGTTTTGATTTCTATAGTACCATTTTTCTTTCCAATGATCATGAGCGCTTTGGGATTGCTGACGGGAATGATACAAGCGTATATTTTCGCGATTCTGGCAACGGTTTATATAGCGGCGGCTACGCAGGATGTTGAGAGGAAGAAGGGGAAAAAAGTTATGAGTTATGAGTTATGAGTTATGGAAAAAAGAACAGAGAATAGAGAATAGAGAAAAGTGTTCGTCCCTGATATGGGTTAACCGCTGAGACGCAAAGGGCGCAGTGGATGTAGGTTCTCGACTCTTAGACTTTGGACAAACAATAAACAACAAACAATAAAACAACACATATATGGATAACGTAACAATCATAGCAGTGGCATCAATAATTACTGCAGGAATCACAACAGGAATTGGCAGTATGATGCCGGCAATAGGCGAGGGGAGAGCAGTTTCAAAAGCATTGGAATCGATTGCACAACAACCTGACGCCGCACCAACTATTACCAGAACACTATTTGTGGGTTTGGCAATGATCGAATCGACGGCAATTTATTGTTTTGTGCTTTCGATGATCCTCATTTTCGCCAATCCGTTCTGGAATCATTTTATAGCTTAATAATCCATGGAAGTCAACTGGTTTACTGTAATAGCGCAAATAGTCAATTTTCTCATTCTGGTCTATCTGTTAAAACGGTTTTTGTATAAACCCGTTTTGAAGGCTATAGATGAAAGAGAAAAGAAGATTGCGGCACAGCTAGCGGACGCTGCTGCGAAAAAAGCGGAGGCCATAGAAGATAAAGATCTTTTCCGTCAGAAAAATGAAGCTTTTGACAGGGAACGTGTTGCAAGAATGAATGAGGTCAATGAACAGATTGATTCTGAAAGGCAAAGGCTATTTGAAGAAGTGAGAAAGGAATCTACGGTACTGCGTTTAAAATTCGAGGACTCATTAAAGCAGCAAGAGCAAGAAATAAAGGATACGGTTAAGAAAAAAACAAAGGAAGCGGTTTTCTCAATTGCCAGTAAAACCCTTTCCGATCTTGCCAATGCCAATCTTGAGGAGCAGATTGTGACTGTTTTTATAGAAAAAATAGAAAATTTGGCCAGCACGGATAAAACAAAATTTATAGACGCCCTCAAAACGAACAACACACCTATTACTGTTAAAAGTGTTTTTGCATTATCCGAAACTTCCAGACTTAAAATTGAAGAAACGATTGAAAAAATCACCGGAAAACCAAATGATTTTCAATATCAACTGGAACCGGAATTAGTTAGCGGAATCGAGATGGAGACAGCAAGCTTCCAAATGTCTTGGAATATCGATTCCTATCTGGAGTCATTAAAAAAGCAAAGTATCACCAAGGAGGAAGAAAATGCGATCCACTGATTTAGATAAAATTATAGATGATGCCTTTCTGGAGATAAGCGACAGCGAGCAAAGTCACGACCCCAGTATCCAATTTCGGGAGATGGGCGTTGTAAAGAATATTTCTGCTGGTATCGCTACTGTAACGGGTTTACCGGGAACAGGTTTTGAGGAGCTATTGGAGTTTCCAAATAATTTATATGGGGTGGCCTTTAATCTAGATGAAGATGAAATTGGTGTGGTTTTGTTAGGTAGGAACGATCAAATTCAAGCAGGTGACACGGTTTTAAGAACGCATCGTGTAGCTGATATTCCAGTAGGCGAGGGCCTTATCGGCAGGGTTATCGATTCTCTCGGAAATCCAATGGACGACAAAGGTCCTATTTCATTTCAACAACGATATCCTATCGAACGCCCTGCACCGCCTATTATGAGCCGTGAGGCCGTGAATGCGCCATTGCAAACGGGGATTAAGGTTATAGATGCGATAATTCCTATTGGCCGTGGCCAACGGGAATTGATATTGGGTGACCGGCAAACGGGGAAAACTTCCATTGCCATCGACACTATTCTCAATCAGCATGATAAAAATGTATTGTGTGTTTACTGCGCTATCGGACAGCGAACGGCAGCAGTTGCCAAAGTAGTTTCAGATTTGCGAGATAAGGGTGCCATGGATTATACAATTGTCGTAGTTACGGAAGGCAATAGTTCCCCCGGCCTTCAGTACTTGACACCTTATGCTGCGACAAGCATTGCCGAATATTTTATGGAACAAGGCCGCGACGTTTTGATTGTTTATGACGATCTCACAAAACACGCCCGCGCCTATCGCGAGCTTTCGCTTTTATTGCGCAGACCACCCGGCAGGGAAGCATTTCCAGGAGATATTTTTTACGTGCATTCCAGACTTTTGGAAAGATCGACCCATTTAAATGAAGCGCTCGGTGGCGGTTCTTTGACTGCTTTGCCAATAATAGAAACCCAAGCACAGGATATCTCGGCATATATTCCCACAAATTTAATTTCAATTACCGATGGACAGATATATCTGTCGCCAAAACTGTTTGAATTGGGTTTGCTTCCGGCCGTAGATATTGGAAAATCCGTGTCTCGGGTGGGAGGGAAGGCTCAGTTAAGGGCATATCGAAAAATTGCGGGAAACCTAAAACTAGGTTATGCCCAATCTGAGGAGTTGGAAACCTTCGCGCGCTTTGGTACCCGTCTCGATGAGGACACCCAAAAAACGATCGAACGTGGGAAAAGAATACGAATGATTTTTAAACAACCGGAAATGGAGCCGGTTTCGGTACCTGAACAACTATTGGTTTTAATGGCGCTGATCAATGGGGTTTTTGACGTTGTGCCCCTTGATAAAATAACAAAAGCAGAGGTCCTAATTCAGAAAAAAGCGCACCAATTACCCGATGAGGTGTTGCGACGGATTTTTTCCTCAGAGCCTTTAAATGAAAATGATGAGACTATTCTTGTTTCCTTGGCAAAGGAAGCAATTGCGAATATCCCTGAACTTGCAAGTGATGAGTGACACTTTAATAAATCTACAAAGAAGAAAACAAAGCGCCGGCGATCTGGGATCGGTAGTACGTACCATGAAAGCTATGGCAACTTCCAATATTACTCAATATGAAATGTCAGTACATTCTTTACAGGATTATTACCGAACCATTTCACTTGGGATACACGCCTGTTTTAAGAAAGAAAGAATTTCAGTTTTAGCAGATAATCACGATAAGAAAAATTCAATATCTGTGGCAGTCATCTTTGGCTCAGATCAAGGTTTGGTGGGAAGGTTTAACGATTCAATAAGCTCTTATGCCCAAAAAATAATAAAGGAGATTCCAGGAGAAACAGAAATCTGGGTCGTTGGCAAAAGAGTCTATTCCCTGCTTGTGGATGGCGATTTTTCACCCACCAAACGTTTTAGTGTTCCGAATTCGGTTACGGCAATTACTCCTTTGGTAAATGAGATTTTAATTAAAAGTGAAGAATATAGGCAGAAGGATCAGTTTTACAGCTTTTATATCTTCCACAACACGCCAACGGAAGGCGCAAACTATAAACAGGAAAGCCATCAATTGTACCCGCCCGATAAGAAATGGGAAGAGGAAATCACCAAAATGGGATGGCCGTCGCACAATGTTCCCCAAGTAATTGGAGGAACTGAAAGTACCTTGCGGACTCTTATTAGGGAATATCTATTTGTCTCTATTTACAAAGCCTGTGCGGAATCTTTGGCCGCCGAAAACGCAAGTAGGCTGGAATCTATGGAGCGCGCAGAAAAAAACATAGACGAGATGTTGGAGGAATTGAACCGAGGATACAACCGACTACGACAAAGCACTATCGACGAAGAGCTTTTTGATGTGATTGCAGGGTTTGAGGCATTGAAGGGAAAGTGAAGATAGGTGACATCAACTCTTTAGCGGACTGATCTTGGTCATTGCAAAATTTGAAACAAAGCTATAAGTTAGTACGTCAAATAAATGTGCGAACGCCAGAAAATAAAAAAATATGAAAGCTGTCATTACAACGGAGAAAATACCCATAAAACTATGGTTGGAAGAAGATCAGATAGAAGAGGGAGCCTTGGACCAAGCCCGTGATCTTGCAAATCTACCTTTTGCCTTTAAGCACATTGCAATCATGCCCGACACCCATTTAGGTTACGGCATGCCCATTGGGGCCATCCTGGCCACCAAAGGAGCCGTTGTTCCGAATGCTGTTGGGGTAGATATTGGGTGTGGGATGTGTTCCTTACGAACAAATCTAACAGACATTGAAACAGATGAATTGAAAGAGATTATGTCCATCATCCGAGAGACGGTGCCCGTTGGTTTCAACCATCATGAGAGTCCTCAAGATGAGTCGTGGATGCCTGAGAAAAAAGGAAATTTACCCATAGTGGAGCAGGAATACAAAAGTGCCCTTCATCAAATCGGTACATTAGGTGGAGGAAACCACTTTATCGAAATTCAAAAAGGCTCTGATGGATACATCTGGATCATGATCCATTCGGGCTCCAGAAACATCGGTTTTACCGTGGCCAACCACTATAACGATATCGCCAAGGAGAAAAATAAAGCATTGGAGGTACAAGTTCCAAAAGACTTGGCATTTATTCCAGAAGATTCTGAGTATTTCGATCTTTATTGGAATGAAATGAACTACTGTATCGATTTTGCATTGGCCAATCGAAAACTGATGATGGAACGCACAAAATTGGCATTTGCGGAAATTATGCCCGGGGTGGAATTTTCGCATTTCATTAATAAGCCCCACAATTTCGCTGCTTTGGAAGAACATTTTGGCGAGCAGGTTATCGTACATCGCAAAGGAGCAACCCGCGCTCGGAAGGGCGAGTGGGGCATGATCCCCGGTTCGCAGGGAACCCAATCATTTCTGGTAACAGGGAAGGGAGATGCTAATTCGTTTGAATCGTGTTCTCATGGAGCCGGAAGAATTATGAGCAGAACAGAGGCCCGAAAGACTCTTGACCTGGAAGAGGAAAGAAGAATCCTCACGGATCAAGGGATACTGCACGCTATCCGCCACAAAAGTGATTTGGACGAAGCTCCAAGTTCATACAAAGATATAGATGAGGTAATGGCAAACCAGACAGAGCTGGTGGAGGTGCAAATTCAATTGCAACCTCTGGCCGTTATTAAGGCTTAATATGGGTAAAGGGCAAACTTTCCTCAATGTGAAATATGCTCTTTCAAACGTCAGGTCAACCATCAATTCTTAAGTGTTGTTCGAGGATGAAAAAAGTATTTATGTAATTGGAGGTGAGCTCTAAAACGTTCGTTCCAATCTAGGAATACGTTATCGGTAATTATTGGTTGTGTTAAAGGTTTATGCGACTCTCCTTTTTCCGTTTTCGGTTTCGAAAATTTACCCAAAGCGAACACAGCAATGCCAATAGTGCCAAGCCTACCGTAAATGGATCCACAAGTTCGGCATTGGGCAACCAGCCAGTTAATTTTTCAACCAGAAATGCGATATAGCTCGATGGCATATCCCTTTCCCCCAAGGATCGCAGCACCTGATAATGCCAATCGGTCAAAAAGCAGTAACCCCATCCTTTCCAAAGTCCCAATAGAAACCATGACCCAAAGGTGACGACCAAGGAAATAAGGTTGAGCTTTCGCAGTTTGGGATGGAGCCACCCGAACAGATTGAAAAAAATCAATACCGTATGGAAGGCATAAAAAAAGATGTTGGCTATATGTAATCCAAAATCCGTCATTTTGAAACAGAAATCTTGACATGCTCGCTATCGATATGGGTACATCCGTAAAACATTGATAACATAAGCGAGATGATTTTTAATCTTCAATTAATATTCTTAGAATTTAAATCCCATACTTTTCCTCGATCGTGCTTTTATCAAACTTTTGTTCGGCAACCCAATCAGCGCTCTCAGAACTCCGTGAACAGTGGCAATTGGCAATATAAGAATGCCTGTTATCAGCATTCCCAATTCATAAAATAACGAACTGTCTTTGAATGGCTTTCCTTTAAGTCTGGATTGAAATGCGCTATACGGAATTCCATACATATTGCCCGCAATCATTATTTGGACCGCAGAAAGTATAATACGTGCTTCCTTTTTGCCATATTCTTTTACAATAGAATCATAAGCGTATTTTTGGGGATATCCCCTTGAATCCGCAAAATGTTGGGCGAACATGATGGCTTTTGCTTCTTCGGGTTTAATGAATTCATCTCCACCACTTAAAAAGCTGCTTATCTCCTCACCGCTCATGCCTTGTTCTAAAGCCATTTTTGTATGTTGGTAGGAGCAGGCGGGACAACCGTTTACTTCGGTTACTGCCAGTTGTAAACGCCTTACAAAATCATTGTCAACTAATTTGCTTCTGCTGTTTCCGATCATCTTGGTCATTGCCCGGGGAATGAAAATAAAAGAGCGATACATTTCCCATAAACTGAACTTGCGCTTAAATTCAATTCTTGAGCTTATTGATTCAGGTATGTAGATGTCTATTTTCATCAATTGTTTTTATTGTTTTCATACTTGATTTAGATAAAACAGATATGTGGAAAAAAGAAGAGATTCCCAAAGATAGGGCTCTTCAACCTCATATTCTTTTAGGAATCTCTTTCTTCACAGAATAGAATCGATAAATAGTTATTTAGTCATCTAAAATACCGAAACACACTTTAGTGGTTACACGATATGAAGTTACTTTGTTGTTGTCAACGGTTACCTGCATATCTTTAACATAAACAGATTTAATGTTTTTTACTGTTTTTGACGCTTCCTTAACGACATTTTCTATCGCATTTTCGAAACTCGTTTTGGAGTTCCCCATAATTTCAATCACTTTTAATACTGCCATAATACATAGTTTAAATTATTAATATAGACCAAATATATAGGTAGATCATGCAATGCGAAATGATCCAGGTCAGACAGCAAAATAACACTTAACTGACCGGCATCATTTGAAAGCCTTTATTGTAGGAGTACTTTTGGATTTGTATAATCGGAAGTAGCTAACAAGATGAAATCGCGAATTAAAAAGTTTAGTGAGATAGGTGTTAAGGACGTAGAAATAGTTGGTGGTAAAAACGCGTCTTTAGGAGAAATGTATAACGAGCTAACATCCAAAGGAGTTCTTATTCCCAATGGTTTTGCAACAACATCGTTTGCGTTTTGGGAATTTCTGGGGGAGAACAACATTCAAGTGCCTATAGAAAACATTTTGACCCAACTGGATCGAGAGGCATATTCCAATCTTGCAGAAATAGGAAAGCAAACACGAGAGCTTATTTTGGGCGCAACTTTTTCAACTTCTTTTTCCAACGAGATCTTTGACGAATACGTTACTTTATGTGGCAAGGATTTAAAAGAGGTTGCTGTAAGAAGCAGTGCCACAGCCGAAGATCTTCCCGAGGCAAGTTTTGCGGGGCAGCATGATACCTTTTTAAATATAAAAGGAAAAGAAGCCCTATTGAAAGCCGTAAAAAATTGCTTTGCCTCTTTATATACCAATCGCGCCATAAAATATAGGGAAGACAAGGGATTTGAACACCATGATGTTGCTATATCGGTTGGCGTGCAGCTTATGGTACGTTCAGACAAAGGGTGTTCAGGGGTTGGTTTTACCATTGATCCTGAATCCGGTTTTGAAAATATTATGCTCTTATCCGGTAGTTGGGGATTGGGAGAAAACATTGTGCAAGGAACTATCACCCCGGATGAGTTTTATGTGTTTAAGCCAAGCCTGGAGCAAGGGAAGTATCCCATTACCCAGAAGAATTTGGGCGATAAGAAGTTGACAATGATTTATGCGGATAAAAAAGAAGCAATAACCATAGTAAACATAGACACCCCAAAAGAAAAACAGGTGGAATTTGTCTTGACGGACGATGAGGTGATCGCTTTGGCAAAATGGGCAACAATCATTGAAGACCACTACAAAAAACCCATGGATATTGAATGGGCCAAAGATGGTATCACCGGTGAAATGTTTATCACACAGGCACGACCGGAAACGGTGCATCACACAAGAGACAAGAACATTTTTATGGAATACAAGCTTTCGGAAAAAGCAAAAGTATTGTCCCAAGGAAATGCGGTGGGTTCTAAAATAACACATGGAAAAGCTCGTCTTCTAAAATCGCCAAAGAATGTTGGTGATTTATCTCCGGACACCATCATTGTTACAGATACCGTAACCCCGGATTGGGATCCGCTACTGAAACAAGTTGCCGGCATAGTAACCAACAAAGGGGGCAGAACAAGCCACGCGGCTATTGTGGCCCGCGAATTGGGAGTTCCGGCAATTGTGGGTTGCGGCAATGCCACGACGACTATTATGGAAAATGAAGCAATTACTGTTTCCTGTGCAGAGGGAAAAACAGGATATATCTATCAAGGAGAATGTGCCTTCAGCAAAACGGAAATTGACTTTTCAGATATTAAAATGCCCAAGACGGAAGCAAAAATGATTCTTGCCGATCCGGATAACGCCTTTCAACTAGCAGGATATCCCAATAATGGGGTAGGGCTTCTGCGAATGGAATTTATTATTACCCATAAGGTTAAAGTGCATCCCATGGCGTTGGTGAAATTCAATCAGCTAAAAGACGGTTCAGATAAGAAAAAAATTGAAAAAATTACTGAAACATATTCCGATAAGAAGGATTATTTTGTGGACAAACTCTCACAGGGCATTGCTACCATTGCCGCTGCATTTTATCCGAAAGAGGTTATTGTAAGATTGAGCGATTTTAAAACCAATGAATATGCAAACCTTATTGGCGGAAAAGATTTTGAGCCTACCGAAGAAAACCCAATGCTCGGATTTAGGGGAGCGTCCAGATATTATCACGATCTGTATAAAGATGGTTTTGCTTTGGAATGCAAAGCTATTAAACGGGTAAGAGACACGATGGGCCTTACAAACCTTAAAGTGATGGTGCCATTTTGTAGAACTATAGAAGAAGGCAAAAAAGTGCTTGCCGTTATGGAAGAAAATGGCTTGAAACGCGGAGACAATGATTTGGAGATCTATACAATGATAGAAATCCCCAGCAACGTGATTTTGGCTGAAAAATTTGCTGCTATTTTTGACGGATTCTCAATCGGTTCCAATGATTTAACCCAACTTACATTGGGAGTTGATAGGGATTCAGAATTGATGATGGATTTATTTGATGAGAACAATGAGGCAGTAATAGAGATGATAACAATGGCTATCCACGCTGCTCGTAAATCAGGTATAAAAATAGGTCTGTGTGGACAAGCACCCAGTGATTACCCCGAATTTGCAGCCTTTTTGGTAAAAGAGCGGATTGACAGTATTTCGTTCAATCCGGATGCTTTATTAAAGGGTATTGAAAATATCAATAAGGCAGAAAAAGATTTAAAAAAATCGGGTGGAGCTAGAGATTTAATATTTTATGAATAAAAGCAAGATGGCGATCTGCATCATTTTGAAGGCGAAAGGATGTAGGTTTTTTTGAAAAGAATTTAAATATTAATAGAAAGAGATTATACAATGATTATAAGGCTTATTTGCAAAATTTGATTTAGAACAATACAACTTTTGCATTGGTAAATAAAAAAATACGTTTAACCTAAAAAATAGAAACAATGGCATTAAATTTTAATCAATTCGCAACGGAAGGCAATACTTTTATGAAGGAATATGCCAAAGAATTACGACTTACTGAAGACCCTGACAAGGCTGCACGCATTTTAACCACAATCCTCCACGGGATGCGAGAGATGATATCGACAGAAGAATCCCTTCAATTCATCGCCCAACTCCCAATGTTTTTGAAGGCGGTCTATGTAAATGGATGGACCCTTAAAGCCAGAAAGGATAAAATAAAAACAGTTGAAGACTTTATCGATCTTTTAAGGTCAATAAGCGGGATAACTGCTCTTGCAGATTTTGAATCGGACAAGGTTGCCGAAGAAGACATCTATTCCACGTTTAATATGTTAAAACAATATGTGAGCAGTGGACAAATAGAGGATATGAAAAGCCAGCTTCCGAAGCAACTGAAACGGCTTCTTTATGATCATAGTTTTAATTAAAAAACATTAGAGTTAGAATTTTTGATAATATGATTCTCGAAAAAAAAAATTGCCTAACTGACCCAGGTCATTTTACATATCTATAAACTGTTTTAAATTAGCTATATAATTAAAAACTAGATTGTTCTTTGAAAATATAGAGAAATTGATTCCTTGCTGTAGATGTACAGGGGAATCTCAGGTGCCAAAAGATTCATAAAAGCTTAATAGTTATTGTGTTGGCTTTGCTGAAAGTTCAAGAATATCAGAAAGTTTCAAAAGAATGCTTTGCACCAATAATCCGGGACAGTATAATGTCCCGGATTTTTTTAAGAAACACATAGAAGCATTGGTTATATCCTGCTGTAAAGCAAGTGTAGCCGATATGAAGCGATCAAAATTATTTTTACCAAAGTTGATTTATTATAGTATTCTAGAAATAGAATTTTATGGTCAAATTAATCCGATGTATCAATAAATTTAGTCGTCTCATTAGGAAACGGGAGGCCTTGGCTTCCCGTTTCTGTTTAAAAAAAGCACCTTTTTTAGATAAAATATCTGAACGATCTTTTGGTGCTTATTGTTGCGGCAATTGGGGTTATTCTAATAATTATTGTGAAACGTTTTTAAATTATTTCACATACAACCGATGATGGTAATATCCCGATGGGAATGGAATCTGCAGTCAACAAAAACAATGAAATATAATTAATTAAAAAATAATTTAAATGAAAAATATAGCAGTTATAGGCTACGGAGTCATTGGAAAAAGAGTGGCCGATGCTATCAATCTACAAGATGATATGAAGCTTGTGGGGGTTTGCGATATCATTAGTGATTGGCGCATTCAAAATGCCGTAAGAAAGGGCTTTCCCATATATGCAGCAACTTCTGCTGCAAATAAAGAGATGACAGCTTCAGGCATTCCAGTAAACGGCTCTTTAGATGGTCTTTTAGCTCAAGTAGAGCTTGTAGTGGATTGTACACCTAAAGCAATTTCAGCATTAAATGTACCTTTCTATAAAAAGCAAGGTGTCAAATTTATTGTGCAAGGTGGTGACAAGCACGAAACCACAGGCCATTCCTTTAGTGCCGAAAACAATTACAAATCGGCCATAAATCTAAATTCCACCAGAGTTGTTTCCTGTAATACCACCTCTATTTTAAGAACATTGACTGCTTTAAAAAGAGCCGATTTATTGGATTATGCTAGGGGAACACTTTTAAGGAGAGCTACAGATCCTTGGGAAAGCCATTTAGGCGGCATTATGAATACAATGGTTCCCGAAAAAGACATCCCGAGCCATCAAGGCCCTGACGCTAAAAGTGTGGATCCTGATTTGGATGTCATCACTGCCGCAGTAAAGGTACCCCAAACCCTGAGCCATCTGCATTATTGGAACGTGAAGTTAAAAAAACAAGCCACGAAAGAAGAAGTTATTAATGCTTTTAAAACGTCCAGCCGCATCAAGCTAATTCACTATGACCAAGGTTTGGTTTCCAACAATACCATTAAGGAAATGTTCTTGGATATGGGAAGGCCATGGGGCGATATGTATGAAGTGGCACTTTGGGAAGATATGCTCAAGGTGGTGGGCGATGAACTTTTTTATGCTTATGTGGTCGATAACCAAGCCATTGTAATTCCTGAAACTATCGATGCTATTAGAGCACTTACCGGAATCGAAACCGATCCAAACAAATCCATCGAAAAAAGCAATAAAAGTTTAGGAATCAATTAAACTCATTTAAAATGAAAACAGAGAAAAATATCACCGAGCTTTTAGGGAAAAAGGCGTCCTTTTATTTAGATCATGTTTGTGAAAAAATAACAAAGGATAAATTGCAAACCCCCGACAAGAATAGTCTTGACAAGGTATTTGGCAATAGCAATAGAAATCCACAAGTACTGCGAAGTCTTTCACAATTGTATAACCACGGAAATTTGGGTGGCACAGGCTACTTGAGCATTTTGCCCGTAGATCAAGGTATTGAGCATAGCGCAGCCTTCTCATTCTATAAAAATCCTAATTATTTTGATCCGGAGAATATTATAAAACTTGCTATTGAGGCCGGTTGTAATGGTGTGGCATCTACGTTTGGTGTATTAGGATTGAACGCCCGTAAATATGCCCACAAAATCCCGTTCATTGTGAAAATCAATCACAATGAACTGCTTACCTATCCCAACAAATATGACCAAACACTCTTTGGCAAGGTAAAAAATGCTTGGGATATGGGAGCCGTTGCGGTAGGTGCTACCATCTATTTTGGTTCCGAAGAAAGCAACCGGCAGCTCAAGGAAATTTCTGAAGCCTTTGAAGAAGCCCATAGTTTGGGAATGGCTACCATTTTATGGTGCTATCTGCGCCATGAAGCGTTCAAAACAGAGAAAGAAGATTATCACGCAGCTGCCGATGTAACAGGGCAGGCCAATCATTTGGGCGTTACCATTCAAGCAGATTTCATCAAACAAAAATTACCGATCAATAATTTCGGATTTAAGAATATAGGATTTGGAAAATACGACGATGCAATGTATGGAGCGTTGACAACAGACCACCCTATTGATCTTTGTAGGTTACAGGTAGCGAATTGTTATATGGGTAAAATAGGACTGATAAATTCTGGTGGCGGTTCAAAAGGCGAATCTGATATGGTTGAAGCCATTACAACGACCGTGATTAACAAAAGAGCTGGGGGTTCAGGGCTGATAATGGGTAGAAAAGCCTTCCAAAAACCATTCAGTGAAGGGGTTAATTTAATCAATACCGTCCAAAGTGTTTATCTGGACAATAAAATTACAATAGCCTGAACTATTGTACATAGAAATATAAAACAAAGAAACATCCCCAATCGATTTTTAAATACACAGCCAAATGACCAATTGGACCTTCCGTAGGATCTTTAAAAAACAAATATTGATAGACCGATGAATCCATCCATGAAACATATTGGCGTATTGACATCTGGTGGCGACAGTCCAGGAATGAATGCTGCATTATACGCCATTGCAAAAGCCGCCGAAGCCAATAATATAAAAGTAAGTGGCATTCGTAAGGGATATGAAGGATTGATTGACAATGACTTGATACTATTAAGATCACATGAATTGCAAAAACTGACCCAAAAAGGGGGCACTATCCTAAAAACTGCACGAAGTAAACGTTTTAAGGAATTGGAAGGTCGCAGAAGGGCGTTGCAAACCCTTAAAGTGAACAAAATAGATACTTTGATTGCCATTGGTGGCGATGGTACATTTAAGGGATTATTAACCTTTTCAGAGATATGCGATATCCCTTCAATAGGTATTCCCGGAACCATTGACAACGATATTTCGGGAACGGATTATACCCTGGGGTTTGATTCCGCAGTAAACACCGCAATTGAAAATATCGATAAAATAAGGGATACCGCCGAATCACATAACCGTGTCTTTATTGTTGAAGTAATGGGGAGGGATTCCGGCTACATAGCCATCCATTCAGGACTGACCGTGGGTGCGGATGCCATACTTATTCCCGAAAGCAGCAAGGATTTTATTTACTTGTTGGACAAGATCAAAAATTACGATAGTGAAGATGCCTTTCTTGTCGTGGTTTCCGAAGGTGACGAAATAGGTGCTGAACTTGTAGCATCGAAAATCAAGGAAATCAATCCCAATGTGGATTTACGTATAACAAGGTTGGGCCACGTACAGCGAGGTGGCAATCCTTCTGCTTTTGATAGAATGTTGGGCATTAGGCTTGGAGCAGCAGCCGTGGATGCACTTTTTAAAGGTAAAAAAAACATGATGGCTGGGATATTAAACAACCAATTGCACCTAACCCCTTTTGAGGAAGTGGTCAAACAAAATCAGGTCAATGATGAGCTGCACGAACTTTTGGAACTATTTGGAATTTAAAAAGCCAAGATGAAAACTAGTATATTTAGCGCACATAAGTTTGAAGAACCTTATCTGGTAAAAGCAAATAACAATAAGCATCAATTAAAACTGATTGAGAGCCGTTTGACCGGAGAAACTGTTGTTCTCGCTACGGGCTCGAAAGCGATAAGTTTATTTACGGGAGACGATGCTTCGGCACACTTTCTTGAAAAACTAAATGATTTCGGCATCAAGTACATTGCGTTAAGATCGGCTGGTTTCAATCACGTTGATTTGGAAAAGGCAGGTGAATTGGGTATTGAAGTGGCCCGTGTTCCCGCCTATTCCCCTTACGCCATTGCAGAACATACCATGGCGTTGATACTCGCATTGAACCGAAAACTGATTACAGCACATAATAGGGTGCGGAACCAAAATTTTTCATGAACGGACTTACGGGTTTCGACCTCAATGGAAAAACGGTCGGCATCATTGGTACAGGTAAAATTGGGGCGGTGCTGGTAAAAATACTACACGGTTTTGGCTGTAAAATACTTGTTCAGGATATCGTTGAAGATGAAAATCTAATACATTCCTACGGTGTTCGCTATACCGATTGTGAAACCATCTGTAGGCAGGCGGATATCATAAGCCTGTAAGTGCCTTTAACACCTTCCACCAAGCATTTGATCAACGCCAAGCATATATCAATTATGAAACCCGATGTAATGCTTATCAATACCAGTCGTGGAGGATTGGTCGATACCAAAGCAGTTATTGAAGGCCTAAAGACCAAAAAGATTGGCTATTTCGGGATGGATGTTTATGAGGAAGAAGAGGGATTGTTCTTTGAAGACCATTCTGATGAAATTTTACAGGACGATGTGATTGCCCGATTAATGGCCTTCAAAAATGTTTTGATAACCAGCCACCAAGCCTTTTTGGCCGAAACTGCGTTGACAAACATTGCCGAGACCACCATATACAATCTAGATTGTTTTGAAAAGGAAACAAAATCAGGAAATGAAGTCACATAAAATAAAGTTAATCCCAAACTGACCCAGATCATTTTCCATAGCCGTAAACTGCTTTAAGTTAGCGGTATAATTAAAGATTTAATTGTTCTTTGAAAACATAAAGAAATAGGTTCTTGCTGTAGATGTACAGGGGAATCTTGGGTGACGGAAGATTCTTAAAAGCTTAATAGTTATTGTGTTGGCTTTGCTGAAAGTCCATGAATATCAGAAAGTTTCAAAGAATGCTTCGCACCAATAATCTGGGACATTTTAATGTCCCAGATTATCTTTAAAATATATATAAGCATTGGTTATTTACCTACTGTAAAGTAAGCGTAGCCAATATGAAGCGATCAAAATTATTTTTACCGAAGTTGATTTATTAGAGTATTTTAGAAATAGGATATTATGGTAGAATTAATCGGATGTATCAATAAAATTGGTCGTCTCATTATGAAACTGGAAGTCTCAGCTTCCAGTTTCTATTTTAAAAAAGTGTTTCTTTTGGGATAAAAAATACTCAAACTGACCCAGATCATTTTCCATAGCCATAAACTGCTTTAAGTTAGCGGTATAATTAAAGATTGGATTGTTCTTTGAAAACATAAAGAAATAGGTTCTTGCTGTAGATGTACAGGAGAATCTTGGGTGACGGAAGATTCTTAAAAGCTTAATAGTTATTGTGTTGGCTTTGCTGAAAGTCCATGAATATCAGAAAGTTCCAAAGGATGCTTTGCACCAATAATCTGGGACATTTTAATGTCCCAGATTATCTTTTAACCACATAAAAGCAATGGTTATTTACCTGCCGAAAAGCAGGTGTAGCCAATATGAAACGATCAATATTATTTTTGCTAAAGTTCGATTTGTTATAGTATTTTAGAAATAGAATTTTATAGTCAAATTAACCAGAGGTATCAATAAAGTTAATCGTCTCATTAGGAAACGGGAGGCCTTGGCTTCCCGTTTCTGTTTTAAAGCATATTCTATACCCATCAAGCTAAAAAAAAATGAATAGATTATTTATTGTTTTTTTTATTTCTGTTACTTATATTCATCCAATCTGCAATTTGCATTTTGAAATGCACCTCCACTTGAAAGTTAACAGATAATTGAAAATATTATGACTATTTTTAAAATCATCTTTTATTTTCTGCTCCGGCAAAACATTACAACTTGAATATGACGGTTAAAAGCACTACAGTTTTCGAAATACTATCCCAAATGCGCGAATATTTTCTAAAGCGCAATTCTATTTTAGATTCTACCACAGAGGACCCTATCCGCTCAGAATTATACAATTTCGATCAAATGAAAACCCATGCCGTAATAGTGGCAAGGTCTCATAAAATACTAAAAGGCAAACGGAGGGATAAGCTTTTAAAAAGGTTGAATGACAATCGAAATACCTTGGTGGAAGTACGCAACCTGCTGGTTGAAAACATTCAATCCGGCCAGGCAATAACACCTGCCGCAGAATGGCTCCTGGACAATTTTTATTTAATTGAGGAACAAATTGTTACTGCTAAAAAACACCTACCTAAAAAATACAGTGAAGACCTGCCCTATCTGGCCAATGGAAGCTCTAACGGCATGCCCAGAGTTTATGATATCGCTCTCGAAATAATTTCGCACAGCGATGGCCACGTTGACTCAAATACCTTAAAAGGTTTTATCTCGGCGTATCAATCAGAAAAAATTCTGACCCTGGGAGAATTATGGGCGATCCCGATCGTGATGAAACTTGCTGTTATCGAAAATCTTAGAAGGATTGCTGAAAAAACAGCTCTTGATATGATAGACAATAATATGGCAGATTATTGGAGCGAGCAAATGATCGAAACTGTAAAAGAACATCCTGCTGACCTGGTGTTGACCATCGCAAATATGGCCAGATCCAATCCTATTTTAAACAGTCCATTTGTCGCGAGCTTTACCCGTAAACTCCAGGGGAAGGGCTCTGCCTTTGCTTTACCGCTAAGCTGGCTGGAACAGCAATTATCCAGGAATGGAATAGTCAGTTCTGACTTGGTTTGGCACGAAAACGAAAAACAGGCTGCCGATCAAGTATCCGTTAAAAACAGCATTGGCACATTGCGGTTCATCGGGGCCACGGATTGGCGCAAATTTGTGGAAGCCATAAGTATTGTAGAGCAAACATTGCGAAAAGACATTACAGGCACTTATCCCCAATTGGATTTTGCCACAAGAGACCGGTACAGGCATGTGATTGAAACCATTGCAAAAGGCAGTTCTCTTTCCGAAACAGAAATTGCGGAAAAAACAATTGAATTAACAAAAAGGCCCAGTATAGCGGACGAACAATATGACAGGCAAAAACACGTAGGATATTACCTGATAGATAAAGGTTTTGACCAATTAAGGAAAGCTGCGCAGATGCGTTTTAATATAAAACAAAGTCTGACCAGTTTCATGGAAAAACGGCCTGTTTTCATTTATCTTTCTTCAATCTCCATTCTTACATTGGCAGTGGCTTTCGGGATGCTCTCGATGGCCAAGGCCTATGGAGATTTTAGCTGGAAATTTCTTATACTCTTAACTCTGTTATGTTTGGTTGGCGGTGCTCATTTGGCTATTTCCTTCACCAACTGGCTGGCAACTATATGGATAAAACCCAGAATTTTACCGAGAATGGATTTTTCAAAAGGGATCCCTATTGAATACCGTACCCTCGTAGCCATTCCAACAATGCTTTCGGGAAAAAATGAAATTGAAGACGACCTGGAAGCACTCGAAATTCGTTTTTTAGCAAACCGGGAAAAAAATCTACACTTCAGTTTATTAACCGATTTTGCGGATGCGGACTCCGAAACGATGCCGGATGATCAGTGGGTTCTCAACCTGGTGAGTGAAAGAATTCAACAATTAAACGAGAAATACAACCAACCTGGACAACCGGATGTTTTTTATCTTTTCCATCGACCGAGAAAATGGAATCCAAAAGAAGGCAAATGGATGGGATATGAGCGAAAAAGGGGAAAGCTTTCTGCCCTAAATGCCTTGTTAAGAGATGAATATAAAAATGATTTTAGCCGGATTGTTGGGGACTATGAGTATCTAAAAAATATAAAACATGTAATCACACTTGACTCAGACACTCAGCTTCCAAGAGAAGCAGCTTGGAAATTGATTGCTACTATGGCACATCCCTTAAATCAAGCAGTATATGACCAAAGTAAAAATCGGGTGGTGCAGGGGTATGGAATTTTGCAACCAAGAGTAGGCTCAAATTTTCCTAAAGGCAAAACTTCTCTTTATTTGCGTTTGCAAGGGGATATGAAAGGCATAGACCCTTATACCCAGGCGTCTTCTGATGTATATCAGGATATCTTTGAAGAAGGTTCTTTTATCGGGAAGGGCATCTATAATGTGGATATTTTTGAAAAAGTTGTGGGTGGACGCTTTCCCGAAAATCGCATCCTTAGCCATGATCTGTTGGAAAGTTGTTTTACCCGCTCCGGTTTATTAAGTGATGTTGTATTATATGAAGACAATCCTTCCAATTATGAAGCGGATATAAAACGCCAGCATCGCTGGATCAGGGGCGATTGGCAAATAGCTGCATGGATATTGCCTTATGCAAAAAATAAAGAGGGGAAGTTTGTCAGAAACAAACTTTCTTTTTTATCCCGATGGAAAATAGCGGACAATCTGCGCAGAAGCCTGTTGCCCCTTTCTCTCTTAACAATTTTGGTTCTTGGCTGGTCTATTTTACCCAAACCCTGGTTTTGGACCCTTGCCGTTACCATTATTATATTATTGCCCGTAATGGCAGCAGCATTTCTGCAGCTATTCCGCCGTCCGGAAAGTATAGACTTTAAAGCACATATTTCTGAAGTGGGTAGTTCTGTCAGAGAGGTATTATTGCGCTTTGTATTTGGGATAGCTGTATTGCCTTACGAAGCTTATCGTTTTACAGATGCTATCGTCCGAACCAACTGGAGAATGCTCGTAAGCGGTAAAAAGCTGTTGGAATGGACACCATCTGCCACTGCTTCCCGTCAATCAAAAGATACTATTTGGTTCATTTATCGTAAAATGTGGATTGGACCGGCATTGTCCTTTCTTTGTCTTGTAGTATTTTTATATAACAATTTACCCGCCTTATTTGTTTCTTCTCCCATTCTTATTTTATGGTTTATTTCCCCCCTTATTGCTTGGAGGCTAAGTCTGCCAGAAAAGGAAGAAGCCCCGGACCTTACCCAGACACAAAAGGAATTTCTTCATAAATCAGCCAGAAAAACCTGGAGCTTTTTTGAAGACTTTGTGAATGAAGGAGAAAACTGGCTCCCACCAGATAATTTCCAACAACATCCAGATCCGGTAATAGCCCATCGCACTTCTCCTACCAATATAGGTCTCTCCCTGCTATCGAATCTTTCAGCTTATGATTTTGGATATATTACCATGGCCGAAATGGTTTTAAGATGTAGCAACACACTTAAAACATTACATAAAATGGAACGCTATAAGGGCCATTTTTACAATTGGTATGATACCCATTCCTTATCAGTTATGCAACCAGCGTATGTATCTACCGTTGATAGCGGAAATCTGGTGGGGCATCTTCTTATTTTGCGACAAGGTGTTTTAGGGTTAAAATCCAGTCCTATTTTCAATGTAGAAAGCTATAACGGCCTTCGCTCTATAATAGGAATAATAAAGGATCTGCTAAAAGGTGAAAAAGATGAGAGTATTGAAAGTATGGGCAGTTTGCTGGATCATGCAATTCGTGAAAGGAACGATTCTTTGTTTGCCATAAAAAGAGATCTGGATGATCTAATAGCTCTGGGCGACAAATTAACTGGGTTTGATGAAAATAAGGAAACCGGTAAATGGATGCTTAGATTAAAAAATCAAATAGAGAACGCCCGGGAGGATTTATACAGGCAGATTCCCTGGTTGAATCTGTTACCCATCCCAGAATCATTTACCGGTCTATCAAAATTGGATTTCAACCATTCCCTTCTCTCTCTTCAGGAAGTAAATGGTGTGTTGAAAGAACAAATTGATCACTACAAAAAAGAAACAAGTGACGAGAATGAGAGGAATTGGCTGGTTAAAGTAAAAAAGGCTCTAAAAACCGGAACAGATTTTATTCCAGAAAAACTCACTTATTTTGAAGAATTGGCTGAGCAATTGGAGCAATTGAGCATTGTGGACTATGAGTTTCTGCTTGACAAAGATACCAGTCATCTTTCCATAGGCTATAATGTGAATGAATTGAGAAGAGACAACAGTTTTTATGATATGCTCGCTTCAGAAGCAAGACTGGGTATTTTTGTTGGTATTGCACAGGGAATGTTACCCCAGAAAAGTTGGTTTTCCTTAGGTCGTTTACTCACCGATTCAAAGGACGGGGCTATATTACTGTCGTGGAGCGGATCGATGTTTGAATATTTGATGCCGCAATTAATAATGCCAACTTATGAAAACACTTTATTGCATGCGACCAATATTGCTATGGTAAAACGGCAGATAGAATATGCTAAGAAACGAGATGTTCCTTGGGGTATCTCAGAATCCGGTTATAACAGTGTAGATGCCAGTCTAAACTACCAATACCAAGCTTTTGGAGTGCCGGGAATAGGGTTAAAACGTGGATTGGAAGAAGACCTTGTCATTGCGCCGTATGCTTCCATGCTGGCTTTAATGGTTGCCCCTAAAAAAGCAGCATCTAATTTAAAATTTTTATCGGAGCAAGGATTTGAAGGAGAGTATGGTTTTTACGAAGCAATTGATTATACCAAAACACGTTTGCCCCGTGGCCAAAACCATGTGCTCATCAATTCCTTTATGGCCCACCATCAGGGGATGGGGTTTTTATCCTTTGCCTATGTTTTATTAAACAAACCAATGCAAAATCGATTTGCCGCGGAATTGCGCTTTCAGGCGACTCTGCTACTATTGCAGGAACGTATTCCAAAGAGGTCCATTTTTTATGCACATACAGCTAAAGTTACTGATATACATACAACTGAAGCAGATGCACAATTAAGAGTTATAAAGACCCCAAATACCCGCATACCCGAATTACAATTACTCAGTAATGGAAATTACCAGGTGATGGTAACTAATTCAGGAGGAGGATACAGCCGCTGGAAAGATTTAGCTGTTACCCGATGGCGGGAAGATACCATAAAAGATAATTATGGAGTCTTTTGCTATATAAAAGATGTCAATAGCGGAAATTTCTGGTCTAACACCTACCATCCTACACTTCAGCCTTCCAAGGATTATGAGGCTGTATTTTCACAGGGCACCATTGAGTTCCATAGACAGGATTTTGGTTTTCAAACCAAAACCCAAATTGTGATATCTCCTGAAGATGATGTGGAAATAAGAAGAGTTAGGATTACAAACCGATCCCAATCCCCGAAAGTTCTGGAAGTTACCAGTTATACAGAGATCGTTCTGGCCACTCAGGCCTCTGATGAGGCCCATCCGGCATTCAGTAACCTTTTTGTTCAAACGGAGATACAGCCTGAGTACAACGCTATTTTCGGCACAAGAAGACCTCGGTCCAAAGATGAATTGCCACCTCATTTTTTCCATTTGATGGATGTATATGGAGCGCAGGTGGAAGAAGTTTCTTTCGAAACAGACCGGATGCAATTTATTGGTAGAGGAAGAACCTTAGCCCAACCCCAAGCACTGGATAACGGTAGGTTGGCCGGTAACCAGGGAGCGGTTTTGGATCCCGTAATGGCTACAAAATACCGTATAACCATTAAACCATATAGCACGGCTACTATCAATCTTATATATGGTATTTGCGAAAGCCGCAAAGAGAGTGAAGCACTCATGCATAAATATAGGGATAGAAATCTTAAAAAACGCGCCTTGGATCTTTCCTGGACCCATAGCCAGGTTTTATTAAGACAGATAAATGCTACAGAAGCAGATGCACAAATATTTGGAAAATTAGCCGCCTCGGTTATTTATTCCAATCCAGCCTTGCGTGCCAGCGACGAAGTGATCAAAAGCAATTTCAGAGGCCAATCCGGACTTTGGAGCCATTCAGTTTCAGGCGACCTGCCGATTGTATTGTTACAAATACTTGATCTAAAAAACTTGGATTTGGTTTCACAAATGATCAAAGCCCATGGATATTGGCAATTAAAAGGATTGGCCGTGGATCTTGTGATCTGGAATGAGGACCACGGATCATACCGACACGAATTGCAGGATCAGATATTAGGAATGATTTCAGCCGTTGACACATTAACCGGACATATACCTGGAAAAATATATGTAAAATCAACAGATCAAATATCCTCAGAAGATCGCATCCTATTTGAAAGCGTTGCGAAAATTATAATCAGCGATAGCAAGGGTCCATTATCAGAGCAAATATCAGGACAATACAGAGAAATGGGTTCATCACCTTTGTTGGAAGTTAATCCCCAAGCTCCTGGAAAAATTATTCTTGAAAATATAGTGCTGCCAACAGACCTCAAATACTTTAATGGAACAGGAGGTTTTACGGCAGATGGAAAAGAATATAAAATACTAACTGATAATGAAAGAATCACTCCAGCACCTTGGGTTAATATCATTGCAAATCCAACTATCGGAACAGTGGTTTCTGAAAGTGGCTCAGCATATACCTGGGCTGTGAATGCACATGAATATCGTCTTACCCCCTGGCATAATGATCCGGTAATGGACACCGGGGGGGAAGCTTTTTATCTGCGCGATGAAGAAACCGGATTATTTTGGTCACCGACACCTTTTCCTGTAAAAGGTGAAACGAATTATATTACTACACACGGCTTTGGTTATAGCACTTATGAACACATAGAAAACGGCATATCTTCCCAAATGAAAGTATTTGTGGACAAGGATGCCCCCGTTAAGTTTGTAGTCCTTACCATAAAAAATAAAACAGATCGGTTACGGAAACTTTCCTCTACGGGATTCATGGAGATTATTTTAGGTAATGTCCGCTCCAAAACCAATATGCATATTCTTTCAGAGCATGATGTTCAGAGCAGAGCCTTGTTCTTCCGAAACAGATACAACGATGCTTTTGCCAATCGGGTGGCATTTTTTAAAATTGTTGGAGTGGGCAAGTATAGTTATACCACCGACCGATCGAAGTTTATTGGTAGAAACAGAAATCTTTCCAATCCCCAGGCTTTATACCGCCAAGATCTTAGGGGGCAAATTGGTGCAGGGCATGATACCTGTGCCGGTTTGCAAGGGAAATTTGATTTGCTGGCAGGGGAAGAGAGAGAGATTGCTTTTTTGATTGGCAGTGGCGAAGACACCACTTCAGCTATTAAATTCATTCAGGATTTCTCAGATATGGACCCAATCAATCAATCTTTTGAGCAGATAAAGGAATACTGGAATGGGATCGTAAATATAGTACAGGTACAGACTCCGGATGAGGGGTTAAATCTTCTGGCCAATGGGTGGCTTACTTATCAAACCATCGTTTCCAGATTGTTTGCCCGCAGTGGTTTTTATCAATCCGGAGGCGCCTTTGGTTTCAGAGACCAGATTCAGGATGTCCTGTCCTTATTGCACAATAAACCTGAATTTGCCCGGGAACAAATTCTTTTAAATTCCTCCCGGCAGTTTAAGGAAGGAGATGTTCAGCATTGGTGGCATCCCCCAGAAGGAAGGGGCGTGCGTACAAATTGTTCTGACGACCTGTTATGGCTGCCTTATGTGGTTTATAGATATTTAAATGCTACCGGTGATTTGGAGATACTGAAAGAACACACTGGGTTTTTAGAATCCAGGTTATTGAATGATGGAGAAGACTCCCTGTATGATCTACCAATGAGTGGAAATTCAAGTGCCGATCTTTACCATCATTGTCGTCTGGCCATAAAACATAGCCTGCGTTTTGGAAAACATGGTTTGCCGTTAATGGGTTCCGGCGACTGGAATGACGGAATGGATCAGGTAGGAAATAAAGGTAAAGGGGAAAGCGTTTGGCTGGGTTTTTTCCTTTATGATATTCTTTCCAATTTTGAGAAAGTGGCTATTCAATACGGCGATACTGAATTCGCGGCGACCTGTAAAGAGGAAGCTATTAAATTACAGTCCAATATTGAGAAATCCGCGTGGGACGGCGAATGGTATAAACGCGCCTGGTTCGATGATGGAACGCCTCTTGGATCAAAAGAAAATGAAGAATGCTCCATTGATGCCATCTCCCAAAGCTGGTCTGTCTTGACGAATGCTGCGCCAGAGGAAAGAAGAAACCAAGCCATGGATTCCTTAAATAAATATCTGGTCAAAAGAGATATGAAAATCATCCAGCTGCTTGATCCCCCGTTTGATAAATCTGATTTGAATCCTGGATATATAAAAGGATATGTGCCCGGAGTTAGGGAAAATGGGGGACAATATTCCCATGCGGCCATCTGGACCCTTATGGCCTTTGCAGCGCTTGGCGACAGGGAGACCGCTTATGAACTCTTTAGTATGGTACAACCTATAAACCATGCATTAAATCAGGAGGAGATGCAGATTTACAAAGTAGAACCTTATGTGATGGCTGCGGATGTTTATGCCAATGAAACCCATCGTGGCCGTGGCGGATGGACCTGGTACACTGGTTCATCAGGATGGATGAATCAATTTATTATCAGTTCCTTGCTGGGCATGGAACTTCTGGAGGACAAACTTAAATTCACACCCTGTTATCCCGAGGAATGGCCTTCGGTTACGATCAACTACCGTTTCAAAACCACTACATATAACATCACCGTATATCAAAAAAGGGATATTGAAGGATCTTGGTGGAAAACGGAGAAGGAACAGGGCAAAGGAAATGTTTTTCCGTTAAAGGATGATGGGATGCAACATGAGGTTGAGGTTCATATTTTGATTTAGTTTCCGAAGGAGATGAGCTGAAATCGAAAACGATTCTAAACTTGCAGTCCTAGGTCTTACGTCCCCCTAATAATATAGATTCCGAAAACTGTTTAGAATATAGGCTCTATATTCTATCCTCTAAGGAAACAATCGCCGATGAGCGTCTTGGTAAATAGCCTAATACTAGGCTGATACTAGGGGATGAGTAGCACTCGAGTAGAGTAAACGTAGCTCTCGAGTAGCACTAGACCCCCATGAACAATACATTAAGTGTCCATGAACGTAGCACTCTTTGTGGTTGAACATAGCACTCTTTGTTTTGAACGTCGAGCTTTTGAAAATTTTGAAACAGGACTTAAGGGAAACAGGACGAGGTAGGTACGATTTAGGCGAAGAACCAGAGAGATTCCGTTGCACCTTGTGTTTTGAAGGTTGCATCTTGTGTTTTGAACGTAGTACTTTGTGTTTTTTTGGTCTCTAGTCTCCCATTCTATTTTTCCTCCAAAAGTCTTTTATAATTTTCCAAGTCAGCTCCTGTGCCTCTAAAAATCAATAAATAGTTACCATCATTGAGCATCTTTAAGTGGGTAGCAACTTGTGCGTCACTTCCACCGATTCCTCTAAGAATGCCATAAGGGCCCGCAGATAACATGCCTAGTGTTTTACCATCTATTTTATAAAGAAAAGAAGATGCTAAAGTGCCTACGATAAAAATATTTCCTATTTCGGGATTGTGAAAAACACCAAAATGAATAGTGTTGCCGAGTACTTTTCCCCAATATATTTTTAGGGCATTCATATCTTTTGAAATCTCAGTGTCCTTATCGAGATAAAATTCAGAAACTTTTCCGAGAATAGAAATTTGAAAGTTAGCGACGTCTTCTTCTGTTATATGTTTTAAAGCATTTTCCAATAGAGATAGATGGGTAAATGCTTCAAAATAAACTTGTTTTGCGTTATAGGTATCAGAGGTCATAATTTAAGATAAATAAGTAAGGTGTCTTAATCACAACGAATGTAATATATGTAGTATCTCTATGAAATGATGTAGGTCAATGTAGCAAAGCTTAATTATGATTTCATATCATACTAGCGCAAAAAATCTTGTTTCTGTTATATGGGAATGACCTGGGTCATTTGATATAATGTGGTTTCATCATAGCTTTACATAATTAGAAATAATTTAAAAACTAAAATCATGGAAAATAGGAATGGAAAAATAGTATTGGCCCTTGTAACAGGTGCGGTTATTGGCACAGCGATTGGCGCAGGGATGGGAATCCTTTTTGCTCCACGAAAAGGCAGTAAAACCAGGAGAAGAATAAGACATTCAGTAGTAGGCACCACCTACGATGTTTCAAAATGGATAAAACGTTCTAAAGATGAACTTACCAAAACCGCCCGCGATAAAAAAAAAGAATTTGATAAAAAATTAGGGGATGCCCTTTCAACTATGAGCCATAAAGCTGAGGATATTATTATAGCTTTGGAAGATAAACTGGAAGATATCAAAAAGAAAAACGCACAACTTCAAAAGTAAGGGCTTATGGGCTTTCAACGAAATCAAGAATACACTTGCTGAAGCGGATTATGATATTCGCTCTTATTTAAAGCATAGTGAGGAATACTTACAGTTAAAAGCTTTTAAAGTGCTGATGAGGCTGGTAACCACTTTTGCCCAAACTGTATTGGTTGGATCGTTGTTGTTGCTGGCCTTGTTTATTTTTGCGTTGGCGGCATCGTATGGTATCGGACAAGCACTGGGCAACATCTGGTACGGATTTGCAGTTGTAGGTTTATTTTTTGTGTTTTTGGCACTATTTTGCTATCTACTTCGAAACAAAATAAACAAACCATTATTGCGGTTTTTCTCTAAACATTATTTTGATAAGCTATGAAACCAAGATTATACAATTCTTTTGAAGAGATAGATAAGCAACTCAAAATATTGAGCTTGAAAACAGCAATAGATAAAGAGAACATAAGTTTTAATAGCAATAAATTAAAAGTTTTACTTTATCCCGATAATATTCTTACGGAAATTAAAAACATATTTAGGGAAAGACTGATAGCTTGGGTCGTAGGAAGGTACTATCACTTTTTTTAATTATTAGGAAAACTTAAGAAAGTTAGCTGCACTATCCAAACATCACGATATTTTCTAAAGTCTTTCTGTCTTCGATTAGTATTTTTCTTGTTCTATCAATACTTATAAGACCTTCTTCCTTAAATTCCGTTAGCATACGTATTGCTGTTTCGGTTGCAGTACCTATAAGTCCGGCAAGATCTTCTCTTGCTATGCTAATCCCATTTTCTTCGTTATTGGATAAAATACCTTTGCTGCTTAAATCCAGTAATGCTTTTGCAACGCGTTGTCTTACTGTAGAGAATGCCACATTTACCAATTGTTCTTGCAAATCCACCAAATTATTGGAGATTAAGCTTACAAACTTATTAGCAACGTCTTTGTTTCCATTAATTAATGTTGTAAAACCTGATTTAGGAATTTCATAAAGTTCTGCATCCTCCAGTACTGCGGCTGATTCAATATAGGTTCCGTTGTCCGACAATAGTGACAACTGGCCCACAAAATGTCCAGCACTGCACAGGCCTGTTACAAATTCTTTTCCTTTTTCGGTGGTCTTAAATGTTTTTATTACGCCGCTTTCTATAAAATACAGGGAATTGGCGGTATCACCTTCCATAAAAATGAAGTCTTTCTTTTTATATTTTAAAGGAGTATTGTTTCTGGATAAATGATCCAGTTCCATATATTTTGAAGCTTCTTCGATAAACTGGGAAACACCTTCGATAGTTCGTGAAAATTCTTTTTTTAAGAAGTCGTGTTTTTTTAAGCGACTTGCAATGGCTTCTAGCAACTCATTTTCTGTAAAAGGCTTGGTCAAATAATCATCAGCGCCCAAATTCATGCCTTTTCGCATATCGATTTTTTCGGTTTTTGCGGTGAGAAAAATAAATGGAATCCTGGCGGTTTTGGTATTTTTGTTTAATTTTTCCAATACTTCATAACCATCCAGTTCCGGCATCATAATATCGCATACAATAACATCCGGAAGTAATTGTTTTGCAACTTTGACACCTATTTTCCCATTTTCAGCTGTGGTTACATTATAACCTGACAGCTCTAAAATGTCTGCTGTATTTTCGCGAACATCCTCATTGTCTTCTATAATCAGTACTTTTTTCATTGCTTATGTATTGGAAGTCCAACTGAAAAAGTTGTGCCTTTATTTATTTCACTTTTAAACTTAATAGTTCCACCCATTAACTCGGTATATTGTTTTACAATATTTAAACCCAAGCCGGTGCCTTCAATATTGGCGACATTTTTCGCCCTAAAAAACCGGGCGAACAAGTGTTTTTGCTCTTCTTCTGGAATACCCATGCCTTGATCGATAATCTGTATTACAACATTTTTTCCTTTTTGTAATATTATAAAATCTATATTCGACCCTTCCGATGAATATTTGGACGCATTGGACAAAAGATTGTTGATTATATGACTTAGTAATTTTATATCTAAATGCACAAAGAGTTCTTCATTGGTAGTCGTTACCCTTATATTTTGTCCTTTCTTCAGACCTATATTGGCCTCTTTAACCAAGGATTTAGAAAATGAAACCAAATTGAACCGTTCTGGTTTTGCCACTACTTTTCCTTCTTCCAGTTTGCTCAAGGAGAGAAAGTCGTTGAGGATGACCGTGAGATTTTTTACATTCTTTTCGATCTGGGCCAGATATCTTTCTCTTTTATGCTCATTTCCCTGTCCATTTTGTTTGCCGATTAAAATTGCCGAAGTGAGTATGGCGCTCAACGGGGTCCTAAACTCGTGGGATGCCATAGAAACAAAGCGTGATTTAAGTTCGTTTAATTCCTGTTCTTTTGTCAAGGCGTTTTGTATTGTAAACTCAATTTCTTTTTGATTTGTAATATCATTATAAACATGCAATGCATTGATTATTTCATTATTTTGATCAATCAAAGGAGCTGTGTTTACAGTAAAGTATCTGCCTTTATAATTTACTTCAAAAGAGAGGTGATGTCCAGCAAGTGTCTTTTTAATGTTTTCTTTAATTAATGCTTTTCGTCTTTCAGAGAAAATAGTAACATCATCAACGGTCATTCCCTCAAAAAACATTTGCTTTAATCCTAATTGAGTTAAGGCATCCCCTTCAGCAAATTCGATTTTTGAATCTTTGTTCATTACAACAACGAAACCGTTGGGAAAGTTTTTAGCGATTTCTGAAGCAATGCTTTTACTTGTAATGGCTTCACTTTCCGCTAATTTGGTTATGTGTATTTGGTCTTCGAGATGTAAATTGGATTCTACCAGTTTTTGTACGGTCGCCATTACTTCCTGCGTGCGCTCCTGTACTTTTTGTTCCAATTTTTGAGCGTGTTTTTCAAGTTTTTTCCTATTTGATTTTAACACGAGGTTATTGTTATAATTTTCTATGGCTATACTTATCAATTGGGTCATATTAAAAAGAATCCTTTTTTCTTCTGCCGAAGGTTGTCTGGATACTTTACTATATATGGCAATTGTACCGAGCACTTGATTGGAAGATGACATTATAGGAAATGCCCAGCAGGCTTTTATCTTATTATTTACACCTATTTCTTTATAATCTTCCCAAAGAATATTTGTTTGAATGTTGGTTACAATAATTCCTTTTTTTAAAAAGGCAGCGGTACCAGAAGAGCCGGATTTTGGTCCAATCTTAAGGCCTTCTCCTATATAAGCGCTAAAAGATTGAGGTAAATTTGGTGCTGCCAATTGGTGCAGTGTTTTATGCTCCGTGTCCAACAATAAAAAGGAAGCCACACAATCCCTAAAATAGGTCTCGAGGGTTTCCACAATCTTATTGCCAATGGTTTTCAATGGATTGTCTTGAACTATTAATTCTAGTATTTTTCCAGTTTGGTCTTTAAGATTTTCTTCCTTAACCTTATTTGTAACATCGTTTTGTATGCCTATAAAGTGCGTTAGTATATTTTCCTCATTATGCACAGGTGTAATGCTGAGGTCATTCCAGAACATGGTGCCATCTTTTCTGTAATTCCGCACAGTTACTTTACAAGCTTCTCCATTGGCAATAGCATTTTTCATTATGCGGATTTCCTTTTGGTCCCGGTCATCTTTTTGTAAAAAATCACTGTTTTTTCCCAATATTTCTTCTTGGGAATAACCGGTCATTTTTTCAAAAGCAGCATTGCAATAAATAATAGGAATGTTGGGTTGTCGTGCATCTGCAATCAGGATGCTATTACTGGCGGAGGCCAAGGCATTCTTTCTTATGTCAAGTAGTGTGTCTTTGGCTTTTCCTTCTGTTACATCCCTGACAATAGTTAAAAGACTATGGTCGTTCAAACGAACCACACGGGCCTCACGATGCATCAGCCCATTTTCGCCCTGAATGCTATATTCTGCAATTTGCATTTTTCCAGATTCAATGGCTTTAATATGTGAAGCTTTTATTTTTTGATACACATTGGGCGGTAAAATTTTTTTCATATTCGCACCCATAAATTTCTCTGGTGGCATAGCCATTTTTTCCGGACTGTTGGCATACCAATCCAGATATACCCCTTCACGATCTTGGATAAACATCATATCAGGAATGGCTTCCAGTAGGGCTTTAATTTTTCCTTCGCTACTGCGCAATTCCAATTCAATTTCCTTCTGTGGTGTTATATCGGTTATAAAACCTTCCAAAACGATGTTTTTCTTATGTTCGTCGTAAATGCCCGAACCTTTTTCCCAAACATATCTGATCGTTCCATCTTTATGTTTAATGCAATGTTCAACACTATATGGTTTTTTCTGCTTCAGGGCATTTTGTATACTTTTATAAACCCGATCGCGGTCTTCGGCCAAAATGAGGCTGCCATAGGTTATGGTCTGGTTCATAAAATCTTTGGAAGGGTAGCCTGTAATTTCCAAACAGCCTTTGCTGATAAATTCCATTTCGTAATTCCTATTGTTTTTACAACGGTACACAATTCCTTTCTGGTTGTTTATCAGCGCATCAAACTTTCGGTTACTTTCTATGAGCTTGGCATTTGTTTTCTTAATTGTTCTTAAATCATTTTTATGTTGGGTAGCATCCCGAAAAAAAGCGATGGTCGCGTTTTGGCCATCAATTACCGTTGAACTTAAACCAATATTTAAACTAAACTTGCCGCCATCCTTTTTAATCCCCCAAATATTCGTTTCTAATTTAGGTGGTGTTAGCTGGTTTTTAATGTAATTTTTATATTGGCTTTTAAGTTTTTCAGGAATAAGAATTTCAATGTTTTTATCTATCAATTCTCCAGTTTTATAACCGAAAAGTTGTTCGCACGCAGGATTTGTCATTAAAATACGTCCATCTTCATTAACAGCCATAATACCTTCAGCGGAGGCTTCAAATATATTCTGAAACAAATTTTTTGGTTGGGTCATGCTTTTCATCTGTAAAAAATATGTGAGAAATAGGAAGATGCCCGCCTGCCGGACGGGCAGGGAATGCCGAAGGTATTTATCTCTGCTCGTTTAAATTTAACAATGGGACACTTCATATTTTTTTTAACACGCTTAAATTTATAGATTTAGAGCCAAAGAATCTAGTTTCATCACAAAAATATTCTTGATCCAATTTGGATGGGGAAATTTTTCTTATAAGATTTTCAATTTGAGATTAATTATAGCGCGCGAGTTAATTGATAGTTATTTAGTCTTTTATAAAGGAATAAATAGCTTGAATAGGAGATTCTTTAAGTGGAAAAGCTGAATTATAAGCTTTTAAAAGTGGAGGGGATCTGAAATTTTTGGATGGCTAATAATTCAAAACACTTCCATTTTCTGCCAGACTTTTTACCGCGGCAGTGTAGCCTAAATTAAAAATGGAATCTATGTTGTTCATGCCAAAAATGGCATAATTGCTAACGTCTTTAGGAACGATAACCAAATCACAGTCTGCGAATTTTATTATTGATTCTGAGACAGCTCTTATTTTTAGGGCTCTATCGGCTACTGTGTAGGAATACTTAAGATCTTGTATATCCATTTTTTTCAACGAGTTGATAAAGACCCCGATGATAATATCGCAAGGTTTTTTAAGTGGCTCCACCGGAAAATTATTTAATATTCCTCCGTCGATATAATAAGAACCATCGATTTCGGTAGGAGTGAAAACTCCTGGAAATGATGCGGAAGCTATGATCGGTTTTATAAGCGGGCCTTTGCTAAAAACCTTTAAGCTTCCGGTTAACACATTTGTGGCGGTAATAAACAGTGGCTTTTCCAAGGCATTAAAATTATCTATGGGAAAATATACCTTAAGATCGTCATAAAATTTTTCGGTATCCAAAAATCCCGGTTTATTAAAGGCCAGTCTCTTGGCATGAAAAATTGAGGTTTCTTTTAAAAAATTCAATATTTCCGACCAGTGTATTCCCTTTGCATATAGAGCACCTACAATGGCACCAACACTTGTTCCGGCAATATGTGTTGGCGAAATGCCGTATTCTTCAAAGGCTTTTAATACTCCGATATGCGCCGCTCCACGTGCTCCACCTCCAGATAAAACCAAACCGATGTTCATAATTGTTCCAATTTGAATAACAAATTACCGCATTTTTAAAATAATAAATCCTGACCTGGGTCATTTCGATTAATGGTTCCCATTTATAATTTTGATTTTATAATATATTAACATAAAATATTGCAAAAATGGAAGTAATTCAAGAAACAGAACAGCAGACACCGATGCCAAGAATAGGAGACAAAGCGCCTAAATTTAAAGCTGTGACCACACAAGGTGACATTAATTTTCCGGATGATTATACGGGAAAATGGGTAATTCTTTTTAGTCACCCAGCAGATTTCACGCCGGTATGTACTTCAGAATTCATGACGTTTGCGCATACGGAAGAGAAATATGAGAAAGCAAATTGCAAGTTGGTCGGTTTGTCAATTGATGGATTGTTCAGTCACATTGCATGGTTAAGGACCATTAAAGAAAAAATTGAATTTAATGGAATGAAAAACGTCGATGTTAGATTTCCTTTAATAGAAGATATTTCTATGGAAGTGGCTAACAAATATGGAATGGTCCAACCTGGGGAAAGCGAGACACAAGCGGTTAGAGCTGTGTTTTTTATTGATCCCAAGGGAATCATTAGGGCTATTATTTATTATCCCTTGAGCTTAGGAAGAAATTTTGACGAGATTTATAGAGCACTTATCGCTATGCAAACCGCAGATGCATTTAAAGTTGCCACACCTGCCGATTGGAATCCTGGCGATGATGTGATTGTTCCTCCTGCCGGAACTTATGATTTGGCCGAAGAAAGAATGACAGCAACTGATGGACTGGAATGTAAAGACTGGTTTTTCTGTACCAAAAAACTGAGTAAAGAAGAAGTGTTGAATACTATTTTGAAGAAGTAATGAATGATTTAACAGATGTAATCTTTTTAAGATGAAACCCTTTCTAAAACTTATAGGCCAATTATTCCTACTATCTCTTTTATGGTCTTGCAATAATTTGGGCAATAATTCATCCTCTGCTTGGACGGACCAAAAAGGATTGCCTGAAAACGAGGTTTACACAATAGATGAGCTTGGAATATCCATTGCATGGACTGCCTATAAGTTTACGGATAGGGTAGGTGTTTCTGGAACTTTTAATGATTATACTATCAATAAGAAAAATGTATCGGGTTCAATTGAACACATCTTAAATAGGTTGCAGCTCTCAATACCTACTGAAAGTATAGAAACTAAAAATGCAATACGGGATTTTAAGATAAAAACTTATTTTTTTGAAGCATTCAATACCCCTTCAATTACTGGTACTGTTATAAATGTCAAGGAGGGAGAAGGTGATATAAGATTAAAAATGAATAAAACTTCACATAATACTACTTATACTTATTCACTTGAAAATGATACCATCGTGCTGTTCACTCGCTTGGATCTGAAGAAATGGAAAGGAGAAGAAGCGCTTGCAATTCTTGACAAAGAATGTGTTCTACATCTTCAAGGAGTTGACGGCATATCAAAAGTATGGCCGGACGTGGCTGTGATAATTAAATTACCAGTAAATAGGACAGTAAATTAACAAATGAACCCGATTGTTTTTACTCTCTGAAAAGTCGAATAGGATTATTCATCGATAAATGTAATAATTTGTTGAATATGGACTAAAAACCATTTACTACAGCAAAGAAAATCGGCAATAAAAATATCAGGCTTTGGTTCGCTGGCCCGAGCGCAGAAGATATTTTGGAATACGGAAAGGAAATGGCTAAATCCATCCAAAATAATGCCCTGAAAGATCGATCTTAAAAAATTCTGATAAACCTGATGAAAGGAACAATACCATATCCCAAATAAAAAAGGAAAAAGTTTTGATTTGGACATTCAGTGAAAACAGATGACTATAAAAGTAGAGGCAATGGAGTTTTAATTCCAGTTTATAGTTCTATTTTTGGTAGTCTTTTAAGCATCATTGATGCTTTGATAATCAATAGTAAATTCAAGATTTTTTAAATATGCATTACCCGAAAAAGAAATTACAAGTGATATTGGAAATGATTGATTCAGTAATTGATAAGATTGCCGAATTTGAGTTAAGATATAAGGTCCAATTGGACAATGTACATCCAAAATATGCTCAAAGCGCGAGGAATCTGATTCACTATTTAGCCCTGCGCACTTTTGAGATCAGCGACTTACAAGAAAAGCTGGACGAAATAGACTTACCTATATCTCCGGAATCCAAAAGCAGTATTTTACAAAGAATACTGAACTTCAAAACCATCATCAATAGTCTATTGAATATCGACATGCCCACTGGTGAAAAAGTCCGGCTTACCAACAGGGAAGCCAGGATGATTCAGGACCGAAATTCCAAAGTGATTTTCGGTACTATAAAAAACAAAAGGGAAACGGCCATTATGATCACTCAGCCAACTGAGGCCGCAACGGATAAAAAATTTGTAAAATCCCTGTTGAAACTGGGCATGGACTGTGCGAGAATCAATTGTGCCCATGATGATGAAATTATTTGGAAACAGATAATAAACAACATTAAGGAGGTTGAAAACGATTGTAAGATCACCATGGATCTCGCGGGACTAAAAATAAGAACGGGCAAAATAAAGCCTGGTGCCAAGGTAATCCGCATACAACCCAAGCGGAACATAATGGGCCAAGTAATTGCGCCTGCAAGGGTCTGGTTGGCGCCACAAGGAATAGCGCCGCCAAAGGGCAAGCAAGTGGATGCAGTCATTACCGTTAACGAAAAATGGCTTAAAAAGACCGAAAAAGGAGCCACGATTGTTTTTAAGGATGCGCGGGGCAAAAAACGTAAAATTCATATCGATGCGAAGGAGGACAACGGTATTTGGGGACTATGCAACAAGACGGCCTTTGTAACTATTGAAACCGTACTGAATGTGTTTTTTGAGAAAAAAGACATATTTGAGGTCCACACCGTTCATGATTTGGAACAATTGGAAGCCATTATCTTCCTGTCCAAAGGTGATTTGTTGAGGCTCGATAAAGAAGCTATTCCAGGGAATCCAGCCATTCTTGACGACAGTGGCAATGTTACCGAAATTGCCCATATTTCCAGTACCTCTCCTGAATTTTTGAACAATGTTTTAGTGGGGGATCCTATCTTTTTTAATGACGGAAAGATTGGAGGCACAGTCATAGAGACCCATTCCAAACATTTGATCGTTGAAATAACGAACGCAAAAAAGAAAGGTGGAAAACTAAGAGCGGACAAAGGGATAAACCTGCCTTCCAGTAAAATTGATTTTCGGGGACTGACGGATAAGGATAAAAAAGACCTGAAGTTTATAGTGAAAAACGCCGATACTGTCAATTTTTCGTTTGTAAACAATAAGCAGGATGTTGCGGCCTTATTGGAGGAGTTGAAAAAACTGAATGCCAATCTTGGCATTGTCCTAAAAATCGAAACCTCGGAAGGATTCAGAAATCTGCCGAGTATCCTATTAAAAGCTATGGAGAACTATCCCGTTGGGGTCATGATTGCCCGTGGCGATTTGGCCATTGAAACCGGGTGGAAAAACTTCGCAATCATCCAAGAAGAAATATTACAAATTTGCGATGCGGCACATTTGCCGGATATCTGGGCTACGCAAGTTTTGGAAAATTTGACAAAAAAAGGAATTCCAACCAGGGCAGAAATCACCGATGCGGCAATGGCACAACGCGCAGCCTGCGTAATGTTGAACAAAGGACCCTATTTGGAACAAACTGTTAAAATGTTGGATCAGATACTGTGCAAAATGCAACGGATCCAAAATAAAAAAGGAGCCTTATTGCCTAAATTGGAGTTCAATGAGAATTTATGAAATGCCCCTTAATTTGAGTTGAGAAAAACTGGTTTTGCAGGTTCGTGTGAATGGCAAAAGAAGAAATCCAACGAAGTTTTGGCATATAAAAATCCGGTATTCGTAGAAATTATTTCCGACCTTTATTGACGTAAATAAATTACTTGAGGTTATGATAGGGTTTAATCAAATTTCTACTGACGAATTGGCCGCGTTAATTGGAAATGAGAATACTAAAATTATTGATGTCCGTCCGGTTGATGCTTATAATGGATGGAAGTTAGCCGGCGAGAAGCGTGGTGGGCATATAAAGGGAGCAAAATCCTTACCTGTAAAATGGACAAATTACATGGATTGGATAGAAGTTGTTCGCCATAAACAAATAGTCCCCGAAAATAAGATTGTAATTTATGCTTATTCAGAGGAAGATAGTATAAAAGTTGCCATTCTATTTGCAAAAGCAGGATATTTAGATGTTTCCATTTACAATCATTTTCTTAAAGAGTGGACGGCGAATGAAGATTTGCCAATGGAACATTTAGCCCGTTATAAACACTTGGTTTCTGCCGAATGGGTAAATAGATTGATATCCGGCGAAAAGCCAAGCGAATATGACAACAATAAATATATCGTCGTCCATTCCCATTACAGAAATAGAGATGCCTATTTATCCGGACATATTCCCGGAGCTATTGATATGGACACATTGGCACTTGAAGATCCTGAAACGTGGAACAGGCGTTCGCCCAAGGAGCTTAATGAAGCATTGGAACAACACGGAATAACTTCCGACACAACCGTAATTATGTATGGAAAATTCATGGCCCCTGATAATGCCGATGAGTTTCCGGGAAGTGCAGCCGGCCATATAGGTGCTATTCGTAACACAATGATTATGCTGTACGTAGGAGTAAAAGATGTGAGAGTTTTAAATGGAGGTTTTCAATCGTGGAAAGATGCAGGCTACAAAATAACAACTGATAACGTTCCGAAGAAACCCGTTTCTGATTTTGGGGAGAAAATTCCTGCGAGACCGGAAATAATTGTCGATATCCCGGAAGCCAAAGAAATGCTAAAATCAAAAAATGCTGAGCTAGTTAGCATACGTAGTTGGCCGGAATATATTGGCGAAGTAAGTGGATATAATTACATTGAGAAAAAAGGACGTATTCCAGGTTCAATATTCGGAAACTGTGGCACAGATGCTTATCACATGGATAATTACAGAAATGTTGACCACACAATCCGTGAGGAACAAGAGGTCGCCGATATTTGGAAAGAAGTAGGTATTACACCCGAAAAACATCTTGCCTTTTATTGTGGTACAGGTTGGCGTGGAAGCGAAGCTTTTTTTAATGCTTGGTTAATGGGTTGGGAACATGTATCTGTTTTTGACGGGGGTTGGTTCGAATGGAGCAACGACCCCAATAATCCTTTTGAAACTGGTGACCCATATAAAGGGACGTTGAAATAAAATAACTGAACATTGAAAGTACTGCAAATACACCTAAACATTGAAAGCATTACAAAGGAACGCAAAACAATTTTACAACCGTTAATTGATTTTATTCAGTCAAAAGTTTCCAATGGTCAAGAAGTTCGTATCAATTTTATATGTACCCATAATTCCCGAAGAAGTCACTTATCACAAGTATGGGCACAAACTTTGGCCCACCATTTCAATATCAAGAATGTGTTTTGTTATTCAGGTGGCACAGAAGCAACGGCTTTGTTTCCAATGGTGGCAGAAACACTAAAAAATTCAGGCTTTGAAATCAAAATGCTTTCAGAAGGCAATAACCCGATTTACAGTATTAAATATGCGAAAAATGAACATCCAATCATTGGGTTCTCAAAAAGATTGGATGATGATTTTAATCCGAAATCTGAATTTGCCGCGGTTATGACTTGCGATTCCGCAGATGAATCTTGTCCTTATGTTCCAGGAGCTGAAAAACGAATTTCGATAACTTTTGAAGATCCAAAGGTATTCGACAATACCCCGCAACAAGTTGAAAAATACAGCGAAAGAAGTTTGCAAATTGCAACCGAACTATTTTACGTTTTCTCTCAAATCAATCCATAAGAATGTACATTTGCGATAAGAGACATGAAAAGAAGTTCGGAACATATTGAATGCACCGAAGATACCGAAACTTTGGCAAAATTCGCTATTTTTATCTATAATCGCGAGAATAATTTTCCCTTTTGGTTTTAGTATTAGACGAATTTCAGAAAATGCTTTAGGGATATCGATCAGAAAACACACCGTTGTCACCAACAAGGCGCAATCGAACAATTCACTTTCAGTGGGAAGGTATTCCGCAACGGCCTGCCACACTTGAATACCTCTTTGTTCTGCTATCTGCGCCATATTTTCCGATGGCTCCCCAACCGCATAGGCAGTCCACACGGGAATAGCCTTTTCGTCCCTTATCGCCTTAAACAGCAAAAACATGCTAATGCACACGCAAACAGCAAAAGACAGTAGCCAAAGGTATTTGAACTTGGAAGTAAATTTAAAATCGGCTGATATTCTTTTTACGGGAATAATCTCTTTTTGCAATTTTTAGCCTGGGATATAATAATGGCCTGCATCGACTTATACCTGATTCAGTTCCGTTTCATCGTTGGCCAGGATTTTGAAGTTCTGGTCCATGATCCCAGAAAAATTTGAAATTAAACAGTCCACATAAGGCAGAACTTGTCCTGACTTGGCAGGATTTATTTTGCTCCAACGCACAAAACCAACGCTTCAATAAGATCGAAAGAGGCGTTCAGCCCTTGCTTTCAAAGACTTTAACAATTTTTATGAATAAACAACAGCCAAAATTAAAATAAATGGTCTTACTTTGTGAGCGAACATTCACCCGCTTAAAAGATTTATTATGGATAACGACTTATCTGAGCGACAAAAGGAAATAATAAAAGCTTCTCTCGAGCTTATTGCAGAAAAGGGTATTCAAGGTCTGACAATCAAAAACCTTTCTAAAAAAATTGGACTTGTAGAATCTGCAATCTACAGACACTTCGAAAGTAAAACCCACATATTAACGGCAATACTCGATTCCATATCTGGAGAAACCCCACCAAATGGGGCGAAAAAAGTTGAAAGTGTAATTGAGCATCTTGAACAAAAACTCAGGAATCGCTTTCAGACTTTTACGGCCAACCCTGCTTTGGTATCTGTGATTTTTGCCGAAGATTTGTTCCAGAACGAAGCTTTGTTGGTTGAAAAAACGAAGGAAAAGGTACAAAAAAGCATATCAGAGATGGCGGCGATGATAAAAGTTGATCAACAAAAGGGAAAAATCAGAAACGACATTCATTCAGAACAATTGGCAATTATGATCAATGGAAGTGTAAGAATGATGGTGAAACAATGGAAAATGTCGGATTATTCTTTTGATTTGATCCAAAAAGGAGAGGAGCTGATCCACTCAATCAAATTATTATTAAAATCTATTGACAGATGAAACAATTCATAGTTATCATAACGGGTTTATTACTACTGATACAGGCTGCAGATGCACAGACCGAGATTAGTTTTAATAATCTCGATTTGCTTTTAGAATATGCCGAAAATAATAGTATGTCTATCAAAACAGGGGAACAGCAAAGTCTTTTGGCAAAATGGCAAAAAATTTCGGCACAGGCCGAGCTGGTAAATTTCAGAATGCAAACCAATTTTAATTTGACCAACAATCTGGAATTACCCATTACATTTCTTCCGGCAGAAGTGTTTGGCGGAACACCGGGAACATTCAAAGAAGTTACAACAGGTAGGCAGTACGTCGGGAATTTGAATTTAGCACCGCAAATAGACATTATTAATCCGGCAAGTTGGGCAAAACTAAAAAGCGCCAATGTGAACGTAAAACTTACAAACGTAAATAACCTTATTGTAAAAAAATCGCTTTTCGAATCTGTTTCGGCTACATATCACAACATCATTTCCGTGAAAGAACAAATAGAAATCACCCAAAAAAGTCTGTTGGCCGCAGATACCCTGGTGATAATTATGCAAAATAAATATTCCGCAGGTATTGTCCGGCAGCAAGATTTGAATGATGCCCACATCAACCAGTTAACGCTAGCAGATAATCTGGAACAATTAAACTTATCCTTAAGGCAACAACATTACAGCCTCAAGATTTTATGCGATATTCCTGAATCTACAGAAGTAGTGATTGACGAGCAGTCCGACTACGACAAACAGTTTGTCCTTGGTTTAGAAGTAGATAACCAGTTGCAATACGAATCTTCGCTTCTGAACGTAGAAATGGCCAAAGCAGATTTAAAAACAAACCAACTGATGCAATATCCTACTGTTTCCTTAATATTTTATGATGCCTGGCAGCAAAATAGTAACACCAGGTTTTTTGATAATGATGTTAACTGGTTGAATTCCCAATATATCGGTCTAAAATTGAGCATGCCGTTCCCGGATATCAACAGATATACGCTTACAAAAAGTTCGCGGATCAATAAGGATATTTCGGCGCAAAATGCGGAGCACACAAAACTTGAAAACGAGCTGACAAATAAACAATTGATTTTGGATTATGAAAAAGCATATTCACAGCTCAATACCACAAAGCAGATTTATCAACTAAAAGAACAAAACTACGGTATGGTATTGAACCAGTTTAATATGTCGATTCTTTCATCGGACAAGTTGATTATTGCCTTTAATGATTTGCTTGCGAGCCGCTTGAATTACAGTAGCGCGCTCGCAAATTTGAACTATACACTATCGATAATTGAAATTAATAATACAATAAGATGAAATCAAACAGCTATTTTATCATGGCTTTAGCGGCACTTGTTTTGCTGAATTCGTGCGGTAAAAAATACACGGAAACCCAACCTGAATACCGGGATATTACGGAAACAGTCTTTGCCTCGGGTGTTCTGGTCCCCGAAAACCAATACAACCTAACAGCACAAAGCGATGGGTATCTTATTTCATTGAACTTTGAAGAAGGTGACATTGTTGAAACAGGCAATTTGCTTGCTGAAATTGACAATAAAACTTATGACATTAACGTGCTTGGCGCCAACCAGCTTTTGGAGATAGCAGTTGGCAATCTATCTCCGAGCGCTCCGGCTTTAAAGCAAATAGAAACAAACCTGTTGAATGCTGAGCAAAATATGAAACAGGACGAAATCCAGATGGAGCGCTACAGAAAATTATACGCTACCAACAGTGTTTCAAAATTGGAATATGAAAATACGGTAATCGCTTTTGAAACTTCAAAGGCAAATTACAAGGCATTGCAGGAAAACTACAAATTGCAGGTACAGCAAGCCGAACAACAACACATTAACCAAGAAACACAAAGCGGCATTAATAAAGTCTTGCAAGGCAATAATGAACTCAGGGCGGTAATAGGAGGTAAGGTTTATAGTAAATACAAAGAATTGGGCGATTACGTGCACCGGGGCGAAATTATTGCCGTGATTGGAAGTCCTGCCAATCTTTACGCTGAATTAAGCATAGACGAATCGAGTATTTTGAACGTACGCGTAAAGCAGCAAGTCATAATTCAACTGAACACCAATAAGAGTAAAAACTATAAAGGAATGATTACCGAAGTTTATCCAGCGTTCAATATTCAAACACAATCGTTCATTTGTAAAGCGGTTTTTACCGACAGCTTGGATTTTCTGATGTCGGGCACACAGATCCAGGCTAATATCATCATAGAAAACAAAGAGAATGTACTTGTAATTCCGCGTAAATATTTGGATTTTGGAAATACGGTATTGGTTAAAGGGGAAGGGGAAGTTAAAGTTGAAACCGGATTTATCTCTAATGAATGGGTAGAAATACTCAGCGGAATCAATGAAAATTCAGTAATACGGGCAGAAAAACAATAAATCCAAACTATGATGAAATTATTCAGAAGAAAAATAAATTTCGGTGTGGATTACGAAATTGCCTTTACCCACATACTGACAAGGAAAATGCAGACTTTTGTCGCTTCACTCGCGGTTGCCATTGGCATTGCGGCATTCATTTTCTTAAATTCATTGGTTGTTGGTTTTAACCGAAGTTCAGATGAATCGTTTTTTAAAACCATGCCCCATATTCGAATTTACATCGACGATGAAATAAGCATACCGCTCCAAAAAAACGATACTTCTCACTATACTTCCGTGATCGTGAACCCCAAAATAACGAACAACAGCGATAAGTTAATAAACCCTGAAAAAATCGTGGAACAACTCAAAACAAAAGAATATGTTTTAACGGCTGCCCCGTGGCTGCACGTCAACCTGTTTTACAATAACGGTATTTCGCAATTGAACGGTAGTAGTTCCGGGGTAAATATAATGGAAGCCAACACATTGTTCGATATAAAATCCACCATGGTTGAAGGCGATATGAACGAACTGCTCAGCACGCCCAACGGAATTGTTTTAGGAGTTGGCATTGCCAAAAATCTAAATGTTAGGCTAAATGATTATATAAGTATTGTTTCACCCGTGGGAATAATTAAAGTAATGAAAGTAGTTGGTTTTTTCAAAACAAGTAATTCGATTGTTGACAAAACCGAGTCGTACATCAATTTATCGATGGCCCAGCAACTCATGGCACAAGGTCCTGATTATCTGACCGATATCTACATCAAAATAAAAAACCCGAACGATGCCCCAAAACACATTCCCGATTTAGAAGCATTGTCAGGTTATAATGCCGAAAGTTGGCAAACAGCAAATGAATCGGCTCAAGCAACAAAAAAAACCAGAGGGGTAATGATGGGCTCAATTTCGTTTATTATCCTGATTGTGGCCGCCTTCACCATTTACAATATTATCAACATGACCATTAAACAAAAACTGCATGACATTGCCATACTTAAAGCGCAAGGTTTTGCTGGAAAGAGTGTTGTAAAAATATTTCTTACCGAAGCGCTGATCATCGGTATTTTTGGAACAATTGTAGGAATGATGTTGGGTGCATTGCTGATAAACATTGTCAGTAAAGTATATGTTGGCGGCGATACGGGATATTTCCCAATCCAGTTTGAACCCGAGATTATGCTTATTGGATTTTTAGTTGGCATTGTCGTTACTGCCATTGCCGGATATATCCCTGCCAGAGGTGCAGCAAAAGTGGACCCCATTTCAATTTTTAGAAACTAATGAAAACGATACTTAAAGTAGAAAATATCACAAAATTCTTTTATAGCCCATTAGAATTCAAGGCATTAAATGATATCACTTTTGAGGCGCAAGAAGGTGAATTTTTGTGCATTATTGGCAAATCCGGTTGCGGTAAATCCACCTTGTTGTACATACTTTCGACAATGGACACGGAATATGAAGGAAAATTATACCTTGATGGACAGCTTCTTACAGGATTAAAACAAGATGAATTGGCAAGATTGAGAAACAGCAGTATTGGATTTGTTTTTCAATTTCACTATTTGCTGCCGGAATTCAGTTGTTTAAAAAATATCATGATCCCTGCCCTGAAATTAGGAAAATATTCACGTGAAGAGATTGAATATAGAGCCTATGAAAAACTCAAATTACTCGAATTGGAAGAACAGGCCTTAAAACCGGCGTCAAAACTATCAGGGGGACAACAACAACGTATTGCCATTGCCCGAGCATTGATCAATGACCCTAAAATAATAATGTGTGATGAGCCAACCGGAAATTTAGACAGCAAAACTTCCGAAATTGTGTTGGATCTTTTTAAACAAATATCCAAAGACTTTAATCAAACGATTATTACGGTTACCCATGATAACGACTTCGCAAAAGCATCAAATAGAGTAGTCGAAATGCAGGATGGCGAGATTATTAACCACAATCTAATCCTTTAAAAGATAAAAAATTTTAACACAAAAGCATCGCCCGGCAATCGTTTTTTCCAGGGTTGAATCCAGGACATGCACTCGTTGGGCAATAGAACCATGGTTGAAGTTCCTACATTGATTTTAGTGGTTTCAGGTTTCTTTTTGGCTAAAGTGGAAATATTATTTATAAAAAATGAGCAAATATGACGCAGGTCATATTTCTGTTTAACACCCTATCGTATATTTACGATTAGAAATTTAAAATCAAGAAATGTCAGGATTTGAAGATGACTATTTAGACAATCATTACATACACCGCAGCAATTGGTTAAGGGCAGCGGTCCTTGGAGCAAATGACGGGATCCTCTCAACGGCAAGTCTCGCAATAGGTGTTGCCGCCGCAAGTGATTTTAGAGAGCCCGTTATATTGGCAACGGTAGCCGGATTGGTGGCCGGTGCCTTATCTATGGCAGCAGGAGAATATGTTTCCGTGAGCTCCCAAACAGACATAGAACATGCGGACATTGAGAGAGAAAAGCAAGAACTGGAGGAAATGCCCGAAATTGAATTACTGCGATTGGCCGAAATTTATGAAAAGAGAGGTTTGAAAAAACAAACCGCATTAACTGTTGCAAAAGAACTGACTGAAAAGGATGCATTGGCAGCCCACGTTAGGGATGAGCTGGGTATTAATGAAATGAGCAAGGCAAATCCCATACAAGCCGCTTTTGCATCCGGGGCGGCGTTTACGGTAGGAGGCGCGCTTCCGCTGTTGGTAACCCTATTTCTGCCATTAAAAAATATGGAATATTATCTCTACGGTTCGGCCATTTTATTCCTGATTATTTTGGGAGGTCTGGCCGCTAAAACAGGAGGTTCCAGTATTGGAAAAGCAGTAATCAGAATCACTTTCTGGGGAACGGTCGCAATGGGGCTGACAGCATTGGTGGGGTATCTATTTGGAGTGAGTTTAACCTAGAAAATGAATTGTCCAATTATTTAAAAAACAGCGTTTAATGGTTGCCAAATATAATGTTGCTAAAAAAGAGAAAACAGAAATATTAAAAACAAACATCATGGAAAAAACAAAGTATTCTAAAATCTATCGAATAATCCATTGGGCAATAGCTGTTTCATTTCTACTGTTGTTAATCACCATTTTCTTGCGATTAACGTGGATGAACAAGTATAATGTGGCAGAAATCATACAAGATTATTTGAGTGGTACCGATCAGGTTTTAACTCAGGACCAACTCATTGCTTTGGCAAAAAAGATAAGACAACCCATGTGGGATTGGCACATTTACCTTGGTTATGTATTAGTAGGATTATTTAGTATTCGTTTCATACTTCCTGCATTTGGACATATGCGAATCCAAAATCCTTTTGGTAAAAATCTATCCATAAAGGAGAAATTTCAAAAATGGACATATATCATTTTTTACCTCTGTGTGGTTACTTCATTAACTACCGGACTTATAATAGAATTTGGTTCAAAAGAGTTAAAAAAACCAATGGAAGAAATACACGTGCTGGGCCTTTATTACCTGATCGGGTTTATCGTACTCCATCTTGCTGGTGTCTTAATAGCTGAATTCACAAATCAAAAAGGAATTATTTCAAGAATTGTGAGCGGCTCGAAGAAGGAAAGTTAAAGGGCATGAAAGCATAAGAAAGAAAAAAATATGAAAAGAAGTTTAGAACCTATAGAATACAAGGAAAATACCGAAACTTTGGCAAAATTCGCCAAGGCATTGGCGCATCCAACGCGTATTGCCATTTTAGAATATCTCGAGAACCAATCGTGTTGTTTTACCGGCGATTTGGTAGATGTATTACCTTTTGCCCAATCTACAATTTCCCAACATCTTAAGGAACTGAAAAACGCCGGCCTTATTCAGGGAGAATTAAAACCGCCAAAAATAAAGTACTGTATCGATCAAGAAAATTGGAACATTGCAAAAACCTTATTTCAACAATTTTTTGATTGATATTTTTTTAATAATCATATCGTCCATTGGCGATAAACAAATACAAATATCATGAACAAAACAATTAAAATTTTAGGTACAGGCTGTCCAAAATGCAAATCGATGATAGGTGTTGTGAAAGATGTAGTTTCAGAAAACAACATTGACGCAACTATTGAAAAAGTGGAGGACATAATGGAAATTATGAAGTACAACGTAATGACCACACCCGCACTGGTAATAGACGACGTAGTAACAATAAAAGGCAGGGTACCTTCAAAAGATGAAGTATTGGCTCTTTTAAACTAAAAAAAATCTAATATGAATTATCAAATCAAAGCGTCATCCGTCGCAAACCAGGATGCCGTTATTCATATAAAGGAATCGGATATAGATTTTGGGACCACTTCAAAAACGGCCAAAACACTGCCAAATCCCGCCGAATTGTTCCTGGGTGCTTTTGCTGCCTGCATGTTGAAGAATGTGGAACGTTTTTCGGGTATGCTGAAATTCACCTATACAAAAGCTACTGTTGAAGTCAATGCAACACGTCTTGAAAATCCGCCGAGGATGGACAGTATCGTTTACAATTTGACCATTTACAGCAACGACATAAAATTGAATACGGACTTACTCGAAAAGAACATTGAAAAATATGGCACGATCTACAATACCATAAAAATAGCTTGCACCATTTCAGGAACGATTAACGTGATTGACAATGTTTGATTGGTTACAGAATATTGCCGACTGGTTTATTCATTCTGTTTTTGGGATAGGAGCGGAAACCCACTTGGGAACTGCCCTGAATTTCTTTGTGTATGATACCTTGAAAATTCTCATCCTGCTATTTTTTATTGTTTTATTAATGGGAATTGTCAATGCGTATTTCCCCATTGAACGACTCAAAAACTATCTGAACAGAAAAAAACTGTACGGTCTGGAATATTTTCTTTCCTCCGTTTTTGGGGCCATTACACCCTTTTGTTCCTGCTCTTCGGTTCCGCTATTTATCGGTTTTGTGCAAGGTGGAATTCCGCTGGGCGTAACTTTTTCCTTTTTAATCACTTCGCCTTTGGTGAATGAAGTAGCTATAGCGATGTTTCTTGGAATGTTCGGTATAAAAGCTACGTTGATTTATGCTGTTTCCGGTATTCTATTGGGCACCATTGGCGGTTGGCTGCTCGGTAAATTTAACCTCGAACCTTTGCTTTCCGATTGGGTAAAAAAGATTCTTGACAATAAAATGCAACAAGCACAATACGAAGATGAAAAAAGGACTTTCTACCAACGCCTGCCCGAAATTACACGTGGCGCCTGGGATATTGTAAAGGGCGTTATAATTTATGTAATTATAGGTATTGCCATTGGTGCGGCTATGCACGGCTATGTTCCGGAAAACTTTTTTAATCAGTATCTCGGAGGAGGCGAGTGGTGGACGGTCCCAATTGCAGTAATTGTCGCCGTACCGATGTATGCCAATGCAGCGGGAATCGTTCCTGTTATTGAAGTATTTGTTGCGAAAGGAGTGCCTCTTGGAACTGCTATTGCCTTTATGATGGCAACCGTAGGTTTATCCATTCCCGAAGCTACCTTGCTTAAAAAAGTAATGTCCTTAAAATTGATCGCCATCTTTTTTGGCGTGGTTACCCTCGCTATTATCCTATCGGGATTTCTATTTAATATAATTTTATAAACCATAAATCAATAAAAATGAAATCGAAGATTCACGAAAACCAAAAACAAATTAAAAAGATGAGTAAAATAATCAATTTTTTTACAATTTTAGCAATAGGTCTAATGTTCATGTCTTGCAATGGACAAACTAAAGGTAAAGACCAATCTTTAACCCAATCCGTTTCAAAAATAGAAGTTTTGGATTTCCATTCTACGCATAGATGCATGACGTGCAATGCAATTGAAGCGAATACGAAATACACGCTGAACACCTATTTTGCGAAGGAACTGAAAGATGATAAAATTACGTTTCAGGTTATCAATGTAGATGAAAAGGAAAATGAAAAGATTGCCGAAAAATTTGAGGCATCAGGAACAGCCTTAATCTTAAACGTGATTAAAAACGGAAAAGAAACCCAAATAAATTTAACGGATTTTGCCTTTATGAATGGAAATGACCAGGATGCATTTTCTAAAGAACTGAAAGCTAAAATAGATACGGAATTAAAAACGCTCTAAATGGATTTTTTACAATCGCTTTTAGAGAATTATAACATCCCAATTTTATCGGCATTTATACTCGGACTAATGACAGCCATTAGTCCGTGTCCTTTGGCGACCAATATAACCGCAACCGCTTTTATTTCTAAAAACATTTCAAGTAAACGGAAAGTGTTTTTAAGTGGATTGCTTTACTCTTTGGGTAGAGGGTTTAGTTATACTGTAATTGGCTTGATATTATATTTTGGTGCAAGTAAATTCCATATCGCTCGATTTTTCAATCAGAATGGAGAGAAGTATTTAGGGCCTTTATTAATAATCATTGGTTTGATTATGCTAAATATCATCAAACTCAATTTTTTGGGAAAATTGAATTTTCAAGAAAAACTATCTGAAAAATTTAAGGACAAAGGACTTTTAGGTTCTTTTTTGATAGGTGCAGTTTTTGCTTTGGCATTTTGCCCTTATAGTGGAGCATTGTTTTTTGGAATGTTGATTCCTATGACAATTGCATCAGCAGACGGACTTTATTTGCCTATAGTATTTGCATTTGGAACAGGATTACCTGTAATTCTTTTTACTTATTTATTGGCTTTTACAGCAGGTAAAGTAGGTGTGTTTTACAACAGAATTACGAAAATCGAAAAAGTAATGCGAACAGTTGCAGGTGTCGTATTCATATTGACTGGATTGTATTATGTTTCCATTTTCACGGGAATATTGGAATAGCCCATGTTAGAACATCAAGGTTTATTGTCAATTTCACCATATAACGGATAGAAATAAAACTGATAAATGAAGTCATAAAAATATAATCAACATCAAGTCAATAATACTGTAATACAATATTTGATAAAGTTTAAGCCAATCTTAAGAAATACCAAATCTCAGCTTAATTAAAAATTACAACTTTTGTAAGACATTTTAGTATTGAATGTTTATATGTCTAATCCTTTAAATACAAAAAAAATGAAAAAGATGAAAAAAGTTTTAAAAGTAATTCTCGTAATTGTTATGTTTGCGTTCCTCGTAATTCAATTTATAAGGCCCCCAAAGAATTCAGGGGAAGAAATTGCCGCAAAACAAATTACAGCAAAGTATGAAGTGCCTCAAGAGGTACAACAAATCCTAAAGGTTTCCTGTTACGATTGCCATAGTAATACCACCCATTATCCTTGGTATTCCAACATTCAACCTGTTGCCTGGTGGCTTGATGATCACATAGTAGAAGGTAAGGATGAACTGAACTTTTCTACCTTTATGGAGTATCCCGTCTGGCGACAATACAAGAAATTCAAGGAAATTGGGAAGGAAGTAAAAGATGGTGATATGCCAATGGAATCCTACACCTTCATTCATCGCGATGCGGTGATGACTGCCGATCAAAAATCATTGGTACAAACCTGGGTGGCAAATACAATGAAAGAAATGGAATCGGAATATCCAGCAAAAAGTCTGAAGAAACCTAAATAGGGTTTCAGGTTGCAGGTTTCATCCACCTTCGCTGAAGCTTCGGTGGACAAGGGTTGCAAGTTTCAGGTTTCAGGTTGCAAGTTTGTCCATTCATATATTTGATTGACACTATATCCAGTTTATTGAACTTCTTGTTAATAACATATTTTACTTTATCGATTTCTTATATTTAATTTTAACCTGTAAAGTCAAACGGAGATAGGCTC
>JBARWQ010000078.1:0-12961 GCA_049646885.1 Aequorivita sp. | reverse complement strand
ACCCTGCTTCAAGCGTGGTAAACCTTGTTAACAAGACCAACCTATCTTTAGATAAGATGGTGATATATGACATCAACGGTAAACTGATCAACCAAATTGACCTTCGCTCTATGCAGAGTGAGAAGTCGGTGGATGTATCAACCCTTGCCTCCGGTGTCTATATGGTACAGATAATTGGTGACGACGCAAGCACTGTGAAGCGCTTGATTATTGAATAAATCCAATAGATTTTTAATTTAAAAGAAAAGGCCTTCCTGTAATGGGAAGGCTTTTTTTATATAGCACGGTGAGCAATAAACGAAAATAGCCTATTTTTAAAAAATATTTAAACCTCAATTTATGATACCATGGCATCAGTATATAATGGGCCTACTGCTAGTTCTAGCGGGCATGAACCATTTTCGCAAGCCAAAACTTTACGAACGGATTATCCCCACTTACATTCCCGCAGCTTCTACTATGGTAATGGCAAGCGGGATTTTGGAAATGATATTGGGTTTTATGCTTATGAACCAAAACACCCAAGTACAAGCAGCTTGGGGGATTATCATTATATTAATGCTGTTTCTTCCTGTCCATATTTATATGCTCCAAGATAAAAAGGCATCTTTGAAACTCCCAATTTGGTTGCTATTACTCCGAATTCCCTTACAGTTTGCATTGATGTACTGGGCGTTTCTATATACTTAAAAGAAAGATTATGGCTTTGGGAATAGAGATTAAATGATAGAACCTGGAATATAGGACAATTTCATTTCGATGAAACAGATACTTCTTATAATAGGACGTATTTATTCGTCAATAAGACACAGAGGAATGGGCATTATTTAATTTCTACAGGTCAATTGAAACGAGTTTAAGCAAAGATTTCGTTTAAAAGTCGGGCCAGTCGAATGCCTCCTTTTTGAAGTTGATCACGAAGAGGGTTCATATATTTGTACATATACTCATACCCTAATTTTTCGCCAATTTCTGTATTTTTGTATATATCCTCGCATAGCGCCCGACTCTCATCCATCCAGTCGAGGACCGTGCCACTTTGGAAAGCTGCGATCTCTGCTTCGGATAATACATTGGCATTGGCTGCAAGTTCCGTGTAGGACATCTGATAAAAGTCAATCATTTGTGAATCCCACAACCTATGTAAATTGGTGCCATCCTTAAACCAACGGACCTGAAAGTCGTTTCCGCCTTTATCTTCCTCCATACCAACATGCAGTGGCTGATGAATATCCCCAATAAAGTGAATGAGCATTTTTAAATAAAAAACCTTATCCTCTCTAGAGCTGTTATTGTCTTTCAAGATTGCAATTGAAGTATTTATTCCTTGGATGATATCGCCCCTTTCACTCTTGGGATAGGTTTCATATCGTTTACCAAAAGGAAAATTAACATAATGCCACGGACCGAATGAATCATATTTTCGTTCACTTTTAATATCGTCGCCGTAATTTGAAACAAAGGCCAAGGAATGGCCGTCCAACAATTCCGAAACTGCTTTTTTGGCACGACGATCCAGATATTTTTCCGCTACCTCCCCTACTACCCTATGGCCTGTTTTCCCCCAGTCATCCGCGGCTAACAAATTTGTCGTAAAAAATAAAAACAAAAAACTAAATATGACGGTCTTTCTCATTGCAAATTAATTTGACTGCAAAGATAACATCTTAGGTATTGAAATGGAATTTTTAAATGAGATCGGTTATTCTGATTTATTAGAACGCTTCACAGCAACTAAACTCCCAATAAATATTACCTTAGACAATATGAATAATAAAATTATGTTTAACATATAATCAAATACAGAAAGAATCAACATGAAATACACCCCCCTTCTTCTCATTCTTTTCTTTGGAATAGTTTCAGCTCAAACAGACGTGTACAACTCCCAGAACCTAAGCATCACTCCGCTGATCGACGGGACCTTATTAGTTCCAGAAACAAACAGCAAACTGCCCTTGGCCATTATCATAGCCGGCAGTGGACCCACAGATAGAGACGGAAACCAGCAGATGATGAAAAATAATTCGCTTCGATTTCTCGCTGAGGATTTATACAAAAATGACATCGCCACTTTTCGATATGACAAAAGGATTGTAAAACAGATGAAAATGAGAACTATTGACGAATCAAAAGTCAATTTTGGTGATTTTATCCAAGATGCTGTATCGATTTTAAAGTATTTCAAAAAAGATGAAAGATTTTCGAAAATCTATATCATTGGCCACAGTCAAGGTTCCTTGATCGGGATGATAGCGGCACAAAACGAAGCTGATGGATTTATTTCTATTGCTGGGGCAGGACAGGAGATAGATGACGTAATCGTGGACCAGTTGGCACAACAAGCACCAGGATTGGCAGACAACGCCCGCACCTCCTTCGACGACCTAAGAGTAAATGGAGTGGCACACAATTACAGCCCGGGTTTGGTATCAATTTTCAGAAAAGAAATCCAACCCTTTATCTTTAGTTGGATGCAGTACAATCCTCAAGAGGAAATCGCAAAACTCAACATGCCAGTTTTGATCATAAATGGAGATCAGGACATTCAAGTCCAGATATCGGAAGCGGAATTGTTGAAAACTGCCAAACCAGATGCCGCTTATAAAATCATTCTTGGAATGAACCATATTTTCAAATACATCCAAGGAAACCCTTTGGAAAACAGCAAGTCATACAACCAATACGATTTACCGGTCATGCCTGAACTTATTGATACTATAGTGAAATTCATTAAGGATTAAATAATAGAATCGAAATAAGAAAATAATTGTATTTTGCAGCAAAACCGCCAAAAATGCAAGATTCAGCCATCGAAATAGTTCAGGACACCACCCCACTTTTTACCAATGATACCATCGTTTTTGGGCTATTAATGGTGGTATTGGGTTTCATCTTTTACACTTCCGCGAAAAAAAGCGGATTCTGGGCCAAATTTTATGGCATAGTACCAGCCTTGTTTATGGCGTATTTCCTACCGGCGCTTTGTACCACTTTAGGCATAATTAGTCCAGAATGGATAACAATTACCGATACGGGGGAAGCTAAAGCAGATAGTACGAGCTTGTACTTTATGTCCAGTCGCTATTTGTTGCCGGCAGCTTTGGTCCTAATGACCCTGAGCATAGATTTAAAGGCGGTTTACAACTTAGGCCCCAAGGCTTTGATTATGTTTTTGGCCGGGACGACAGGAATCATCATTGGGGGGCCAATAGCAGTATTGATTATAGGAACTATTTCACCCGAAACTGTTGGTGGTGTAGGTGCCGACGCCGTGTGGCGCGGTCTATCCACTTTGGCAGGAAGCTGGATTGGAGGTGGAGCTAATCAAACCGCTATGCTTGAAATTTACGGCTACAACCCGAAACTATATGGAGGGATGGTGTTTGTGGACATAGTTGTTGCCAATATTTGGATGGCGATAATCCTCTTTGGAATTGGGAAATCGGATAAAATTGACAAATGGTTAAAAGCTGACACTTCGGCTATTGAAAGCTTAAAGGCAAAAGTATCGGACTTTTCCCTAAAGGTAGATCGAAATCCAAGTCTGGCCGATCTGATGATCTTGACGGCAATTGCCTTTGGAACTGTAAGTTTTGCCCATTTTGGCGCAAATTATTTGAGTGAGTTCTTCACCTCAGTTATTGCCAATATTCCTAAAGGAATAACCCGTAACATATTCACCTTTCTTGACTCTAGTTTCTTTTGGATGATCAGCATCACCACTGTTATTGGAATTTTGCTCTCATTCACGAAGTTCAGATCCTATGAAGGTGCGGGGGCAAGCAAATTTGGGAGTGTATTTATTTATATACTGGTGGCCAGCATCGGGATGAAAATGGATCTAACCTTGATTTTTGATAATGTAGGCTTGATTGCCATCGGAATGGTTTGGATGGCCTTTCATGCGGGGCTATTAATTTTAGTTGCAAAACTGATACGCGCACCTTACTTCTTTTTTGCAGTGGGGAGCCAGGCCAACGTTGGCGGGGCCGCTTCAGCACCTATCGTCGCTTCCGCCTTTCATCCATCCTTGGCAACTGTCGGGGTGATTTTGGCAGTTTTCGGATACGCAGTGGGAACAGTTGGTGCAATTATATGTACCGTATTAATGCAATTGGCTTCAGCGGTATAGATTTTCATAAAAAATATTCATCTTTGCATCCTTCTAAAAAACAATAAAATGCGCAATTTTCTTTGGAGATCAATAGTATTTCTCGTTTTGGTCGGATGTTCAAATGACAACTCCCACAAAATGAATATTTCGGGCACGGTAAGAGGGCTGAAAAAGGGCACTCTGTTTCTTCAAAAATTTGAAGATACTCTTCTTGTTACGGTAGACTCAGCAATCGTAGATGGGAATTCAAACTTTAAATTTTCAGAAATAGTAGAAAGTCCAGAAATTTACTATCTCTATGTCCAACTTAAGGACGGCAGCCTTCAGGACGACCGCATCGCTTTTTTTGCGGAAAATGGTGATTTGAACATCACGACCAACTTGCAAAATTTTGGAAATGCGGCGAGGATAAGCGGCTCCAAAAACGATAGTCTATTAAGGGAATACGACAAGCTAAAACAACGTTATGTGAGCAAAAACCTGGAGTTGATAGAACAAAAATTGAAGTTGGGAAAGGGAGAAAAAGAATCTGTGATTGCCGATTTAGATACAAAACAACAAAACTTACTTTCAAATAAATATTTGACCACCGTAAATTTCGCTCTCAATCATAAGGATTTGGAGATAGCCCCTTATTTGATGCTCAACGAGGTGTACGATGTAAATATTAAATACTTAGATACCGTTTACCGGACATTGTCCCCAAAAATAAAAGACTCCAAATACGGAAAGGAACTGGAGTCTTATATAATAATCCGAAAGGAGAAGGACACGCTTTTATAGCGCGTTGATCTGATCGATCAGCTTACGCCCTTTTTCTTCAAGCTCGGCGTTTATAGCTTTAAAATGCTCTTTCTTGTTCTCAACTTTTTTCTGGTTGATTTTGGCAATCAATTCATCAAATGTTTCAATAGCCTCATCAATAATGCCTTGCGACTTTTTATTTTCCTTATCGGGATTGGTCAATTCCCAAATATATACCGCTTCAATGATGTCGCCCAACACATTGTTGATGTCCTTTTTTAAATTTCTTACGTTTGCCATAATTCCTTTTTCCCGCATAAGCGGAAATTGTTTTTAATTAATTTTCGATATTTAAAATCTGGGCAAAGGTACAAACATTTAAGGAATGTACACTTCCAAAAAGGTCGCAGAATTGGCAATGAATTTTATCTCAGGGAACTGTGCGGGAATCAAAACGGTTTCTCCTTTCCTGATTTTTTCAGAAAAGTTGTCAACTTCAATTATGGCACCACCTTCTATGCACATATAAACTACAAAGGATGAAATATCTTTCAAATCTTGTAGATAGTTCTTGGGAAGCACTAATTTATTGACGGAAAAGAAATCCGTTTCCCCAATAGGCACTTTAAAATTCTGCTTTTCTAAATAATTTAATTTGCCTCGAAATGGTGCAAAATCGATTGCATCTAATGCCAATTCAGTGTGTAGCTGTCTCAATTGTCCATTGGTATCCGGTCTATCCCAGTCGTATATGCGATAGGTAATATCCGAAGTTTGCTGTATTTCGGCAAGTAGTGTCCCAGCGCCAATAGCGTGAACGGTACCAGGTTTTATAAAAAAGGTATCGTTCTTTTTAATGGATTTGGAATGAAGGATTTCAGGAATTCGATTTTCAGAAAGAGATTGTAAATAATCAGATTTTTTTGTGCCTTCCTTAAACCCCAAGACGAGCTTGCTGTTCTTTTCAGCATCGAGAATATACCACATTTCCGTTTTGCCGAAGGTATTATGTCTTGACTTGGCCAATGTGTCATCAGGGTGTACTTGTACCGATAGATCCTCCTTCGCATCGATAAACTTGAATAACAACGGAAAAGTATTTCCGAATTTTTGATAGACCTTTTTCCCTACAAGGTTATTCTGATAGGTTTCGAGAAGCCATTGCAAATTTTTTCCCGCCAGGGAACCATTGGACACTTGTGAAATATTGTCTTCCACCGCTGAAATCTCCCAACTTTCACCGAGGTTTTTGACGTCAGATTTCTGAAGAATTTGATTCAGTTTGTCACCTCCCCAAACTTTTGTTTTGAGTATGGGATGAAATTTTAATGGATATAGTGGAATAGCTCTCTCCATTATGGACCCGTGTAAACAACAAAGTTTCTTGGCGTTTCATAAAGCTTCACAGAAATCTCATATTGCTTATCAATACGTATTCTCAATTTCCTCCAGATTACTACCGCAATGTTTTCAACCGTTGGGTTCAGTTCTTTAAATTCAGGAACTTCAATATTGAGATTTTTATGGTCGAAGGGCTCTTCAACTTCTTCCTCTATAATTTTTCGTAAGATTTTAAGATTCATCAAAAAGCCCGTTTCCAGATCGATTTTTCCACTTACCCCCACTTCCAATTCGTAATTATGCCCATGATAATTTGGATTGCTACATTTTCCAAATACCTCGAGATTTTTAGCATCGTCCCATTCCTTCTTATAAAGTCTATGGGCAGCATTAAAATGGGCTTTTCTATAAACGGTTATACTCATACTGATAAGTGTTTATAGAATTTATCGAAAATAATTTTGAACCAAGGAGTGTATATATCTGGATTTTTCTGAATATCATTTTTAACTTCTTCCAGTTCCATCCATTTCCATGCAGCAACCTCTTCGGGGTTTATTTTGGGCTCTCCTGAATATTTTCCAACGAGGATGTGGTCGAGTTCGTGTTCAGTTAATCCATTGTCAAAGGCTGCTTTATATATAAAGGTGGTAGTTTCTTTCAAATCGGTGGAAAAACCCATTTCCTCATACAAGCGTCTTTTACCAGCTTCGATGGACGATTCGCCATCGCGTTGATGACTACAGCAGGTGTTGGCCCAAAGCCCTGGGGTGTGATATTTATGAAAAGCCCGTTGTTGTAGCATCAATTCATTTTTATCATTAAAAATAAAAACTGAAAACGCTCTGTGCAACACTCCTTTTTCGTGCGCTTCCTGTTTTGGCATTAGCCCAACTTTCTCATCCTTCTCATTGACAAGAATAACTTGCTCTTCTTTCATATAATTTTATTTATGGTAAAAATACATAAAGGGAAATTGTTTTAAAAGCAAAAAGTGCCCAATACTGAGTATTGAACACTTTTCGTAAAACTAATAATTTGGTTAATCAATTTTTTATAATGAACATAGAACGTCTGTTTAGTTGATGTTCTTCTGCAGTACAAGGCACACCATCAGAACAGTTGTTTACTAAGCGCGTTTCTCCATAACCTTTTGCGGTAAGGCGTTTGGCATCTATGCCTTTTCCAACCAACCATTTAAGCGTGGACTGGGCACGACGTTCTGAAAGTCTCTCATTATAGCTATGACTTCCTCTGGAATCGGTGTGCGATTCTATATGGATTATCAGCTCTGGATATTCCCGCATAGCGGCCAATATTTTTGCCAATTCAATCTCAGCATCAGGACGGATATTCCATTTGTCGAAATCAAAGTATATAGGTTGAAGGTTTAAAATACAGCCCAAATCATCCGGAGCGCACGGCCCAATTCTTTCAAGTGGAAGAGGCACATCTATAGTTCCTGAAAGGGTTGGGGTCATAATCATTTTCTCGTATGGCTTATATCCCTCTTTGGCTCCTCTCACAGTAAACTGAGTATCGCAATCGGCCATAAAACTATAAGTACCGTCTTGTTTGGCAATAGTACTGCTTACCAACTGGTTGTTCTCATCCAACAAGCTTACATCAGCTCCTGGCAAGGGATTGTTATTTTCCTTATCGAAAACCCTACCCTTAATATTGATTGTACAGGTTTCTATTACTAGGTAGATATCATCATCCAAACTACCTCTATCCCCTCCTCGATTCGAGGTAAGATATCCGATACGGGACTCTTCATCTATAATAAAACCGATGTCATCTTGAGCACTGTTTGAAGGACTTCCCAAGTTGGTTATATTTCCAGGTTTTCCCTCTTTGTCCAAAGGAGTGACAAAAATATCATAACCTCCCAAACCTGATCGGCCATCACTCGAAAAGTAAAGATTGTTTTTCTCGCTGATAAATGGGAAGGATTCTCTTGCAGCTGTGTTGATTTCCGGCCCCAAGTTTACTGGGTTCCCGTAATTGTCATTTCCTAAAACATCTACGTACCACAGATCCGACATCCCCATGGTTCCAGGCATATCGGAAGAGAAGTACAACTTTTTACCATCTGGGCTAAGAGCTGGATGCGCAACAGAGTAATCATTGCTATTAAAAGGAAGTTCCACCACATTCGTCCAAGTATTTTCACCTGTTTTTGTGGCTTTGTATAGTTTTAATCGCATCGTTTTGCTTTTATCCTTCCCTTTTTTTCCGTCCAGAAAATTGTTCCGGGTAAAATAAATGGTATTGCCATCTTTAGTGAAAGTGGCAGACGATTCATGGTATGGAGTGTTTATATCACCACCGAGAGCACCGGGGTTGCTAAGTCCCCCCAAAGAATCCCTGTCGGCCATAAACAAATCTAAATAGGGTTGGTTTGTCCAATCAGATGTTTTTGTTCCTTGAGTATTGGTTGCCGAAGCATACACAAATTTATTGTCCATATAGAATGCTGCTCCAAAATCGGAGTTTGATGTGTTGATAGCAACTTTATCAAGTCTAAATTCCCTTGACTTAAAAACAGTGCTTTTCAGATAATCAGGATCGTCCTTATATTGTTGAATTACCAATCCCGTACCCCCTCTTGCCACATAGTCTTTTAGAAGTTGATCCGACTCTTTATACTTCCCTACACTCTTTAGAGATTGTGCAGCTCTATAATAATATTCGGGTTGGGTTTCATCCGGAAATTGGTTTACCAGCTTTTGGTACCATACTGCGGCGTTGGTATAATCGCTATTAAAATAATAAGTGTCTCCAAGATTTTCAAAAATCTGGGCAGATTCATAACCATCAGCCACTACTTTTAAATATATTTCGCGGGCATCGATATATGCAAACTTGTCGAATTCCTTATTGGCTCTCTGAATATCCCTTTTTTGGGCAAAGGCACTCCCTGCGGTAAAAGCTACCAAAACGATAAGAAATATTTTGCGTAATAATGTATTCATAGTCTTAATATTTTAGAAGAATCTCGGGGTTAACACTCGTTCTGGTTTATTGAACAATTCAAATCGAAGAATAACTTCATAGGAACCATCGCTGTAAGTCTCGATATCCGTTGTTTGATAGTCATAACCGAAACCTATAAATATTTGATCCGTAGCTTGGAAACCAACCATAGCACTCATTGCAGCACTCCATCGATAAGCCGCCCCAAGGGTCAATTTATCGTACAATAAGAAGTTGGCAGATACGTCAGCTTGTAAGGGCGAGCCACTTACCATTTTGAACAAGGTTGCTGGCTTGAATTTTAAATTATCACTAATATCAAATACATAGCCTGCAATAAGGAAGTAGTGCATTCGCTCTTTAGCCACAGTCTCTACCGTGGTATTATTGAGGCTGCTCTTATCAAAATGCTTGGTGGTCAGAAAGTTTGGAACTGACAGTCCAGTATAAAATTTATCCGAGTTAAAATATACTCCCGCCCCAATTTGTGGTTGGAGTTTATTGTCAATGTTATTTTGAAAACGAGGATCGTTTTTGTCGTAAATGTTTAATTTACTAAAATCCACATCCAAAAGGTCTATTCCTGCTTTTAACCCAAAGGAAAGCTTGGCTGTTTCTGAGGTAGGTATGCTATAAGAATAGTCAATATTAATATTTGTCTCAGTGGCAGGCCCCAACTGATCATTCACTATAGATAGTCCCAGACCCATATTATACGACACGGGAGAATTTACCGTAAAGGAGCCGGTTTTTGGTGCTCCATCAAGGCCAACCCACTGGGTTCTATACAAAAGACCGAAGCTTAAAGCTTCACGGCTACCTACGTAGGCGGGGTTTACTACTTGGGTATTGTACATATATTGAGTGTACTGTGGGTCTTGCTGTGCATTACTTGAAAAGGTACCAAGCAAAATCAAAATAATGACTGTTAGATAACTGTGTTTCATAGTTATTTATTTTTATCCCGGGAGGTATTCCCTCCCGGGGATTTTTTGATTTTCTATCTATTAATATATAAGTATCCTGCGTAACTACTCTTACCTGGGTTTGAGCTCGGGAAGGTTAGTATGTAATAATAAGTTCCCGTTGGCAATTCCTTATTTTTCTCAACCGTTGCACGGCCTTCAGAAATTCCCCTGAACACATTTTCTTTTCCGGTTTTACCCCCGTATCCATCTGTTTCGAATACTAGTACGCCCCATCGGTTGAAAATTTTCACATTGTTATCTGGATAATTTTCAATACCTACTATTTGGAAATACTCATTCAGACCGTCTCCATCAGGAGTGATGCCGTTAAAGATTTCAAATGATGCAGGCAATACTGCTGGTAGAATAACGATAGCCTCAGAATCAGCTGTCACTTCAATACCATCAATATCCTCACCGGTTACAGTTGCAAGGTTTACAACCTCTCCTCTGTCAATATCTACTTGGGTAATCACATAGGTAGCAGTAAAGGTAGTGTTGTCAGTTTCACTCGGCTGCAACACCGCAATTGGACCTCCAGAAATCTGAATACCTGGTAGTGGATCTGAAAGCGTTATGTTGTACAACGTTACATCTCCAGTATTGGTTACTGCGAATGTGTATGAAATGGTTTCACCCACTTCGGCTGCGTCATTACCATTTTCGTCATTGAATACTCCTGATTTCTCTAAAGCTATTGTTGGGTTCTGACAAAGAGTAATAATTGTTGGATTGTCATCCGCATAACTAGTGTGGTCAGACAGATCGGTTACTAAATCTCCATTTGGAGCTATTCCTTCTGCAGTCGCTTGGTTTTCAACCATTCCAGCATCCACATCGGCTTGAGTGATAGTATATACCGCTGTAAAGGAGGTAGTGTCTTCCTCACCTGGCTCCAAACTAATCGGACCACCAACTACATTTACCAGAGGATCAGTCACGATGATATTTGTCAAAACAACATTTCCAAGGTTTTTAACACTAAAGCTATAAACTATGGTTTCTCCTACATCTCCACATCCGTTGCCATTTTCATCTGCAGGTACTCCTACTTTAATTAATGCTATGGCCGGGTACTGACACTTGTCAAGATCAACAAGGGTTGGGTTGTCCTCGAATTCACTGTTGGCATCCGAAAGATCGCTAACAGTATTGCCATCAGGGGCCATTCCAATAACGGTCGCCTGGTTTTCAACAAATCCAGCGTCAATATCTGCCTGTGTGATACTGTAAACCGCGGTAAATGTTGTGTCATCAGTATTACCTGGTGCCAAGGTTATTGGCCCTCCTACCACACTTACTAAAGGATCGGTAATTGTGATGTCGGTCAACGTGACATTACCAAGGTTAAAGACTTTGAAACTATAGGTGATGGTCTCACCTACATCCGCACATCCATTGCCATTCAAGTCATCAAATACACCTGTCTTGATTAAGGCTATTATCGGCTTCTGACACAGTTCCACTACAGTAGGATCATCCGTGTTTATAGTAGATCCCGAAAGATCACTAACAATACTTTGATCCGGAGCCGTAGCGGTAGCCGTAGCCTGGTTGATTACTTCGCCAGCGTCAATATCAACTTGAGTGATGGTATATGTTCCAGTATAGACCCAAGTCTCGTCATCATCAAGCATACCGTTTCCATTGGTGTCTCCTGTTGGGCCGCTGATAACAGCGATCAAAGGATCGGCAACAACAACGTTGCCCAAGGTAACATTGCCCTCGTTGGTAACGGTGAAGGTGTAGGTGATGGTCTCACCAACATCCGAGCATTCGTTTCCGTTCTCGTCATTGAAGATTCCCGTCTTAACAATAGCAATGGCAGGATCCTGGCAAAGCTCGATCACAGTAGGATTATCTTCAAGAACGCTTACAGGATCGGATAAATCCGTTACTAGGTTATCCTTAGGATCAAGAGCTTTTACCTTAGCTTGATTTATTACTTCTCCAGCGTCTATATCAGCCTGGGTAATAGGATATGTTCCAGTAAAGACCCATACTTCAGTAACATCCAAAATTCCATCGCCATTAGTATCTCCTGTTGGACCTGAAATAACGGCAATCATAGGATCAGAAACTTCAGTATATCTCAAGCTGACATTCCCTTCGTTGGTAACGGTGAAAGTATAGGTGATGGTCTCGCCAACATCAGAACAGCCGTTTCCATTTTCGTCGTTGAAAATACCTGTTTTTATAATGGCAATAGCAGGATCTTGACAAATTCGGACCACAGTGGGGTTGTCGCTGTTATAACTACTGTGGTCGGACAGATCGCTCACCTCACTTTGGTCAGGAGCAGTTCCGGTAACAGCAGCTTGATTGGAGAACATACCCGCATCAATGTCGACTTGAGTGACAATGTACGAGGCTGTAAATGTTACGGTATCCTCAGCGCCGGGAGCCAAACTTGCAAGGGGCCCGCCGGTTACGGTAACACCTGGATCGGTAACCATTATGTTGGTAAGGGTTACGTTACCAGTATTTTTTACTTTAAAAATATAACTAATGGTTCCACCCACGCCAACTTCATAACAATCTTGTGTGGGATCGATATCAGCCAGTTTTATTAAAGCAATACCAGGATTCTGACAAAGCTCGATAACCGTTGGATCGTCTGTTGTGGTGGTAGATCCCGAAAGATCGCTCACTGTACTTTGATCCGGAGCCGTAGCGGTAGCCGTGGCCTGGTTGATTACTTCGCCAGCGTCAATATCAACTTGGGTAATGGTATATGTTCCAGTATAGATCCAAGTCTCGTCAACATCAAGCATACCGTTTCCATTGGCGTCTCCTGTAGGACCGCTGATAA